>PBTV01000020.1 GCA_002729215.1 Rubrivirga sp.
TGCCGTGAGAATTGGGAGTCCTGCGGCGATGACCGAGCCGAAGGCGACGAGCAAAATGACAAGGGCGAAGATCACGCCGATGATCTCGCTGCTCGGGGGCTCACCGCCGGCCCAGTCGAGAACCTGACCTTCGGCGCCGACCGCCAAGGAATCTGAGTTCGTCTCCTCGAGCAACTCGAGAATCGCAGCCGCTTCCTCCATGGGCAGACCCTCGGTGCCATCACCAACGAACGAAACCGAGGCGTAAGCAACCGTCCCATCGGGGCTCACCGGCGCGAAGGAACTGGAAAGGATGTCNATTTCCTCAGGGGTGAGTAACTCAAAAATAGCCGCGTTCTGATCCCCACTCGGACAGTCCGACCCGAAACCGGTCGATGCGGGATCGAANGGATTGGNCACACATGTGACCGACTCGAACTCCGCCATCTCTTGCAGCATTGGGACGATGATTGTGCCCGTCTCCTCGGACAGGGCGAGCCCCTCAGACGGTTTCCACACGATAGTGGCGCCGCTCTCGAGCCCGGAAGTGTCGGTCCCGCTCTCGATCAGCAAGTCCGTGGCCGCCTTCGATTCGGTGTCGGGGAGATCGAAACTNTCGTTGTAGTTCCCTCCGAATCCGATGCCTANGACGCCGATCGCCGCCACGGTGACGAGCCAGGCGATCAGAGCGAGAACAGGNCGACGAACGGCCCAGGTGGACAATCCAGGCATGAGGCTCCTTTGACGAGGTAGCGGCACGCTAGCAAGGAACGATTCCGTTCACAAATCGAGACTGTAGGGAACGGANTCGTTCACAATGGCGTAACCTGTTGTNATGGCCTCCCCTGCCAGCACTTCCTCTCGACGCACCGGCGACGAGCTCATTCAGGCCGTTCATGCGGCTGCCCTGGCAGAGATAGCCGAGAACGGCCTTCGGGGAGCATCGATGGACCGCATCGCCAAACGCACCGGGACGGGCAAGGCGGCGCTCTACCGACGCTGGCCCAACGTGCGTGCACTCGGTCTGGACGTATTTCTCGCCACGATCGCTGAGTCTGTTCCGCAAGCCTTCCCGAACACAGGATCCTTGCGCGAGGATCTGGTCGGCTCGATGAAGTCCTTCACCTCTTCGTTCCGCGGGCCCATGGCTCTGGTGCTTCGCGAATTGATCAGCGAATCGGCGCACGACACGGAATTGATCGAACAGTTCAACACCCGACTGGGCGCACCAATGGAAGCCGAACGCGTCAATGTCTTGCAACGNGCCATGGCCCGCGGTGAGATCCCAACGAAACCGATCGATCCGTTGATTTTCGAATTGCCCGATGCGTTGATCTCACATCGACTCTTGGTGCGCGGCGAGATCATCGACGACGTCACCTGTGAACATCTCGTCGACAATGTCATCTTGCCGCTGCTCGAATTTCGTCGCTAATACGTTTCGGGCGACCGAAAAACACACACTCGATGGGTAACCCTTACGCGCAAGTTGCCTCGCAAGGCGATTAACCGCGGCCGGCAACTCCTCCCCCGCACGCAGGCGTGCCTTGCCCTCAGCGAAGGACAGCGCACGATGAAACTCACCCTCGTCGTTGATGTCCTCTAGGGCCCGCTCGATGATGTTTGCGTCCACTCCCCGCTGCTGCAGTTCCCGACGGAGCGCCGGTCGTGCCAAAGCCTTGCTGCGGTGCCGGGATTCCACCCACAGGCGCGTGAACGCAACGTCATCGACGAGCCCGACCTCCTCGAAGCGGTCCAGGACGCGCTCGCTCGCATCGGGGTCTGCCCCACGCCGACGAAGGTCTTCGCGCAATTCGTTCCGTGTGCGCGGAGCACTGGATAGACGGCGCAGCAAGATGGCCCGCACTGCGGATTCTGGGTCAGACGTTTCCTCCGGCGGTTGGTCGGAGGAAGGCTCACGCCGGCGGCGCGACATCCGTGAAGTCCTCGGCGACCTCCGGGGCCTCATTCAGGTCGTCTGCGGGCACATCCACCTGTGCGCCAATGCCCATCGTTTCCTTGATGCGCTTTTCCAGCTCGTTCGCCAAGTCGGGGTTGTCTTTCAAGAACACACGCGCGTTCTCTTTGCCCTGACCCAGCTGGTCCCCCTCGTAGGTGTACCAAGCGCCAGACTTTTTCACCAAGCCCGTATCGACCCCCAGATCGATCAGCGAACCCTCACGAGAGATGCCCTCGCCATAGAGAATGTCGAATTCCGCCAATTTGAATGGCGGTGCAACCTTGTTCTTNACGACCTTTACCCGGGTGCGGTTTCCCACCGCCTCGGTACCGCCCTTCAGNGTTTCGATACGTCGCACATCGAGCCGAACCGATGAGTAGAACTTCAGAGCCTTCCCGCCGGTGGTCGTCTCCGGAGAACCGAACATCACGCCGATCTTCTCTCGGAGTTGGTTGATGAAGATCGCGGACGTGTGCGTGCTGCTGAGCGCACCGGCCATCTTGCGCAGTGCCTGGCTCATCAGGCGAGCCTGCAACCCGACATGGGAGTCGCCCATCTCGCCCTCGATTTCCGCACGGGGCACCAGTGCGGCGACCGAGTCGATGACGACCAGATCGATGGCGCCCGACCGGACCAGGGTGTCCGTGATTTCGAGTGCCTGCTCGCCGGTGTCCGGNTGAGACACGTACAGATTGTCGAGGTCCACACCCAGCGCTTGCGCGTAATCCGGATCCAAAGCGTGCTCGGCATCGATGAAGGCTGCCAGCCCGCCCAAGGCTTGGACGCTGGCAATCGCGTGCAGGGCAACGGTGGTTTTTCCGGAGGACTCCGGGCCGTACACCTCGATGATCCGACCGCGTGGCAGACCGCCGATTCCCAGCGCGACGTCGAGGGCGATGGATCCGGTAGGGATCACCTCAATAGGAGCACGGCCTTCGTCTCCGAGTCGCATGACGGAGCCCTTGCCGAACTGCTGTTCGATCTGTGACAGGGCGGTCTCAAGCGCGCGTTCGCGGTCACCGGACGCGCTAACGGACATCAACGGTGTGCTGGACTTCGCGCTGTTCTTCGCGGCCATCGGTTTCTCCTCGCGGTTGCTGGTCGTGTCTGNCGTGCCCTGCGGACGCTAGGTCCACCCTGTGACAGTCGCCCGGATCCATCCATTCCCCACCTCGCCCTGGGGATCGGATGTCGCCTCGAACCCCCGTGTGGAGGACGTGGCCCACGCAACTGCCAACGGGCCCGAAACTACATCGAACGGGTGTTCGAATGGCGCCGACACGCCGGAATGCTGGCCCACACGACCAGGCCCACCACCGGAATGGCGGCCACCGCCGTCAGGACCTGGTAACTCGCGAGCCACACCACAACCCCGGCGACCACTCCTCCCACGGCCCCCGCCACGTTCATCGTCAGGTCCGAGAGTCCCTGGANAGCGGGGCGCTCAGGTGGATCAACCTCATCGGTCACCAGCGTCGACCCGGCGATCAGGGTGCACGACCACCCCAGGCCGAGAAGGAACAATCCGATGCCGAGGGTCACCACGTCGTCGGCANGGGCGAGCCCGCTCACCGCGCACGCCGTCAGCANGATCACCNCCCCTGCGCCGATCACGGTCAGCCGACCGAACCGGTCAACGGCCATTCCAACCAGTGGCGAGAAGGCGTACATGCCGGCGACGTGCACGCTGATGACGAGGCCGATCAACTTCAGGCTCACGTCGACATGAGCCATGTGCACCGGCGTCATCACCATGACCATGACCATCGCGACGTGCCCGACGGCCACGGCGCCGATACCCAAAACCGCTCTCGGCCGGTTCTTCAGATGCTCGATGCCATCGCGGATGCGTGGGCGTTGAACGCCCGGCTTGACGTCTCCCCTAAGCCGCAACGACTCTCGATACGGATCGGGGCGCAAGAACACCAGCAGCAAACCCACGGTGACGCCGCACACGACCGCGGCGACGAGGTACGGGCCCGCCAGGGGCGGGAGGCCCAACGACAGCGCCCACCGCCCGCTGACGTCGAGCAGATTGGGGCCGGCAACCGCTCCGATGGTGGCGCCCCACACCACGATGGACAAACTGCGTGCCCGACGATTCGCCGATGCCAGGTCCGTCGCCGCGTACCGGGCTTGCAGACCAGCCGCCGAGGNGACACCTACGAGCAGGCACCCCGCATACACGATCGCGAGCGAGCGATACACAGCTCCGAAGATGACGATGATCGATCCGAGGGAGCCGAGGAAGTACCCACTGGCAAGAGCAACGCGGCGCCCGCGCGAGAGAGCCACCCGCGCCAGCGGGAGCGCCAGCAGCGCCGCACCCACGACTCCGAACGTTTGCGCGAGCCCGGCGGCGGCCTCGCTTCCACTGATCGATTCGGCGATAAGGGCACCGGCCGGCAGTGAGCCCGCGACGGCCACTCCCCCGAGAACCTGACTGCCGCCGAGCACCCCGATGCTCTTGCGCTGGAGGGCGCGAACATCGTCGGCGTCGAACGGATCGCCTGCCTCCAACTGATCGTCAGGCTCGGGCGCCACCGTTACCGCGTCCGAATCACCGGTACGACTCACGGACGCTCGCTGTTCTGGCCGTGCTCCAGGTGCGTAGACAGGGATTCGCGAATCAGGGCCTCCTGCACCGGGAATCCGATGTTCTTAAGCGCGGACACGCCAATGGATGGATCGGCCGACCACTGCTCGTACTCGGTGAGGGCCACTCGGCCCGGGCCAAGAACGTCGGCGAGCGTGCCGGCTGCTTCGCGGAGATGCTCCACCGAGCGCTCCAATGCGGTCACCGCATCGGGGTGCTCGCGCCACCACCCGCTGCGGGCAGCCGCCTGCGGATCGCGGACATTGATCACGTACCGCACGCCGGGAAGCAGAGCGTTGATGAACAGCAGGTAGTCGGTCATGACGTCGGCATCGGCAAAGTGACCGATCTCGTATCGAACTTCTTTAAATCCCAACCAGCGCGTGTCGGCCTTGGGTCGCAGCAGGTGGGCGATGACGTGGCGTCGCTGATCCGCCAGCACGGCAGGAGCATCGAGTCGGGCGGTGCCAAACCACGGGTGGTGCGGTTTACCCGAGTTATGTCGGTCAGCCGCAGCTGCAACGGCGTCGACATACGCGTGCAACCCACGCAACGCGTTGTAGTTCTCCCCGCGAATGATCGTGTGAGGGTGAGCGTTCAGGGCCGCCTGCAGTGCCGTCGATCCCGAGCGACCGAAGGTCACGATCGTCAGAAATTCACGATCTGGCTCGGCAGTCGACACACAAGAACTCTAGGGCTCCATCTCGGTCCGAAGCCCGACCTCTCGATACCGAGCGCCGGCCTGCAGAAAAATCCGCTAGCGCAGCATGGAGGGAACGTCGACCACGTCGCACACTGCCCGCCACACCACGACGGTGTCCTCGCCCCTATCGAAGCAACCTTCGACCGTGTCACCGAGGGAGGGAAGCACGACGTCTCGTGACCAACTCGCGGCGTACTCCGGACCCAGGACGGCGTTCAATCGCTCCCAGAAGTCACTTCGACGCATGCGGGATATCCTCCGAGACGGCGGAGGAGTGCGCCGCACCGCCCCGCAGGAAGCACATCATGCAAGGAGCGTGCGCCGTGCCACCAGCCCCAGAGACAGTGGGCGCGTCGGCGGCGCCCACGTCATCTGTGGGCCACGTCGATGCCACCGACTCCGGGCTCAGCCCGTGGGCCACCACCTGGGTCCAGCAGGCCCTCGGTGAACCAACCGCGATCCAGCGCGAGGCCTGGCCTGTTCTGGCTACCGGCCAAGACGCTGTCCTGATCGCCCCCACCGGNTCAGGTAAGACCCTTGCGGCTTTCCTTGCCGCATTGGACTCACTCGCACACACCCCGCCCTCGGACCGCAAGCGAGTGCTGTACATCTCTCCGCTGAAGGCCCTTGCCTCGGACATTGAGCGCAATCTGCGCAGCCCATTGATCGGCCTTGAGCAGATCGCCGCTCGATCGGACGTGACGATTCCGCCGATTTCCGTTGGAATCAGAACCGGTGACACTCCTCAATCGGAACGAACCCGGCAGGCGAAGAATCCTCCCGACGTGTGGATCACGACACCTGAGTCGTTGTTTCTGCTTCTGACATCGAGGGCCCGCGACGCACTCCGTGACATCGACACCGTGATCATCGACGAAGTGCATGCCCTTGCAGACACAAAGCGCGGCGCCCATCTCGCCATATCCCTAGAACGGCTCGATGCGCTTCTTGCGCAGCCCGCGCAACGCATCGCTCTGTCCGCCACNGTGACACCGGTATCCGAGGTTGCTCGCTACGTGCGCGCCACCNATCCCGCCGGTGTTGCCGTCATCTCACCCGCTATCGACAAGAAGATCGAGCTCACGGTCGAGTCCCCAGTAGCCGATTTCCGTGACATTGGAAATGCGCGAACTGACGATGCCGGCGTTGAGATCGTCACCGGGAGTGCTGCCGGAGACGCGGATCGGTCATCGGTGTGGCCGGCGGTCGCGGACCGTGTCCTGGACATCATCACGACGCATCGATCCACCATCGTGTTCGTCAATTCGCGACGGCTCGCCGAACGTCTCACGGCCCGACTCAACGACGCCGCCGCGCAGCGCGCAGACGAGTCTGGCCAGTCGACGGACTCGCGTGAAGCGACCGTGATTGCACGGGCTCATCACGGATCCGTCTCGAAGGATCTTCGCCGATCTATCGAAGAGGACCTGAAGGCCGGTCGACTTCCGGCCGTCGTTGCGACCAGTTCCATGGAACTCGGTATCGACATGGGCGCGGTCGATGTCGTGATCCAAATTCAATCGCCAACGTCGGTGGCGAGCGGATTGCAGCGGGTGGGACGTGCCGGGCACGGAGTCGGTGAAGTCAGTCGTGGGCACGTGATCAGCACGCATGCACACGACCTGTTGTTGGCCATCAGCCTCGCCGATCGCATGTCCGAGCGTGTCATTGAACCAATGCGGCTTCCCAACCTGCCCCTGGATGTCTTGAGTCAACAGATTGTTGCCATGTGCGCGATGGACGATTGGACTTTCGATGACCTCGCTCAACTCGTGCGCAAAGCAGCATCGTTCACGCACCTCAGCGATGCTCTCTTGACCGGCGTGGTCAACATGCTCGCAGGAACGTACCCGTCAGAACGATTTGCCGAGTTGCGCCCGCGCCTGGTGTGGGATCGCGCCTCGCAGGTGCTGACCGGACGACCGGGGGCCGGCCGGCTCGCGGTAACGAACGCCGGAACGATTCCCGATCGAGGACTGTTCGGCGTTCACGTAGCAACCGAGGGATTCCCTCGCGTCGGGGAACTTGACGAAGAGATGGTCTACGAGACGCGCGTCGGGGAAGTCATCACCCTGGGCGCAAGCACCTGGCAGGTGCAAGAGATCACCCACGATCGCGTGTTGGTTACTCCAACACCCGGCGCGATCGGGCGAATGCCCTTCTGGCACGGGGACTCTGCGGGTCGTCCCGCACAGTTAGCGGAAGCGATTGGTCACACGATTCGGTCCCCTAAGCCGAAAACAGCCGCTCTGCAGGTCTACCTCGACGAGCAAAGGCACGCCACCGGAGTTGTCCCCGATGACCGCAACCTGTTGATCGAGGCCTTCCGCGACGACATCGGTGACTGGCGTGTTGTTCTCCACAGCCCTTACGGGGCGAAAGTCCATTCACCCCTGGCCTTGGTGCTGGCTCGAAATTTGCGTGATCAATTCGGCATCGATCCGCAGGTAATGCACGCAGATGACGGAATCGTCATCAGGCTTCCCGATTACGTACACGTTCTCGACCCGGTCATCGATGCGGCTGGAGACCTCAGTTCGTCGGGCAGTGAATTCGGTGGGCCTGTCGGCGGTACCGCCGANGGTGAGCACGTGCTTCAGAAGGTCGTCGACTCACTCGATATCGACACCGTCGGCCTCGAGCAGACGGTGCAAGACGAGGTGTCTGGGTCTGCCCTGTTCGCGGCACGTTTCCGCGAGTGTGCTGGGCGGTCACTGCTGTTACCGCGCCGGCGCCCCGACCGGCGGAGCCCCCTATGGCAGCAACGCCAGCGAGCAAACGCGCTCTTACAGGTGGCCGCCGACTACCCCGACTTCCCGATCGTGCTGGAGACCATGCGCGAGTGTCTNAATGACGTCTACGACCTCCCAGGGTTGATTTCTCTTCTGGAACGCATTCAATCCAATGACGTAACCGTGACCACCGTGACGACAGACCACCCAAGTCCGTTCGCGCGGTCTCTCCTGTTCGGCTATGTGGCCACCTTTATGTATGAAGGCGATGCCCCGCTCGCGGAGCGTCGCGCTCAGGCCCTGTCGATCGACACCGAGCTGCTCGCAGACCTCCTTGGCACCTCGGAGCTTCGTAGCCTTCTCGACGCCGAGGCCATCGCCGAGGTGGAGGACGAGGTGTCCTTTCAGGCTCCGCACACCCGAGCCCGATCCCTCGAGGACGCCGCTGATCTTCTCAGGCTCCTCGGCCCGCTCGACATAGATACCGCGCAGCGATGCGGTGTCGAAACCATGTGGCTCGACGAGCTGATCTCGGCCCGACGGGCCATCACGGTGACCGTTGGCGGTCGTCGATGTTGGGCAGCCATCGAGGATGCCGGGCGTCTGCGCGATGCTCTCGGAGTTGTGCTGCCGCCGGGAATCCCCGACGCCCACCTCTCCGCTGTAGAAGAACCATTAGTGGGAATGGTCCATCGTTTTGCGCGGACGCATGGACCCTTTCGCCTACCCGACGTCGTCGAGTATTTCGACCTCCCGTCGGCAGTCTTGGAATCAGCTCTCAACGACCTGTTGGCTCAGCGCCGCCTTCTCGCCGGCGAATTCCGCCCCGGGGGGCATGGACGCGAGTTATGCGATCCGGAGGTGTTGCGTCGAATCCGACGACGGTCGGTGGCTCGACTCCGTGAGGAAATCGAGCCCGTTGGTCTCTCGCAGTACGCCGCCTTCCTCCCCCGATGGCACGGTGTAGTCGAATCAGGGATCCACGAGTCGAGCACACGCGAGTCGGTTACCCACGACTCGACCGCACCGCAGGAAGACACCGCCCCGAGCGGCGCACCCGAGGTGGGCATCGTCGATGCCGTCGATCGCCTCAGCGGACTTGTACTCCCTGCCTCGTCGACCCTAGGGCTGATCCGGTCGCGCGTCCCGAAGGCGACGCTGACCGATCTCGATGGCTTGTTGACCACGGGAAACCTGACCGTCTGGTCGATGGGTGAGATGGGTAGCCGAGACGCTCGCATCGCGTGGGGGCCGACACCGATAGCCGCCGGTGTTCGTTCGATGCTGCGCGGATCGCACCCGACCATGGACGACGCCGGATACCACGCACTCAACGACACCGATCGCTCGGTCCTGAATGTACTTGCAGGCGGGGGNGCTTTTCTTCGCGACTCAGTACACGCCTCGCTCGTCTCTGCGGGGACCGTCGTGTCGNTGGACACCGTCGACCAGGCCCTGTGGCAACTGTTCCGAGCGGGATGGATCTCCTGCGATTCCTGGTCGTTCGTTCACGCACGGGTTCATGGCCGCCGGTCACCGCGCCCGCGTCAACGAACAGCCAAGGGTGGGTCCACCGGGCGTCGAGGCGCACCTCTGCCGCGACGTACTCGCCTAGCGGCCACCTCCGGGGCCACGTCCGCCGACCCGCGCTGGTTCCTTGCGCCCGGCGTATCCGCAACCGAGGTCACAGACACTGGTTCTCATGAGCGAATTGCGGCCGAGTACGCGGGCCTGCTCCTGGAACGATGGGCGGTGGTGACACGCCCGGCGGTGGCGAGCGAAGAGCCGGTGGGTGGCTTTGCCGGTCAGTACCCGGTCTTGTCGACACTCGCCGATGCAGGGATCTGTCAGCGCATCTACGCGATCGAAGGCGCTGGCGGCGCACAATTCGCCCTTGCAGAAACCGTTGATGCCATTCGTGACGCTTCGTCCTCGTTGGCCAACACCTCACTGGTGACCATGCTCTCCGTCGACCCGGCGAACCCGTGTGGCTCGCTGTTGCCGTGGCCGGAGGGCTCGCGCCGTGCCTCTCGACGGGCCGGGTCCATCGTCGCCCGCTGCGGAACCGAGACACGGGCGTGGCTTGACCCCAACGGCTCTCATCTCGAGGCGTGGGGCATCGACACGGTCGAACATGCCACCACCATTCTNGCGGCGCTGGCTCGCGCGCGCGCGGTGCTTACCGAGAAGTCCCGTGCCACGCTCACGACCGTCAACGCCCAATCGCTGATCGACGCTCCGACGCATGACTTGTGGAATGAGGCCGCACGGACCGCCGGGCTCTCCCCNGTTCCGCGCGGCTGGCGCTGGGAGAGTCATGCCAGAAGGTGACACCGTCTACCTGGCTGCCAAGCGTTTGGACGCACTCCTTGCTGGCCGTCGCATCGACCGCAGTGACGTCCGCCTGCCGTCGCTGGCAACCATCGACTTCGCGGGTATTGACTGTCTCGGCGTGCGCCCGGTAGGTAAACATCTGCTGTTCCGCTTCTCCAACGGAACGTCGTTACATACGCACTTTCGAATGGATGGCTCGTGGCACATCTACCGCACCGGACAGCGTTGGAAGGGTGGGCCGATGCATGCGGTCCGCATTGTCTTGTACTCCGGTGACGGAGTTGCCGTGGGGTATCGGCTGCACGATGTGCTCGTTCTGCCAACGGAGCGAGAAGCAGACGTCATTGGGCACCTAGGTCCGGACATTCTCGATGACTCGTGGGACGCANGCCTTGCAAGGGACAACGTTCGGGCCTGCGCAGGACGATCGATTGGTGACGTTCTCGTCGACCAACGGGTGGTCGCCGGCATCGGCAACATCTATCGCTGCGAAACGCTGTTCCTCGCGGGCATCACGCCCTTCACACCTGTGCACGACATATCCNACGACGGTGTGGCCTGGACCCTGGCGATTGCTCGGACCCTGATGATCCGCAACCGGGACCGGTCGTCGCAAGCGACAACCGGTGACGAGCGGGATGCCCATTTCGTTTATGGAAAACGGAGGGGCTCATGCCGGCGCTGTTGCACACCCGTTCGCTCTCAGCAGGGTGTGCAACAGCAACGCCCTAATGAGCAGCCGATCTTTTGGTGTCCCCGCTGTCAGGTGGGAACCCAGCCCTGATCGGGCCCNTGAACGATGGCAGATGTAAAACCGGTTTAGGACAGGCGCCGCTGCGCGACCGCACCACCCGGGAGGACCATCTGGGGAAGACGCGTGGTGGGGGCTGTGTGTTGAAGCTCGACTTGCGCGACGTGCGTGCTAACCGACGCCAACAATTCCGATAACGAAACCTCTAACGCGTCGCAGATCGCCGCGAGCAGCTCGGAGGACGCCTCCTTGTGCCCCCGTTCAACCTCGGACAAGTAGCCAAGAGAAACGGCGGCGGCCCCGGACACCTCACGCAGCGTGCGGCCTTGATCTTGACGCCGCCGACGCAGCTCTTCGCCGATTACTTCGCGCATGACAATCACGGTGCCACCTCCTTGCTCTTGTACTGCCCCACCATAACCGCACCTTGCCATTGCCCGCTCGCGCAGGCCTCTGTTTGGGCCTGCGTTCGGGCAAACATGCAGGCGGCTGTGCAGGGGACTTCTTGGGTCTTCAACAAAGACAACACCGGTGGGATCTGATCTATTCCCCAGCTTCAAGAATTTCTAGTGCCGCCTCCACAGCGGCCTGAGTGACCGCGTGTCGAACCTGCGACCGATCCCCGGTGACGCGCAAGGTTCGCGCCCGTTGCACCGAGGGACCGCACACCGCGATGCAGGCTGTTCCCGCCGGCATCCCATCGTGGTCATCCGGCCCAGCAGCTCCCGTCGTCCCGATCCCCACNGTGGCCGCCAATCGCGAGCACGCTCCCTGGGCAAGGGCAAGCGCGACCTCCTCAGTCACGATTCCTTGCGTCAACAGTTCCCCGGGAACATTGAGGACCTCAGTCTTGACCTCCGGCGCGTAAGCGACGACGGCCCCTCGGAAGACAGCCGAGCAGCCCGGCACCGAAGCGATCGTCGAGGACACCAGGCCCGCCGTCAGAGACTCTCCCGTGGCAATTGACCAGGACCGTTTCTGCAGGCGCCGAACGAGACGTTCTGCGAGCTGATCGAGCGGCACCTGCTCCGACGATGGGGTGTCAGGACTCATGGGCTGCCGATTGGGAGATGACGTACGCGCGTCGCAGGTAGTCGATTCCGGTGATGACGGTCATCACGACCGCAGCGATCATCACCGCAGCTGCGATGGCGGACCAGGCGTCCGCGACAACCTCCGGTGGAATGGCCAGGTACAAGAAGATCGCCACAATCTGCAACACCGTCTTGACTTTGCCACCCCGACTGGCCGGAATAACCGCGTGGCGCACGACCGCAAACCGCACGACGGTCACCCCAATCTCTCGAACCAGGATCACCACGGTTATCCACCAGGGCAGCTCTCCCACGATCGACAGCCCGAGCAGTGCGACTGCGATCAAGGCCTTGTCGGCTATCGGGTCGGCCAGCGCACCGAAGCTTGACGTGATGCCGCGACGACGAGCGATGGCTCCGTCGAAGAAGTCGGTGACCGCTGCAGCAACGAAAACGATCGCGGCGGTATCCCGAGCCCAGGACTCATCGACCGCCAACAACCAGGCCAGAATCGGTACACACACCAAGCGCGCCACCGTGAGTGCATTGGGCAGGTTCCACGTCACGGCCGTACCCACAAGTCAACGCCCTCGTTCTCCACGACATGACCGTCGACCCACTCGCCCACCTCAGCGTCGCTGTTGACAAGCAAGCACGCACCATCGTCTGGCCCTTGGTGCGCGGCTCGACCACACCGGACTCCGTCGTCGACCGACTCCACGAGCACCCGCACCGATTCGCCGATGCGCTCGGCGGCCCTTTGCTCCATCAATTCGTCCACCACGTCCACGATTCGTGATCGACGAGCCTCGATGACGTCCTCGGGCACCTTGGCGTCCAGGCCCGCCGCCTCCGTTTCGTCTTCGTCGGAGTAGGCGAACACACCGACCGCATCCAAGCGCGCGGCTTCCAAGAAGACCGCCAACTCGTCCACGTCCTCGTCGGTTTCACCGGGAAACCCGACGATGACGTTGCTGCGGATCCCCGCAGTGGGTGTGAGCGTCCGGATGGCCTCGATCAACTCAAGGAAGTCCTTCGTGCCTCCGAAACGGCGCATGGCTCGCAGCACCCGCGGGCTCGCGTGCTGAAAACTCAGGTCGAAGTAGTCCGCCACCGCCGCACTGCCCGCGATGGCTGCAACCAGGCCCGGGCGCATCTCGGCCGGTTGCAGATAGGACAAGCGAATTCGATCAACGCCGGTGCCGGCCGCCAAGTCCGGGAGNAACGACTCCAGCAGTCGCATATCCCCGAGGTCTTTTCCATACGACGTGGTGTTTTCAGAAACTAGAACCACTTCGCGAACACCCGCGGCAACCATCTCTCCCATTTCGGAGACGATCTCCGACGGCGTGCGAGACACGAAGGATCCGCGAAAACGCGGAATGGCACAAAAGGCACACCTCCGGTCACAGCCACTTGCCAGCTTGACCGAGGCCACCGGACCCGTGCCCAGACGAATTCGGGGTACCGGAGGGCTGTAGCCGCGCGGCTCGCCTGCTGATTCGTCCGCTGCCGCCCCCGTAATCGCATCCGACCTGGCGTCCAATCTCGCAACCGGACTCAGCGGCAACAAGGTCCGGCGATCGGNCGGAACGGGCGCGGGAACGTCCTCTCCCCGCATCACCGCATCCAGTCGCGCCGCGATCTCGGGATAATCGTCAAAGCCGAGAACCGCACGCGCCTCGGGCAGGCTCGCTGCGAGTTCGGTGCCGTACCGCTCGGCAAGGCAGCCTGTTGCGATCACCGCTGGCGCATCATCTCCGGCCAAGGAGAGCACCGTGTCGATGGATTCCCGCTTGGCAGCCTCAATGAACCCGCAGGTGTTGACCAGCACTGCATCCGCCGACTCAGCATTCTCCACCAGATCCCAGCCACCGACGGACAGTCGCCCCGCCAACTCGTCGGAGTCCACTTCGTTTCGCGCGCACCCCAGCGTGACGATCGCAACCTTCTTGGCGGGGGGCATCCCTACAGCCTACGGTCGATCGGATTGAACGCCGTGACGGTTGGCCCTGCGGGACGCTATGACGCAACAACGCCGCGACGACGTAGCCGGCCGCCTGCCGGCCGCGCTTACCGGCGGCGGTATTCCGCAACGAGGTCGTTGCTGTCGAGGCCGACCGCTTCAGCGATCATCCGGAGATGTCCGATGGCGTAGCTGTCTCCCCCACACAGNGAAAAGTCGTTGTCCTCGATCGCCTGGATGGTCATCGTCCTCAACCGCGTCGTAGCCGCCACATCGTCGATGCTCAGTCCACGGGAACGGCGGGCATCGGTGATGCGCTCTCCGACCATCAGGGCCTCCGCCCGTTAATCNNCGTCNNTCGTGCGCCAAGGGTGCCAGCACGAGCGTCAACAGGCAACAGGCTGAGCAAACTTTGTCCTATGGAACTCCGGCTGAGCGAACTTCGACTTCGCGTCGTCGCGGACTAGCCACGCAGTGAGGCCAGAACGGCGCCGAGATCCTNGGGCTTGACCAGAACTTCGCGCGCTTTGGATCCCTCGCTCGGCCCCACGACTCCTCGGGACTCCATCAAGTCCATCAGCCGTCCGGCCTTGGCGAATCCCACGCGCAGCTTGCGCTGCAACATCGATGTGGACCCGAATTGGGTGCTCACGACGAGTTCAACGGCTTGCAGGAGAACATTGAGGTCGTCGCCGATGTCCTCGTCGATCTCCCTCTTGGCCGCAGCAGGAGAGGTGACCTCGGAGAGGTAGTGGGCCTCGGNTTGATCCTTGCAGTGTTGAACGATGCCGCGAATCTCCTTCTCGGCGATGAACGCTCCTTGGATCCGAACCGCCTTGTTCGCTCCCATGGGCAAGAACAGCCCGTCACCTTGACCCACCAGTTTCTCGGCGCCCGGCTGGTCCAAGATGACTCGCGAGTCGGCGAGGCTGGAGGTAGCGAACGCGAGCCGAGACGGCACATTGGCCTTGATGAGTCCGGTGACGACGTCGACGCTGGGGCGCTGGGTCGCCAAGACGAGATGGATGCCAGCGGCCCGGGCGAGTTGCGTGATGCGCACGATGGCATCTTCGACATCACGCGGGGCGACCATCATCAAGTCGGCCAACTCGTCCACGATCACGAGGAGGTAGGGGTAGGGCCGCAGGACGCGTTGACTGCCTGCGGGTGCTGTCACCTTCCCGGCTCGGACCGCAGCATTGAAATCATCCACGTGCCGGAACCCGAAGTGCGCGAGGTCGTCGTAGCGCTTGTCCATCTCGGCAACCACCCACTGCAAAGCATCCGCTGCCTTCTTCGGGTGGGTGACGATCGGGGTGATCAAATGCGGTACACCTTCGTAGACGCTCAACTCCACTCGCTTGGGATCCACGAGGATCATCCGCACNTCGTCCGGNNTTGCCCGCATCAGAATCGATGTGATTAACGAATTGACGCAACTGGACTTACCCGCACCCGTGGCTCCCGCGACGAGGATGTGCGGCATCTTGGCGAGGTTCGCAACAACGAACNCCCCCTCNACGTCTTTGCCTAGCGCAACGACCATCGGGTGTTGATCGGCGGCCGCAGATGAACTGCGCAGCACATCTCCGACCGCCACAAGTTCGCGGTCGGTGTTGGGGATTTCGATTCCGATGGCTTTCTTCCCCGGGATCGGACTGAGGATGCGCACGTCGGCGCTGGCCACCGCGTAGGCGATGTTCTTGCTCAGGGCGGTCACCCGCTCGACTTTGACGCTCGGTCCGAGCTCGATCTCATAGCGCGTGACCGTGGGTCCCCGAAGGAAGCCGGAGACTTCGGCGTCGATCCCGAACTGATCGAGAACTTCACGCAGGGCTTTGACCACCTGATCGTTCGCTGGCGTGGACTTCTTGTGCCCCGCACCAGTCTTGAGTAACTCCGCCTTGGGGAGTCGATACCGGCCGGAGGTCATCACCGGCAGCTGCGTGGGCGAACCCTCCGGGGTGGGGTCGATCACCGGCTCCNNTGTCACGGCCNCGGCCGTGACAGGGGCAGGGGTAGATACAGCGGCATCTGCATCTACCGGAGTCAATGTCACGGTGTTGTCGTTGGCTGCAGCGCCGACACCATGCAGCACGGGCGCGAGGGCGTGGGTGTCATCGTCCGGCCCGCTGCTGTGTCCGACCACCGGGATGACGTCGGTGTCCTGATCAGCGCCAAGCGGGTCGGTCATCGCATCGAGTACAGACCCGGTTCCCGCCTGCACGAACAGTCCGGCGGCGGGACGATCGTCCGAGGCTGCGTCGGTGGGCAGTGGCGTGGCGAAAGGCTCATCCCCCACCAGCGGCGTATCGCGGAGCACTTCGGCGTGCCGAAGGTCGCGAGCCGCCGGGGCGTCCATGAGTTCTTGTCCGTGGCCGGGCAGAACGAGCCCATCGCCGTCGTCTTCGAGGCCGTTCTCGCCCGAGGATTCATTCGTTGCGCCGTCGTTCGTCGCGCCTTCGTCAGGATCCGGCGGGACCAGCAACGAGGCGGCTCCACGCATCGACCGCCACCAGGCAGCCACGTAGCCCCGAAGAGCCTGAACGGATGTGCCGGTGACAACCAAAATGCCGAATGCCAGCACGATCGCGAGGACGACCCCGGTGACGATCGGCCCGACGGCGGCAACCACGGGGGCCGTCGCGATCCATCCCACGACGCCGCCGGCGGAGTTCATCGCCGCTGCACCATCGGACGGTGTGGGAGAGGTGCGCGTGAGGTGCCAGATGCCAACGACGCCGGTGATGACGGCGGAACTCCCGATCACCAGGCGCCCGGTGGTGGCGTTTTGATCCGGATGGCGGAGGAATCGCCACGCCAGCGCGAGAAGACAGAGCGGCGCGATCCACGCCAATGCACCGAAGATCGCCGTCGCGATGGTTCCTGACCATGCGATGAACCAGCCTTCTACCCGAAACCAGGTAGCGGCGGCAATGATGACGGCCCCGGCGATGAGGCCGAGCCCGAGTCCATCGCGGCGGTGCTCGGGATCGAGGTCACGTGCCCCCCGTCCGATTCCTCGGGCGATCGAGCCCACCAGGTGCGCGAGCCCAATCCACATGGCCCGGATACCCCGACCAATCCCCATGACGGCCCGGGTGAAGATCCCGGGCGACGCCGACCGGGCCGAACGCTTTTGCGGCTTGCTGCGCGTGGGGGCTCGCTTCGACGAGGTGCCCGATGCGCGGGACTTGCTCGAGGTTTTTCGGGGAGCCCGGCGAGGTGAACGGGACGTAGGACGNGAACGGGAAGAGCCGCTTGCCGAACGCGCACGGGACGAACGTGGGGAAGCGGACGTACGAGACGCCATGCAGGGAGGCTAGCGCCGGAAAGCACACAATCCCGGTAGTCACACGCGTAACACGCGAACCAGGAGAAGGGATATTTCGCACCCGCCCTATTGGCGATCAGCGGCTGCGGACTTCGGACGCGATGACCGGCCCCAATTCAGGCCTCCACAACCACAGGCACGATCATCGGCCGGCGGCGATGGGTCGCATTGACCCACCGACCCACCACGCGCCGCATTCGTTGTTGGAGGTCGTGCGGGTCGTTGATGCCGTCCGCAAGGGCCTGCTCAAGAACTTCGCGCACCTTCCCGGTGACGTCATCGACCCCTCCGGAAAGAACTTCCTCCCCGAATCCGCGTTCGTGGATTTCCGGACCGGCGACCACGGTGCCGGCAACGATGTCCACGACCGCGATGATCGAGATGAACCCCTCCTCACCGAGGACCCGCCGGTCTTTCAGGGACGCTTCGGTCAGGTCACCGATGCTCGACCCGTCGACGTAGACGAAACCGACGGGTGTGTATCCACTGATCACCGCGCGCTGCTCGTCGAGATCGACCGAGACGCCGTCATCCACCACGAGGATGCGGCGCGGGTCGATGCCCACACTCTGCGCCACCGCAGCATTCGCCACCAGGTGTCGCCACTCTCCGTGAACGGGCATGACGAAGCGAGGTTTCACCAGGTTGTAGACGAAGCGCAACTCCCCGGCGGACGCGTGCCCGGAAACGTGCACCAGAGCATTTCCTTTGTGCACCACCGACGCGCCGAGTTTGGTCAAGCCATTGATTACTCGATAAACCGCGTTTTCGTTTCCAGGGATCAGTGACGATGCCAACACCACGGTGTCTGAAGGCCCGACAGAAATCGCATGATTACGATTGGCGATCCGCGACAAAACAGCCATCGGCTCCCCCTGCGACCCAGTGCAGATCAGTACCGCTTTGTCGTCGGGTAGCTCGGCCAGATCGTCGGCCGACACCAACGTCGCTTCTGGAATCGACAAGAACCCGAGGTCACGGGCGATGTGCATNTTCCGNACCATGGACCGACCGACGAAGGCGATCTTCCGTCTGTGCTCGACGGCCATATCGATGATCTGTTGAATGCGGTGCACGTGTGAGGCGAAGGAGGCGACGATGACGCGACCTCGTGCCTTGGCGAACACCGAGTCCAGGACCGGCATGATGTCCCGCTCGCTTGGAATGAACCCCGGAACCTCGGCATTCGTGGAGTCGATCATCAACAGATCCACTCCCTCATCGCCCAAACGGGCGAAGCCGTTGAGNTCGGTGACCCGACCGTCTAACGGCAGCTGGTCGACCTTGAAGTCGCCGGTGTGCAGGACGCGGCCAGCATCGGTGGTGATCGCCACCGCCATGGCATCGGGGATCGAGTGATTGACGGCGAGGAATTCGACGCCGAACGAGCCCACCTGGATCTGCTCGCCATCGCCGACTTCGTGCAAGTCCGGCGACAGCCGGTGCTCGGTCGACTTCGCTCGGAGGAACGCCAGTGTCAGCCGGCTTCCGTAGATCGGAATATCAGGACGCATCCGCAGGAGGTAGGGAACCGCTCCGATGTGGTCCTCGTGTCCGTGCGTGAGGATGATCGCCTCGACATCGGCTAAGCGCTCGGCGATGGGAGTGAAGTCCGGCAGGATCAAATCGACGCCCGGTTGTGATTCTTCGGGAAAGAGCNCCCCGCAATCGACGATGAGCAACGAACCGTCGAACTCGAAAACGGCCATGTTGCGGCCGATCTCTCCCAAGCCGCCGATCGGCAGAACCCGCAGCGCCCCCTCTTTCAGCGGCGCGGGCGATGGAATGTCGTCGTGCTGCACGGTCAGGCGCCGATGCCGCGAACCCCGGCGAGGTCGATACGCAACTGATCCTCCTGGGCTGGGGTCGCGTCGACGAGCGGCAATCGCAAGCCGCCCGCCGGTAGGCCCTGCATACGCAAGGCTGCCTTNGTCAAGATGACGCCTTGGGTTCGGAACAAACCCGTATAGACGGGCAGCAGCTCGGCGTTGATGGCGCGGGCCCCGGAGACGTCGCCAGCCGCGAGTGCCTGGGCCATCTCCTTCAATCGATCTCCCACGACGTGACCCACAACCGACACCATCCCGGACGCCCCGAGCATGAGCATCGGCAGATTCAGGATGTCGTCACCGCAGTACCACGCCAGGTCCGTTCGAGCCATCGCCCACTGCGTCGCGTCGAGATCACCCTTGGCGTCCTTGTTGGCCACCACNTTCGGGTGCTCGGCAATACGCACGAGGGTTTCCGTCTCGATGGCGACACCGGTTCGCTTCGGGATGTCGTACGTCAGAAGCGGCAGGTCCGTGGCGTCGGCGATCGCATGGAAGTGGGTGATCAGGCCTTCCTGCGGGGGTCGGTTGTAGTACGGGGCAACGGCCATGACTCCATGCGCACCGGCTGCGGCCGCAGCTTTGGCGCTCGAGATGGAATGTGATGTGTCATTCGTTCCGACACCGGCCACCACCCACGCGCGATCACCGACAGCCTCGACCACTGCGGCAACCAGGTCGCGATCCTCTTCGTCGGTCTTGGTGGCGGATTCACCCGTCGTCCCGTTAACCACGAGTCCGTCGTGGCCCAGCTGATCGACCAGGTGCGCAGCTAGCACCTGTGCGCCGTCGAGATCTTGGCTGCCATCAGGCGCGAAAGGAGTGACCATCGCGGTGAGCATCACNCCGAAGGGAGTTCTGCGGGGCGAGGCGTGATTCGACATGACCGTCAGGCTATCGGCTGACCGGCATCACGGGGCCACTCGCCCAGAAGCTACGAAAGCCTCGTGGGTGATGGGCATCAGTCGAGCGAAATGCTCCTCGTACGCCTCCGCGACCATCTCGATTTCCCGCTGGGGGTAACTCGGATAGGTCGCATCGTCACTCTTCTTGCGCAACGACAGGAAGTTCATCAACGCACGAGCGTTCATCGTCACGTAGGCGGACGAATAGATGGTGACAGGCAACACCATGCGCGCCACTTCCCGGGCGATACCTGCATCCAGCATGCGCTTGTAGGCGTCGTAGGCCACCGCGCACGATTCCCGGGTTGCCGAGTCGATGACGTCGTACTGCTCTGGCGTGCCGGGATGGAACTCATAGGCCCCGGGCTTTCCATCCTGGACCACCGACCGCGTCTCGTTAGGAACGTAGAAGATCGGTCGCAGCTCGCGATATCGACCGGATTCCTCGTTGTAACTGGCNATCCGATGCCGCATGTGTTCACGCCACACGAAGATGGGCGCTTGCACGAGAAACGTCATGGAGTTGTGCTCGAACGGACTTCCATGACGCTCGCGCATGAGATAGCGGATCAGTCCCGCCGAGCGCTGCGCATCAGAATCGACATCCTCGACACTGGACTCGCCGACAGTCGAGACGCGGGCGGCGAAAACGACGTCGGCATCCCGGGCGCTCGCCCGGACAAGTTCCACCGTGACGTCGCTGCGAAACGTGATGTCGCTGTCTTCGGTGGACGGGTGATCGCTGCTGTCGGGGAGGTTGGGCACCCTCGGAACACTACCCGCGAGAGACTATGCAGATGNGTGATCCAGCAGGCTCCGGCGAGCCAGGCTTCGTGCGACCGGCGACAGCTGCCGACGCCACCGCCATCGCGATGATGCAAGAGACCTGCTGGCGTCACGACTATTCGTGGCCCGAATCGATCTTCGACGCCGTGACTGCGAGCGACGCCGAGCTTGCCTGGGCTCGAGCAGTGATCGCTCCGCCCGGGCCCGCGCACCGTCTTGTGGTCGCCACCCGTGACGAAGGACCGGTGGGATTCGCCGGCATCGCGCCGTGCCTAGACGCCGACGCCGAACCCGACACCGTGGAGATCGTTGCCTGGGAGGTTCTCCCCGCCGAACGTGGGGCCGGCCACGGTTCGCGACTCCTGGCAGCGCTCGCTGATTCGGCAACGAGCGTCGGGGCCCGTGCGCTGTCCGTGTGGATCGCTACCGCGGACGATCACCGACTGCACATCTTGCGCTCGGCCGGGTTCGACTCCGATGGAGCCCACCGCGAGATCGCCTATGACGACACGGACATTGGTGACCCGGCCGTGGCCTCACCGGTGACCCTGCGCCAAATACGACTGCGCGCCTATCTGTAAGCCGCGCGCACGGGCAAAGAAGTGACCGGCGACTCCCCCGCTGTCGCCGGACCCCTCGCATTAGCGTTGCGAGATCGCCAACCCCCGCGACGACCGTCCTGCGCAGCGTCTGCTTTCCGACGAATCATACCGTCTACCAGACGGCACCGAAGACGACGAGGCGACGGACGGTTGCCGTCATGTGCTCTCTCATCGCTGTCCATCCTCGCGGGTCACCAGTGCGCCGGGGTTCATGATCCACNCGGGGTCGAGGGTTGTTTTCATCNCGCGAAGGATGTCTTCGCCGACGAGGCCGATGGCTGGGCGCATGTAGTCGCGGTGGTCGCGCCCCACGCCATGGTGGTGGCTGACGGCGGCACCGCACTCGGCCAGCGCGCCCATGATGGCGGCCTTCGCGNACCGCCATCGGTCCATCGATACCCGTGGATCGCTGCACGCCCCGGCCAGAACCGTGAAATATAGCGAGGCTCCAACCTCGTAACTGTGTGAGATGTGCGCCATGACGTAACTGTCGTCGCCNAGCTGCGCGCGAACAACCCCCGCAAGCGTGCGGTGAGTGTCATCAATCGCGGACCACACCACGACGGTCTCGAACGTCTCCACCAGGTATCCCGCGTCCATCAACGCGTCGCGCTGGTAGGGACCAAGGAACCGTGAAGCAANCCACGCGCGACCGGGGCGACCACCGATGGATACCGCTCCTGCATCGGCGAGGTTTTCACGGGCGAAGGCGCGCATTGCTGCCAGCGTGGTGGCCGACTCCGACTCCCACCCCAAAATGATCAACGAACCCGGAAGGGCTCGACGTAGGCGCANGTACATCGAGAAGGCCCCACCGAGCACACCGCCGGGTCCCGACATCGTCAGCAACGCCTGAGTTTCGGCTTCATCCGATGCGCGCACGATCGTGGGTCGCAGCGGTGAACGTGTCAATGCGCGAACGACACTGGCAGCCACAGAGAAATCTCCGGGCACGATCGCCGCGGAGTACTCGCGAAACGTGGGGAACGCTCGAACGCGCAGGTCGGCGGACGTGACGATTCCCAGCGCGCCCTCACTTCCCAATACGACGTGGCGCAGATCGGGGCCGGTCGCGGACGCTGGATAGCCACCGACCGACAGTGTCCCGACCGGCGTGGCGAGCTCGGCACCCACGAGAAGGTCTTCGATCCGTCCGTAGCCGCTCGAGGATTGGCCCGAGGAACGAGTCGCGATATAACCACCGATGGTTGCTCGCTCGAAAGATTGCGGAAAGTGGCCCAGGGTCCAGCCGAGCTCATTCAGGTAGGACTCCAGTTGCGGGCCCGTCGCGCCGGCTTGGACGGTGACTATCCCGGATTCGGTGTCCAGGTTCTGCACCTCGGACATGTGATCCAGCGAGCACACCACCACCGTGTCGAGGTCGGGGGTGTCCACGCCACCGGTGACCGATGTTCCGCCACCGACGGGCACCACCGCGATGCCCTGCGCCGAGCACGCGGCGAGCACTTCGAGAACGCGTTCGTGACTCGCCGGAAAGACCACAGCGTCGGGTAGCCGAGCCGCCTCTCCCGCCCGCCAACTCATTAAGTTCAGGTAGGACATGCCACGCGAGAACCGCGCACGCATGGACGCGTCGAGACTCCACTCCACGCCCGGGAAGAGCGCGCGCATCCGCTCGGGCGTCAAGGCAGGGTCGTCTGCAGCGGTTCTTCCAGCGATCCTTCCGGCGGTCTCGCTCGGATCGGGGGCACCGAGCGGCTCACCCAGGCGTGCGCGCGCGAAAGCCTCAATTCTCGGGTCGAGAACCCGTCCTGACGGCGTCTCGCCCCACGCCCCCAGCGGTNCCCCGTGATCCACAGCCCGAAGCCTGCCATGCAGGCACCGATCACCGGGGGTAGCGTCAGAAATAATGAAAGCGGTTACTACCGGAGGTGACGTGGAGACGACGTACGTGCCGATCGGTGATCCGTCCACTGATCTCTCGCAGCAGCGCCGTCAACGGGAGTGGAGCGCGCTCCGCGACGGACACACAAAAGACCACACAAGCGGCCACGCAGGCGGCCCGATGGTGGACGTCGTGGTCATCGGCGGTGGCATCACCGGCACCGGGATCGCGCTCGACGCTGCGAGCCGTGGGCTGCGAACCCTCCTCGTCGAACGCGAGGACCTGGCCTTCGGCNCATCTCGCTGGTCGAGCAAACTCGTGCACGGAGGGTTGCGGTACCTGGCCACCGGTCATGCGGACGTGGCATGGGAAAGCGCCGTCGAACGCGGTCACTTGATGACGACAATCGCCCCGCATCTCATTCGGGCGCTGCCGCAGATCGTNCCGGTGATGACCGACACGTCGATGCTCTCGGCGGCGGTGACCAGGGCCGGTTTCCTCGCCGGAGACCTTCTGCGCGCCGGCGCGCGAACCCCCGCCCACGTCTTGCCCCCCGCGCACTGGATCTCTCGGAACAAGGTGCGCTCGCTCGCACCGTGCATCGATGCGCAGTCTCTCCGCGGTGGCGTGATGGCCTGGGATGGTCAATTGAACGATGATGCGCGCCTGGTCGTTGCCGTCGCGCGCACCGCCGCCTTCCTCGGTGCATCGATCCTGACCAAGGTGGAGGCGACGGATATCCACCCCCACGGCGTTCGACTACACGACCGCGTGTCCGGCAGCAGTGTCGACGTTGCGGCCAGCCATGTCATCACCGCCACCGGTGTCTGGGCCGAGGAACTCGACCCACGCGTCCAGGTACGCCCCTCGCGCGGAACGCACGTCGTTCTCGACGCGCGTCGACTCGGCTCGCCGCGGGCAGCGCTCACCATTCCCGTTCCCGGCATGGACGCCCGCTACTGCTTCCTGCTGCCGCGACCCGACGGCACGGTTCTCGCCGGCATCACCGATATCGGTGTGGATCACATCGATGCCGTCCCACAGGCGCCCGAGGAAGAGGTCACCTGGATCCTGCGTCAGGTAAGTCGAGTCTTGGCAACCGAACTCACCGCGGCCGATGTGCTCGGCACATTCGCCGGGCTCCGACCACTTGTCTCCATGGTGGATCCTGACGATCTCACCGACGGCGCAACATCGGATGTCTCGCGCAAGCACTTGGTGTCTCGATCGAGCACCGGATCGATCACAGTGACCGGCGGCAAACTCACCACGTACCGGCGAATGGCTGAAGATGCGGTCGACATGATCACCGACCGACCCTGCCGGACGCGCTCGATCGCCCTGGTCGGCGCAGAACCCGGTACCCCTGCTCGCTCCCCCGGGTTCTTCGACGCCGATCCCTTCACGATGCGCTACGGGGCAGAGGCAACGCGCGTTCGAGAACTCGCAACCCTGTTCGCGGATCCACAGGCGGCGCTCGCGCCCATCGCCTCGCACACGAGTGCCTCCCGCGTCGATGTNGCCCACGCGATTTTGCACGAGGGAGCCCTGGATACCGATGACGTTCTTTCTCGGCGGCTGCGGTTGGATTCGGTCGATGCCGACATACCCGCCGCCCGCTCTGCGGTCGAGGAAGTATTCGCGATCCTCACACGCGAAGGGCTTACGCCAGCAGGTGCGTTCTGACCGCTGACGATTCCCTGCGCCCGATCACCGTCAACGCTGTGGGCATCGGAGTCGCCACCGGGGCTTACGGTCTGTCGTTCGGCGCGATCTCCGTCGCCAGCGGTCTCGACGTGTGGCAGACGCAGTTTCTGAGTCTCGGAATGTTCACCGGGGCCTCGCAGTTCGCCCTGGTCGGGATTCTCGGTACGGGCGGTGGCGCCCTTGTCGCCATCGTGACTGCNCTGTTGTTGGGCGCGCGCAACTCTTTGTATGCGCTCAGTCTCCGCTCGTTCGTGACCACGCCCCGCCAACCCTCGATCGTGCGCACNATGGGCCAAGCCCAGCTCACCATCGACGAATCGACCGCGATGGCTATCCGCTATCCGGAAGGTTCGCCGCAGGCCCGGCATGCTTTCTGGGCCACCGGCATCGCCATCTACGTGCTGTGGAATCTGGGCACGCTCATCGGTGCCCTTGGGGCGGCAGTGCTCGATGACCCGCGCACCCTGGGCTTGGACGCGGCGGTGCCGGCGGGATTCATTGCGCTGCTGTGGCCCCGCCTTCGCGACCGCAGCACGATCGCCCTGGCCCTGGTGAGCGCAGCGGTCGCGGTTGCGCTTGTTCCTGTGCTGCGTCCNGGGCTTCCCGTCCTGTCCGCGGTGCTGGTCGCACTCGTCGCCGAGCGGTTCATGGCCGGGAGGCGCGCATGATCTGGCCCGCCGTGATCGTCGGCTCCCTCGGGGCCTACGTACTGAAACTCTCCGGGTACGTCATCCCGGAGCGAGTGCTGGACAACCCACGGTTGCGGCAGCTGACGACGATACTGCCGATCGCCCTGCTGGCGGCGCTGGTCGGTGTGCAGACGTTTTCTACTGGCGACGCCGTGCAGGTCGATGCCCGTGTCGCCGGACTGGCAGCCGCCATCGTTGCGCTAGCTCTGCGAGCCCCCTTCTTGGTCGTGATCCTCGTCGCCGCGGCGACGGCCGCCGTCCTGCGCGGTGCCGGCCTAGCTCCGTAGCGAGCGGACATACAGGTTCGATGCTTGGCGCATCGCCGCGCGGGCGCGCTTGCGATCCCGTGCNTCGTCGTAGGCCACCGCCAAACGAAACCACGCGCGCCAGTCCTCACTGTTTTCCTCAGCTTCCTGGGCGTACCGCTCGAAGTTGAGGTCGGCGTCGGCCTTGGTGGGTCGTCCGGACGACGTGAGGTCGCCGTCGTAAGTGGGAAGGGCATTCTCAGCGGCCAGCGTCTGGCCCATCTGGCGCGTGCGCCAGCCAAACCAGAGTTCACGAACGATAAGNGCTAGTCCAATCACCGGAATGACAATGATCGCCACGGCAAGAACAATCTGCAACGGATCTGTCGATACCAACAGAATCCACGCTCGACTCGCGGCAATCACGGCGTAGGCGACGCTGGCAATCACCATCGCGGCAGTGATGAGCCACACCCACGCCTTGGTCATCAGTGGTTACGCCTACAGATCGAGGTAGTCAGCGAGCCCCACCGTAACCCCCGGGTGTTCACCCACGCGGCGAGCCGCGAGGATCACGCCCGGCATGAAGCAACCGCGGTCGATGGAGTCGTGTCGAATGGACAACGTCTCTCCCGGCCCGCCGAACAAGACCTCCTGATGTGCGACGAGACCACGCAGCCGGATTGAATGCACGGGGATGTCGTCTACCCGAGCCCCCCGAGCACCGTCGANTTGACTCACTGTCGCGTCGGGAGCCGGTTGCAGATCTGCGCGCGCGTGGGCGATCGCCGCAGCCGTGTGTGCGGCCGTGCCCGAGGGCGCGTCGACCTTGTCCGGGTGATGCAACTCCACGATCTCCACCGACTCGAAGTAGCGCGCGGCGCGAGCGGATAGGTGCGTCATCAAGACAGCACCGATGCTGAAGTTCGGAGCGATCAGTACGCCGACACCCGAGTGCCCGGCGGTCCACTCCTGAACGCGGGCGAGGCGATCGTCATCGAACCCGGTAGTCCCCACCACGCAGTGCATTCCCGCACCGATAGCGAACTCCAGGTTCCCCATCACCGCGTCGGGGGTCGTGAAATCAATGACCGCATCGCATGACTGCGCAACCAACTCATCGAGAGAATCACCGATGTCCAGAGCCGCTGCTAGCTCCATCTCTGGTGCGGCCAACACGGCTTCCACAACGGCGGCGCCCATGCGGCCACGGGCGCCGGTGACTCCCACACGTAGGGGTGACGTCGTCATGGTGACCAGCCTACGGGCATGCCGTCAAGCGAAAGGTGGGGCCGATCACCGGTCGACCCCACCATCGCGTTCATACTCCGGCTAGCACTCCGAGCGGTAAGCCGCCTTCTGTCCGAAGTTGGTGTTCACGTTCTGATCAGTCAGAATCGTGAATCCCGTCGTGATCTTGCTCTTGGTTTTCTTGCCCTTGATGGCGCGCAGAGCCTGGGTGACACCCTGCGTGCCGATGTTGTAGGGCTTCTGGGCGATCAGAGCCTGGACGGTACCGTCCTTCAGTGCCTTGATCTGATCAGGGCCAGCGTCGAATCCGATGACAACAATCTCGCCTTCCTTGCCGGCCTGCTTGATACCCGTGGCAGCGCCCTGTGCGGAGAACAAGTTGCTGGCAAAGATAGCCTTCAGGTCCGGATTAGCTGCAATGGACGCTGTCGTTATTTGAGCCGCGATAGCAGGCTCGTTCTGCGAGTACTCCTGACCAATGAACTCGAAGTTGCTGTCCTTAGCCACTGCATCCTTGAAGCCCGCATCGCGAGCGTCCGTGGTGCTGATGCCCGGCCGGACACCAATGCCCATCACCTTGCCGCCGGTTACACCGGCGCGCTTGACCGCACGAAGAGCTGCGGCACCACCGGCGTAGTTGTTGGAGGAAATCTCCGAGACGGCCACACGCTTCGGCTTATTGACTGTGGTGTCAACGAGGACGACCTCAATACCAGCCNNCCTTGCCTTCTCTAGTGGCTTCTGCATGGCCTTCACGTCGTTCGGAGCGATCAGAATCGCGTCCGGCTTCGATGCGATAACGGCATCCAAAATGGGTTTTTGGAGAGTAGCGTCAAACTTCTCCGGACCCACCACCTTGACATTGGCGCCAGCCTTGTCCGCTCGAGCCTCGACACCACACGCCATACTGATGTAGAAGCCATCACCCTTCACGCCTTGGATGAAAGTGATGTCTTCTCCTGCGGCTAGAGCCGCAGGCGCGACACCCAGACCGAGGCCACCAAGAACACCTACAGCCAACGAGCCGGCTAGGGCCCTCCTAGTTGCTTTTCTTCTCACTATTTCCCTCTTTCCTTGTTGACCCAATCTTCAGACCTCCGATGGTCTTCTGCTTGGGTTGAACACCCGATCTTCGGCTTGCTCGGGCTCGCCTGACGCCGTCAATGTAGACAGCGCCGATCAGGAAGATACCAACAACCACTTCTTGCCAAAATGCCTGTACGCCACTAATCACGAATCCCTGCCTGAGGGTAACCGGAATAAGCAGGCCGATTACCGTGCCGAACATTGTTCCCACGCCCCCAAATAGGCTTGTGCCTCCAATTACTACGCCTGCGATGACCGCCAGGTTGGTAAGGGAATTTCCTGCGATCGTAGTTTGCTGGTACAGGGATAGGCTGAGATAGCCTCCGATGCCGGCACAAATGCCAGACACGACGTAAACCCAGGTGAGGTTGAAATCGACCCTGATTCCAACACGTCGACATGCTTCCAGATTGGAGCCAAGTGCGTATGTGTACAAGCCGAATTTTGATCTGTGTAGGACGAGTCCACCAATGATGACTACAACAAACGCCACTACCGCCAACATCGGTATTTCCCAAAAAATGTTCCCAAACCCGACTGTGTCGACCAGCACTTCTGGGACGTTATAAAGATCAATACCTCCCGTTATTACCTGCGAAATCCCAAGCGCCATGCCCATTGTCCCAAGGGTCACAATGAAGGCCGGGACTTTTGCCTTTGTCACAAGCAAGCCGTTGATCAGCCCCCACAGAGCTCCAGCCAAAACTGCAACTACGGCACCCACTGCAGCTATGGCCCATCCCTCGGTTCCCAATTCTTCCATCACGAGCGCGGACATGACGCTTGAGAAGACAAGAACAGAGCCAATAGAGAGGTCGATGCCTGCCGTGATGATTACAAAGGTCACGCCGACGCCGAGGACAATAAAAATAGACGCATTGACGATGATTGACCGGAAATTGAAGACACTTACGAAGGCTTCGGGATTGATTAGGGCAAAGAGAATAAACAAACCGAACAAGACAATAACGATCTGCGTCGCCTGTGCCCGAGTGATCGTCTTGACCAGTCCAGGAGAAGACTCGGCGACAATCTCCTGCGCTGCCACTTCGCGCTCTGTCGCTGTCACCGCACCTCCTCGTCTAAGGCCCCTGTCATCGCTCCGACCAATTCTTCTAGAGTCGTCGACTTCGCCGCCAGAGTCATGACCCGCCGACCTCGACGTAGGACTTGAACGCTGTCCGCGACGCTGAGCACTTCAGGCATCGAATGAGATATGAAGACAACGCCAATACCTTTATCACGAACACGTTTGATGAGTTCAAGAACATTGTGTGTCTGCACAACGCCTAAAGCAGCCGTCGGCTCGTCTAGAAAGATAATTTTATTTGCCCATGATGCCGCTCTCGCAACCGCCACACTCTGCTTCTGCCCACCCGACATGTCGCCAACAGGAACCGAAAGCGCCTTCACCGTCGCACCCAGCTCACTAAATGCGTCTTGCGATCCGGACTTCATGAGTTTGTTGTTCATAAACCCCAGTAGTCCCATAAGACCACCTCTGCGAATCTCTCGCCCTAGGTACAAGTTACGAACAGGATCAAGATGAGGACAGAGCGCTAAGTCTTGAAAAACCGTCTCGATCCCAAGGTCGCGAGCGACAGCCGGACTGGTCATTGAGACCCTTTCACCCTGAAAGTGGATATCGCCTGATTCCATTTGCTCAGTTCCGGACAAGATTTTGATGAGTGTGCTCTTACCTGCACCGTTATCTCCGATGAGGGCAGTTACCTCTCCTTCGGTGACATCAAAGTCACATTCATCAAGCGCAACGACCTGCCCGTAAGTTCGAACTACTTTGCGAGCTTCCAGAATCGGCATGTCTCCATCAACTCCTACGCGGTCGTCTCGATTGCGTCGAACCAGGGGCGCGCCCGGCCATCTATTGCAGCACGACAGGCATCTAGCCGAGGAACCGAGACCTCAGAGAAGAAAATTCTTCGCTCAGCTGAACTCATACCAATTGATTCCTTCCATAAAGCCCGGCCGGCTATAAAGCCAGATGCCCCACCATCATCACAGGAAACCCTCAATACGTTGGTGAACTCTTCAAAATCCACCCCGGCACTCAAGACAGCCCACGGAACATTTATGCGGTCAGCCAACTGTTTGCAGGCCTGAGCGCTTCCTGGATATTCGAGTTTCAGAAGGTCCATGCCTAGATCGGAGAGGCTGGCGGCTGATTCGACGATCGCCTCGGACTTTGCCTCACCCGCCAAGGGCTCCTCACCCGGCAGCGTGTAGACCAAGTTCTCGATCACACTGGGTATGCCGGCGGCCTGGCAATCTTCCACAACGGCGCGAACAACTTCCAGCGCTTCGGCGACAAGATCGGGTTCACCTGGTGCTGCCTGGCGAAGAGCATTCACCTGGACGAGAAACTTCACCGCATCACCGCCTTGGTCGAGGACCCAGCGGCCGTTCTGTTCTTCTATGCGATGGGCGCGCGGTTCTCCGTTGTAGTTCCCGCGATCGGACGGCTCGGCTGCCACCAACAACCCACAGGTCGACGCCAACTGGCCTGATTCACGCACCGCCGGAACACCGAAATCCGGATCCAGCAGCAACCCGGTCGCACCGGGTGAGAGGTTGGCAGCGACATCGACTTTGGCTTGGGCCATCACCTCGGGCGTCGCCTCCTCGCCAACGGCGTCGAACATCCGCCGCAAGGTGTTGCGCTGGTCCATCGCAATAATCGCGAACGTGCCGTCGTCATCTGCGATATCTGCCAAGGTCTTCACGAAACGGTCTCCTTTTGTTGTTCTTGTTGTGGATGCTNTATAGGCGGTTGGACATGGCTCGCAAGTTCGCGGGTGAGCTCTTCATCGGTCATCCCGGCGGCGATGCCGGCAAACGCTGCCGCGCCCCGAACGCCCGGCTGCGTGACGGTGCTTCGGGACAGACCCGCCAGCAGGCCGCCTTTGGCGCGCAGAACCCCGTCGAGTTGCGCCCAGCCACCCCCGGCAATGACCTGATCGGATGGGCCGGTGACAGATGTCAAGGTCTCTAGGCAGCCCCGCATGGATTGGATTCCGTAATCGATAGCCGCGGCGACGACCTCATCAGGCGAGCAAGTGTCGTGGAGCGAAATCCGAACTTCGTTTACCCATCGGCCAGGCTCGCTCACGCTGACAACATCCTTCCCCGACCCCTCGTTCTGCCATGCATCCACCAGGCGGGAGCGTTCTGCGTGGTCATTGACACCCAACATCGCCATGACGCGCTCCATCACCAACCCGAACCTGGTTGCCCCGAGTACAGCTGTGTGACCACCAAGAGCGTGACGTCCAACCGACAGCCCACCGGCCACGAGTTGTGCGCGTGAGTCGGCATCGATAACCCACGGAACGCTGCGCACGAGGACATCTGCCGTCCCGCAGGAATTGAACAATTGATTGGACCCGACCGCACCCGAACCGATCGCAGCTACCAGATGATCGTGCCCGGTGACCGTCACGATTGCTCCCTGCATACTCTCCGGACACCCATCTCCGACGACTCCCAGGCTGGTTCCCGCCCCGACGACGGNCGGAATGAAGTCCTCCGACACCCCGATGAGGTCCAGGACCTGAGTCCACGGCCGACCGTCTTGATCCCACAAGGCCGTACGCGATGCCAACGACGGCTCGGTGGCACGGGTTCCGGTGAGACGAAAACCAAGGAACTCCTGCGCATTCAGCCACACGTCGCCGGTGTTGATGGTGAATCCCTGCACTTGCAGCCACAACAACTTTGACAACGAGCACTCGGCCTTCAGTGCCAGGCCCGTGGTGCCCGCAAACGCGTCGCGAAGGTTCGGTGGCAAGTCGTCGAGTTCGGCGGCCCCACGTTGGTCGAACCACGCGAAGGCTCGATGTCGCGCAGCACCGTGTTCATCGACGACAACACCGGTCTCGGCCATTCCTGTAATGCCGATGCCGATGGGCTGTGTTCCGGTCGTCTCCACGAGTTCGGTCACGAGGTCGATGAAGTCGCGCGTCAAGCACTCGACATCGATATCGGTCTCACCGCCGGCACCGACGTTCCACGGGGTCGCCACGCTCGCCTCACCGAGACTGCGCCCGTCCAGCGCGAAAGCTGCTGCCTTCATGCTCGTCGTTCCGACATCGACCCCGACGACAACCNTTTCACGGCTCACCGGACACCACCCCCCGCTGGGGCCGTGGCAACCCTGGGGCGGATTTCACCGGATCCGCGTTCGATCAGTGTCATGTCGATGATCTCGTCGTCAGGGGTATCCGCGTCGCCGTGCATCCGTCCGCGCAGCCGATCCAGTGCCCGTCGCGCCAGTGTCCGAGCACTGTGGTCAACGACNGTGACCGGAGGCGAGACCAGGTCCGCCAACTCCACATCCCCGAAAGACACCAACGCTGTATCTGTTCGGTTCTGATGGTGCAAAGCCTTGATCACGCCGACGGTGGTTTCCGAGCGGGCGCTGAATATCCCCGTTGGCGGCTGCGCGAGGTCGAGTAGTTGGAGCGTCGCCCGGTAGGCGTCATCGGCCCGCTCGCAGTCCAGGGCTTCCAGGCGAGAGTCCACATCAAGGGACCACTCGCGCAGTGCGCTTCGGTAACCCTCGAGCCGATAGGCGGAGGTCCTGACTCTCATGTCGTCTGCCACGATGGCTATCCGCTGATGACCATGCCGACACAGGTGCTCGGTCGCTCGCTTGGCCCATCCGCGGTCATCAACGAGAACCGCTCCAGAATCCAGCCCTTCGGGTCGACGGTCCAAGAAGACCACGGGTGTTCGCACTACCGTGAGAAATGAGTAGTCGGCCAGGAAGGGNGTGACGATGATGCCGGCGACGCGTCGCGCCAAGAGACTGTCAATAACCCGCTGCTCTTCCCGGGGATCGCGCGAGTTCGTGGCCACGAGCACTTTGATCCCGCCCTCGAAAGCGGCCCGCTCGATTTCTTCGATCATGCTTGCGAAGAACGGGTCACCGATGGTGGGAACTACCACGGCGATGGTCTCGTCCACACCGGTGCGCAGGGAGCGGGCGAGGGCGTCCACCTGATACCCGAGCTCGTTCATTGCGTCTTGCACCCGACGCCGCGTATCGTCNGCTACCCGCGGATCACCGTTGAGCACCCGAGACGCCGTCTTGGTGCTGGTGCCTGCGCGCTGGGCAACATCAACCAAGCGGACGGGCTGCGTACTCACCGCGCCCCCACCGCCTCGACCTCCGCCACGCCCATCTCGGCCGCGATGTGTAGTGCTCGAGATCGCTCGACTCCACCCGCACGCACCACTTCACACGAAGCGCTCGCGCANGCGACGCCGAAACCGACCGCAGCCGCCCAATCGACGTCTCGACCCGATTCCAGATCGTGATGCCACCGTGCGGCAAGACCCGCGACGAACGAGTCTCCCGCCCCCACTGCGCTCACCACGTCCACGCTCGGGGCATCGATCCAGCCGCGCTCGTCACCGTTGGAGAAGGCAACGCCCGCTGACCCTGCGGTGACGCACGCCATGTGCGTGGTCTTCTCTGCACANCGGTCGGCCAGCTCCATGGCTTCTGCACGGGTGCTCGCGTCATCCAAGGTGGAATCATCGAAAACGGAAGTGTCCGCCGAGGTCCAAGCCGCGTGGGCCTCGTGAATATTCGGGGCGACGAGGTCGGGGTGCGCAGACATTGCGGACGCAAGCCACGTCGGGGCGGTATCGAGGATCACCCGGGCTCCACGGGCATGGCAGGCTCGTACGAGACGTGCAGCGGCATCATCGGGCAGCCCGGCCGGTAGTGAACCCATGACCAGGACCAGGTCGTCTGACTGCACCCGATCTGTGGCGAACTCGACGAAGGCGTCCCATTCAGCTTCGGGCAGCCGGTGACCGGCGTCGTTAACGACGGTGACTCGATGACTGGCGGACTCTCGATANATGCTGGCGATGCGCACGAAACCACTGACTTCGAATGCCTCGACGTCGGCTCCCTCCTCGGACAGCAGTCGCTTGTACCGCTGACCATCGTCCCTGCCTACGGGGGCGATGAGTGTCACGGGCACCTGCAACGCCCGCAGCGCCCGAGCCACGTTCACACCCTTGCCGCCGGCGGTTACCTCCACCTCCAGGGTCCGCATCACCGTTCCAGGAATCAATCGCTCGACGACGATGGTCCTGTCGAAGACCGGATTGGGATTCACGACGACTATCGCCATCGGGCCTCCCTATCGTAGGTAATCGATGTCGCGCGCCTAGGTAATCGTTGTCATTCCTGTAGTGACGGGAGTCTGTTCCCTCGAGTGTCATCGGGCGAGCAGTCTCACCCTTCGTTATCAAAACGTGATCTAAGCGACGCGACGATCTCAGGAACGGGAAGTTCCCCGTTCACCGCATGGTGTGGCACCCCAGGGGGAGGTTTGGGGACGGCCGCATCACTACGCCCTGCATCCCGAGCGGCGCCGCGCAGGGCGATCCGCTCGCTGAGGGCCCGCGCACCCGTCTGGATCCAGACCAGGTCCACCGGCTCTCCTCCGATGTCACGAACAAATTGCGACCACGGTGCTTCGCCCGCAATTTCCTGTGTGAAGGGTGCAACTGCCATCACCGTCGCGCTTCGCCGCTCGGATGTGATCGCATCGATCAGGCATCGGTAACGCTGCACCCGGTAGGCAGCGTTGATCTGCCACGGCCTTGCTTCGGGGTGCTCGTGCAACGCCGTGTCCACGACGTTCGCTGCGACGACGTCGAGGTCGACGATTGCGGCGCCCATGGTCGGCGCCCACGCATGCGCGAGTGTNGTCTTGCCACTGCCCGCTACCCCACTGATCACGTAGACCGGATGCGTAGACATCGATGACCTTTCTCCTGGTTCAACGCGCGCCAAGAACTTCGCACTAGGGTCAATCCAACCGGACATTTAGCAAAGGTGGTGCATCGCGATGAATTTGCGCTCTGTCCACGGGGCCGAATCCGTGTCGATTGCCAGTACCCGTGCCACCGCAGAGATCACGCTGACTGGTGGCCACATCGCACCGGTCACCTTCGTGTTGGGCGACCGCGAGGTTCGGCCCTACTCCCTGCCACCGTGGCAACCGCAGGACTTCCCCGACATGGAGCCGATCCTGTCCCACCTGCGCGGGGACTTTTTCTGCATGCCTTTCGGCGAGACGGCTGCTGGACCCATCCACGGAGAGGTTGCGAACAATCGATGGCACGTGGATCGCCACGGACCCTCCAGCGTCACCCTCTCGATGCGCGCCTCGGATCTNGACGCCGACATTCACAAGACCGTCTCGGTCAACGACAATGATGCGGTTCTCTACCAACAGGTGCGCTCGCACGGACTCCAAGGGCGGTGGAACTACGGCACCCACCCGGTGCTCGACTTTTCCACGCTCCCGCCGGGGTNAGGCCGGTTATCCACGAGTCCCATGCGGTACTGCTCGGTCCATCCGACGCTGTTCTCGCTAGCCGAACGCGGTGAGACCCAGGTGCTGCAGCCGGGGGCCGAATTCACCGACCTCGCGGCCGTTCCTCGGATGGACGGTTCCACCCTGGATCTGACGCACTACCCGACCGAGCCCGGCCACGAAGATCTCGTGATGTTGGTGAACGACCCCGAGGCGGGAGACCTGGGGTGGTCGGCGATGGTTGTCGAGGACTATGTGTGGATCGCGCTCAAATCGGTTCGAAGACTGCCGATGACGTTGCTGTGGATTACCAACGGAGGGCGAACCGCCGACCCGTGGCAGGGCCGCCACGTCGGGCGCATGGGGATAGAAGACGTGTGTTCCTACTTCGCCATCGGACCGGAAGCCTCTCTCGACAATCCCTTGGTCGACCGCGGAATCGCGACGTTCCAGACGTTCGACGACGAGCACCAACTAGACCTGCGCACCGCGCATCTGGTCGCACCGGTGGGGTCAGACTTCGACGTGGTCTCGCAGGTGACGACGACCGGCAACGGCACGGTTCGCATCGACGCGGTCTCCGGCGCATCGGTCACGGCGTCGGTCGACTGGGGGTTCGTCCTCGGCTAGGGCGTTACCCGACGGCCGCGAAAGTATGGCCGGCATCGAAGGGCCCGATCGCCGCGACGGTGANGTTCTGGGTGAATAGGTCGGTGGCGACGGCATGGACGTCGTCGCGGGTCACCGCATCGACGCGATCGAGGACGCGGCTCATGTCATCCAGTGGCTCCCCGCTGAGTTCGGACTTCGCGTTTCGAGACATGCGTGATCCCGGGTCTTCTTGGCCCAGCACCATGGAGCCTTTCACCTGCCCCTTGGCCCGCTCGAGTTCCTCCGGCGTCAGGCCGTCGCGCGCCACAGATTGGAGCTCGCTCACACACACGTCCATCACCGTGTCCGCCTTCGACGGCAAACACCCGGTGTAAATGCCGAAGACTCCGGCGTCGGCAAACGACTGAGCGTAGGCGAAGACGGAGTACGCCAGGCCGCGCTTCTCGCGCACTTCTTGAAACAGGCGCGAACTCATCCCACCACCGAGAGCAGTGCTGAGAACCGCCACGGCGTAGCGTCGCTCATCCCCGCGAACCAGCCCGGGTGTTCCCATCATCACGTGCGCCTGCTCGGTCGCCCGGCTCACGATGCGGACCGTGTCGGCTTTCCACCGACGCCTGCGTGCGGGTCGAGCCGGTGCCGCGTCAACCGATGGCTCGAGCCGATCNGCGAACATCTCCCGGATCTGGCGCANGACCTGGGCATGATCGACGTTTCCGGCCACCGAGATAACCATTCGATCCGGCGTGTAGGCCTTGCCGTAGAAGCGACGAATCGCGTTCTGCGGCAGAGCTGTGATGGTCTTGACGGTGCCCAGAATCGGTCGGCCCAACGGTGAATCCCCGAACATGGCCAGGGCGAATTCGTCGTGCACCAACTCGCCGGGCTCGTCGTCGTACATCGCGATCTCTTCGAAGATCACCGAGCGCTCGGCTTCAATGTCGTCGCCGGTCAACGTCGCGTGCAGCACCACATCACATACGACATCCAGAGCCATCGGCAGATGCTCATCGAGTACTCGGGCGTGATAGCAGGTGTGCTCTTTGGTGGTGAACGCGTTCAGATCACCGCCCACCGACTCGATCTCTGCNGAGATCGTCATGGCGTCGCGAGATTCGGTCCCCTTGAACAGCAAGTGTTCGAGGAAGTGGGCCGAGCCCATCTGGGATGCCGGCTCATCCCGTGAACCAGCCGCGACCCACACGCCCAGGGCTACCGAGCGAACTCCCGGGACGTACTCAGTGATGACCCGCAGGCCGCCGGGGAGAGTGGTCCGCTTGACCACTCCCCCGTCGGCACCACGAATAAGCGTCGCGGTCTGGGCGCGATTAGGCAACGATCACGCCTCGGTGGACTCGTCGCTGTTCTCGAGCACCGGGGCCAGCGACAACTTGCCGCGCTGATCGATCTCCTTGATCTCCACCTGCACCTTGTCGCCGACGTTCAGCACCTCTTCGACGGTGTCGATGCGCTTCTTGTCGGTCAACTTCTTCACCTCGGAGATATGGAGCAGTCCGTCCTTACCCGGAACCAGGGAGATGAAGGCACCGAAATTGGTCGTCTTGACCACCGTTCCCAGGTACCGCTCACCCACCTCGGGCATCGTCGGATTGGCGATGTTGTTGATCGCCGTCCGCGCCGCTTCGGCGGAAGTGCCGTCCGTCGCACCGATGTAGATCGTGCCGTCGTCCTCGATGGTGATGTCGGCGCCGGTGTCTTCCTGGATCTGGTTGATGATCTTGCCCTTCGGCCCGATCACCTCGCCGATCTTGTCGACGGGGACCTTCACCGAGATAACCCGCGGTGCCGTATCCGCCATCTCGTCCGGGGCATCGATCGCCTCGTTCATCACGTCGAGAATCGTCATCCGCGCGTCCCGAGCCTGGGTCAGAGCGCCCGCGAGAATATCCGCAGGAATCCCGTCCAACTTGGTGTCCAACTGCAGGGCGGTGACGAACTCGCGGGTGCCGGCGACCTTGAAGTCCATGTCGCCGTAGGCATCCTCAGCTCCCAAGATGTCGGTCAACGTCACGTACTCCGTCGAGCCATCGACGTTACCGGAGATGAGCCCCATCGCGATACCCGCGACAGGCGCCTTCAACGGAACGCCCGCGTTCAGCAGCGCCATGGTCGATGCGCACACCGAGCCCATGGATGTCGAGCCGTTGGAGCCGAGAGCCTCGGACACCTGCCGGATCGCGTAGGGGAACTCCTCACGGGTCGGCAGGACGGGCAGCAGGGCGCGTTCGGCGAGCGCACCGTGTCCGATTTCGCGTCGCTTGGGNGACCCGACCCGACCAGTTTCGCCGGTGCTGTAAGGCGGGAAGTTGTAGTTGTGCATGTACCGCTTGCGGTTGTCCGGATTCAAGGTGTCCAACAGCTGCTCCATGCGCAGCATGTTCAGAGTCGTCACGCCCAGAATTTGCGTTTCTCCACGCTCGAACAGTGCAGAGCCATGGGTCCGCGGCAGGATGTCCACCTCGGCGCTCAGTGCACGAATGTCGGTGAGTCCTCGTCCGTCGATGCGGACCTTGTCGCGAAGAACACGGTCGCGTACCGCCGTCTTGGTGACGGCTCGGAACGCTGCGGAGAGTTCCTTCTCCCGGCCTTCGAAGTTCGCGACCAACTCGGCCACCACGGTCGTCTTGATGTCGTCCAGACGTGCTTCGCGAGGAGCCTTCTCCACGATGACGAGAGCATCACGCACATCCGCGATAGCGAGGCGCTCCACGCCGTCGTAGACGTCGTCTTCGAACTCCAGGAAGACCGGGTAATCCGCGACGGGCTTCGCCGCCGCGTCGGCCAACTCCTGCTGCGCGTCACATAGCGCGCGAATGAACGGCTTCGCAGCATCCAGGCCCGCGCCGACGATCTCCTCCGTCGGAGCTTGCGCACCCACGGCAACGAGGTCAATCGTCTTGTCGGTGGCCTCGGCCTCGACCATCATGATGGCGACGTCGTCCCCGGCTACCCGACCGGCCACGACCATGTCGAACACGGCCGTCTCGAGCTGCTCGTGCGTCGGGAAGCCGACCCACTGACCGTCGATCAGGGCGATGCGCACACCGCCGACGGGTCCGCTGAACGGCAGCCCCGACAGTTGCGTGGACGCGGAAGCCCCATTAATGGCAACAACGTCGTAGAGGTCATTGGGGTTGAGCGACATGACCGTGACGACAACCTGGACCTCGTTACGCAGGCCCTTCTTGAAGGTCGGCCGGAGCGGACGGTCGATCAATCGACAGGTGAGAATCGCGTCCTCGGTGGGGCGTCCTTCGCGCCGAAAGAACGATCCGGGGATGCGACCCACGGAATACATGCGCTCCTCGACGTCCACGGTCAGTGGGAAGAAGTCGAGTTGGTCTTTCGGCTTCTTCGATGCCGTCGTGGCGCTCAGCAGCAAGGTGCCGCCGTCCAGGGAGACGGTGACTGATCCTGCTGCCTGTCGAGCGAGTCGACCGGTCTCGAAGGTAACGGTGCGCGTTCCATGCGCACCGTTGTCAATGACGGCCTCGGCCGTCGAGATCTGGGTACCCGACACGGGTGCCTCCTGTTCTGAAATGGACAGGGGCAACCACGGCAGACGTCCGGTGGCGGTCTNCGATCGAGGCCCTCGGGGATTCATCCCCACGGGAGCCACTACCGAGGACCGACGACGACGACGCTTCCGTAGCGCCCCGGATCCTTACTGGTGAGTTATTCGGTTGTGTGGTGCGTTCGTGCACGTGTCGTGCACGAACGCGTTTGGTGAATGTCGACCCAGCACGGGGCTGGGTTGACACCCATGGGTTGGGACCTAGCGACGGATGCCGACCCGCTCGATGATCGAGCGGTACCGGTTGATGTCCGTCTTAGTCAGGTACTTCAGCAGCCGACGACGCTGACCGACGAGGATCAGCAAGCCGCGACGGCTGTGGTGGTCGTGGGGGTGGGTCTTCAAGTGTTCGGTCAGCTGGCTGATGCGCTCGGTCANNAGNGCGATCTGCACCTCGGGGCTGCCGGTATCGCCGGGGCCGGTCGCGTATTCCGCGATAATCTCGGACTTGNTCTTGGCGTCGAGCGACATTCACATTCCTCTCGGGCGCGCCGGCGAACCGGCGATGGCCGCACCGTGCGGCCTAGTCACGAGTCGCTGAGCGCCCGCCCAGCAACCGTCGGTGTTGAGGGTATCAGGAGACCTCCGGAGCCTCCCCGATCGCCCGGGCGGCCCGAATATCGGCCTGCATCTGCTCGATGAAGGCCTCTTCGGAGTCGAATACCTGCTGTCCGCGCAGGCGGGTCAGGAACTCCACGTCGATCTCCTGGTCGTAGAGGTCAAGATCGTCTTCATCCAGCACGTGNGCTTCGATCCTGCGTTCGGTGCCCGCGTACTGCGGATTGCTTCCCACCGAGATGGCGGCCGTCCTTGGCGGGCCCTGGGTGCCGGGCAGTCGAACCCTGCCCGCGTAGACACCATCGGGGGGTGCGGCGCGATCGCCGGCGATGTTGATGTTGGCCGTCGGCACACCCAGGGTGCGTCCCCGGTGATCGCCGTGGACAACGACGCCGCGGTAACTGAAGGGGCGCCCGAGTACCTGTGCCACGGTGGCCAGGTCGCCATCAAGCAACGCTTCTCGAGCGCGGGTGGAAGAGTAGGTCTGGGCATCGCCGCGAAGATCGACGTCGTGCGCCGAGAACCCGTAGGTGCCACCGAGCTCTTCCAGCGTGTGGGCATCGCCGAGCGCTCGATGCCCGAAGCGGAAATTACCGCCGACCACAACGACGTTCGCGCGCGCTCGTTGGTGAACGAACTCGCGGACGAATTCCTCCGGTGACTGCTCGCTGACCGCGGTGGTGAAGTCCACGACGATGATCTCATCGACGCCTGCCACTGTGAGCCGCTCGATCCGATCGTCGATGCCACCGAGCATCAGACGCGCCGCGTCGAGATTGACCACGGTCAGCGGGTGCGGGTCGAAGGTCAGCGCCACGACCTCGCCGGCTCCAGCAAGAGATCGCGCCTGCTCGATCAAGGCCTGGTGGCCGCGGTGCACACCATCGAAGACACCGATGATCGCGACTCGTGGGCTCACGCCGCAGAGCCTATTCACCCCCATCCCGGGGGCGAACACGATCAACAGCGCTGCATCGGACACTTCACCGCTACAGCCGGGTAAGTTCACCCCGTGCGCAAGTGGCTGCCGATCATCGTGCTCGGGTTGGCGAATTTCGTCATGGTTGTCGATGGCACCGTGATGAACGTCTCCATCATGGTGGTCGTCGCTGATCTGGACACCACCGTCAGCTCGATGCAATTGGCCATCGCCACGTTCACCCTGACGATGGCGGCCCTGATCCTCGCCGGTGCGGGTCTTGGCGCGCGTATTGGCCGGCGACGCACCTTCGTTATCGGTGCGATCGTGTATTCGCTCGGCTCCTTGATGACAGCGTTGGCCAGCGGCTTCGGCATGTTGTTCGTCGGCTGGTCGATCATCGAAGGCGTCGGCGCCGCGATGGTCATCCCCTCCATCACCGCCCTCGCAGCCATCAACTACACCGGCCGCGACCGAGCCGTCGCCTACGCCCTCCTCGGTGGCGTTGCAGGAGCAGCAGCAGCCGCCGGACCTCTCATTGGAGGCTGGGCAACCACATATCTCAGTTGGCGCTGGGTGTTCGGGGCGGAAACCATCATGATCATCGCGCTGATTCTTCCGCTCAGCGGCAAGATCAAGGACTTGTCGACAACGACGAAGACCGGCCGATTCGACATTCCCGGTGTCGCCCTTTCGGCCGTCGCCATGGGCATCACCGTGCTCGCCCTCGTCTCTGCCAGCACGTGGGGCTTCATCAAGCCGATCAACCCACCATTCACCGTCGTTGGATTCTCGCCCACCATCCCCATGGTCATGGTCGGCTTACTTCTGGCATGGGCATTTGTCGAATGGGAGAGAACGGCAGCAAAACGAGGCTGGACCCCCCTCGTGGGTACCGATCTGTTCGGAATCGGCACCCTTCGAGCTGGGCTCGCATCCCAAATGATCCTCTACTTCATTATTGCCGGCTCGTTCTTTGTCCTTCCTCTCTATTTGCAAACGGTCCTCGGTCTGGACGCCCTCCAGTCGGGCATCCGAATGCTCCCACTGTCCGTCGCGTTGTTCCTGATGGCTCTGATCGGGTCGCGATTGGCAACGCACTACTCACCTAGAACGCTTATCCGGCTCGGCATCATGGTCGCGTGTCTCGGGCTGCTGTTGCTGATCGGTGCGATCACCCCGGACGCGAGGGGCACGCTCTTCGCAATCGCGATGACGGCCATCGGTGTTGGAGTCGGGCTCGCCATCTCACAGATCGGCAACGTGAATCTCTCTTCCGTCGACGAGTCCAGAAGCAGCGAAGCCGGTGGTTTGCAGGGCACAGCGCAAAACCTCGGGCAGTCATTTGGGGTGGCTTTGGCCGGAACCGCTGTCTTCATCGGCCTCGCCTCATCGTTCGCCACCGCGGTCTCTGACAACCCGGACATCAATTCCACCCTGCAACAAGAAGTCGTCAACGCGACCGCAACGGGTGTGCAAATCGTGACGGTGCAGCAGGCTGAGCAAGCCCTCGTGCAACAGGGAGTGTCAGCCGAGCAAGCGCAAGCAGTGGTGGATGACTATGCGGCGAGCAAGCTCCAGGCCCTGCGCCTCGGCCTGGGCATCGTGTTCTTAGTGGGCTTGGTAGGTCTGCCCCTCACTCGGGGTCTGCCGCGCCAGACCCTGACGTCGGTGCGACAACCCGAGGCGGGATAGGCGGGAAGACGGCGGTGATCGAGTAATGATCGCCGCTCGGGGTTCCGTCGACAACGGCCACGAGGTCCTCCCCCGGGCCGATGAGCGCGACCGTCGATGCCTCGGGCACGTCGAGACCAACGCGCACGCCGTTCCGGACGCGGACAACGTGTTCATCGCTGAGATCCACCGCCGGCAGGTGCCGCCGCGTGAATACCCCCGGCGCGGTCAAGTGCTCGAGATCAGCGCCGTCGACGTCGATGCACTCCGCAACGTCGACCGTCCCCGAGCGCGTTCGTCGGAGTGCGGTGAGGTGACCGCCCACACGAAGTTCCTCGCCGACATCGCGGGCCAGCGAGCGGATGTACGTTCCTGCCGAGCATCGAACGCGCACATCGACATCGATCGCTGTGTAACTAGCAGCGTCGGTAGCAGCTTCGTCGCGACGAATATCGAGGATCGTGAACTCCTCGACGGTGACGGCCCTGGCCGGAAGTTCGACCTCTTCCCCATCTCGCACCCGCTGATACGCGCGCTTGCCGTCCACCTTGACCGCGCTCACCGCACTCGGTCGCTGCTCCAGNGCACCCGTGAAGTGTGNNACGGNNTCGGNGATCGNNGCGTCGGTGACNNGNTGGATGNCNNNNGTNGTNGCCTNCGCGATCACGTCTCCTTCTCGATCGTCGGTCNTTGTCGATGCACCCAGTCGGATAGTTGCCGTGTATTCCTTGTCGTGCCCTNNNATGATTCCCAACAANCGAGTNGTGGNCCCCACGCCAATGATGAGGACTCCGGTGGCCATCGGGTCGAGGGTCCCGGCGTGACCGACGCGCNGCACGCCTAGACGTCGTCGAACTCGATCGACAACGTCGTGGCTGGTCAGCCCAGACGGCTTGTCCACACACAGCACGCCCGCGACGGACGGATCGTCCTTCGAACGACGTGATCCTCGCCCCACGCGNGGACCGCTACTCGTCGCCGTCTTCTCGGGGATGCCGGTACGGGTCGGCCTCCCCCGCGTAGGTGGCGCCCACTGCCTGCTCGTGGACCTGGGCGTCCGCCTCGGCCGCTTGGGCGAGCAGGTCTTCCACGTGTCGGGCGTTCTCCGGAACTGCGTCCGGAATGAACTCCAGCGACGGCGTGAACTTGATGCCGGTTTGCTTCCCCACTTCGCTTCGAATGACGCCGGTGGCAGAGGCCAGGGCTCGCGCGCTTGCTTCCTGCTCGTCTACGTCGCCGTAGACCGTGTAGAAGATCGAGGCTTCCCGAAGATCAGGCGTCACCCGAACATCGGTAATCGTGACGAACCCCAACCGCGGATCCTTGATTCGCAGTTCGAGCATGTCGGCCACGATGTGTCGGATCCGGTCGGCCAGTCGACGTTGCCGTGCAACATTCGCCATGTCCTTCTCCTGACCTTTCGTGCCGTGTCACTNCGCGATGCATTCGATGGGCTGATTAGGCCGGACGCTTCTTCTCTCGCATCTCGAACGTCTCGATGACGTCGTCCACCTTGACGTCCTGGTATGAGCCGAGGTTGATGCCGCACTCGAAGCCCTCGCGCACCTCGGTGACGTCGTCCTTGAAGCGCCGAAGGCCCGCGATGGACAGGTTGTCCGTCACCACAGCGCCGTCACGGATGAGTCGAGCTTTCGCGTTGCGCTTGACCTCGCCAGATTGCACGAGGCAACCGGCGATCGTGCCGAACTTCGAGGACTTGAAGACCTCCCGCACTTCTGCCGTTCCGAGTTGTGCTTCCTCGAACTCCGGCTTCAGCATGCCCTTCAGCGCCGCCTCGATCTCGTCGATCGCCTGGTAGATCACGCTGTAGTACCGGACGTCGACGCCTTCAGTCGACGCGAACTCGGCGACCTTTCCTTCGGGTCGAACGTTGAAACCGAGGATGATCGCTTGGGATGCGCTCGCTAGCGTCACGTCGTTCTTCGTGATCGCACCGACACCTCGATGGATCACCCGAAGGTTGACATCCTCGCCCACGTCGATCTTCATCAACGCGTCCTCGAGGGCCTCCACCGATCCGGACACGTCGCCCTTGATGATGAGGGTGAGTTCTTGCACCTCTCCCTTCTCCAAGGACTCCAGGAAGTCCTCGAGCGAACGCTTGACACGGCTCTTCGCCAGTTGAGCGTTCCGCTCCCGGGCCTGCCGCGTTTGCGCGATGTGGCGCGCCGTTCGGTCCTCTTCCACAACCAGGAACGAGTCACCCGCACCGGGAACCGACGTCAAGCCCAGAACCTGGACGGGCGCGGAGGGCCCGGCTTCCTCGACGGAGTTGCCGGCATCGTCCAACATCGCGCGAACGCGACCGAACGCGTCACCCGCCACGATCGAGTCTCCCTGCCGCAGAGTCCCGCGCTGGACCAAAACGGTGGCCACCGGACCACGGCCGCGGTCCAGGTGCGCTTCGATCGCCACACCCTGGGCGTTCTGATGGGGGTTCGCCTGCAGTTCCAACGCCGCGTCGGCGGTCAGCAGNACCGCTTCGAGGAGCGGTTCGATTCCCATACCCTGCAACGCAGAGACATCCACGAACATCGTGTCGCCGCCGAAGTCCTCGGCAACAAGCCCGTATTCGGTCAACTGGCTGCGCACCTTCGTGGGGTCAGCACCTTCCTTGTCAATCTTGTTCACGGCCACCACGATCGGCACCTGCGCCGCCTGGGCGTGGTTCAAGGCCTCGATGGTCTGCGGCTTGACTCCGTCATCCGCAGCGACAACCAGGACCGCGATGTCTGTCACCTCGGCACCTCGCGCACGCATGGCCGTGAAGGCCTCGTGACCCGGTGTGTCGATGATNGTCAACGTGCGTTCGCCGTCNGGGGTGTGCGCCACCGCCTGGTACGCGCCGATGTGCTGCGTGATGCCCCCAGCTTCACCGCTGACCACGTTGGTTTTGCGGATCGCGTCGAGCAGTTTGGTCTTACCGTGGTCGACGTGACCCATCACGGTCACCACGGGCGATCGCGCCTCGAGATCGCCAGCCTCGCCCTCGTCCTCTCCGAATTCGAGGTCAAATGACTCTAGGAGTTCGCGGTCTTCGTCCTCGGGCGAAACGACCTGAACATCGAAATTCAACTCGGTGCCCAACAGATTCAAGGTGTCATCGTCGATCGACTGCGTCGCGGTCACCATCTCGCCGAGACCAATGAGGACCTTGACCAGATCAGCCGGTGACGCGTCGATCTTCTCAGCGAAATCAGTCAGGGACGCACCGCGCGGGAGTCGGACCGTCTCACCGGAACCCCGCGGCAGCCGCACTCCGCCGAGTGTCGGAGCTTCCATGTTGTCGAACTCTTGACGCTTGGCGCGCTTGGATTTTCGACCTCGAGACGGCCGACCGCCCGGCTTGCCGAAAGCGCCGGCGGTGTTTCCACGCCCACCGGTACGGAACCCACCGCGCCCGCCAGGGCCGCCAGGGCCGCCAGGGCCACCAGGACCGCCCGGGCCGCCGGGACCGCCCGGACCACCACGGCCTCGAAAATCGTCACGCCCTCCGCCGGAGCCACCACGGCCAGGGCCGCCGGGACCGCCCGGGCCACCGGGGCCGCCAGGACCTGCAGGGCGACCGGGACGGTTGGGCATCGTCGATGGGTTAGGGCGCGGCGCGCCGGGAACGCCTGGCGCTCGACCCATGCCCGAGCCAGAGCTGTATGGGTTGTTGCCGGGACGCGGCCCTCCCGGTCGAGCAGAGGTGCCGCTGGTGCCGAAGGGGTTGTTTCCTGGACGTGGGGCCGGCTTTGCTCCCGCAGCGGGCGCTGCCGGCGTACTTGCCGGTGGCGTCTCGGGCGGTGTGGCAGCTGGCGTCTCGGGCGGTGTGGCAGCTGGCGTCTCGGGCGGTGCGGCAGGGGCTGGCGATTCACCGGCCGACGGTGCCTCGGCGGCAGCCTCGGTTGCGGACGACGGTGCAGACTCTTCAGCAGCCGCGTCTTGCGATGCTGCCGCGGTCGTCTTCTTGGTAGTTTTCTTCGCTGCCTTCTTGGTGGTCTTCTTGGCCGCCGCACCCTCGGGGGCGGCAGGCATCGCATCGATCAAGCGCCGGGCGACCGGCGGCTCGATGGTAGATGAGGCGGAGCGGACGAATTCGCCCATCTCTTGCAATTTCGCAAGGACTTCTTTGCTCTCGACTCCGAGCTCTCGAGCGAGCTCATAGACCCGAACCTTGGACACGATTCTCCTGTCTTGGTCCGGGCGTAACCCGGACGACTAGATCGAACGCTGCATCTTCATGCTCGCGTGCTCATTGGGTGTTCATCTCCGAGCCACTCCTTCGTGGACGTCGTCAACGGTGCTGTCAGAGGAGGAATCTACAGCCTCGTCCCGAGGATCTCGGCATGCACCTTCGAGATGTCGACACTTGAGCCGGGAAGGGCCCGTAAGGCACGCGGGAGCGCCCGACGCTTCGTCGCCTCCTCGATGCACTCCTCCCGGGGGTGGATGTGTGCCCCACGCCCGGGCTGATTTCGCCCACTATCCACTCGGCACCCGCCCGGGGCTCCGTCATCGGCCACCAGCCGGACCAACGAGGACCGGGGTGCTCGGCTTCGGCACCCGATGCACTGCCGGCTGGGTTCTGGCGGCGAACCCGCCACGTCTATTCGCCCCCGGAGGCCGCAGCTGGATCTTCCCGAACCCCGGCCGGATCCGCTCCGGGGCCACCGTCGGGGCGAATGTCGATCCGCCATCCGGTCAGTCGCGCCGCCAGCCGCGCGTTTTGACCTTCACGCCCGATCGCCAGGGACAGTTGATAGTCCGGAACGAGAACTCGCGCCGCCTTGACGTTGGCGTCCACGATCTCGACCGAGGTGACCCGCGCGGGTGAGAGAGCGTGGGCGATCATCTCGGCGGGGTCGTCGCTGTGATCGACGATGTCGATCTTCTCCCCACTCAACTCGGTCATCACGTGTCGAACGCGTTGTCCCTGTGGCCCGATGCACGATCCCTTGCCGTTGACATCCGCGGCATTGGAGCGAACAGCGATCTTGCTGCGATGCCCGGCCTCCCGAGCGATGGCCGTGATCTCGACGGTTCCATCCGCAATCTCGGGTACCTCGAGTGCGAACAGCGCCCGCACCAGGTTCGGGTGTGTTCGCGACACGGTGACGATCGGACCTTTGAAGCCCCTGCGCACACCCGTCACCAGTGCCTTGATGCGCGCACCGTGCTCGTAGGTCTCCCCGGGGGCTTGTTCCTCCGGTGGCAGATTCACTTCGAGCTTCCCCAGATCCACGCGGATCATCCGCGGGTTGGTCGTTTGCTGAATAACCCCAGAGACCAGGTCGCCTTCTCTCCCGCTGAACTCGGTCATGGTGGCCTCACCCTCGGCTTCGCGCAGTCGCGACAACAGCACCTGCCGAGCGGTTGCGGCGGCGATGCGCCAGAAGCCTTCGGGGGGGTCATCGAATTCTCCGATCACCTCACCCTCGTCGTTGACCTCACTCGCCCATACGATCACGTGGCCGGACTTGCGGTCGAGTTGGACGCGCGCGGTCTCGGCCGACCCGTCGGTTCGCTGATAGGCAACCAGCAGCGCCGCTTCGATGGTCTCCACCACCAGGTCCAGCGAGAGGTTCTTCTCGCGGACCAGGCTCTTCAATGCTGTGACGTCGATATCCATCAGGTGTCCTTCTTGCGATCGAATTCGATTTCCACGACGGCCTTGGACACATCGTCGTAAGGGATCTGTTGCATCTCACCCGACACGTCAAGGGTCGCCGATCGATCGTCACTGGAGACCACACGACCTTTGACAGTGCCGCCATCGTTCATGTCCATAACGACGAGGCGGTCACGGGCGCGACGCCAGTGCCGTGCCTCGGTCAGCGGGCGGTCCACTCCCGGACTGGTCACTTCCAGAACGAACGGTGCGTCCTCGATCTGAGGTTGACTATCCAACGCGGTGGAGATATCCCCGGAGACCTTCGCGATCAGGTCCAGGTCGACGCCACCATCGGCGTCGACGATCACACACACCTTGTCTCGACGGCCGACACGACCAACGGTGACGTCTTCGAGGTCGAGTTTCGCGGCAGAGACGATCGGTGCGGCAATGTTCCGCACTGTGTCGATGGACACAGCCATGGCCCCTCCGTCCCTCGGGCACGATCCTGTTGTTGATGCGATTGTGATCAGGAGTGTAACCGTCCGGGCGACGCCGTGGGATCCTTGCGCGGTGGAGATTCCCGGCGGACCGATCGGCGCGCGACCTCTTGCGCGGCGGCGGGTATTGCTGGGCGCGATTGCCGCTCCGGTGCTCGGCGCTACCGCCGTGGCTCTCGGCGCGTGCGGGAGCGACGAACCACCTCCGGAGGCCGTCGACGTGGACCCGTCTCCGACGGTGGAAAAGAGCGAGGCCCTCCTTGACGAGCTCGCACTTGTCGGTGCCTACGAGGGAACCCTCGCTATCTACCCCGAACTCCGCGGTAGCCTCGCGGGCATCACCGATCAGCACCGAGCCCACGCACGTGAGCTCGGTGCCACCGAGGCCGACTTCACCGACCTCGCACCTATACCGCCGAAAGCCGCTGATGCCCGCGAGGCGATCACCAACCTGATTTCTCGTGAACGCCGGGCTGCCGAGCAGCGCGCACAGACCGCTGAACAATCCGAATCCGCCGAGCAGGTGCGGGCGTTCACGTTCATCGCGGCGTCGGAGAGTTCGCACGTGCCCGAGCTTCGAGACATTCGCTCGGGGGTGAGTCGGTCGTGACCTACACCCAACCCGACGCCATCGCCGCCATTACCCGCGCGATCCGAACCGAACAGAACTACGTCTTCGCTGCTGGGCTCGCCGGCGCCTTTCTTCGCGGAGCCGGGCGACGCAGAGCCGTCAATCAACTCGCCGAGCACCGCGCGCGCCTGCAGGCCAACGCCGTGCTCGTGGATCCTTCCGACGTGCCTGCCACGCCGCCGGGGTTCACACCCGAATCGCCGATCACGAATCCGAAGACCGCACGCTCGGCACTTGCGGCGCTGAGTAACACACTTGTGGGCGTCTACGCCGATGTCGCATCGGTGACCGAGGGAGCCGATCGCGCCACCGCGATCGCCTGGGCGCAGGCCTCGGCCCGCGACGCCGTGCGGTGGGGCGTCGCCAGTCAGGCCTTCCCGACCTAACGCACTGACCCAAGAACGCACCAATGCACTTACGCGTTCACGCCTTACCGCCTTAACGCGTCACAGCAACCGCCTGACTTACCAGCCGACGATCAACCGCACGATCAATACGGCAACGATCACCAAGAACACCACGCGAACGAAGCCGCTCCCCCGGCGTAGCGCCATGCGGGCACCGATGACCGCGCCCACCACGTTGAAGACCGCCATCACCAGGGCGACCTGCCACCAGATGTAGCCACCGAGGCCGAAGACGATGATGGCGGCGACGTTGGTCCCGAGATTGACGATCTTCGCGGTCACGGATGCGGACAGAAACGAGTAGCCCAGCAGGCCGACGAGCACGATCAGCAAGAAGGACCCGGTTCCTGGCCCGAGAAGTCCGTCGTAGAAGCCGATAAGCGCACCGGCGGCCGCCGCGATGACCGCATGACGTCGACCGGCGAAGCGCAAGCGGTCTTGCGAACCCATGGCAGGGCTGACCGCCACCCAGATCCAGGCCGCCACCAACAGCGCGATGATGACCGGCCGGAAAACATCCTCCGGAAGGCTCGACGCGGTCGCCGCCCCGATCAGCGAGCCAATGAACGCCAGAACCGTCATCGGGAGTGCGGCGCGCATATCCGGCCGGACCTTGCGCAGGTAGGTGCCGGCCGCCGCCGCCGTTCCGAACACGCTGGCCACCTTGTTGGTTCCGAGCGCTTGAACACCAGGGCCCGGAAGCCCGAGCAGCAGGGCCGGCACCTGGAGCAACCCACCGCCACCGGCGACGGCGTCGACCCATCCGGCGACCAGCGCCGCGAGGGCCAGCCAGATCAGGATGTCGAGATCGACCACGACCTACGACCGAACGAGGGATACCAGATGGTCGACGATCACCGCGGAGTCGACTTCCTCGCGCTCACCACTCGCCCGATCCTTCACTTCGACCACCCCGTCGGCCAACCCGCGACCCACCACGACGATCGTCGGCACGCCGATCAACTCTGAGTCGTTGAACTTCACGCCCGGAGACACCCCGCGGCGGTCATCGAAGAGCACGCGAATATCGCGGGCATCCAGGTTCGAGACGAGTTCGTTGGCGAAGTCGAAGACGGCGTCGTCCTTGCCCGTGGCGATGACGTGCAGGTCCGCGGGGGCGACCTCGCGGGGCCAGATCAAGCCCTTGTCGTCGTAGTGCTGCTCGGCGATCGCGGCGACAGCTCGTGAAACCCCGATGCCGTACGAGCCCATCGTCACCGTGACGAGGTTTCCTGACTCGTCTTGCACCTGCAGGCCGAGTGCATCGGCGTACTTGCGGCCCAACTGGAAGATGTGACCGATCTCGATACCGCGCGCGATCTCCACCGGGCTCTGGCACTGCGGACACGCGTCACCGGCGCGAACCTCCGCAACGTCGATGGTGCCGTCCGCCTCGAAATCTCGACCGTGCACCAGGTCATAAACGTGACGACCGGGCTCATTCGAGCCGGTGATCCACGCCGACCCCCGAGCGATGCGCGGATCGAGCAGATACTCCACTCCCGACGTCCCTGCCGTCCCGAGGGCGCCCGGGCCGATGTAGCCCTTGACCAGCGCAGGGTTCGCCGCGAAGTCGTCCTCTTCGAAGGCACGGATCTCCGCCGGGTATACCGCCGCTTCGAGTCGGCGCTCGTCGACCTCGCGGTCTCCGGGCACGCCGATCGCCAGCGGTCGCTCACTGCCATCGGCGTCCACCCGCATCACCAAGACGTTCTTGAGTGTGTCCGACGCGAGCCAGGAATCACCGTCGCTGCGCGCGAGCTCGGGGCGGGAGTTGGACACTTCGACGAGGGTGTCGATGGTCGGCGTATCGGGAGTGTTCTCCACATGCGCGGCGCCGACGGCGACCGGCTGTTCCACCGCTACTGGAACCGAGATGGCTTCCACGTTCGCCGCGAAACCGCACTCCGGGCAGCGCACGAACGTGTCCTCACCGACCGGTGTCGGCGCGAGAAACTCCTCGCTCGCTGAGCCGCCCATCGCGCCGGACATCGCCGAGACGATTACGTACGTCAAGCCGAGTCGGTCGAAGGTGGAAATGTAGGCGTCGCGGTGCCGGCCGTAGGAGTGTTCGAGACCGGAGTCGTCGACGTCGAACGAGTACGAGTCCTTCATCACGAACTCGCGGCCGCGCAGAATCCCCGCGCGCGGGCGAGCTTCATCGCGGTACTTGGTCTGAATTTGGTAGATCACCAGCGGAAGGTCCTTGTAGGAGGAGTACTCCCCTTTGACCATCTGGGTGAACAGTTCCTCGTGCGTGGGCCCGAGCAGGTAGTCCGATCCACGACGGTCTTGCAAGCGGAACAGGTTGTCCCCGTACTCGGTCCACCGGCCGGTCGCCTCGTACGGCTCCTTGGGTATCAGGGCGGGGAAATGCACTTCCTGAAAGCCGGCGTCGTCCATCTCCTCCCGGACGATCCGCTCGACATTGCGGAACGCGAGATAACCCAACGGCAGCCAGGAGAACACCCCGGGGGCGACACGTCGGACGTACCCGGCCCGCACCAGCAATCGGTGGCTGGGCACTTCAGCATCGGCCGGGTCATCGCGCAGCGTGCGGAGCAGCAGCGTCGACATACGCAAGATCACGTGCGCGTCCTTCCCGAAGACTTCGCCCGAGGATAGTTGTCAGAACAACACGGTGGCGAAGTGCCCGTAGGGGCGGAACCCGACGGATGCGTAGCTGCGCATCGCGGGTGTGTTGAAAGCATTCACATACAAGGACACCATGGGCGAGATGGCCGAGCGAGCCAGGCGGATAACCGACGCCATCGCGGGCACGGACATTCCCCGGCCGCGCAGCTCAGGGGCGACCCAGACGCCCTGCACCTGACACGCATCCGGCGTAGCCGCACCGATTTCAGCCTTGAACTCGATCCGCCCGTCGACGATCCGGACGAACGATCGTCCCGCGCGCACGATCTCGGCGACCCGGTCGTGATAAGCGCTCCCGGCACCCCCGCGCACGGGTGAGATGCCTACTTCTTCGGTGAACATGTCCACGCACGCGGGCAACAGAACATCCATGTCCGCAAGGGTCGCCATCCGCACGTGCGGATCGTGCGGGATGTTCGCGTCGGTGTCCATCACCAGCAGCCGCTGGTCATCGCGCACTTCCCGAGCAGGACCCCACGCCGGCTCCAGCAACCGCCACAGGTCGAGGACTTCCTCTCGATCGCCCACGAAAGACGAGCAGCGACGCGGGCTCATCCGCAAACGATCGGCCAGCGCCGCCCGCGACGCGGGCGTGGTTGCGACCGGGACGAGGTTCGCCCCCACGTACGCCACCGAATGCAGAGCGTCGTCGTCCAGGTAACCCCAGATGTCACCACCGAGTCGCCACGGGTCGAGCCCGGCGCCCCGAACCCGGGCATCCAGAAAGCAATTCGAGACCGGATCAGACCGCAGCAGCGACTCCAACGGTCCCAGGTCGGCGGAGGTGAGTTGCCGGACGTAACCGACGAGCGACTTCTCCCCGTCAGCGAACGTGGTCACCTGATGAATCTAGACGGTTTCCACGACGACAGGGCCGCTTTCACCGTCCATCTGTTCGGCCAGGCGCATGGCTTCCTCGATCAACGTCTCCACGATCTGGGACTCGGGCACAGTTTTGATCACCTCGCCCTTGACGAAGATCTGGCCTTTGCCGTTGCCGGAGGCAACGCCGAGGTCGGCATCTCGAGCCTCGCCCGGTCCGTTCACCACGCATCCCATGACCGCGACGCGTAGCGGGACCTCCATGCCTTCGAGGCCGGCGGTGACTTGCTCGGCCAGGGTGTACACATCCACCTGGGCTCGCCCGCACGAAGGGCACGAGACGATCTCCAGCCCGCGTTCGCGCAGGTTCAACGACTCGAGGATCTGCAGGCCGACCCGGACCTCCTCGATCGGAGGTGCCGACAGCGACACCCGGATGGTGTCCCCGATGCCGCGGGACAACAACCCTCCGAAGGCGACGGCGGACTTGATCGTTCCCTGAAAGATCGGCCCGGCCTCGGTGACACCAAGATGCAGTGGGTAATCGCACTGTTCGGCGAGCTGCATGTAGGCCTGCATCATGACCACCGGGTCGTGGTGCTTGACGGAAATCTTGATGTCGCGGAAATCGTGCTCCTCGAAGAGCGAGCACTCCCATAGCGCCGACTCCACGAGCGCTTCCGGCGTCGCCTTGCCGTACTTCTCCATCAAGCGCTTGTCCAACGAGCCGGCGTTGACGCCGATACGAATCGGGGTTCCGCAGTCGGCAGCCGCGCGCGCGATCTCCCCCACCTTGTCGTCGAACTGCTTGATGTTTCCCGGGTTGACGCGCACCCCAGCGCATCCGGCATCGAGGGCGGCAAACACGTACTTAGGCTGGAAGTGGATGTCGGCGATGACCGGGATACCGGACTTCTTCGCGATGATCGGGAGCGCCTCCGCATCATCTTGCGAGGGCACGGCCACCCGCACCACCTGACACCCCGCCGCGGTCAACTCTGCGATCTGTTGCAGCGTGGAGTTCACATCCGCGGTGACGGTCGTCGCCATGGACTGCACGGACACCGGCGCATCACCGCCGACCCGCACCGGGTGCCGATCGTGGCGAAGCAGCAGCTGACGCGAGGCTCGACGAGGCGCCACCACGGGGGGCGGCGCGGAGGGCATTCCTAATCCGATGGACAC
>PBTV01000021.1 GCA_002729215.1 Rubrivirga sp.
ATGTGCCGGGTCACATGATGGTCGGCGATGATGTCGCCCAATTGCAGAGGCGATTGGTGGAGCTCGGGTTCGACTCCGGGCGGGCCGACGGCATCTTCGGACCAGACACAGACTCGGCCTTGCGGGAATTTCAAGCGGGGGTAGGGGCGTCACCCGACGGGACCTGCGGACCCGAAACTTTTCGAGCGTTCGATCGGCTCATCAGGACGGTGGTCGGGGGCGATGCCGCGGAGTTGCGTGAGCACGTGCACCTCACCCACTTGCAAACCGGCGTCGCGGACAAGGTGATCGTCGTCGATCCAGGCAGTCTCGTCGATGCGGACATGTGTCACGCCATCGCGACGCGAGTCGAAGGTCGGTTGGCCGCACTCGGCACTCAGGTCTTGCTCACCCGCCCGGCTCAATCACCCGGCGCCGCATTGACGGAGGCCGAGCTCGCAGAATTCGCGAACTCCGTCGATGCGGACTTGATGGTGTCGATTCACGTCGATCGTTCCGCAAGCGAACTGCCCAACGGCATCGCAACGTTCTATTACGGGCATCCGCGCGGCGGGTTGCACTCGCACGCAGGACGACTCCTCGCCGAGCACATTCAAACCGAGCTCACCACGAGGACAGATCGTCTGGACTGCCACGTTCACCCCCGCACATGGGATCTGCTGCGCTTAACACGAATGCCTACCGTCCGCGTCGAAGTGGGTTACGTCTCGAATCCCTTGGATGCCAAACATCTTGGGAGCGAGGCATTCCATGACGCCGTCGCCGAGGGGATCGCCGCGGCCGTCACTGACGCTTGCGCTCCGATGGTGGTCGGCTAGCTCGGCATACCGCGTGGCTGCCCGGGCTGACGTTGCCTGGTTCAGCCGCGACGCCTCAACAGATGGTTGGGCACCACCAGTCGCACGAGGAAGCCAGCCACCACGCCGATGATCACCAGTCCGACGACTGTGAGAATTTTGCCCATAGGTGCCCTCGGGATTAGTTGTGGGAGCAAGACGCGCCGCTCGGCGACGCGTGATCTATCGTAGGAGACCACGCCGGCCCCCAACGCGTGGTCATGCGGCTTCACGCATGTGGACACGCATCCCCTAACCCCCACCGCCGGCCAGGACAGGAGCCTCGTCATGAATGAGCGCCCCTCGTCCGGCTCTCGTCTCGATCCGTGGGTTGACTCCTACGCTCAGAGGGCCAAGAACGTCTCTGGATCTGCGATTCGCGCCCTTTTCTCGGTGGCGAGTCGGCCGGAGGTCGTCTCCCTGGCCGGGGGTATGCCCTACGTGCAGGCCCTGTCGATGGATCACATGGCGGACGTGGCCGCGCGCGTCGTGCGTGAACAGGGCGCGAGGGCGCTGCAGTACGGATCGGGTCAGGGCGACATCCACCTTCGCGAGCAGATCCTGGACATCACAGCCGAGGTAGGGATTCGCGCCCACCCGGACGACATCATCGTCACAACTGGCTCGCAAATGGCACTCGATCTGGTGACGCGGACATTCTGCGATCCCGGCGATGTCGTTCTCGTCGAGTCCCCGTCCTATGTCGGAGCCCTCGGGGTTTTCCGCTCGTACGAGTGCGACATAGTGCACGTCGCGATGGACGACGACGGCCTCGTGCCGAACGCTCTTCGTGAGACCATCGATTCAGTCCGTGCGCAGGGCAAACGCATCAAACTCCTTTACACGATTCCGTCTTTTCAGAACCCCACTGGCGTCACCCAGCCAGCCGAACGTCGTCCGGAGATTCTTGAGATTGCGCAATCGGCGGGAATCGCTGTTCTCGAGGATGACCCGTACGGCCTCCTCGGGTTCGAGGGTGATCCGCCACGTGCCTTGCGGGCTGACGATGATCAAGGTGTCATCTACCTCGGCTCGTTCTCCAAGACGATCGCATCCGGGTTGCGTGTCGGTTGGGCGATTGCCCCGCACGGTGTTCGGGAGAAACTGGTTCTCGCCGCTGAGGCGGCGACGCTGTGCCCGTCCAACTACTCCCAATTGACGGTGTCGGAATATCTCGCGACGCAACCGTGGCGCGAGCAGATCAAGTCTTTCCGTGAGGTGTATCGCGAGCGCCGCGACGCACTCCTGGATTCACTGCAAGCGATGATGCCGGAGGGAACCCGGTGGACCATTCCTGCCGGCGGCTTCTACTCCTGGGTGACCTTGCCTGATGGGTTGGACGCCACCGCGATGCTCCCTCGCGCTGTCGCCGAGTTGGTCGCCTACGTGCCGGGCACCGGCTTCTACGTCGACGGACAAGGTGTCTCCAACATGCGGTTGTCCTACTGCTATCCCGAACCCGATCGCATTCGCGAGGGCGTGCGGCGATTGTCTTCGGTTGTCGAATCCGAGCTGGAGATAGCCCGCACCTTCGGTACCGCCTCCGCAGCATCTCCTGGGTCACCCACTGCGCCGGGTGAGTCATCGACGCCCGGACCGGATGTCGCATGACGACCCGACATGTTCTCGTCCTCTCGGGCGGGCTATCACCCGAACGGGATGTCTCTCTTCGCTCCGGCCGTCGCGTCGCCGACGCGCTGCGAGATGTTCGACCCGATTGGCGCATCGCCGAGGCCGACGTCGATGCGGCACTGCTGCCCTCCCTGCAACAGAACCGTCCAGACTGCATCGTGCCCCTGCTGCACGGTGCCGCCGGTGAGGACGGTGCGTTACGAGACCTTCTCGAAACCATCGACATCGACTACGTGGGCTCCGACGCGTCGGGGAGTCGTTTGGCATTCGACAAACCAGTTGCCTCCACGCTGGTCTCCGGGACCGGGGTCGCCGTCCCGGAATTCGTCGTCATGCCGCAATCGACATTCCGAGAGTTGGGCGCCCCGGCGGTCATGGCGGCTATTGGAGACCGCATCGGTTTTCCCCTCGTGGTCAAGCCCACGCGTGGTGGTAGCGCACTCGGTCTCTCGATCGTGCGTCAGAGTGAGGATCTTCCCCACGCCATGGTGTCAGCGTTCGCCTACGGGGAAACGGTCATGATTCAACGCTTTATCTCCGGGACCGAGGTCGCCGTCAGCGTCATCGACGGCCCGGACGGTATCCGCGCTCTCCCGGCAGTCGAGATCGTCCCGGAATCGGGCATGTACGACTATCACGCCCGCTACACCGCCGGCACCACGGAGTTCTTCTGTCCCGCCCGTTTGACCGAGGAGATGGCGGCGACCGTCAGCGAGGTCGGGCTCACCGTGCATTCGGTCCTCGGACTGAGTGACCTGTCACGAAGCGATGTCCTGGTCGATGACGACGGCGTCGTGTGGTTCCTCGAAGTCAATGTGGCTCCCGGCATGACGGAAACATCCTTGATGCCCCAGGCCATCTCGGCGGCCGACCTCTCCGTCGGCGACGTGCTCGCCCACATCATCGAGTCCGACTAGATCATTCGGACGTTCGTCGAGGACGTCAGCAACGTCAATCGATGATGTCAACGATGCGGCGAAGATCCTCCGCGTCGGCGCATTCGATAACCAGGGCGCCTTTGGAATTCTTGCGGCCCAAGCCGGAAACCGACACCCGAGTGTCCAACTGATCGGCAACGCGGTACGTCAACCGTGAGACAAGGTCTTCGAGTTCATCGCTGCGCTTCGAGCGCTCCCGGCGTTTGCGTTTCTTGTCCTCTTTCGATGGGTCGCCCACCAGCACGAGTTCTTCCACCGACCGGACACTCAAACCCTCGGAGACGATCCGTTGGGCCATCGCCTCCATCTGCTCGGGAGAATCCAACGACAGCAGCGCCCGAGCATGACCAGCGCTAATCACACCGGCCGCAACCTTCGTTTGAACCGACGGCGGCAACTTCAGCAGCCGCAACGTGTTGGTCACCTGCGGGCGTGACCGGCCAACGCGAATCGCCAATTCATCCTGAGTACACCCAAAATCAGCGAGCATCTGCGAGTAGGCGGCGGCTTCCTCGAGTGGGTTTAGATCGGCTCGATGCAGGTTCTCCAGTAGGGCCTCGCGAAGCATCTCGTTGTCGTCTGTCGTCCTGATGATCGCGGGAATGGTGGACATTCCGGCTTCTTGGCAGGCGCGCAGTCGTCTTTCTCCAGCGATCAACTCATAGCCGTCCAGTGTGCGACGAACGACGACCGGTTGAAGAAGCCCGATCTCTGTAATGGAGAACGTCAGTTCGGCGAGTGACTCCTCATCGAAAACGGTGCGGGGTTGACGGGGGTTAGCGTGCAACGAGCCGATGGGAATCTCCGCGTATACCGCACCTTGGTCCGCCGCGGGTGACGCCGATTGCGCGGGCGTGGATTCAACACCATCCGTGCGTCCTAGTTCCGGTGTCGATGCTGGTGCTCGCTCGCTGCCGGGGGATGACGCATCCTCCGTCGGGATGAGTGCACCGAGACCTTTTCCGAGTCCGCGCTTAGCCATGCCGTGTCCTTAAATCGAGTTGTTGGCGTCGTGATCAGCGTGCCCGATTGTGCCGTCGCCGAGTTGACCGTCAATGGCGTCGAGTTGTTCTGCGACTTCGCGGTACGCAAGTGAGCCGGGGCTGTTGGCGTCGTAGGTCAACACTGTTTGCCCGTAGGACGGAGCTTCCGACACACGAACTGAGCGAGGCACCACGGTGTCTAAGACTCGTTCTCCGAAGTGGCTTCGCACTTCGTGCACGACTTGGGATGCGAGTCGCGTGCGTCCGTCGTACATGGTGAGCACAATTGCGCTGACACGCAGGTCGGGATTCAAGTGCGAGGACACCATGTCGACCGTCCGCAAGAGTTGCGACAACCCTTCGAGTGCGTAGTACTCGCACTGGATTGGAAGCAGGACTTCCCGTGCGGCGACGAGCCCGTTGAGGGTCAACAACCCGAGGCTGGGTGGGCAATCAATCAGCACGTAGTCGCACGTTGCGCCCCGCGCGTTGAGGGTGGCTAGGTAGCCGTCGATAGCTCGGCGCAGCCGGTATTCCCGCCCTTCACCGGCGACCAGTTCGATTTCTGCCCCCGTAAGCTCTACCGTTGCCGGCGCTCCAGATAATCCGGATATATCAGGACATTCCAGGACAATATTGTCAAAAGGATGCTCACCTGTGAGCACGCCGTACACATTGGGTGTTCCCTCAGCGTGCTCGATTCCCAGGGCTGTCGATGCATTTCCCTGGGGGTCGAGATCGACAACCAGGACACTCTTGCCGCTCAACGCAAGAGCCGCAGCGATGTTCACCGTCGTGGTGGTCTTACCAACCCCACCCTTTTGGTTGGCAACCGCGATGATGCGGGTCACGTGGGATCACCCATGCCTCGTTGTTCGTGGGTGATTGGATCCGGCCACCCCAGGCCCGGATTCACCAGAGGGGTAGCAGACGCCGATGTTTCCCGTGAAACATCGGACGGCCAACCTAAGCCGCTTGATCCTTTGCCGCTCGAGGAACTCACGCGATCATTCTGCCTTAGCAAGGCTCGCCATGACGACCGTAGTCGGTGGGTCGACCACACCCTGTCCCATCTGTACGACAACTGGTTGCGTCAAGCCCAATTCCTCAAGAATCTGTCCATCACGGGTGACCTCCTCCTGGGCCGATTCTCCCTTGATGGCCACGAGGGCACCATCGGGGAGAAGAAGGGGTGCTGCCCAACGGGCGACATTCCCCAGCGGTGCAACCGCCCGGGCCGTCACAATGTCGAAAGACCCAGGGTGCCCGGCGGCCTCCTCAGCCCGAGCCCGCACCACCTGGACTCGATCCGTGATCTCGAGTGCGGTAATGCACTCGGTTAGGAAGGTCACTCGCCGGAGGAGCGACTCAATCAGGACGACGGACACATCCGGTCGAGTGAGGGCCCACACCAGACCGGGGAGACCGGCGCCGGAACCAATATCGGCGATTCTGGCCCCGGTGCCTATGATCTCGAGGTCCGGCTCGGCGACGACGGCGCAGTTGATGATGTGTCGATCCCACACCTTGTCGGCCTCACGGGGACCCAACAGCCCCCGCTCGATGCCTGGACCCACCAGGATGTCCGCATACTCCGCGAGTGAGGCTCGAACTGGTTCAAGCCAAAGTGGCAGATCGGGGGGTCCTATGGCGGATCCCGATGTTTCACGGGAAACCATCTAGGAGGTACGGATGACGACCCTGCGGTCGGGGTCCTCCCCCTCCGACTCGCTCACCAGACCGGCTTCCGCCACAACGTCATGAACCACCTTGCGCTCGAACGCGTTCATGGGAGACATGGATACCGGCGCCGCGGTCCGCTGCGCCTCGGCGACGGCACCCTCGGCAGCCTTCTGAAGCGCCTCTTTCTGCTTGGCCCGGTGACCGGCTATGTCCACCATGAGCCGTGACCTCTCACCGGTTTCCTGTGAGGCAGCCAAGCGCGTCAGGTCTTGCAGAGCGGCGAGCACGTCACCTTCCGGCCCCACGAGCAGACCGAGATCTCCCTCGTTGACTTCGATCACGGACACCTGTGTCCGTTCTCCCTCCATATCGATATCGATATCCCCGTCGGCGTCGATAATGTCGAGTAGGCCCTCGAGGTAGTCGGCCGCAGCTTCTCCTTCGCGCTCCGGGCTCGCACTTTGGGACTGTGCGTCGCTCGCGGTGACCTCGTCCACCACAGCATCGCTGCTTCCTTCATCTGAACCCACGTTCTGCTCCTCACAGTGCTTGGCCTCCACGGAGGTCGGCCGTAGCTATTTCTTTTTTTTGCGTTTGCTGCGCGACGTCTTCTTGGGTTGTGGTCTTACCGACGGGGTGTCGGTAACTTCCAACTCCTCCTCGGTAGCGTCCGCCTCCGACCCGCTGCCCTTGCGAGCATTCTTCTTGGCCGCCTTCTCTTTCTTACGTGCTTCCTTCGCCTCGAATGCAGGTGTGCCTGGTTGGGGATTGTTTCTGATCACATAGAACTGCTGGCCCATCGACCACAAGTTGGTCGTGAACCAGTAGATCAAGACACCGATCGGGAAGTTCACACCACCGATCGCGAACACCAACGGGAAGACGTACAACAAGATCTTTTGTTGCCGAACCATCGGGTTGTTCGGTGCGGTGTTCTTCACGATGAGTTGACGTTGGGTGAGGAACGTCGTGGAACTCATCGCGACGATCAGGATCCCTGCAAGGATGCGGACTGTGAGGGCACTGGTTTCCGTCTCTGCCTCGACCTCATTCGCCAACCAGAAAGTTGCCCAAAGCGGAACGTCAAAAATGGTTGCGTTGTGGGCAATGGTCACCAAATCTTCGTACCGCGACCACGCGAAAACGCCGATCGGCTGCTCTTGCGCAATACCGTACTGCAGAACGCGAAACAAGCCGAAAAAGATGGGGGCCTGTAACAGAATCGGTAGACACGACGCCAGTGGATTCGTCCCAGTTTCCCGGTAGAGCTTCATCATTTCCTGCGACTGACGCTCGCGATCTCCCGCATACTTCTTTTGAATTTCCTTCATTTGTGGCTGAATGATCTGTAGACCCCGCTGGGCCTTGATCTGCTTCACGAACAAAGGAATCAGGATGATTCGCATCAAGATCACGAGGCCGACGATCGACGCGGCCCACGTCCACCCGCTGTACGGGTCCATGAAGAAACTGAAGAACGAATAGAACTGAACCAGAACCCAACTGACGGGGACGTCGAGAATCTCCAAGATCGCCATCGGTTACGTCGTTCTCCGTTCGGGCAGCGTCCACTGCGTACTCGTGTCGGGTCCGGTTCGTGTCGAGCCGTCCGGGTGGATGTTGGGTAGCCACCGGTCCTTGTCGGGAACCGGGTCCACTCCCCCCNTACTCCACGGGTTGCACCGTAGTAGACGCCACGCAGTCAGCACCAAGCCCTTGGCGGATCCATGCACGATGATCGCCTCGAAACCGTAAACCGAACAACTCGGGTGATACCGACAACTGGCTGGCAATAGGGGAGAGATCAACCGCTGATAGCCCACAATGAGAACGAGGAACATGCCGCGTACGACCCACCCGATGCTGTGATCCCACACCCACAGCACCGACCGCCCGACAGCACGAGCAGACGACAGCAGCCCCTGCTCCGACTTCGTCCGCGAACTCATCCGCACTGCCTGAGCNACGAGGTCATCGGCCCGTACCCCTCAACGCGAGCTCGATCCCATCCTGGACATCGGTTCCCGGTGAAGCCAGGTCCCCCGAGGCCCGTGCCCCGGCAGCAGGCAGCNCCCGAATCACCCATCGTGATCCCGAAGGAACGTCGGTTAACCTGCCGAGGATCCCGTGTCGGATCTGGCGCGCAACGCGGTGGCGAACCACCGATCCCCCAACGGACTTGCTGACCGTGACCCCGAAACGGGCTGGATCGTCACCACCTTGGAAGGCACTGTGCACGACCAGTGTGGGTGTGACGGACCGCTGACCAGACCTGACGGTCCGCCGGAAATCCTCAGAATTAGTGAGCCGGTGAACTTTGGGCAACATGGCGCGACGCTACTGGCGATTGGACGCCTGAAGGACCGGCCGCCTACGCAGTCAGGCGGGAGCGGCCCTTGGATCGGCGGTTAGCAATTATCGATCGCCCCGCGCGGGTCCGCATCCGAGCACGGAACCCGTGCTTGCGTGCCCGACGACGATTGTTGGGCTGGAAAGTGCGCTTCATGGTCCGTGCTCCCAGATGGTGGCCAAACGAGCGCCTCAGGTTACGACCTACTCCCAAGGACGGTCAAACCGGGGTGGACAACTCCTTATCAGCCCGACCCGAACACCCCGGACCACACCGAGAACCCGCGGTCCNTACCACCTCAATTCTGTCGAGAATCCATCTCAAATCGACCCGCCCCGGACTTCATGAATTTCCCNACTCATCTTGTTTCAGCGACCGATCCGCATTAGTGTTTCCACTCGACGTCCACACCTGTGGATAACTATGTGGACAAGTTGCTGGTAATTGGAGAGAGTGGGCGCTGTGGCAGAGGAAAACGACCTCACCCCCTACTGGAACACCGCCCTGGCCAGCCTCACTGATGACGAGTTGCCCGCCCAACAGCGTGCCTTCGTCACCCTCACCCAACCCCTCGGCCTCGTGGGCGACACCGCCCTCGTTGCCGCCCCCAATGACTTCACCAAGGACGTCCTGGAGACCCGACTCCGTCCCATCGTCGTTCGGGCTCTGACCGACACCATCGGCCACGACATCCGGCTCGCCGTTACCGTGGACCCGTCCTTGACCCCGCCCGTCGACGATGATGTGACCGATCAGATGGCGGACGCCACCTACGCGGCTGATGCGCCTAGCGTCGCCGACGAGAAAAACGAGACAGAGCGCGTGCGCGACACGTCAGCGGTCCGTCCGGGAACAGGGTCTCCCGACACCCGCTCAGGCGACGGACGACTCAACGACAAGTACATCTTCGACACCTTCGTCATCGGCTCAAGCAACCGATTCGCACACGCAGCGGCGGTCGCGGTCGCGGAACAGCCTGCTCGTGCCTACAACCCTCTGTTCATTTATGGCGGCTCCGGATTAGGTAAGACTCACCTGCTGCACGCCATCGGCCACTACACCCGCACGCTCTACAAAGGAACGCACGTCCGTTACGTGAGCTCCGAGGAATTCACTAACGAATTCATCAACTCCATCCGCGACGACAAGGCATCAGCCTTCCAACGGCGCTACNGGGAAACCGATGTTCTNCTCGTCGATGACATTCAGTTCCTCAGCGGGAAAGTCCAAACGCAGGAGGAGTTCTTTCATACTTTCAACACACTCCACAACGCAAACAAGCAGATCGTCGTCACCTCGGATTTGCCGCCCAANCAGTTGCAAGAGTTCGAGGATCGGATGCGTTCGCGGTTCGAGTGGGGGTTGATCACCGACATTCAGCCGCCGGACCTCGAGACCCGTATCGCGATCCTGAGAAAGAAGACGAAACAAGAGCGCCTCGTCGCCCCGCCCGAGGTGCTGGAGTACATAGCGTCAAAGATCACCACCAACATTCGAGAGCTCGAGGGCGCACTCATCCGCGTTACAGCGTTCGCTTCCTTGAACCGCCAGCCGGTCGATCTGACTATCACCGAAGTGGTACTCAAAGACCTCTTGCCATCGGAAACCGGACCCGAGATCACGGCTGCCCAGATTATGGCCGCATCCGCACAGTACTTCGGAGTCACCGTGGACGATCTGTGTGGTTCCTCTCGGTCTCGGGTCCTCGTGACAGCTCGACAGATCGCCATGTATCTGTGCCGGGAATTGACGGATCTCTCGCTTCCGAAAATCGGTCAAGCGTTTGGGGGGCGGGACCACACCACGGTGATGCATGCGGACCGCAAGATTCGCCACTTGATGGCCGAACGTCGGTCCTTGTTCAACCAGGTCACCGACCTCACGAGTCGTATCAAGTCCCAGCCACGGCCCACCCCATGACCACCCTCGTCACTCCAGGAAACCGGCCCTCGCACACCCCATCCGTCTCCACTATGCCTTTATCCCCAGAATGTCCCCAACTGTGGACCGAAGATGTGGATAATGTTGGGGATAACTCACCNTGTAGTGTCCGTTTTAGGCGATCCGCCTATCTNTCCCCATCTGTGGATCAACTGTGGACAAGTTTGGGTGAGCCCATCATGGAGAGAAAGCGCACCTGTGGACGAAATCGCTCTCACTGTGGACGAACAACCGATGTTCTTTCCCTGTCCCCAGACCTCAGGCCGCCATCCACGCGTACACCCACAGCCAATCCCCAAGGCAACAACCCGCGTCCACGAGCGAATTTTCAGTTGTACACAGAATCCACATTCCCGATGACGACGACTACCCACTTTCATCAGTTAATAACTACACAAGCTTCACGGACGCCTCCGTGGATATCTCCCATAGTCTTCGTTAATCGGCGCCTGTCCTGGGTGTCTTTGTTTGAACGCACACGTAGGCCCGTTCGGAAGGGAGTGGACGAGTGAAAATTCGAGTGGAACGAGATTTGCTCGCCGATGCTGTCGCATGGTCGGCTCGTACGTTGCCGAACCGACCGAGCTTGCCGGTACTCGCTGGCCTCGTCATTACAGCCAGCGACTCGCACGTTGCCCTCAGCGGTTTCGACTACGAGGTCTCGACTCGAGCCAGCATCGAAGCACATATCGAAACTGAAGGATCGGTTTTGGTGTCTGGTCGTCTGCTTGCCGACATCGCCCGCTCGCTTCCCGCACAACCGGTGGTCATGGCCGCCGAGGGCTCTCGCGTCGTGATTACCTGTGGACGTTCGAATTTCACCCTTCCCACACTCCCGCTGAACGACTACCCGTCATTGCCNGAGATGCCCCANTCGAGTGGAACCATCGACGCGTCGTTGTTCGCGCATGCCGTTGGCCAGGTGGCGATCGCGGCAGGCCGTGACGACACGCTTCCAACATTGACCGGTGTCCGGGTGGAAGTGGACGGATCAACCATCGTTTTGGCGGCGACTGATAGGTATCGATTGGCTGTACGTGAATGTGAGTGGTCTCCAAGTGATGCAAAGGTGCACGCAGAATTACTGGTGCCGGCTAAGACAATGTCGGACACTGCGAAGTCGCTGGCGTCNNCCGACGACGTCACGATTGCTTTGGCACCTGAAGGTGAACGGCTCATGGGATTCGAGGGTGCGGATCGGCGAACAACAACACGGTTACTTGATGGCGAATTTCCGAAGTACCGATCGCTGCTTCCCAGCGAATCGTCGACGCACGCCCGCGTGGACACAGCGTCACTGATCGAAGCGGTCAAGAGAGTNNCCCTCGTCGCCGAACGGAACACTCCACTGCGATTGACGTTCAGCGGAGCCGAGGTTGCTCTTCGTGCGGGCAACGGAGAGGACGCCCAAGCTGAAGAAGTGGTGGAGGCATCTATTGACGGAGACNACATNGAGATTGCNTTCAANCCNGGATACCTCCTNGANGGCCTGTCATCNATNGACGCTGCAACNGCGCAATTCGCCTTCACNCAAGCCACNCGGCCGGCAGTCATCACNGGAATGGTCGACGGGACATCTGTNGAGGACTACCGGTACCTCCTCATGCCTGTTCGGCTGACTGGCTGACCATGTGGGTTCAGGCACTGAGCCTGACGGACTATCGCTCCTACCCGCAGGTGGATATCGAGTTCACACCTGGAGTGTCGACACTCGTCGGCATGAACGGGCAGGGGAAAACGAACATCGTGGAAGCGATTGCCTACCTGGCCACTCTCGGTAGTCATCGGGTAGCCACGGACGCCCCGTTGGTGAGGCAGGGAACCGAACACGCGGTAATTCGTGCGCGGGTGCGAGAAGAAGAACGCTCGGTGTCCTTGGACCTGCAGGTCAACCCGGGCGGATCCAACAAAGCGCGCATCAATCGTTCGCCGNNTACCAAGGCAGCAGACATCCTGGGCATCGTACGTTCGGTNCTCTTCGCGCCCGAGGATCTATCTCTCGTACGGGGTGATCCCGCAGACCGGCGANGCTTCCTCTACGACATGTCCGTGCAACGACATCCACGCATGTTGGGAGTGAAGGCGGACTACGACAGAGTTCTACGACAACGCAATGCCCTGTTGAAGTCCGCAGGGGGACGTCCATCGGCATCGATGAGCCAAAGCCTTGAGGTATGGGACGACCAATTGGTGGACCTTGGTTCCGACATCATTCGCCACCGCTCACAACTCATTCATGATCTCACTCCACACGTCCAGGCCGCGTACGAGTCGATCGCGCAGGGAGCCACCGTCGATGTTAGATACCGGCCGTCGTCACCCACGGTCAACNAAGAACACGCGACAGATGCGCTACCCGAGGCTTTCCATCACGATCTATACGAGCGACGAGAAGACGAGTTCCGCCGCGGAATCACCCTGGTGGGTCCCCACCGAGACGATGTCGATCTGGTGCTCAACGGTCTCCCAATGAAGGGGTACGCCTCGCACGGTGAATCGTGGTCCATGGCCCTGTCGCTGCGGCTCGCTGCGGCGGAGGTTCTGCGAGGTGACGACGTGGACCCAATCATCATTCTCGATGACGTGTTCGCTGAACTCGACACCACCAGGCGAGATCACTTAGCGACCATGATTCAAGGAGTGACCCAGGTCTTCATAACCGCGGCGGTTCTTGACGACGTTCCGGCAGAGCTGACGGGTACGCGATTCACAGTCACCAAGGGTCAGGTGAAGGCGACATGACGTCCGATGAACCACACGCCCCCGAAAGCGAGGAATCCGATCTGCGTGCTGCGACCCGTGCGTTTCAGCGAGCCCGGTCCAGCGGGGTGTCGTCCTCAAGAACGTCTTCCAGCCGAGCATCGAAGAATCGCTGGAAGCCACCAGGCACACGAGCAGGGAAGGCCTCCGATCCAACCTTGATGTCGACGGCGCTAACCGAGTTCCTCAACCACCAGGGGTGGGAAGACGACGCCGCGCGCGCCGGCCTGTCCGAACACTGGCGGGAAATCGTCGGCGAGGACGTAGCCGAGCACGTCCACGTCGAGTCGTGGGACGACGGGCAGTTGGTGTTACGAGCGGATTCGACCGCGTGGGCCACACAGGTGCGCCTACTGACGGCATCCCTTTTGGAACGGGTGAGTGCGGCGCTGGGCCCGGATGTCGTGGAGAGTGTTCAAGTGAAGGGGCCGCAGGCTCCCTCCTGGCGCGCTGGACCCCGGGTGGTCAAGGGTCGTGGCCCCCGCGATACCTACGGGTAAACCAGGCTGGCCGGGGCGCCACCCAGAAAGGCACCACACGGGCCTAGAACATTCACCAACGCTTTATTGGGGAATATCTGTACCCCTGTACATAACCTGGGGGTCCGTTCCCCATATTAGGCATTCTCGTGCGTATTTACACAGGTCGGTGAGCCCAGAATTCGTCCGGCGGAGGTAGAATCGAATCGTATTCCTCCCACCCCGGAGCTGCTCTGGAGAGCCACTCCATGGAGGCCGACCATGCCCCTCGGAAGCACCGAGGCGTCCCGTTAGGAAAGGCAGGACCCGGTGTCCTACGACGCAAGCTCGATCACGGTTCTCGAGGGCCTCGATGCTGTCCGCAAGCGCCCGGGCATGTACATCGGCTCCACCGGTGAGCGGGGCCTGCACCACGTCGTCTACGAAGTTGTCGACAACGCGGTGGACGAGGCGATGGCCGGGTGCGCCACGACGATTTCCGTGACGTTGCTCGCCGATGGTGGGGTCCGAGTTATCGACGATGGTCGTGGAATCCCTGTGGATGAGCATCCAGTGGAGAAGAAGCCAGCGGTTGAGGTGGTCCTGACTGTTCTGCACGCGGGTGGGAAGTTTGGTGGCGGCGGCTACCAGGTGTCGGGTGGACTGCATGGCGTTGGTGTCTCGGTCGTTAACGCTCTCTCTTCCCACCTCGAGGTGGAGGTGCACCGCGACGGAGCTGTCTACCGCCAGTCATACGACCGGGGTGTTCCCGCGGCCCCGCTGGCAAAAGGTGAATCAACAACCGTCACCGGCACTACGGTCACGTTCTGGCCAGATATGGACGTTTTCGACACGACCTGGTTCGACTTCACCACATTGGCTCGTCGCTTTCAGGAAATGGCCTTTCTGAACAAAGGGTTGAGTCTCGATCTGACCGATGAGCGGCGCGGCGCGGCGCCGCTGATTGATGCTGCGGAGGCTGCCGACCCGACAGAGGAGCAGGTCAAGAGCGTTCGGTATCACTACGAAGGTGGCATCGTCGACTTCGTCCGGCACATCAACGCCAGCAAGGGTGCCTCCAACCCGTCGATCATCGAGATCGGTTCGGAGAACGATGACGCTGGCCTGAGTGCGGAGATCGCTCTGCAGTGGAACACGACGTTCGCTGAGTCGGTCTACACCTTCGCGAACACAATCAACACCACCGAAGGCGGAACGCACGAAGAAGGTTTCCGGACCGCACTGACTAGCTTGATCAACAAGTTCGCGCGCGAGTGGGGCGTTCTCAAGGAAAAGGACGCGAATCTCACGGGTGAAGATGTGCGCGAAGGTCTGACCGCGATCGTGTCGGTGAAACTAATGGAACCGCAGTTCGAGGGCCAGACCAAGACGAAACTTGGCAACACCGAGATGAAAACGTTCGTGCAGAAGATCGTGAACGATCAACTCGGTGCGTGGTTCGAGTCGAACCCAACCGAAGGAAAAGACATCGCGCGCAAGTCCGTGTACGCGGCATCGGCCCGTATCGCAGCACGCAAGGCGCGCGACCTGGCCCGCAACCGTAAAGGCCTTCTCGGCGGCGCCGGTATGCCGGGGAAATTGATCGATTGCTCTAGCCGCGAACCTGAAGAGTGCGAGATCTTCATCGTTGAGGGTGATTCGGCCGGTGGCTCGGCTCGGCAGGGTCGCGACCCTCGTATTCAGGCGATTCTGCCGATCCGAGGAAAGATCCTTAATGTCGAAAAGGCCCGCATCGACAAAGTTTTAGGTAACAACGAAGTTCAGGCCTTAGTGTCTGCGCTGGGTACGGGCGTGCAAGACGAGTTCGACTTGAATCGGTTAAGGTACAACAAACTGGTCCTTATGGCCGATGCCGACGTCGATGGTCAACACATCCGTACCTTGTTGTTGACGTTGCTTTTTCGTTTCATGCGTCCCTTGGTGGAACTCGGTCACGTCTACCTGGCGCAACCACCGCTGTACAAGATCAAGTGGCAGCGTGAGGGATCCGAATTCGCGTACTCCGATCGGGAACGAGACGCACTCATCGAAGCCGGGCAGGCAGCAGGCCGGAAACTCCCCAAAGAAGAGGCCGTACAGCGTTACAAAGGCTTAGGCGAGATGAACGCCGATGAGTTGTGGGACACGACGATGGATCCCGCACGCCGAGTCTTGCTCCAAGTGACCTTGGACGACGCCGCCCAGGCCGATGAAATGTTCAGCGTGCTGATGGGGGAGGACGTCGAATCCCGGCGCAACTTCATCCAGCAGAACGCACGCGACGTTCGCTTCCTGGACATTTGACGGCTACAAGCGATGACACACGACGACAAGCAAAAGCTTTCCCCTACCACGACAATGACGGAGGCGTAAGTGCCCGACGACATCGATATCATCGACGCGACGGCCAGCGGCGAACCACCGGAGGCTTCTCGCGTCGAGCCCGTTGATCTGCAAACCGAGATGCAGCGGTCGTACCTGGACTACTCGATGTCCGTCATCGTGTCTCGCGCGCTGCCCGACGTGCGCGACGGGCTCAAGCCGGTGCAGCGGCGCATTCTCTATGCGATGAAGGAAAACGGCTACGATTCGTCCAAGCCGTACCGTAAATCGGCGCGTATCGTGGGCGATGTCATGGGTAAGTATCACCCGCATGGCGATTCCGCGATTTACGACGCGATGGTCCGCATGGCGCAGGATTTCTCCATGCGCCTGCCGCTGGTAGACGGTCAGGGGAATTTTGGCTCGATGGATGGCGATCCGCCGG
>PBTV01000022.1 GCA_002729215.1 Rubrivirga sp.
TACCCGGCCTCGAAGGCCGTCAGGCACGTTTCGGTGGCCACATGGTCGGGCACTTGCCAAACGCCCAAACCGATCTGGGGGATCGATCGATCGTCGTTCATTGTCAGGTGCGGAATATTCGACACTTGCACTCCATTCTCGCCGACCACTGCCACAATCGATTCATGGATATCGCCCCACACTACTTGCCCGATCTGGATCGCTACGACGGTCGGATGCCCTATCGCAGATGCGGTCGCAGTGGGCTTGATTTACCGCTGATCAGTTTGGGGTTCTGGCACAATTTCGGTGACGACAAACCTCTGGCCACGCAGCGGGAAATAATGCACACGGCGTTCGACTTAGGAATCACCCACTTCGATCTCGCCAACAATTACGGTCCGCCGTTCGGGTCGGCCGAAATCAACGTCGGACGCATCTTGCGTGAGGATTTTGCCCGGTATCGGGACGAACTGGTCATCTCTTCCAAAGCAGGATGGGATATGTGGCCAGGCCCCTACGGGGATCTCGGGTCTCGCAAATACATGCTGGCCAGCCTGGACCAAAGCCTCGAGCGACTCGGTCTGGACTATGTCGACATCTTCTACCACCACCGACCTGACCCGAATACGCCCCTCGAAGAATCCATGGGCGCGTTGGCGACCGCCGTTGCCCAGGGCAAGGCCCTGTACGTTGGCATTTCCTCTTACGGGCCCGCACGCACCCTTCGGGCCGCGGAGATCCTGGCGGACCTGGGCGTTCCTTTGCTGATCCACCAGCCGTCCTACTCGCTGTTGAATCGATGGATCGAAGATGACGGTCTGCTTGACGCCTTGACAACGGTGGGGGCCGGATCCATCACGTTCAGCCCGCTCGCCCAAGGAATGTTGACCGATCGCTACGTGGACGGAATCCCCGAAGGCTCCCGCGCAACGGAAGGCAAATCACTAGACCCCGCCTTCCTGAGTGCCGAGAACGCAGATCGCCTACGGGCTCTGGCGCATATAGCGCGCGAGAGGGGCCAGAGTCTGGCCGAGATGGCTGTGGCATGGACGTTGCGCGATGCACGGGTCACCACGACCTTGGTGGGTGCGAGCTCGGCCGACCAACTCCGCGAGACCGTCGGGGCTGTAAACAACCTTGCCTTCAGCGAGAGTGAGATTGCAGCCATCGACGAGGTTGCTGTCGAAGGCGGGATTGATCTGTGGCGGGAACAGTCACGACTGCAGTAGCCGGCTGACCGAGACGCGTGGGTTCCGATCGTTGGCGGCGAGGTTGCCGCAAGAATTGATCGACCGGAGCTAGTCGATCCGGACAGAGCCGTTGGCGGTCCGGAAGACAACAGCGGACACCCCGGGCTCCTCGTCGTCGATCCACGCCACGATGGGGTTCTCGAGCGCCACGTCGGATCCCACTACGTCGGTAACCGCTGCTTGGTCCCCCGACAGCTCGATCGTGTCGATGGCGATGGAGGTCTCTATTCGACCGGTTGCGCTCGGGTGCTCGGCGTCGGGGCAATCCCAGTGCACGAAGAAGGGAACCTCTGGCCGGTCCAACGTGTTGAGGATGCCGATTTGCTGCCAACACAGTTCGAGGCCGTCGGGACGGATACGTTTTCCCGGCGCTGCCTCCCGTCCGAACCGTTGCTCAACTGGGCCGATGTCATCTACGGCCAGAACCCAACTGAGCCATCCGCCGCCATGCTCGGCTCGGCGATGAACGGCTTGGCCGAAGGGAGCCTTCAGAGCTGCGGGGTGGTCGAGCGCACTGACGACCTCGACATAGCAGCCGCCGGCCAGCGGGAGAATGAAGTTGCGGGTGCCGAACGAAGGGTGGCGGCCACCGTCGACGAACGTTCCTCCGAGGTCTGACCCGATGCGCTGAACAACGTCTGCGATCTCGCTCGTCGTGCACGCGTAGGACAGGTGGTCGAGACGCATTACTTCATCATGCCCAATGGCTCGTGGTCAAGATCCGGGGGGGGGTCCGGGTATGGCAGGCTCGACGTATGCGGGACGATGTCGACGACTCCGCGGCGGACGGCGGAGCCGACTCGCAGCCGCCCGAGATGCCACAGGCAATGCTGGACCCCCGCAAGTCCATCGCGCTCGGAGCCCTCGGATTGGGCGTCATCGTTCTGATCTTCTGGCAGGTCATTCCGCAGATCGGTAGTTATAGCGACGCCGTCGATGCACTTCAGTCGATGTCGTGGATCGCCGTGGTGATCATTGCTGTCACCGTCGTCGTGTACTTGGCGGTGTACGGCCTGATTTTCATGGCAGCCGAACCCCGCCTGCGTTACTGGCAGTCCCAGCAGGTGAAGCAGGCAAGCTTCACCATCAGTAACGGTGTGCCAGCCGGCGGAGCGGTCGGATTGGCGGTGCAGTTTGGCATGCTCGCGAGTTACAAGATCCCGGCAACATCGGCCACCGCAGCCATTACCGCCGTGAGCCTGTGGAGCACCTTTGTCAGCCTCGGATTCCCCATTTTCGGCGTCTTGGCCCTGACGATCGTTGGCGCGGCCGACGGCGTGGCATGGATGGGCCCCGTGGGCTTGGGGATACTGATCCTGGTCATTGCGGTGTTCGTATCCATCATGCGCTCGCAGTCCCTCGCCGAGCGCTTGGGTGCCTGGGGGAACGCCGCCGTCAGGCCTCTTGGCCGCCGAATCCGACGCCTCAAAGACGTCGACATCGCCGCCCCGATCGTGAAGTTCCGTCGGGAGATGTACGACCTGCTCAGAAAGCGATGGTTGTGGCTCACGCTCGCCCAACTCGGAATCACCGGCAGTCAATTNCTGATCCTCTTCGTGGCCTTACGNGGAGTCGAAGGTTGGGATCAGCCGGGCACCAATCCGATCGCTGCCTTCGGGGCATTCGCGGTAAGCCAGATCATGCTGATGGTTCCCATCACGCCCGGAGGGTTGGGAACGATGGACGCTTTGATGATCCAGTTGTTGGTGAGTTCGGGTACCGACAAGGGTGCGGCAACCGCGGCTGACCTGGTGTGGCGAGNAACGTCGTACGTCCCTCAAATTGTCGTTGGACTGATCGCTCTGATCACGTGGTATCGACGTGCGGGCCGNGCGTTTGCCAACCGGAGTGTCGGTGCTGNCGGTGCTGACGGTACGGACTAGTGTTTANNNCGACCTGGTCGTCGCGGGAGGGGAAGCCTTCGGCGGCCAGGTCCTTNACATTCNGGTGNATGGTGATNNCTGNCGTGCTTGTCTTTGATTGCCGACACATGCGACCGNGGGNGATGATGTAGNTGTGATCGCGGATCGACAACCCTTCATGCGTTTCGTCGCGGTCGGTGATTCCTTCACCGAGGGATTGAACGACGAGATCCGCGGCGATGGTCGGCATCGTGGGTGGGCGGACCGCGTGGCGGAACTGCTCGTCACTCGTCAACACATCGAAGAACTCTCGTACGCCAACCTCGCAATCCGGGGTCGCCTGACGCGACAGATTATGGACGAGCAGGTGCCCCAGGCGCAGGCATTGAAACCCGACCTGGTGACGGTGGGTGCGGGGGTCAATGACGCGCTGCGGCGCAGTTTCAGCCTCGACACATTGTGCACCGACCTCGAGAACAGCGTGCGGGAACTCACGGCGGGCGGATCGCACGTGCTGTTGTTCGCCTACGGAGATCCGTCGAGAGGGAGTAAGGCCTTCGGCCTTGTGGCGGATCGGATGCGCTCCTTGCGTTCGGCGACTTTGGATATTGCCGCCGCCTACGGATGCACCGTGGTCGATTTCTGGGGGATCGCTTTGTACGACGACACCCGATTGTGGTCCGCTGATCGCCTCCATCTGTCGTCAATGGGGCATCGATTGACGGCGGAGGCAGTGATGGACGCTCTGGGCCTCGGGAGTGATGCGTGGCGATCGCCGGTGTCCGATCCACCGCGCCCTGGATGGAGCCGGCGCCGAGGTTCTGATGCAGCNTGGTTCCTGGCTCACGCAGGACCCTGGATCACCCGACGGATCCGAGGCGTGAGCTCGGGAGCCGNNGTGGTGGCCAAGGACCCCATCTACCGAACTGTCCACAAGGCGGGAACTTTGGTACCACCGTTGCCATAACCGCGGCTGCGATCGTGTCGTGCCGGTTCAGGCTCTGCCTGTGCCGACGTCGCCCGCGCCTCATCAATTGCCCGATCGCAGTGATTTCACGCTGACCACGGCCGCCGAGATCGGTGCTGCGCTTCCCCATCTGCTCGGCTTCCATCCCGAGCAATCGATCATCTGCCTGTGGTTGAAGTGTCGCCAACTGGTGGTCACCCAGCGAGCGGATACGCCCGTCGACGATCTGGCCGCGTCCAGCGAGCAGTTCACGGTTTATGTGGATGCTCTGTTCGCCCCCGTGCGTGCGCTGGATGNGGACGAGGTCATCGTCGTCTATGTCGCTCGCGAACCAGTGGTCCCNGACGGCCTTGTGAGGGGTGTCGCTGAGCACTGCCCGGTGTCGGTGCGTGTCCACCNGCACATGCGTGGCGCCCGAATCCGTGAGTGCACTCCGGGTAATGACCACGGTGAGTCCTGGCGGTGGATCGGCACCAAGGAGCGGCAACAGGCAGCCGCGTGCATCGCCGCCCCACACGCGCCACGGCCGGCGCGGACGAGGCAGGCCNTGGCCGAGGAACTGTCCTATCGGCCACGTGATGGCGAGCTCGAGACCGATGGTCACCCTCGGCATGACATCCNAGTAGACGATCTGATGACCACGTTGACGATTTCGCCCCTACGGGTGTCCAGCGATGTCCTCCGGGTCAGCCTGCGTTCCGTGGCTGCCCGCGATGTTGTCCTGTGGTGCGCGGCGCGCATGGCACTGGTGGACAGGTGCGCCCTGNTGGGGTGTCTGGTNCATGCGCTCGCTCGGACACCACCGGGTCGAGCTGCCACCATCGCCGCTGCGACGGGAGTGGTTGCGTGGCTGTGCGGCGATGGAGCCCGCGCCAATGCCGCCATCGACCGTTGCTTGATCGAAGATCCCGACAACCGCATGGGGATCTTGATCGCCGGAATCGTCCGTCACGGTGTGCCGCCCAACGAACTCGAGTCGCTGCTTCGTGAAATACCCGAAGAAACCCTCGACGGTGGTGAATGCCACGTGGACGGGGAGCGCACCGGCCGCTATAGTCTTGGCTAGGTCAAGAGTTCCAGCGTTAAGCCCTGGCTAGCTGGACGGCAACCCTCCAACCGCGGTGGGGTGCTCCGGTGGAGACCTGGCCCTTTACGGGCAAGCGCGGCCTTGCGCAGGGCAAGGCCCCGAATGAATGCGAGGTCTGACATGCGCTGTTCCTGTCCCAGCTAGTGACCCGGCGCCACGGCCTTCGGCGGTGAGCGCCATCAGCACCCTTCNATCGGCGTCCACAGCGCCCGCCAGAGCCGTGTGCGGTTCGGGCGACAACGGACTCATCCGATAACTGCACGACAAGNACGACCAAACCAAGACGAAACGCATCACCTACGAAANTTGAGGAGATTCCCATGAGCGATGGCTGGTCCTTCGAAACCAAGCAGATCCACGCGGGGCAAACGCCCGACGCCGTTACCAACGCGCGTGCGCTGCCCATCTATCAAACGACGTCGTACACGTTCAACGACACGACTCACGCAGCCAACCTCTTCGCCCTAAAGGAGTTGGGCAACATCTACACCCGCATNAATAACCCGACGCAAGCGGTTGTCGAAGACCGTATTGCTGCCCTTGAGGGCGGCGTCGGAGGCCTTCTCGTCGCCAGCGGTCAGTCGGCAGAGTTCCTCGCGATCATGAATATCGCCGAGGTGGGATCGCACATTGTCGCTAGCCCCAGCTTGTATGGCGGGACGTTCAATCTCTTCCAGCAGACGTTGCCGAAGTTTGGAATCGAAGTGTCGTTCGTGGACGATGCAAACAATCTGGATTCCTGGCGTGCAGCCGTTCGCCCGAACACCAAGGCCTTCTTTGGAGAATCCATCGCCAATCCGTTGATCGAGATCCTTGACATCGAAGGAATTGCGGGGGTGGCGCACGAAGCCGGCGTACCCCTGATTGTCGACAACACGGTTGCCACTCCGTACCTGATCCGCCCGCTGGAGTGGGGAGCGGACATCGTTGTCCACAGCGCCACGAAGTACATGGGCGGCCATGGCACGGCAGTNGCCGGATCCATCGTCGATAGTGGCAGTTTCGACTACAGCACAGATCCCGGCCGATTCCCAGGATTCAACACGCCCGACGACTCCTACAACGGGCTCGTGTATGCACGTGACCTCGGACCCGACGGTCTGTTNGGGGTCAATGTCTCGTTCATCATGAAGGCGAGAGTGCAGCTTCTGCGTGATCTCGGCGCCGCCGCTGCTCCTTTCAACGCGTTCTTGATCTCCCAGGGGCTGGAGACCTTGAGTTTGCGCGTCCAGCGTCACAGCGACAGTGCACTGGCTGTAGCGACGTGGCTTGAGGATCGAGACGAGGCTCTCTCAGTCAACTACGCCGGCCTTGAGTCGAGCCCCTGGCACGACCTCGGTAAGAAGTACGCACCCAGTGGAACGGGAGGCGTGCTCAGTTTCGAGATCGCTGGNGGAGTCGAGGCGGGCCAGAAGTTCGTCGAGGGGCTGGAGTTGCACAGTCACGTGGCGAANATCGGTGACGTTCGGTCGCTGGTCATTCACCCCGCGTCGACAACGCACTCCCAGCTGACGNCCGAGCAGCAACTGGCTGCGGGNGTGACGCCGGGTCTCGTTCGCCTNGCNGTTGGANTGGANGCNNNNGNCGACATCCTGGCGGATCTCGACGCCGGCTTCCGATCGGCCAAGCAGGCCTGACCTTGTCTGCACCGGCAGATTCCATCAANTATCAGGGCCCCCCTCCCGCGAGCGCAGCCTGGCGGGAGGGGGACGACCCTGGTGATCGTCGATTCCTGACGATCGGCGAGTTCACCACCGAGTCCACGGTCGTTCTGCCGAACGTCACAGTGGCGTATGAGACGTGGGGAACTCTGGCGCCGGATGGTCACAATGCGATCTACATCTGCCATGCCCTGACCGGTGACTCGCACGTGACCGGCCCGGTGGGACCGGGACACCGAACGGCTGGATGGTGGTTGGGACTGGTCGGTCCGGGTATGCCGATCGATACGAATCGCTGGTTTGTCGTGTGCGCGAACGTCCTGGGCGGATGCCAAGGCACAACAGGTCCGTCGAGCGCCGGTCCGGATGGCCTCCCCTGGGGCAGCCGCTTCCCAACCGTGACGGTGGCCGACATGGTGGACGTCGAGCGAGCGCTTGCTGACCACCTAGGGATCGATCAGTGGCTGCTCATGTTGGGTCCGTCGCTGGGCGGTATGCGCGTCCTCGAGTGGCTCGTTCGGTACCCGGAACGCGTGCGAGGGGGATTGGTGCTTGGCTCCACGGCTGCGGTTACCGCGGACCAAATCGGTACACACGCCGCACAGATCGAAGCCATTAGAGCGGATCCGGCATTCAACGACGGTGACTACTACGACGCGCCTGCCGGACAGGGCCCGCACCGTGGCATGGGNGTGGCGCGGCGCATTGCGCATTTGACGTACCGCAGCGAGACCGAGCTCGATCTGCGCTTCGGCCGCAGCCCGCAGCGAGACGAAGATCCCTACGGTGCCGACGGTTCGCGGTCACGGGGTCGGTTCGCCGTCGAGTCCTACCTTGATCATCACGCGGATAAGCTCACTCGACGTTTCGACGCAAACACCTATGTTGCGCTGACCGAGGCGATGAGCCTATTCGATGTCGGTCGAGGCCGAGGGGGAGTTGCGAGCGCCCTGTCGACCATTCACGCACCACTCACGGTCGTTGGAATTGATAGTGACCGACTCTTCCCACTGCGGCTGCAATCGGAATTGGTAGAGCTCACCCCCGGTGCAGATCAACTTCACGTTCTTCGATCCCCCTACGGCCATGATGGGTTTCTCGTGGAGGACGAGCAGGTGGGGGCGTTCATTCACCATGCGATCGAGCGCGCGACCTCTGATCAGCGCGGAAACCCTGGTNCCTGAGCGGATGCACTCATCCACAGGCGCGTTGCGACGGGTATCCCGCGTAACCGCGGTGGACGTACGGTCGACNGNTGCCGGATCGAGTGCTCCGAGGCGCCCTGATGATGGGNGCCAGTGTCTGTGCAGCGATCGGNCTCNGTNTCAGTATCGGCCCTNACGAGGNATCTTCAGCCGCCCGGGCNGTGGAGGTGGGTGAAGTCAACATCGTCGGGGACGACGAGATTGATCGTTTTGTTGGATCCGGGGCGGTGTTCCTACCGTCGACTGTGTCTGCTGCACGTCGTCAGCAGGCCGCCTCGTGTCACGGATGCCGATGGAAGGTCACTGCTCCGTGTCTACGAGAGGACGAGCACAGCGACGCTGGATGTCGAGGGGGTGTTTTGGGCTGCCCCCAGGGGCGGGAGATAGGTCGAGCCTGGCTGGCTCGCCCGGGCGCAGACTTCGAACCGGTGGGACTGTTTTGTCCCGACGACGGAGAGGTGACGTCGGTCGCGGACATGAGCACGCGCATCCGCGGCGACATCGTGGAACGGGTGCCNCCGTTAGAACCGGAATGTTTGCCGGCGCGGGGTGCGGTTGTCGGCCTTGACCTGCACTGCCGATCGGGACAACCGTCCGCTCGGCTCGGATGGTCCTCGACCGTGGTTGGCCACGCGGTCGTTGCTGAGGCGAGCGCTACGTGGNCCTGGGCCTTTCAGCAACGGGCTCGAGGGGTNTCCNGCACCCCAACCCCGACGGCGCAGTGGGTGCACACGGTNGGCTTTCCCGGTCGGGCGTATCCCGAGGCCGGTGTTCGGCAGGCATTCACCGATGCCGGACGCCACCGCNTCCAGGTGCGGTCGGCCTGGCAAGGCCGCTACTGGGTAGATGGCGTCGGGCCATTCGATGTGCATGATCANGTGCGCCAGGGGGACGCCTGGGAGGTGGGTGTCGGGTCGGCCATGGGGGTCCTCGTGCACGAATAAGACGGGCATGGCACACTTCNGCTACGCCCGACAAGCCGATCACGGCTTGACTCGGGCTCTTATCGTGGCTCTCGAGAGTGCCCAGGGGAAAGGTGCGCCCACTCACAATGGCAACAACCGCGAAGAAGGCTCCTGCGAAGAAGACGGCCGTCAAGAAGGCTCCCGCGAAGAAGGCTCCCGCGAAGAAGGCTCCCGCGAAGAAGGCTCCCGCGAAGAAGGCTCC
>PBTV01000023.1 GCA_002729215.1 Rubrivirga sp.
AAATTCAGGGAAAGGCTGAGGTCACGCGTCGCTTGAATATCTTTCTGTTCCATCAACAACTCCTATGTCAATTTTCTCGTCTGTTGCACACGCAGGAAAACTCGGGAAGGGCCTGCGAGTTTGTCGATGCCGATGCGCTTCATGTTAGTGCGAGGAGAGTTCGCCACGGGGTATTTCTCGAAGATCCGGCGATTGACCCGGACTGTTTCTGCGCGCCGGGAATTCCGCAACCATCCCCGGATTCCCTCATGAGTTTCTCAGTCGGTCCCTCAGTTGGATGCAGGGCTCTCGGGTAGGCCGAAGCGGCCGTCGCGCTGTACATGACTAGGGCTGGTGTGTTGCGCGGCTGGATCGCACCACGATCTCGACGTAGAGTACGCACAACACGACAACAGCAGCCCGGTTTGCTGGCTAGAGCGCTTCCCTTACAAGGAAGATGTCATCGGTTCGAGTCCGGTTGGGCCCACCACGAGGCGCGTGGACCGGGGTCGTGTCATGAAGCGGCACGAGCGCCCCTACATCGGCGGCTGGCGATCTGCGTTCACCTCATCGTCCGCCATGTCTTTGCCGGTCATCGTCACCAAGACAATCCAAATCACTCCCGCGACCAGCAGGATGGCCGCGCTCCACAAGAACCCGGTGGTGAAGCCCTCCACCAATGCGGCGCCGTTGGGCCCGGGGAGTTGATTCGCAACGATGTACGCGGTCGTCGCCGACGTGGCGATGGTGTTCAAGAATGCAACGCCGACCGATCCACCCACCTGCTGGGCCGCGTTCAACACCGCCGAGGCAACCCCGGCATCCGCGTCGCCCACACCGAATAGAGCGGTCGCGGACAGAGGGACGAACACGAAGCCGATTCCCAGACCCACCAGGATCATGGAGGGAAGGATGTCGCCAATGTAGGTGCTGTTTTCGCTCATTCTCTGAAGAAGGAGAAGACCGACGATGGTGAGAGCGAATCCACCTCCGGTGATGAACCGTGGCCCGATGATGGGGAGCAGCCGGCTGGTGATTCCCGCACTGACGATGATTCCTGCGGTCAGAGGGAGGAAGAGCAGGCCTGACTCCAGCGGTGAATAACCCAAGACACCCTGGAAGAAGTAGGACAGGAACAAGAAGATGGCGAACAGCCCCACGCCGATGAAGAAGGAGGCGAGATAGGCACCGCCACGATTCCGGTTCGCCAGTATTCGCAATGGAAGCAGCGGATGGGGCGAGCGAGACTCGATAACGACGAAGAACGCTAACAACACGAGCCCGACTCCGAGGAAGACCAATGTCGATGTTCCGGTCCAACCTTCGCTTTCCGCGCGCGTGATTCCAAAAATTACGGCCAACAGTCCGAGGGTCACCGTGACGGCACCGGGCACGTCGTACCCAGTCCGGGCCTCAGTGCGCGACTCCCTCACAAAAGGAATAGCCAGAGCGATCGCCAGAAGGGCGATAGGAACATTGATCCATAAGGTCCAACGCCAGGACGCGAACTCGGTCAACGCGCCACCGAGTACGAGCCCAATAGCCGCTCCACCGCCGGACAGGGCGCCATAGACAGCGAAGGCCTTCGCTCGCTCTTTCGAGTCCGTGAACGTAACGCTGATCAAAGCCAAGGCAGCGGGGGCCAGGACCGCAGCCGAAACACCTTGCAGGCCGCGAGCTGCGTAGAGCAGCCCGGCGTTCGCAGCGAGGCCACCCAAGGCCGACGCTGCAGCGAACGCAACAAGGCTGACGATGAACATTCGTTTTCTGCCCGCGAAGTCGGCAATGCGACCGCCGAGGAGAAGTAAGCCACCGAAGGTGAGCGTGTATGCGGTGACAACCCATTGGCGATCGGCGTCCGAGATTCCTAGATCCGCCTGGATGGAGGGAAGAGCGATGTTGACAATCGTGGCGTCCAAGATCACCATCAACTGCGCGATCGCAATAACGAAGAGCGCTTTCCAGCGCAAGGGATCCAGGGTGGACAAGTTTCCTCCAACAAAGCAGGGACGAAGGCGCCTCAGTCCACAGGCCGAAGAAGGAGACGGACCTAAGTCTGCCGCCGTCGTATTACGCGCAGGTAACCAACACGTCGCATTTCGTCGCCGGCATTAGACGGTCAACGGTGCTTAGCCGACGCGGCCAGGGTGCTGCGACTACTCCACCAAGAAGGTGATCTTCTGGGAGTCGAGGTCAACTCCCGCGTCGGTTCGCGTCTTCTGCAATTCAGGGTTACTCATCGCCTCTTGCATCTTCTCCATAGAGTCGATTTCGATCACCTGATAAACGTTCGACTCGTCATCCTTGTCGTGGCCGAAGGCCAATACGGTGACGCCGTATTCCTCGCGTACGGCTGACGCGGAATGGAAAAGTTCAACCCACTTCTCGTATCCCTGCGTGACTCGCACGTTAATGATTAATTTCATCGCGGACCTCTCCTTGTCGGTCTGCCGGCAGGCTACAAGCCTGCGAGAGTCATCACACGTCACATTGCTGACATACAAGTGAATAGTCAGCGCATTTTCGAGAATTCCCCCCCCTATTGGTTCCGCCTTCCCGCCGCCCACACATCCACGAGCCACCCCGGCGTGCAGAAAATCCAGGCGCAAGGGGGCACTGATTTCTCACTTCGTCGGCAGCGTGAACAAGCGATCTACCCGTCCGTGGCGTAACCTTCCCCTCATGACAAATCCTGAGACTGAGACAGAGAACACCAGGGATGAACTGGAATTGGCCAATGACGGCGGCTGCGGCTGCTCAGGGTGCGGCTGCAGCTAAGTATTTTGAAGAATTGCGGCGTCTCTAACGCTGCGAACTACCCTCGTGCGATCTTGTCGCAGGTAGCGGTGGCCGGGCGCACCCGGCGTTGCTCAGTGGCCCGCACCAACCGCTACAGCAAAAAGTTGCTACGCCGCAATGGCGGCCGCAATCAACGCCGCCGTGACGGCGATGTGCGCGACGGCGATGATGGCCCGGAAGGCTCCGATGGGGCCTTTGCGCAGGTTCTCGGCGATGTGCGAGTTTTCTTCCGAGGCTGGGATATCTTTGCGGAACGCGTCGAAATCCTGCAAGCAGCCGTCCAGCCACAGAAGCGACATCAGCATGATGACAACGGTCACGACGATGAACGCCGTTTGCATCGCGCCTGACACCGCATCGCCTGCGATGGCCAAGATGAGTGTGAGCCCTAGCGATGCGGGGCGAAAAGTACCCAGCCCGCGCGCATATCTTGCGTTCTTATGCCGATCCACGAGTGAAATGACGTTGGTTCCATGATCCTGATCCCTCTCGTAGGCCGAACCCAAATCTGACATTCCGAGGCTAGTGACGCGTACGNATTGTGCTGGTGAGGACACGGCCTGCAGCAGGGGCNACGTGGATGACGCGCCTTTGCATACCGGAAACGTTGACAGGATTCTCAAAAGGCAGACTCCGAGCGGCGGCGTAAAATTCATTGAGTTTGACCGATACCGCCTCGCGCGAGGAGCCCCATGAAGGATCGAGCGTGGCTCGTTGTCCTCGGCGTAGGGAGCGTGGTGACGGGTTTGGCCGTCATTGCTCTTCTCCTGTTGTGGCAGTGGCAGGGTAAAGAGTCCAGTCAGCAGCGAGCAGCTGCATCGGCGGTCGAGTTGCGGATGGTCGTCTGCGACACNGGCGTCATGGAACTCGAGCAGTTCCGAGACGAGGCCGCGCGGCGGACCAATCAGTTCATCACCGATGCGGATAGGCCGTGGACGCAATCGGCGCGCGCGTGGGATTTGGCCGTCGAAGCCGCCATCGGCGAACCCATCACCATCAACGGATACGCGATTCAAACGCCGCTACGAGCTTCGGGGGCTCACCGTGCGAGCAAGGCATCAGCCGACTGGGAGCGCGCCTGGTCGGGAGTCCAGCAGTACTGCGAGAAGCTCGGCGGCAACCAACAGTGGCGAGACGTCGAGCGACTGGCCGACTGACGCGCTTACTAATTGAACGTTGATGCGCCGACGATGGTGCCGTCATGGTTTCAGCACCACCTCTCGCACTCCCTCGTGATTCTGGTGGATGCGTGGCCTGTNCTCAATTTACCCAAAAGCCCCCACGCACATGCTCCAGAAAACTAAAGTGCTTTCCATCGGCAGCCCGCCGTTGACTTTCGATTGGGAGAACACCATGAATTCCAGTTCCTTCGTGCACTACATCCGCGACCAGGTCATCTTTATCGGCGTAACGACGCTCGCAACCATCTTGCTTTTCACTCTAGGACTGATGGCGGCCGCGTCACTGGACGGGAAGGCGCAAACAGCCGGCATCGTCGGTGCTGTGGTGATCGGACTATGGCTGCTCGTCACGTCGCTGGGCACCATCCGCCGCCTTCAGTTGCTGTCCGAAAGCATTCCTGAGGAAGAGCAAGACACTCCTTTTGCACGGGACTTCAAGAAGAACCCGTGGCCCGTGTTCTTCGGTCTCGCCATCATCGTGCAGGTCGGTGTCGCGTACGCACTGATCTCCGCCTTCACCGCGTAGCCCCGACAACGCGCCCAGCCCTCGNATCCGGTCACCCGCCGGCTGACTACGGGAGCTGGGCGCGATGACGTGATCCCCTCGGCCACACACCAGGGATCGACTCATCACAGGGCGCGCGGCAGGCCAAAGGTCGTGTAGACGCCGGGTGAGAAGAGCGGCCGCAGCATTGATTCCGCTTGCGCATCGAACCCTGCGCGGTGGACGAGGTCCTCCTCCAGGTGAAGCACCNCGGCCGCGTACAGGGGCCACGGAGCGTGCTGGTTGGGGGTCCACCAGGTGCGGCGGGCCGCGTAGGAGTGCAGCCCCCACCGCGCGGTCAGGAACACCTCCAAATCGGTCGGCTCCACCGGCTCACCCACGCGGGCCTGAAGGGTCATGGACCCTCCCCCGCGCGGGCGTCGTCGCTCGGATCGCCACCACCAGTGATCGCCCCGCTGGCGAACGCTCATCGACGCCCACGTGTAAGGCAGCCGGTAACCCCAGCGTGCTGCCAGCGCAGTGACGAGCCGAGAGGCTTCCAGGCTTCGGAACACCACGCCGTGATTACCCTCGTCATCGACCGAGTACAGCCGCACGTTGCACTCCACGAACGTCCCCCACCACGGCATCGGGTGGCCTCGCCCCAAGCCGGCCCCCGACATCCGGAAAGGAACAAGCGCGACGTAGGTCGCACCGTCGAACTCATCCGGTCTGACTCCCGGCGGCATGAAGGGCGCGACATCGGATGGATCGACCGGCCAATGCAGGAAGAACACCGACTCCCACCGCTGGTCGAACATGAACGGCCCCGGGACCGGGGGCGCCACTGGCGACACACCACCGAAACGACTCGCGTCGTCGGTGCCGGCACTCATCGAGGTGACACGGCGCAGGCGGGTGTGGATCCTGGGAGTCGGTAGCGGTTACGGGCAACCAGGCGGTACACGGACGCGGCGATGGGTGCGATTCCCGGGGCGTCCGCGAGTGCGGCGATCCACGGCCACGGGCGGTTGGCTGTTCGCAGCATCCCGGTCACCGCGCGACTCCCCGAGTGAACGCGGCCATCAGCGGTGACGAATTGCACCGCCTCTACGCACTGCTCGTCGGTCAATCCGTAGTCCGCGAGATCGAGGAATTGCCACGGTTGAATGTCAACTCTGGGTCGGATCCATCGGCGAGTGAATTCCACGCACGCGGTGCAGAAACCGCAGTCGCCATCGAAGACCAAGACCGCGCCCATATGGGCAGTGTACGAAGGTCTCACAGTTTCGGCAGGGTCGATCATGGCTGCTGATTCTCGTCCGTGACCCTCAACTGCGGGACTCACCATGGGGGTCTGGGACCACCTACACTCGCGTGACATGAAACCATCTACTACTGGAGACTCGACACCGCCCGCACGTCCGCCCGGGGTTTTCTGGCTCTACCTCGCGGTAGCGGCTATCGGCCTGGTCGGGACCGCATGGTTCAACATTCGCAGCGTCGTCGAACCCAGTGGAGATACGTTCTTCGCCGCGTGGTTCGCGAACCCCGCGGTCAGTTCCTTGTCGATTGATCTCTTGATCGTCGCCGCGGCCGCGTCAATCTTCATCATCATCGAAGGTCGTCGCCTAGGGATTCGCTGGTACTGGGTGTATGTCGTCGCCTCGTTCGTCACGGCCATCGCGTTCACGTTTCCGCTGTTCCTGGCGGTGCGAGAACGTCACCTGGCTCGCACGCCCGAGGCGTAACTGCGGCAGGCGGGCTGACCTGTCAGGTCAGGTTCTTCTCGAAGGCCAAGAGCGCGACTTCGGGAACCGGATGCCAGTCGCGCTCGGGCAGGCGCTGGAAACCGTGACGTGCATAGAGCGTCATCGCGGCTGCGTTGATGTCCCGGACACAGATCACGAGTCGATTCGACCCGGTCGAGCGCGCGTGCTCCTCGCACGCTGCCACGAGGGCGTTGCCCACGCCGTACCCCCACGCCTCGGGCGCAACAGCCAGGAATCGGAACTCGACTTCTCCGTCGCGGCCAATCTCCCGAAACGGTGATGCCGGCGGGCAGATCGTCACCGTCCCCACCACCTGGCCCTGCCGAACAGCCACCAGCAGCAACGCATCGCTCTCGCGGGAGCCGGTGTCAGCGAGCACCGTGCCGTAGAAGCCGTCCGGGCCGTCATCGAGTTGCCCGGCACCGACGTAGGCCTCGACACCGATCCGGGCCGCCGCCGACAGATCGTCGACCGTGGCGCGGCGCACCACAACGGGGTTGGTCATGACGCCTCTATCGCGACTCGGCAACCGTCAATGCTGTCGCACCATCCCACGGTTGCCATAGGTCGATTGTTGCAAACCAGGCCACGGCGCGGTCGGATTCCGGACAGCGTCGATCCGTGCCCGGCTCACCGGTGCTGGTGAGTCCAGGGGGCGACAACGATCGCGTCTAGGGCAGCGCGGGCAGGCCGTCGAGGCTGACGGTGTTGTTGTCCTGCCGGTACGTCTCGAGTCCGTCCGCTCCGCGCTTTGCGTGATCTAAGGGCAGGTTCTCGCGCTCGCGAACGAATTCCATTGCCGGGACGCCGTAACCGCAGGAATCGGACACCCGGTCCACGGCAATGCGCACGATCGAGCGGGCGCCCAGGTAATCGGCGAACCGATCGGCCAGTTCGCAGAACTCCGCACTTCCCGCCTCGACCACTCGTGCGGTGCCGTGCAGCCGGACGATCCGGGGACGCTTGGTGAACGCGCAGAACATGATCACGATGCGGCCGTTCTCTTTCACGTGGGCGATCGTTTCCGCTCCGCTGCCGGTGAGGTCGAGGTAGGCGACCTCGTTCCCATCGAGCACCGCGAACGTGCCCGGTAGTCCCTTGGGTGAGCAGTTGACGTGCCCGTCTGCCGACATCGGCGCGGTGGCAACGAAGAACAACGGTTGCGCCGCGATCCACTCGGCTAGCCGTTCGTCGATCCCGTCGAAGACTTCCGCCATGTCCTGCTCCCGTGCCGTTTAGTCCGCGATGCCGAAGCCGCGGCGGCCGCGGTCGTTCAACTCTTCGACCGAGAAGCGATCCGGCCACTGGCGCTCGTAGTGCTCCGATGGGAAGTCGCTCGGGCTCGACCCGGTGGCGAACGCCTCGAACGCGATCGGCGCGTACTCACGGTTGCGCGGACACCACGGGGCGGCCGGGATGTACATCACGTTGCCCCAGCCTTGTTGATCGAACACCGGCGCAACGCCGTGCACGAGATCGCAGTGCCACCACACCGAATCGCCGGCGCGCACACTCGGGATCCCACTCAAGGCTTGCATCGGCAACTCGTGCCACTTCTCGTTGATCGGGAACACCTTGTTGACCATCACGCCGCACATGTCGTCATCGTCGGTGTCGTCCAACATCGGACGCAGCAGCAGGTACGCCATCGTTTCGGGGATCGGTATCGCGTGCAGGACACCCTGGTCGAAGTCCATGTCCGATAGCGCCGTCCAGCCCTGGAAGGTGCGAAAGGCCGAGCACATCGTCGTACCGGGGTATTGGGGGCCTTCGGTTCGAAACGTCGCATCCCACGGGTCGTACTCTTCGATGGAGCCGTCGTAGACGTGACGGAAGGCCCGCTGGTAGGCCTTCGTCATCCACAAGTCCAACGTTCCCGTGTCGATGTGTGTTCCCAGGCCGGCAGAGTCCGCGCCCTCGGGTCGGCGCCGAATCCGATCCGGATACAACGAATCGCGCTCGGGGTCGAACCACTCGACATCCATCGATGTGCTCGTCCAGAGGTTGTTCATGAAGGACTGCACCGCGGCCATCCGGTCGCTTTGCCGCGCCTGCATTTGGGCGTGCGACCAGTAAATCGGGTAGATCTCCGGACGGGAACCCACCGAGGCGAAGAAGTCGTCCCCCGATCCCCGGTAGTCCTCGAAGAAGTGGTTGCCTTCGACGTAGGTAAGGATGGACCGGTCCCATTCCAACGCCTGCTCAGGGTCGAAGTGGCCGCGCACCACAAGGCACCCCCGCGCTTTGACCAGATCTCGTTGCGCCTTTGTGACGGTGCCTTGCGCGATGTCGTCGAAGTCGATCTCCGGCCAGATCGACTCCCCCGCGGCCTTCGCCGCGTCGATCACCCGCACGCGCTCGGCGATGCGCTCCTCGAGGGCCTGCGCGACCTGCTCCACCGATCGGCCGCTCGAATCGATCGACGCGCGGATGGCCGACTTGATCTGGCGGATGGCGGCCGGGAGATCGTCCGGGGTCTCCTCCCAGTGGGGCAGCGCTTCCACCGAGGGTGAAGCAGACACGGTCATGGCATCTCCTCACGTGCGGCGTCCACCGGGTGCTGGTGCACCAGAGAGTAACGCGATCCAAAACCCGCGATGCGCAAAAACCCCAGTTCACGACCGCTAGATTCACTCGGCACGCCCAACCGATGAGGACGACCAATGAACGCACCCAAGGACGTATCACCCGCCGTTGCCATCGTCGGGACCGGGCAGATCGGCGCAGTGCACGTGGAGTGCGCGCGACGAGCCGGAGCAGTGGTGGTGGGCCTAGTCGGTTCGAGCCCGGATCGGGCGCGAGCGAAGGCAACGGCCTGGGGCGTTCCGGTCGTCTACTCCGATCTTGAGGAGCTGCTCGAGCAACCCGATATCGACGTCGTGCACATCGCGAGCCCCAACCATGTGCACGCATCCCAGGCGATCGCGGTCGCCAACGCAGGCAAGCACGTCATTTGCGAGAAGCCGATGGCGTTGGACTCTGCGAGCGCGGGCGCCATGGTCGATGCAGCCCAGACTGCCGGAGTCGTTCATGCGACCTGCTTCAACTTTCGCTTCTATCCGCTGATGCATGAAGCGCATGCCATGATGCGCTCCGGCGAGCTGGGAGAGCCACGCTTCCTCACCGGGTCCTACCACCAGGATTGGTTGTTCGAGGACACGGACTGGAATTGGCGCTTGGACGCCGAGCGGGCGGGAGATCTGCGTTCGGTGGCCGACATCGGCTCGCACTGGCTGGACCTGATGTCGTGGATCTCCGGGCGGCGCGTCACCGAGGTGTGCGCGGATCTGCACACGTTCATCCCTGTGCGGTATCGACCACACGGGGAGGTCGAGACGTTTAGCGGGGCATCCGTAGCCGGGGGCGAACCCGTGTCCATCGACAGCGACGATGCGGCCAGCGTTCTGTTGCGCCTCGAGGGAGGCGCCCGCGGCTCGTTCTCGGTGTCCCAGGTGTCGGCGGGCCGCAAGAACGATCTGCGATTCGAGCTCGCGGGATCACAACGGGCGTTGATGTGGAGTTCAGAAGCCAGCGACACGTTGTGGATCGGTCGGCGCGGCCGAACCAGTGAGGTCCTGCTGAAAGATCCCGTGCACCTGTCCAACGAGGCGCGCTCAGTGGCGTTCTACCCGGGTGGTCACATCGAGGGGTACGCCGAGGCGTTCACCGCTTTCTTCGCGAGCGTTTACGACGATGTCGCTCGCGGTGAGCCCGCCGATGCGCCGCGCTACCCAACCTTCATCGACGGCTACCACGGAGCGTGCGTCGCGGACGCCATCCGGGCCAGTGCCGCCTCGGGTGCGTGGACCGAGGTTCGGTACTGATGCACTGTCCGTTCGGCGGAGTATGCTGCGTTCCGACACCGAAATACCTGTGGCCGTCGGATGTAGGTCACACCAGCAACCTGAAGTGTTAATAACTGAACACAACCAAGGGGAGCTCACGCGATAGCGGTGGGCTGAGAGGGCAGACGCGTCTGTCGACCCGCTGAACCTGATCTGGGTAATGCCAGCGCTAGGGAGGAAACATGAAGCGCATTCCCGCAGTTCTCGGCACCGGATGTCTGACGTCCGTGCTCGTACTCGCCGCCTGCAGTTCCGGGGCATCCGACACCGAACCCGAGGCCGCGAGCACCGCGGACCTCGCCGGTCAAACCGTTCAACTACTCACCCACGACTCGTTCGCGCTCAGCGACGACGTCATCGCTGACTTCGAGGCATCCACGGGAGTCACCCTGGAGCTGGTGTCCGGCGGTGACGCGGGATCGATGGTGGCTGGAGCCATCCTGGCCGCCGGAGCGCCCACCGCCGACGTCATCTTCGGGGTGGACAACACCCTCGTGACGCGGGCCTTGGACGCGGACGTCTTCGAGGCCTACACCTCGACCGAGGCGCAGGCGCTGCGCCCCGAGCTCGCCGAACGGTCCTTCGATGGTCGAGTGACGCCGATCGACTTCGGCGATGTGTGCATCAACATCGACGACACCTGGTTCGCCGCCGAGGGCATCGCTCCCCCGACCACCCTCGACGATCTCGCCGACCCGCAGTACCGCGACCTGCTCGTGGTCCAAGACCCCGGCACGTCGTCCCCGGGCCTCGCTTTCGCCCTGTCCACCGTGTCCCGATACGGAGACGGTTGGGTCGACTACTGGCAACGGCTACGCGAGAACGGAGTGAAGGTCGCCGGCTCGTGGAGCGATGCTTACTACGGCGACTTCACCTTCGGCGGTGGTGGCGACCGTCCCATCGTCGTCTCGTACGCCACCAGCCCGCCGGCCGAGATCGTCTACGCCGAGGGTGAGCCGCCCGAGGTGCCCTCCACATCGGTGATGACCGATGGCTGTTACCGGCAAGTGGAGTACGCCGGGATCCTCGCCGGGACCAACCAGCCGGAGGCCGCCACGCTGGTCATCGACTGGCTGCTCTCCCCGGGCGTGCAAGCGGACATTCCGCTGAACATGTTCGTCTTCCCGGCCCGGGACGGTACGGCCTTGCCTGAGGTGTTCGAACGCTTCGCGCCGCAGGTGCCTGACGCCGAGGAGTTGTCCTCGGAGTACATCGCGGACAACATCGACGAGATTCTCTCCGAGTGGGGTGCAGTGATGGGCCGCTAGCGCTCCTCACGCACACGTTCTCGAGGGCAGAACACGATGACAGCACCGACCTGGTTGCGGTGGGCGTGGATCGCACCCGCCGGCTTCCTGCTCGCGTTCATGGTGGTGCCGCTGGTCTCGTTGGCTGGGCAAGTCCTCTCGCCGGGGACGATCGAGTACGTATCGGACTCGCTTCCGTGGCGAGTAGCTGGACTGGCGACGGTGCAAGCACTGGCGAGCACCGCTGTTTCGCTGGTCGTCGGATTGCCCATGGCCAACGTGCTGACCCGGTACCGCTTCCCGGGACGTCGATGGGCTCTGGCTCTGGCCACCGTGCCGTTCGTCCTTCCCACTGTGGTGGTCGCGTTGGCGTTTCGATCGCTGGTCGGCTCCGATCTCGGTTCGGGTTTCCTCATCGTCGTGCTCGCGCACGCGTACCTGAATATGGCGGTGGTGGTGCGGATCGTGGGTGCCCGCTGGTCCACCATCGATCCTCGACTCGATATCGCCGCGAGGACTCTGGGCGCATCACGGTGGACAGCGTTTCGCACCGTGACACTGCCTGCCCTCGGTCCTGCCATCGCTTCGGCCGCGGCGATCGTGTTCGTCTTCTCTTTCACCTCGCTGGGCATCGTGCTACTGCTCGGAGACTCCAACACGCGCACCCTTGAGTCGCTGGTGCTTCGACAAACCTCCATCCTTTTGAATTTCCAGGCCGCCGCGGTCAGCGCCGCCATCCAGGCGATCGTTGTCGGCTCGGTGTTGTGGTGGGCCGCTCGAACGCGCAACGCGATCCCCAGGGGTGCGCTGCGCACCTTCCGCCTGCGGCGTCCACTCGGATCGGCCCGATGGGCTGTCGGCATCGTTGTCGCAGCAACCGTCGTCATCGTTCTCGCCCCCGTGTCCTCACTGGTGTGGTCGTCGGTGCGATCGTCGTCCGGCTTCACGATGAGTTGGTGGGCGATCTTCGCCGGTTTTGAGACGATCGACGCTGGAAGCACTCGGATCGGGTCACCGCTCAGCGCCATGGCGCGGTCCTTATCGTTCGCACTCGTCACCGGGCTCGTTGCAGCCACTGTCGGTGGCCTCGCCGCGATGAGTGTGCTGGCGCATCGTCTCGGACGGGCCTTCGCTCTTGCGACGGCTCTGCCGCTGGGCATATCGGCCGCGACGCTGGGCCTGGCAACGATGCTGGCCTACGGGCGTCCCCCGGTGGATCTTCGCGCCACCGGTCTGTTGATCCCGATCGCCCACGCTCTCATCGCCGTTCCGCTCGTCGTCGCGGTCGCCACCCCGACGCTGCGTTCCACCGACGCCCGCCTCGTGACCGTCGCCGCCACCCTCGGCGCCCGGCCGTCGCGAGCGTGGTGGACTGGCTACGGGCCGACCCTGAGGACAGTGATGATCGCGGCCGGGGGTCTCGCCTGCGCGGTGTCTCTCGGAGAGTTCGGGGCTGCCTCTTTTCTCGCTCGAGCCGACGGCCCTACGGTTCCCCTCGTGATCGCGCGACTTCTCGGTCGTCCCGGTGAAGCATCCTTCGGGGCGGCGGCGGCTATGGCGGTCGTTCTCGTCGTCATGACCACAACGCTTGTCGCGGCCGTCGACCGAGGAGGTCGACGATCATGAACGGTCACACTCTGACGTGCGAGAACCTCACCATCGGATACGAATCCGCGTTGGGAGAACCCGTGACCTTCACGGTGCCGCCTGGGAGTGTGCTGGCCGTCGTCGGGCCGAGTGGCTGCGGCAAGTCGACGCTGCTGTCCACGATCGCGGGCGTGATCCCCGCTCGCTCGGGTCGGGTTCTCATTGACGGGGTCGATGTAACGCAGATGCCCACACACGCCCGCAAAGTGGCCATGGTGTTTCAAGAGCCCTTACTGTTTCCGACGATGACGGTGCGTGACAACGTCGCGTACGGTCCGCGTCGATCCGGCGCGTCGGCGAGTGAAGCCCGGAGCACAGCAGATGAGCTCTTGAGTTGGGTGGATCTCGCGGGCCTCGGCGACCGGAACATTGATCAACTCAGCGGTGGCCAGGCGCAACGGGTGTCGCTCGCCCGTGCACTCGCGTCCGACCCCGCTGTTGTGTGTCTGGACGAACCGTTCAGTGCCTTGGACGCGCCACTGCGATCACGCCTGGCTGCCGACGTCCTCGCCCTGGTTCGCCGCACCGGCATTCCCGCCGTGCACGTCACCCACGACCCCGACGAGGCAGAGACGATGACCTTGAATAACTCCTCCGGGTCCATACTTTCTTTGTGAGAGGCGAACGGCTACGCAAGCGAGCGGCGCGGATCGATCGTTCGTATACCCGGATCGCGGCGGCTACATCGCTCGCTGCCTTCCTGGCGTACATCGTCGCGCAGGCACTTCCCTTGGCCAGCGCTGTTCCTGCGGCGATCACCGCAGTGATCGCCACCCAGGCGAGCTTCCATCAGGCAACCAAGGGTGCGTTCATCCAGGTCACCGGAGCCCTCGTCGGTGCCGCCGTCGCGTTGGGGATCGTGTCGGTTGTCGGGAGCGGGGCGGTGACGATCCTCTTGTTGGTCGCCTTGTGCTTTGTTGTCGCACGACTCTTGCACGTCGCGAGTCCTGACGAATCCCCGCTGGTGGCGACCGCTCTTGCCGTCACCGTGATCTTGGTCATCGGAACAAACCTGACCACCGAACTCGCCGTCGAGCGATTCGCGGGAATCGTGATCGGCGCCATCTTTGCGGTCCTCGCCAGCTACGTCGCGTCTCCGACAAAGGCCACTCGCAATTTGGAAGACAAGGCCGATGACGTGCAAGAGCGCCTCGGGCAACTCTTGGAACGCATCGCCGTCGAACTCCGCACCGATCCCGGTCCGGAAACCGTGCGGGCCTGGTTCGACGAAGCCGTCGATTTGCGCAATCAGGTTCTCGGTTTAGCCGCCGCCCTGGAAGACCTCAAAATGAATCGCCGCTGGAGCATTCGGGTGACCACCTCGGACCTGCACGCCGTCCAAGCCGAAGTCGACGCCTGCCAGATCATGTCCACCCGCGCGTTGTCGTTGGCATCGGATCTACGTCGCGCATCGACGAGCAACACGGACGGTTCCGGTGCCCTTCCACCGGCGGCGCTGTCGCCGCTGGCAGACCTAATCGCGGCGACCGCTGCGAACCTGGCCACCGACGACCCCACGCGGACCATCGGCAAGACCGCCGCCCATCAAGCGGTGCGGGAGGCCGAACGAACCGCACAGATCGCACTCATCGGCGGCATCGTGTCGCATATGGAGCAGATCAATCAGGCGAAGGTGGACGAAGAAGAAGCCGGACCTCTGCCTCGGTAAGCCGGTCTGCGGAGGAATCCTGAGAGGACAGACGCGCCCGATACGGAATCTGCACGAGGTGTAGAGGGTACTGCGGGTGCGCGGGTCTCGGGCCCCCCGCACCCGCAGTGCTCTAAGTCCACCGTTAATTCGGTGATCGCGCATCTTGAGATGACGAGCCCGCTCATCGGGGCCGGATCAGCCCAGCGCCGCCAGGGCGCTGGCATAATCATCGGCGTCCCGCGCCTCACCCGGACCGTTGACCACCGACCACCGGATGACTCCGTCGCGGTCGAGGACGTACGTCGCCCGCGTCGCGAACCCGGTCTTCTCCCAGAAGGCTTCGTATGCCCGGGACACTTCCCCGTGCGGCCAGAAATCGCTCAGCAGTTGGTGGGTGAGGCCTTCGGTCTCGGCGAACACCTTCAACGAGGCCGTCGGATCACACGAGATACTGACCATCACGGTGTCGTCGTTGTCGAAATCACCGATCCGATCCTTGATCGCACACATCTCACCGATGCAGATGCTGCTGAAGGCGAACGGGTAGAACATCACCACGACCTTCTTGCCGCGAAAATCCGACAGCGACACTTTCTGTCCGAACTGATTGCGCAGCGTGAAGTCAGGGGCGGTCGTGCCAACCTCGAGTGCCATGGGTTTCCTCCGGGCCGTGGTGCGCCCCGTGCACACCTAAAAGGACGTTAGCGCTTGGAACGCGGAGCGACCAAACGTGTGCCCTGCCAAAAGGAGCCGGCGCTGATGGTGCTCGTTTGCTGCAGCCCCGCCGTCGGAGCGGCGTCAGCGATGTCCTCGGACTCGATGTGACCTTCACGCCCCGGTTTGGGAGTCATCAGCCAGATGACTCCGTGATCGGCGAGCGGTCCGATGGCGTCAACGAGACCGTCCACCAGGTCTCCGTCGTCATCGCGCCACCACATCACCACCGCGTCGACAACGTCATCGAAGTCCTCGTCCACCAGGTCGCCACCGATGATCTCCTCGATACCCGACCGGATGACGGGGTCGGCGTCTTCGTCCCAGTTCAGTTCCTGGACGGTCATACCCGCATCCAGATTCAAGGCAGACGCACGACGCTGTGCCTCTTCCAGGTCGATCGACCCGGCATCCGCGCTCACGTGTTTCCTCCTGAACGGCCACGACGACGCCCCTTGCGTCGCCTCGAGTGTGCCTAGTCCACCGAAAGTCCCCGGCCTACGCAAGCAGTTCCGGCCAACTCGTTCGCGATACTCCCCGCAACTGCCCCGCCAGCGCCACACTTTTTCCTCTTGACTCGCCCCGGTAGGGCGCGTGGCGACTGTCGGCGCCCATACGCGAGAATGCGCCTACACACAGTTCACCACCGATGACACGGCCCCGGGGCGACCCCTCGGGAACGTCAGACGAAAGAGGGTGCGAACACCAATGGCCCCTGAGAGCGACTCTTCCGCTCCCCTGGCGGGCGGCTTGCCGACCCAGTACGTGGACGTCGATCCGGACGAGACCCGCGAGTGGATCGACTCCCTCGACGCACTGGTCGACACCTCGGGCAACTACCGCGCCCGCTACATGATGCTCTCGCTGTTGCGCCGAGCGGCAGAACGCAACGTCGGTGTGCCGAGCCTGCGCAGCACCGACTACATCAACACCATCTCCCCCGAACGCGAGCCCTGGTTCCCCGGGGATGAGGCCGTGGAGCGGGAGATCCGCCGGATGATCCGGTGGAACGCCGCCATCATGGTGCACCGAGCGCAACGTCCCGGCGTGTCCGTCGGAGGGCACATCTCCACGTACGCGAGTTCGGCGACGCTGTACGAGGTCGGCTTCAACCACTTCTTTAGGGGCCCCGACCACCCCGGCGGCGCGGACCAACTCTTCTTCCAAGGCCACGCGTCCCCCGGCATGTACGCGCGAGCCTTCATCGAGGGTCGGATCACCGAGTCCCAGATGGATGGCTTCCGCCAGGAACTCTCCCACCCCGGTGGTGGCCTTCCTTCCTATCCGCATCCGCGACTCATGCCATCGTTCTGGCAGTTCCCGACCGTCTCGATGGGCCTGGGGCCCCTCAACGCCATTTACCAGGCACGGTTCAACAAGTACCTGCAGAACCGCGGCTTGGCCGACACGTCACAGCAGAAGGTGTACGCCTTCCTCGGCGACGGCGAAACCGACGAGGTCGACGCCGTCGGCGCGCTGTCCCTCGCGGCGCGGGAGGAGCTCGACAACCTCGTCTTCGTCGTCAACTGCAATCTTCAGCGCCTCGATGGACCCGTTCGCGGCAACGGCAAAATCATTCAAGAACTCGAGTCGCTTTTCCGCGGCGCCGGATGGAACGTGATCAAGGTGGTCTGGGGACGAGCCTGGGATCAACTGTTGGCGGCGGACCGCGATGGTGCGTTGGTCAATTTGATGAACAACACCCACGACGGCGATTTCCAGACCTACAAGGCCGAGAACGGAGCCTTCATTCGAGATCACTTCTTCGGACGCGATCCGCGAACCGCGAAACTCGTGGAGACCTGGAGCGATGACCAGATCTGGTCGTTGCAACGTGGCGGGCACGACTACCGCAAGATGTATGCCGCATACGAGGCCGCCACGAAGGTCAAGGGTCAACCCACCGTCATCTTGGCCAAGACCATCAAGGGTTGGACGCTGGGATCACACTTCGAAGCGAGAAACTCCACGCACCAAATGAAGAAGCTCACGGTGGAGGATCTGAAGGAGTTTCGCGATCGGCTGCACATTCCCATCGCGGACTCACAGCTCGACGAGTACCTGCCCCCGTACTACAACCCGGGTCCGGACAATCCCGCGATCCAGTACATGCTCGACCGACGCACGACCCTTGGTGGTTTCCTGCCAAGTCGACGAACGACCGCACGTCCGCTGCCTCAACCACCGGACTCCACGTACGAGGTAGTCCAACGCGGATCGGGCAAGCAGCCGGTGGCGACAACCATGGCGTTCGTTCGACTTCTGAAGGAACTGATCCGCGACGAGGGCATGGGCGCACACTTCGTCCCGATCATCCCCGACGAGGCGCGCACCTTCGGCATGGACTCGTTGTTCCCCACATTGAAGATCTACTCACCGAACGGGCAGCAGTACACATCGGTCGACAGAGAGCTGATGCTGTCATACAAGGAATCAGAGACTGGACAGATCCTGCACGAAGGGATCAACGAGGCGGGTTCGGTCGCCTCCTTCACCGCCGTCGGCACCTCCTACTCCACCCACGACGTGCCGATGATTCCGATCTACATCTTCTACTCCATGTTCGGTTTCCAGCGGACCGGCGACGGCTTCTGGGCGGCGGGGGACCAAATGGCACGCGGCTTCGTCCTCGGAGCGACTGCCGGTCGGACCACATTGAACGGCGAGGGGCTCCAACACGAGGACGGCCACAGCCAACTGCTCGCGAGCACCAATCCCGCGGTGGTGGCCTACGACCCAGCGTTCGGCTACGAGCTCGGGCACATCGTCAAGTCCGGGCTGCAACGCATGTACGGGGACCCCGATCCCGATCCGACATACAGCGAGTTCGATCTCCTCGACGAGCACCGTGGGGAATCACCCAACGTGTTCTATTACCTGACGATCTACAACGAGCCCTACCCGCAGCCGGCCGAGCCAGACCCCTGCGACATCAAGGGAATCATCAAGGGAATGCACCTGATCAGCGAGGGGTCCGGCGACGGTTCCCCCGTTCAACTGCTGGCCAGCGGCGTCGGAGTGAATTGGGCGCTGCGCGCCCAAGAGCTGCTGGCGCAGGACTGGGGAGTCGTTGCGGACGTCTGGTCGGTGACCAGTTGGAATCAACTCAGGCGCGACGGCCTGGCCGCCGACCGCCACAACATGCTCAACCCCGAGGACGAGCCACTCGTGCCCTTCGTCACCCAACGCCTGGAGGGCCGCCCAGGCCCAGTGGTTGCGGTGTCCGATTGGATGCGCGCGGTGCAAGACCAGATTCGTGAATGGGTTCCGCAGCCGTTCGTGTCCCTGGGTACCGACGGTTGGGGTCTGTCGGACACGCGCGGCGCGCTGCGCCGGCATTTCCTGGTGGACGCTGAATCGATCACGGTGCAAGCACTCGCCATGCTCGCGCGTTCGGGAGACATCGACGCAGAAACCGTCACTCGAGCGATCAAGACCTACCAACTCGATGACCCATCCGCCGCAGACGCGGGAAATACGGAAGGATCAGGGTGAGTCGGCAAGTCCAGACGTCTTGCCGCACGAGTATCGAGTCGATTCCCGGATAAGGAGGGCGCGTGTCCAACGATCCACGACGTTTCCTTCGTTATCTGGATGCCGAACGCAATGCGTCCCTGCTGTATCGGGCTCTGGCCGAATCCACCGACGGTGACCAGCGGGAAGCGCTGCTGGAGTTGGCTGATGTCGAAGACAAGCACGCCCAACACTGGGTGGACAAACTCACCGCTTACGGCGTCGAAATTCCGCCGGCGCCCACGGTGCTCAACGCCGATGATGAGCAGTTGGTGCGACGGGCGCGATCGCTGGGATTGGTCTCCGTCCTAGACAACCTAGAGCAGAACGAAGGCGCAGACGCCGGCATGTACGACGACGAGCCCCAGGCCTTGCCCACAATGCCGTCCGATGAGCGAGAACACGCGGATGTGTTCCGAGCACTTAAGGGAAGCGAGCCGGAGCGATTTCCGCACCGAGAACGTTCGACCAAGGGAGCCGAGCCGTGGCACCGAACGGACAAGTCCGGGTCGGTGCGCGCCGCCGTCTTCGGGGTCAGCGACGGACTGGTCTCCAACACCGCTCTCGTCATGGGATTCGCGGGCGCAAGCCTGGCGGGTGCGATCGAGAACTCCGTCGTGCTGTTCGCTGGCTTGGCTGGGCTGCTGGCCGGAGCCTTCTCGATGGCGGCGGGTGAGTACGTATCTATGGCAAGCCAGCGCGATCTGTTCAAGCGAGAAATCGACCTCGAACGACAAGAGTTGCTGGAAAAGCCAGAGGAAGAGCGTCTGGAGCTCGAACTCATCTACCGAGCCAAAGGGCTGCCCCGCGAGCAGGCGCGAGCTGTGGCCGATCAGATCATAAAGAATCCAGGGATTGCGTTGGACACGTTGGCGCGAGAGGAGCTGGGCCTCGACCCGAACGAGTTGGGCTCGGCGTGGAAGGCCGCGGTCTCGAGTTTCTTCTCCTTCGCGATCGGCGCATCCGTCGTGGTTGTTCCGTACGCACTGTTCGCCGGCATGACGGCGTTTGTTCTGGCCGTCGTTCTCGCCCTCGTCAGTTTGATCGTGGTCGGTGGCCTCGTGGGCTATCAATCCGGACGCGGAGTCGCCTTCAGTGCGGGGCGCCAGGTTCTGTGGGGTGTCGGTGCTGCGGCTGTGACATACCTCGTCGGCAGCCTTGTCGGCGTGAACGTCGGATAGCCGGATACTCGGATAACGCATGCGAACGCCGCTCGACGCCGGCTTCATCGATCGGCTTACCGCGGCTGCGGGCGACCTCGCCACCCAGGCAACGGTCCGAATGGAGTCCACCTACCCCTGGTACCGCCAACTGTCGGCCGATGAGCGCGCGTGGGTCTCTCTCGTCGCGCACGCCGGTATATCCGCCTTCCTGGAATGGGCGTCCGACTCGAACGAGTCGCCGCAGCTGACCGCGGACGTCTTCGGTTCCGCACCACGCGAACTGGCGCGCATCGTGTCGCTCGAGCAGACAGTAGCCATGGTTCGGACCACCATCGACGTCGTCGAATCCGCGATCGATGCCCTGATCGACGAACCGGAGCGCTCGCTGGTACAGGAAGCGACCCTGCGGTACTCGCGCGAGATCGCTTTCTCCGCCGCCGAGGTCTACGCGCGTGCGGCCGAAGCCCGCGGCGCCTGGGATGCTCGACTCGAAGCATTGGTCGTCGACTCGATCCTGCGCGACGAGATGGACCCGATGGTCGCCTCGCGCATTTCCGCCCTCGGGTGGTCCGACGCGGCACCGATCACCGTCGTCGCGGGTTACGCACCTGTGTCGGACGTGGAAGGCGCACTCGATGTCTTGCGCCGCGCATCGCGCAACCACGACTTGATGCTGCTCACCGGAATGCACGGGGACCACCTCGTAGCTCTCGTCGGTCGGATCACCAGCGACGAGGACGCATCACGCGCGGCACGACTCCTCGCACCGCACTTCGGACCCGGGCCGGTGGTGATCGGTCGACGAGCCATGGACTTCGACGCCGTGGGTATCAGTATTCGCGCCGCGACCGCAGCGGTGCATGCCGCCGACGCCTGGCCCCAGGCACCGCGCCCGGTCTCCACCGACGAATTACTTCCCGAGCGGGCCATCGCAGGTGATGCTCTGGCACGGGCCGAACTCATCGAGTCCGTTTACTCCCCGCTCGCGGGAGAGGAGCACCTCCTGGCTACCGCCGAGGCGTTCTTGGAGCAAAGCCCCTCCTTGGAGGGAACGGCCCGCCTGCTGTTCGTGCACCCCAATACGGTGCGTTACCGACTAGGCCGCATCACCGACATCACCGGGTTCTCGGCAACCGACCCTCGCGGGACGCTCACCCTGCGCTTGGCCCTGATGCTGGGGCGAACATCCTCCGTGGACTAGTCTTTGTAGGATTCCTCCAAAGCCTCTCGGCGGACTTTGGTCGGTAAGTCGAGAGTTCTTTGTAGCCATCCACGGAAGGCTAAGTGCGTGCTGGTAGTCGTCGCGCCCGGTCAGGGCGCCCAAAGTCCCGGCTTTCTCACTCCGTGGCTCGACGTCCCGGGCGTGCACGAACGCCTCGAATGGCTGTCGGCGGTCAGCGGCATCGATCTCGTCGAGCACGGGACCACCTCCGACGCCAACACCATCAAGGACACTGCCGTCGCCCAGCCGTTGATCGTGGGAGCCGGACTTGTCAGCCTGCTGAGCCTGTTCCCGCACCCATCCACCGCCTATTCCGCGATCGGAGCCGGCGCCGGTCACTCCGTCGGCGAAATCACCGCAGCCGTCGGTGCCGGAGTACTCACCGCCGAGCAAGCGATGGTGTTCGTGCGCGAGCGCGGATCCGCCATGGCCGATGCCGCCGGCCGCACGGCGACGGGCATGAGCGCCGTCCTCGGCGGAGATTCCGACGCCGTCGTCACCGCCTGCGACACCGTGGGGTTGACGGCCGCAAACATCAACGGCGCCGGCCAGATCGTCGTCGCGGGAACGCAAATCCAGCTCGCAGCTTTCGCCGATAACCCACCCGAGGGATGCCGGGTCCGTCCGTTGGAGGTCGCCGGCGCATTCCATACCCAACATATGGCACCCGCCGTCGGTCACCTCGACAAACTGTCCAACGCCATAACGACCCACGACCCGCGCATCCCTTTGCTCTCCAACGCCGATGGCCGCGTCGTTCACGACGGCCGCGATGTCCTTCGACGCCTGGTGCACCAGGTCAGCAATCCCGTCCGCTGGGACCTGTGCATGGAAACCATGGACGATCTCGGTGTCACCGCGATTCTGGAAATCCCCCCAGCGGGAACGCTGACCGGTCTCGCCAAGCGGGCGCTGCCCGGAGTCGAAACACTTGCGGTCAAGACACCCGACGATCTCGATGCCGCATGGGCGATGATCCAAGCCCACGGGACCGTTTCCGATCTGGACTCCAATCCCACCTGGCGCATGCTCGTGGCACCGGGCAAGGGCACGTTCCAACGGACCCTGGACGCGGTCGCCGGAGACGAACTTCCGCAGTCCACGATGGTTGGGAGCATCGACACTCTTCGTGGCTCGACACCTGTGCACGCACCACACGGCGGGGTGCTCGTGGAATGGCTGGTCGAGGACGGGGATCCTGTATCACCCGGCCAACCCCTCGTGCGCTTGCACCCGATCAGCGATCACAGCCAGGGTGTGTACGCGTGAGCGCCCCGATCAAGGCACCCGAGGGCGCACCGTTCGCCCGCATCCTCGCAACGGGCAGCTACCGACCCTCGCGTGTTGTCACCAACGACGAGATCTGCCAGACCATCGATTCATCGGACGAGTGGATTCGGGAACGCTCGGGAATTACCGAACGCCGCTGGGCAGGTGACGACGAGACCGTCGCCACCATGTCCGCCGCTGCTGCCGAGAAAGCCCTTGCGGCCGCAGGGCTCGCCTCCCAGGACGTCGACGTCATCATCGTCGCCACCTGCACGCACCCGTACCAGACCCCCTCGGCGGCTTCGGAGGTCGCCAGCATGATCGGCGTTCCTACCGCCGCTGCTGTGGATATCAGCGCGGCCTGCGCGGGATTTGCCTACGGCTTATCGATGGCGCAAGACATGATCCGGGGCGGGAGCGCGGGGCACGTGCTCCTCATAGGAGCGGAGAAGCTCAGCGCCTTCACCGACATCTACGACCGCAGCACCGCCTTCATATTCGCCGACGGCGCCGGAGCCGTTGTCGTCGGACCATCCTCAACACCGGCGATCAGCCCGGTCGTGTGGGGCGGCGATGGCGACCAGTTACAGGCGATCAACATGACCCAGAACTGGGTGGATTTCAAAGCCAACGGCTTCGACATCTTCCCCACGATCTCGATGAACGGCCAGCAGGTCTTTCGCTGGGCTGTCTCGGAGATGACCCGAGTGTGCAGAGAATCACTTGACACCGCCGGCGTCACCGTCGAGGACCTCGACGCCTTCATTCCGCATCAAGCCAACAACCGCATCACCGATGCGCTGGTACGTGCCCTCGAACTCCCGGATTCCGTTGCGGTCGCCCGCGACATCATCACCACCGGGAACACCTCCGCAGCGTCTATCCCGCTAGCCATGGACCGGATGCTGGCGAGCGGTGAGATCCATCAGGGAGGAAACGCCCTTCTGGTTGGATTCGGCGCGGGTTTGGTCTTCGCCTCGGAGGTCGTCACCCTCCCCTAGCCCCACAAGTGCAGACTTCCGGGAGTCGGATACAACTACATAGTTCGCCACAACGACGACGGAAGTTCCGTCGCCAACGAAAGGGAAACACATGAGTCAGCAGGAAATCCTCGCCGGTCTCGCCGCGATCGTGAACGAGGTAGCCGGAGTCCCCGTGGAGGATGTCCAGCCGGACAAGTCATTCGTCGACGATCTGGATGTCGACTCACTGTCGATGGTCGAGGTTGTGATGGCCTCGGAGGACAAGTGGGGCGTGAAGATCCCCGACGAGGAAGTCAAGAACCTCAAGACCGTTGGTGACGCTGTCGCCTACATCGAAGCCAACTCGTAAACCCGCGGAGCGGGGCGCACGGCCGTCGAGGTTCGTCACACGCCCCGCACCCGTGAGATGTGTCAGGGAGCCGCACAGTGAGCACGCCAGAGGTAGTCGTCACCGGTTTGGGAATGACCACACCGGTCGGCGGAGACGTCGCTAGTAGTTGGTCGGCGATTCTCGCTGGACAATCGGGGGTCCGCCCGATCGCTGCGGAGTGGATTACCGAGCAGCCGTCACGCATCGCGGGTCAACTCGCGGTGGAGCCGTCCGAGGTGCTCACCAAAGTCGAAACACGTCGACTCGACCGCTCCCAACAGGCAGCGGTCATCGCCGCTCGGGAGGCGTGGCAGGACACAGGTGCACCGGCGGTGGAACCCGAGCGACTAGGCACCGTCATCGGCACCGGGATCGGCGGTGTCACCAGCCTGCTCGAGGCGTACGACACGTTAAACGAGCGTGGATGGTCACGCGTATCCCCACACATGGTCACGATGATCATGCCCAACGGGCCAGCTGCCGTTGTTGGCCTGGAGATCGGCGCCCGCGCCGGAGTGCATGCTCCGGTCAGCGCGTGTGCATCCGGAGCCGAGGCGATCGCAAACGCCGCCCGAATGATCCGCGACGGTCGGGCCGACGTTGTGCTCACCGGCGGCACCGAAGCGGTGATCTGTGGAATCACCATGGCGGGCTTCTCCGCCATGCGCGCACTCTCCACTCGAAACGACGACCCCACCGCGGCCTCTCGCCCGTACGACACCGATCGAGATGGCTTCGTCATGGGCGAGGGAGCCGGCATCGTGGTGCTGGAGTCTCGCGATCATGCCAAGGCTCGCGGAGCCACCATTTACGGCGTTTACGGCGGGGCAGGAATGACTTCCGACGGTCATCACATTGCCCAACCCGATCCCAAGGGCGGTGGCGCCGCCCGCGCGATGACCGCGGCTCTCGCGGACGCAGGTGTCTCCGCTGCCGACGTTCACCACGTGAACGCGCACGCCACCTCCACTCCGCAAGGGGACATCGCCGAGGCCGTAGCCATTCGCCGGGCTCTGGGTTCGGCTGCCGATCAAGCGTTGGTCACCGGAACGAAGTCGATGACCGGCCACCTACTCGGCGGAGCGGGTGCCATCGAATCGATCTTCACCATTCTGGCCCTTCGGGACCGCACCGCACCCCCCACCATCAACCTCGAGAACATGGATTCCGAGATTCATCTGCCGGTCGCGGCCAATCGCCCCCACGAGCTGCCGTCGGGCGACCTCGCCGCCCTGAACAACTCGTTCGGTTTCGGCGGCCACGACGTCGCCCTGGTCTTCCGGAGCGCCTAAGTGACCGCACCCACAACGGCATCGAGCACTTCACCGCAGGAGTCCACCGAGGTAGATCCGCGCTCGCCCACGGTTCGCCTCGGGATGTTCTTCGACGACGGAGAGTTCGAGCTCATCACTCCCCAAGACGACCGAGGCGTGCTCGTCGCCGTCGGCCGAGTGGCGGGCGCGCCCTGCGTCGCGTTCGCAACCGACCCCACAGTTCAAGGAGGGGCGATGGGCAACGACGGTTGCCGCGCCATCGTCACCGCATACGACCGAGCCTTCGCCGACTCGGTGCCGGTCGTGGGAATCTGGCATTCCGGCGGTGCGCGTCTGCGCGAAGGTGTGCTGAGCCTCGACGCAGTCGGACGCGTCTTCGCAGCGATGACCAGAGCCTCGGGGAAGGTCCCGCAGATCTCCGTCGTCCTCGGCCCTGCCGCCGGTGGCGCTGCCTACGGTCCCGCTCTAACAGATCTCGTCATCTTGGGCCCCAAGGGCCGCATCTTCGTCACCGGCCCGGAGGTCGTGAAGTCGGTCACCGGCGAAGCCGTCGACATGGACATCCTCGGAGGCCCGGAACCGCATGGACGACGAAGCGGCGTCGTGCACATCACCACCGACACCGATCAAGGTGCGCTCGACGAGGCGCGCGCACTGGTGAGCCTGCTTGAGCAGCAGGGTTCGCTGAACGTCGAGAGCGTCGAAGACACCAATCTCGGGGCGCTCATGCCGGAATCATCACGCCGGGCCTACGACGTGCACCCGTTGATCGAAGGATTCGTTGATCAAGGAACTTTCACCGAATTGCACGCCAAGTGGGCACCCAACATCGTCGTGGGCCTGGGGCGCCTGGGCGGGCGCACGGTGGGCGTCATCGCAAACAACCCCTTGCGCCTGGGTGGGTGCCTGGACTCTTTCAGCGCTGAGAAGGCATCGCGCTTCGTGCGTATGTGCGACGCCTTCGCCGTGCCGCTGGTCGTCCTTGTCGATGTTCCCGGCTATCTTCCCGGCCTCGGTCAGGAGTGGGAAGGCGTCGTGCGTCGCGGTGCCAAGCTCCTGCATGCGTTCGCCGAATGTGTCGTCCCTCGCGTCACCGTCGTCACGCGCAAGGCCTACGGCGGCGCCTACGTCGCCATGAATTCAGCCTCGCTGGGAGCGACCAAGGTGTTTGCCTGGCCCGAAGCCGAGGTGGCCGTCATGGGTGCCGTCGCCGCAATCCGCATTCTGCACCGCAAGCGTCTCGCCGAGGTCCCACCTGAGTCACGCGAGCAGGTGGAACTCGAACTCGCAGCGGAGCACGAGGTTATTTCCGGGGGGATCAAGCGCGCGGTCGAGATGGGCGTCGTGCACGACATCGTCGATCCCGCAGCGACCAAACGTGCCGTGGCTCAAGTCCTGTGGGACACCCCGGGTGTTCGCGGGCAGCACGGCAACATTCCGCTGTAGATCGTCAGGCCCGCACAACGTCGACGTGGTAGGCACCAAGGTGCGGGTCGCGACTGAGAATCACGCAGCTTTCTTCCATCGCTTGCGCAACGAGCATGCGATCGAACGGATCTAAGTGATGAGGCGGAAGCTCAGAGATGCGGCGCGCATGTGCCCAGCGAACGGGCAACACATCAAATCCGCTGTCGGCGATCAACTCAGGTAGATCTGACGGTGGCTGGAGTCGACCCTTCGATTCCTTAATGGAGATTTCCCATCTGGACACGACCGACACGAGCACGTCGTTTCCGAAGTCCTCGAGCACTTTGTTCGCTTCCTCACTGAGAGGTTGTCCGTCGATCCACCACAGCAATGTGTGGGTGTCGAGCAGATAACGCATCACGCCTCGCCGGCGAATGCTGCTTCAATATCAGGCATCGGGTCATCAAAGTTGTCGGCGATCCACATGCGGCCCTTTGCAGCACCTCGTCCCGGGCGCGCACCCACCCGTCGCTCAACCGGCACCAGGCGGACAACGGGCTTACCTGCTCGGGCAATCACCACGTCCTCGCCCGCCTCGACCTGCTTCAGCAGTTCGGACAAGGTCGTCTTCGCCTCGTAGACATTGACCATCACACTCATGTCGAGAATGTAGTTGACTAGACTAAGTCTAGTCAACCTTAGTCAAGGGAAGGTTGGTAATGCACTCCCCGGCGAAATCAGTACGTCGGCTTGCCCGGCTCGAACTCCGAAACCCAGGCGTTGATGCCACCACCGACATGAATCGCGTCGAATCCGGCTCCCTTTGCGGCCACGAGCGCCTCTGCAGATCGACCACCCGACCTGCAGTAGAGAACCACCTGCTTGTCTTGCGGCAACTTCTCGAAGGCCTCTCCCGTGAGGAATTCACCTTTAGGGATGAACTCCGAGCCATCGATAGCGACGATGCTCCACTCGACGGGCTCGCGAACATCCACCAGCACAAAATCCCGACTGCCGGCGTCTCGCTCGTCGAGCATCGCCTTCAAGTCTTGAACGGAAATCGTGAAGTCCTGAACTGCATCAGCTGCCGGATCTGAGGTCACACCGCAGAATAACTCGTAGTCGATCAGTTCAGTCACCGTCGGGCTTTCCCCGCACACCGCGCAATTCGGATCCTTGCGGATTGTCACCTGGCGGTAATCCATCTCACGGGCGTCGTAGACCATAAGTCGTCCCAGCAGTGAGTCTCCGATCCCGGAGATCAGTTTGATCGCCTCGGTCACCTGGATGGAACCGATCGATGCGCACAGGACGCCGAGGACGCCGCCCTCTGCGCACGACGGCACCATCCCCGGCGGTGGAGGCTCGGGGTACAGGCACCGGTAGCACGGTCCGTGCTCAGCCCAGAACACGGATGCTTGGCCGTCGAAACGGTAGATCGACCCCCACACGTATGGCTTGCCCAGGAGAACGCACGCGTCGTTGACCAGATAGCGGGTGGCGAAGTTGTCCGTGCCGTCGACAATCAGGTCGTACTGCGCGAAGAGCTCCATCGCGTTGGAGGAATCCAGGCGCTCGATGTGCAGGTTCACCTGCACGAAGGGGTTGATCTCCGTGACTGACTCACGAGCACTCTCCGCTTTGGAACGCCCAACGTCTCTTTGCCCATGAATGATCTGGCGTTGCAGGTTCGATTCATCGACGACGTCAAACTCGACGATGCCGAGGGTGCCCACACCCGCTGCTGCCAGGTACATCAACACCGGTGATCCGAGGCCACCCGCCCCAACACACAGCACCCGGGCGTTCTTCAAGCGCTTCTGACCGCCCATCCCCACGTCGGGGATGATGAGGTGGCGGCTGTATCGGCGCACCTCGTCCATGGAGAGGTCTCCGGCCGGCGCAACCAACGGCGGCAGACTCACGGCATCTCCTCGATTCAACCGAGCTGCTTGATCCTTCAGCGAAGGCTAACGACTCCTCACTGATCAGCGTTCCCGCCCTCAAGACTTGCCGACCTCTCGAACGGTGGCAGACCGCCCTAGGTCAGGAAGTTGAGTAAGGGCATCGCGCCACATCAAGCCTGCCGCGTCACTCACGAGTATCGCCTCTCGCTGATCGAATCGACCATCGCTCCCGCTCGTCGCATACGGTAGACCTACACACCCCAGCTGCGCCCACTTCGGGAAAGAAGGTCACGAATGGCCAATGAATTCACCTACCGTCAATCTTTCGAAGCCGATCCGGCCACGGTTTTCGCCATGCTGCGCGATCCGGAATATGTTCAAGTCAAATGTGCCGCTACCGGTTCCCTGGAGACGACGGTGGAAGTGAACGCCACCCCCGATGATGCGGTGACCATCACCTCGACCAGAGTCTTGCCTGCTGACGTGCCGGCCCCAGCGAAGAAGTTTGTCGGTGAGACGATCTCTGCGACCGAGACGCAGGAATGGTCAGCGGCAAGTCCTGACGGTTCCAGAACAGCCGACGTGTCCGTCGACTTCAGCGGCCCACTGTCCTTTTCTGGGTCCTTATCCCTCACCCCTGCTACCGACGGTTCCTACGTGGAAACGCGGGGAACATTCAAAGCGTCCGTTCCCTTCGTCGGCGGCACTATCGAATCGGCCGCCGCGGAACAGACGGAGAAGTACCTGAAGGCGGAGGAACGCGTTGCGGCTGAGTGGCAACGCAACCGCGGTTAGCGGGAGCCAGAATGCGTGCGACCGCGGTTAGCGGGACTTGAGTAGTTTCACCCCGCCAGTCGTTCCGCGAACTCATCTCGCCATGCGTGCGCGCTGGTGCGCAAGGAAGTATCAAGAACTAGTTTGCGCCGACTGGAGTCCATCAGATTGGCACCGATAGCCTCCAGGTCCTCTCGCCCGGGACCGAGTGCATAGACCCGAGCACCGGATGCGCGCACCAAGGCCAGTTCATCTCGGCACACCTTCGTGACTTGAGCTCGCCATCTGCGCTCGAGTCGCGCGGGAATGCCCGATGGCGAATCCATCTCGAAAGACACCATGGGAGCGATGACGTAGACCTCGTCGAGACCAGAGTGGGCAATGACGTCGACCGATGTGGCCGAGACCGCTCCCCCGTCGACGTACGTGCGTCCACCGATATCTACCGGAGTGAACCATCCGGGGATTGCGCACGATGCCATGACAGCGCTGGAAAGCGGCGCCACGGGAGCTCCCGATCTGCCGAAGACCACGCGGTGCCCATCGGTGTAGTCCATGGCAACGACCCACAGATTTTGGTGGGAAGACCATTCGCCGAACGGCGTCACCGCGTCAATCAAGTGACCGACACGATCGAGGGATCGAACGCCCTCCGGCAGGAACGCCGAGAGAACGGTGGTTGCGGGCAGTTGGCCCAGGTGCCGAAGACTCGATCGAATGAGCGCCGGTGAGCCAGGCCCTCGCAACCTCGGGACTCCAGGCTTATGTCCACCTGTGGCTCGATCCGGATCCCATTGATACCCGGCGAGAGGCCCCGTTGTGACCTGCTCGTCCTGGTAGTGGGCAATGAGTTCGTCGGTGCTGGCACCGCAGGCGACCAGTGAGGCAAGTACCGACCCAGCACTGGTTCCCACGAGTATGTCAGCGTCTTTGGCGCGCAACCCCGTCGTTTGTTCCCAGGCGGACAAGGCACCGACAGCCCAGGTGCCTCCCAGCACTCCACCACCGCCGAACACGATCGCCCGACGAGGAGTGCGCTCAACAGACCGAGATTGCGAGGTCATACTGCGTCGGCCCTACCCGGGATGATGCGAAGTCCCGACTCCTTAGACGCGGCTTCCTTGAGTTCAGACAATGCATCTGCCAGCCCGTCAATGATCACGCTGACGTCGGCAAGAGCATCTCGGTCTGCGGTAAGCCCAACAAACATCGACCCCTGATATGAAGTCAAGCCGATACCGAGCGCCTGTCCCTGCACAAGCGGAGAGAACGGGTACGCCGAGATCATTTCGCTTCCGGCCGCATACAAAGGACGCTGCGGGCCAGGGACATTGGTGATCGCAACGTTGTAGGCGCGATTGGACAAAGAAGCGCCCACCCGGGCGCCGAGGGCGTGGAGTGTGGGCGGCCCAAACCCCGCAATGCCGGCGAGCGCACGGGCGCCCACCAAGCGCTCGGTGTTCCCCAGGTCCCGCATGTGAAAAGCGATCTGGTGAAGTCGCACGATCGGGTCGGCCTCGCCAACGGGAAGGTCGATCAAGAACGCTCCCACCTGGCTGGCAACGTTCGTTTCTCGCCGGGATGTGCCCTCGGACTGAATACTCACCGGGACCAGAGCCCTCAGAGTTGCGGACGCATCGAGCACGCGTCCGCGATTCATCAACCACTCACGCAGAGCCCCGGTGACAACGGTCAAGACGACGTCATTCACCGTTCCCACGCTCGTTCCGTGAACCTCTTGAAGGTCTTCCAGGGAGAGTTCTGTCCTCGCGAATCGGCGTTGAGCGCCGATGCGTGTGTTCAGGGGGCTCTCAATCGGCGAACGGATCATGGAGACGGCAGACTTGGCTAGACCCACGCTCGTGTCTTTCACCCAGATCGCCACAGCCTCAGCAGCGGCACCAACATCGCGAACACCGGTGTTGAGGACATCCCACGCGACCGTCGGACGCGTCAACACACTGGACAGAGCAGATCCGATCAACTCCGGATCCGACGGCTCCGGTCGGGGATTCCACACATCCGGGGTGTCGTCGGGGACTTCAGCATGCGAATCGAGCATCACCTGGGTGATATCGATGGCGCCGGTCCCATCCACAAGAACTTGGTGGCTCTTCGTCACAACGGCGAAGTTCCTGTTCTCCAAACCTTCGATCAGGTACATCTCCCACAGGGGTCGCGACCGGTCGAGCGGACGAGCCATCAGCCGTGCAACCAACTCATCCAATTGATCGCGCGTACCCGGATTCGGTAGCGCGGAACGTCGCACGTGGTACGCGACATCGAATGCGGCATCGTCGACCCACACGGGGCGCGATAGCCCCAACGGCACCTCGCGGATCCGCTGCCGATATCGGGGAACGTGCGCGATGCGATTGCGGATCAGGCGAACAAGTCGCTCGTGATCGAACCCGCCCTCCGGTGGCCGAAAGATGGCGACTCCGCCAACGTTCCGGGGCGTAGAGGTGTTCTCGGCAAACCACAACGCGCTGTCTGTCGCGTCCAGACGATCCACCCTGACCCCTTCCCAAGTACCCACAAGTGTTACATGCTGGCTCCACGAATGGTGGAAGCATCCACCGATCAGCCAGGGCGGCGTGAGTCAACGAGTACACCCAAGGGACGATCGAAGCATCTGCCGTTGTCGTCGGTGCGGCACGATCGCATGCAGTTGCCCTGCGGATGGAGTCTGGGCCCGGAGCCTGGCTGGTCACAGCCATCGATTTTCGCTGAGAACGGTTCAGCGACGCTTCTTCTTTTTTGAGGTGTTCTTGCGATTGCTCCGCTCTGCGCGGCGCCGCTCAGCACGAGATGCGTTCGGGTCCACCTCCACGATGCCGTCCTCGTCAGCGTCCATCTCTCCATGCATGATTCCGCCGGATTCATCGGGCGCGGAGTACTCCATGTGGTCAGGTCTCGAGGGACCCAACCCTGCAGCCTCGATCGTCGGGCCTTCTTGTGCTTTCTGCGACTGCGTACCTCCAGCAGAAACCGCAGCGGCTATCGCAGCTCCAGCCTCACTCTCACTCGCGTCGGCCAGCACCTCGATCTGCTCCGCGACTTCCGGCGCGACCTGGGGCTTGACCTCGACCTCGACATTGAAGGCGTAACCGACCGTCTCCTCCTTGATGCCATCCATCATGGCGGTGAAGAGGTCGAATCCTTCACGCTGATATTCCACTAGCGGATCACGTTGCGCCATTGCCCTGAGGCCAATGCCGTCGCGGAGGTAATCCATCTCGTACAAGTGCTCACGCCATTTGCGATCGAGCACGGTCAAAATGACCTTGCGCTCCAATTCCCGGGTGACGTCTTCCCCTAGTTCTACTTCCCGTCGACCGTAGGCTACTTGCGCGTCAGCGACGAGAGTCTCCGCGAGGAATTCCGAACTGATTCCGGCGCGGCCGCCACCCGAATCCTCTTCTACCTGCTCTACGGTCACCGACACCGGATACAACTGCTCGAGAGCCGTCCACAGTTGCTCGAAATCCCAATCCTCGGGATAACCCTCGGCCGTGGCCTGCGAGACGTAACTGTTGACCGTGTCGTCAAGGAAAGAGCGAATCTGGTCTTCGATGTCTTCGCCGTGGAGCACTCTCTTGCGCTCCCCGTAGATGACCAGACGCTGGCGATTGAGGACGTCGTCGTACTTAAGAACGTCTTTGCGGATTTCGAAGTTCTGCGATTCGACCTGCGACTGGGCGGATCGGATCGCGTTCGTCACCATCTTGGCTTCGATAGGTACGTCATCAGGGACGTTGAAGCGACGCAGGAAGGAATCGACCATGTCGGCCTTGAACAAGCGCATCAGATCGTCTTCCAGCGACAGGTAGAACTGCGACTCACCAGGGTCGCCCTGTCGACCCGAGCGGCCACGCAGCTGGTTGTCGATACGTCGAGATTCATGGCGCTCGGTGGCCAGAACATAGAGCCCGCCGAGCTCGATCACTTCGTCGTGCTCAGCCTGGACAGCCTCCTGGGCGCTTGCCAACGCCTCGGGCCAGGCTACTTCGTAGGCATCGGGATCATCGACCGCTGACAAGCCCTCCTGGGCGAGTTGCACAGACGCCATGAAATCGGGGTTCCCGCCAAGCATGATGTCCGTACCACGGCCCGCCATGTTGGTAGCAACGGTGACCGCGCCCTTTCGGCCAGCTTGAGCCACGATCGCCGCTTCACGCTCGTGGTTCTTGGCGTTCAGGACCTCGTGCGGAACGCCGTTCTTCTTCAATTCATTGGACAGGTGCTCGGACTTCTCCACGCTGGTTGTTCCGATCAAGACCGGTTGACCCATCGCGTGCCGCTCGACAACGTCTTCGACGACCGAGTCGAACTTCGCATTCGCCGTTCGGTACACCAGATCTGGCTGGTCTATACGGACCATCGGGCGATTCGTCGGAATGGGGACGACTCCCAGGTCGTAGATCTGATTGAACTCCGCTGCTTCTGTCATCGCCGTACCGGTCATGCCCGACAACTTGTTGTAGAGGCGGAAGAAGTTCTGCAATGTCACGGTGGCAAGAGTCTGATTCTCCGCCTTGATCTCCACACCTTCTTTGGCCTCGATCGCTTGGTGTAGACCCTCGTTGTAGCGACGCCCCTTGAGAATGCGACCAGTGTGCTCATCGACGATAACGACTCCGCCATCGAGCAGCACGTAATCACGATCCTTCTTGAACAACTCTTTCGCTCGAATCGCGTTGTTGAGGAAGCCGACAAGCGGAGTATTGACCGTGTCATAGAGGTTGTCGATACCGAGCTGATCCTCGACTTTGTCGATTGCATTCTCAAGAACGCCGATCGTGCGCTTCTTCTCGTCGACCTCGTAGTCCTCGTCTAGCTTGAGAGTCTGCACGATGCGGGCAAACTCCGAATACCAGGCGGTCGGTTGATCAGCCGGGCCACTAATGATCAGCGGCGTTCGGGCCTCGTCGACCAGGATCGAGTCAACCTCGTCAACAACGGCAAAATTGTGGCCTCGCTGGACCATCTCAGCCTGGGACCACGCCATATTGTCGCGGAGGTAGTCGAACCCAAACTCGTTGTTGGTCCCATACGTGATGTCCGCGGCATACGCGGCGCGGCGTTGCGTCGGGCTCATCTGGCTGACGATGACACCCACTTCTAGGCCCAAGAATCGGTGAATGCGCCCCATCCACTCTGAGTCACGTTCTGCCAGGTAGTCGTTGACCGTCACGACGTGGACCCCGTCCCTGGACAACGCGTTCAGGTACGACGGGAGGGTGGCAACAAGCGTCTTGCCTTCGCCGGTGCGCATCTCTGCGATGTTGCCGAGATGCAGGGCTGCACCCCCCATGATCTGAACGTCGTAGTGACGCTGACCCAACGTTCGCTGGGCCGCTTCGCGTACGGTTGCGAACGCCTCGGGCATCAGATCGTCAAGGCTCTCCCCTTCGGCGTAGCGTGCCTTGAACTCATCGGTGAGCCCGCGTAACTCGTCATCAGACAAAGACGTGTAGTCCTCTTCGATGGAATTGACGGCCTTCGCGATCGATTCCAACTTCCGAAGGGTCTTGCCTTCTCCCGCGCGCAGGATCTTGTCCAGCACTCCCACGTTGCGACCTTCCCGTACTGCTGCGTTGCCGCGGCCCGGATTGCGGGCTCTTCCGTCCCGCACTTGCCTGTCATGACTTTGCCGCGTAGGCCGCGGCGCCGTCAGAGCATCGTAGTTGCCACTGGAAGACTGGTCCGCATGGCATCCGTCACACCCGTCACCCTCAGCGATGGGCAGATCCAACTCGATCCCGAACCTGGCGAGGAGGACTCCGTCACCTGGAGCGTCCACCGTGTGGGCGGCTCTCCCCTCCTGGGGCGGCTGACCCTCCGACAGGAGTCCCCGGCGCCGCACGGAGATCCCTGGTCCCGGGCGCGCCTTCACGTCCAGGTGGAGGCTCCCGTGGATTCGGCACTCGTGTCGACCTTGTCGATGGCGGTCAGTTTGAGTTGCCAGTGGGCCTTCTCGGCACTGGGAATCTCGGTGATCACCTGGATGGGGCCACTGGATCCCACACTCCGCTCGATCGTCGATGGAGGGGGTTTTCGGGTTCATTCCCTGCCACACCGAAACGCATGGGACGGCGAGAAGGGACCCCAGGACGCCTGGTTCGCCGATGCGATCGCCTCCGATGCGCAGCAGCGTGAATTTCGCCCGCTGACCGCCCGAGAGACCAGTGTCTTGACGCTTATCGCTCGCGGATACACCAACAGTCAGATTGCCCAATCGTTGGGGATTTCTGAAAACACCGTCAAGAATCATGTTCGAGCGATCCTGGATGCGCTCAGGGCCACGTCACGAACCGCAGCTCTCGTCGTTGCCCTCCAATCAGGTCTTGTCAGCCTGTCGTCAAAGGAGTGATCCGCGAACAGCGACCCATTTGCTTGCAGGAATGGACCTCGTTGCCGTCGCAACCATCGCCGGTACTCCCTAAAGCGCGTTCAGCGGGTTCAGCCCGGATATGCCGGTGACGCGGCATTGACGCGCCCCGACCACGTTCCTGAAGTGTTGTCGTAGATGACGCCGTCGGCCGCCGCGACCAACGTGGGAAGTCCTGGAGCTGCGGCGAGAGACACGGGCCCTTCCGGCGCACCCTGGGTGAAAAGCGATCCCCGACCGATGCTGACATCGATAACCTGCAGCGTTCCCACACTCTCACTTCCCAGAACGGCAAGCGAGTCGGCGCTCGACCAAGCAACGTCCACTACCTCTACGAGTTTCGACTCTACTCGGATGGGCTCTTGGACCTCGATTCCGACACGGCCGGTGGGTGAGGTTCGGACGATGCGAGCCAGAAGCAGATCGGTTCGCGGACCGGATTCCACGAGCAGGGCTGCTCGCGTTCCGTCTCGGGAAGGAATCGCTGCCCGTAGGACATCGCCGCTCGCCAGGCCTCCCACTTCGATCGGGAAAGAGCGCCCCGTCGGCGAATAGAGGGTCAGATTCCCCGAGAGATCAACAATCCAAAGATCATCAACACCGTCGAACGCTAATCCCACAGGTTCTTTGACCGCAGGCAGAGAGAACAGACTCGCTTCCGGCACCAAAGCTCCCGACCACGTTTGACCCTCGACATCGATTCCCGCAATGCGCGCGCCCAATTCGGCAATCGCGATGTTGGCCAACAGCGGATCCCGGGTACCCGCCTGGCCATCCACGGGACGAGTACCGCCCTCGACAAGTTGTCGGACGCCAATCGTGGACGCTACGTACGCGGCTGCATCAGCGTCCAGACCCGACGGGTCAACGCTCGGCCAGGCGTCCCTCGACTGAGGGTTCGCAACACCAGGAACAAACAGCGGCTGGCCCGCAGCGGTCAGGTTGACGGCCTGCACGTCCGGGAGTTGCTTTAGGGTCCAGACCAGTTGCTGCGAGAGCGCCTGGCGCGACGCGTCATCTGCCAACTGCGCCGATGCATCGAGATCCACCTGGGCAACACCCGCATCGACGAGAACAGCGTCGATATTCAGGTCGACTCCGTCGGGAAAGCCCGTGCGGACCGCGGGTCGAAGCCACTCGTTCGGGCCTTCCAGGAGGCGACGCACCAACGTCGTCGCCAGTCCGGGACCAACAACCGGGATCATTCGAGAATCGGGCACCAGAATTTCGAACGACGGCTCAAAGAAGTACAGAGAATAAGAACGGAACGCACGATTGACATCTGTCTGCGATAGGACTAAGCCATCGGGCAATTCATCGATTCGCAACCCCTCATCGGTGCTGATCACACGAAAAGTCGTGGTGAACTCGGCGCCCGGCTCGCCTACCTGATAGCGACCGTCCGGTCCGATAGCTCCTGCTTGCGCCGCATCAAACTGAACATTCAGTCCCGACTCTGCGAAGACCGGAGCGCCTTCGTACACGACTACCTTCGATGTCGCGTCCCACTGCTCACTCGCCGGTCGCGTGAGGTATTCGCGCGCAACAGCATGATCGTCAGCAAAAGACGCGCTCGCGTCGAGGAAACCTTGCACAACTTCGATTGCTGTCATGTCTGAGCGAGGTGGCCGAGCGATGACGCGGATGAACTGATCGACGTTACTTCCCGACACCTGTTCGCCTTGTTGAATCGGACCACTGGTGGGGACCTGAGCAGTGAAGGCTTGAGGCACGTTTCCGCACGCCGTCACCAGGAGTGACGACACCAGCAAGAACAGGATCTTCTTCATCTGCCCGATCCACCCTCGCCGTCGATAGGCACCGTGAACGCCAGGGAATCGGCCGAGGGGGGGTCGCTCGGGGCGCTACCCCTGGGGTGATCCGGAGAGTGCTCGCGTGAACCAACTGACTCGTCTCTGGTCGCATCGGATGACTCCTCGTCATCCGACACCTCATCGGATAAGGGAAGAACGGCGTGCGTTACCGCAGCCCCGGCCACCCGCGGCAGCGTCAGTCGGAAGCACGCTCCGATGCCTGGCTCACCCCATGCCTCCAGCCACCCACTGTGCAAGTGCGCATCTTCCAATGCGATCGCAAGCCCTAGGCCCGTTCCTCCTGTTGTCCTTGCTCGGGCCGGATCTGCCCGCCAGAAGCGATTGAAGACCAAGGCGGCTTCGCCTGGACGCAGGCCCACTCCAAAGTCTCGAACGGTGAAACTGACGACATCGTCGTCACCAGCAAGCTCGACGAGAACCCCTTTCTCATTTCCGTGTTCGACAGCGTTGTCCACCAGATTGCGAATGATTCTTTCAATGCGACGGGCGTCGCACACCACGTTGCACGGTCGCTCATACGAGGCGAAGCGGACTCGAAGGTTGTGACTTTGCGCCAAGGGTTCGGTCCCATCGATGACGTGCTGCACCAACGTGGCGACGTCGACCGAGTCACTATCGAGTTTCGCTGCACCTGCGTCGAATCGCGAAATCTCCAACAGATCGCCCAGCAACGCCTCGAAGCGATCCAGTTGGTTTTGCAGCAATTCAGCGGAGCGAGCTGTCTCCGCTGTCAATGACTGACGTGATTCGAAGAGGACGTCTGCCGCCATCCGAATCGTGGTCAAAGGGGTGCGCAGCTCGTGGGAAACGTCCGATACGAATCGCTGCTGCACCCGGGAGAGTTCTTCCAATTGAGTGATCTGCGCGTCGATGCTTTCGGCCATGGCGTTAAAGGAGCGAGCCAACTGATCGAGGTCATCGTCACGGCGAATGGGCAAACGCTCGTCAAGGTTGCCCGACGACAGCCGCTCAGCGGTCTTAGCCGCCGCGCGAACCGGCACGACGACTTGCCGCGTCACAATCCACGCGACCACACCAAGGAGCCCAACCAGAACGATTCCCGCAGTCAAGATCGAACTACTGACAAGGTCGAGCGTTTGCTGCTCCTGGCTGAGAGGAAATAGGTAATACAGCTCATACGGCCCCACCGTGGGAATGCTCAAGGGGGCTCCAACGACGAATCCGGGCGAGTTTCGTCCGTCGAGGAAACGGATCTCGGTGAACGTCCACGACTGGCGCCGATCCTGCGTCACCGCGTCGCGAAGTTCGGGCGGAATGCTGGACACAGCAACGAGGTTGGTTCCACGTTCCGGTGCACCAATGTCGGGCAAGGTCGACAACAGCAGCACGTCGAAGGTGGCGGGTGATCCGGCACGGGTGGCCAGTGACGTCACGACGGTGTCGACCAGGCGCGACGGTGAGGGGGTGGACGGGCCCGTATCCGCCGCGTCCAAAAGACGCTGGGCTTCGCCCAATCCTGCTGACGCTTCGCTGACAGCACTTCGCTCCTTGGCTTCCAACAGTCCGGTGGTGACACGCGACAGCAGAAGGAAACCCAGGGCACCGACGACAGTGATCGAGAGAACCAGGGTCAAACTCGCGACACGGATAAACAACGACCGACGCCACAGACGCCGGACGGCTCGAGGTAAGAAAAGAAGAACCCGTCCCATGATCAAGTCAGGAGGGACCGGCCTTGTATCCGACTCCCCGCACGGTGAGCACGATCTCGGGGGCTTCGGGGTCGCGCTCGATCTTGGCCCGCAGGCGCTGGACGTGCACGTTGACCAATCGTGTGTCGGCCGCGTGCCGGTAGCCCCACACTTCCTGGAGTAGAGCCTCCCGAGTAAACACTTGGCCTGGCCGCTTCGCGAGGCAGGCGAGAAGGTCGAACTCCAGCGGCGTCAGAGCCAGGACCTCACTACCCCGCCGCACCGTATGACCACCGATATCGATCGACAATTCACTAATCGTGAGGACTTGGGATCCGACGTCATCTGTGCGACGAATGCGAGCCCGGATGCGAGCGACGAGTTCTTTCGGCTTGAAGGGCTTGACGATGTAGTCGTCGGCCCCGGACTCCAGCCCTACGACGACGTCGATGGTGTCCGACTTTGCCGTCAGCATGACGATCGGTGTGCCCGATTCGGCACGAATTGAACGGCAGACGTCTATTCCATCTCGCCCCGGCAGCATGAGGTCAAGCAGGACGACATCGGGCTTCGACGCTCGGAAGGCGTCAACGGCGGCGTTGCCGTCGGCGCAGAAAACGGGATCGAACCCTTCGCCGCGCAGGACGATGCCCAGCATCTCAGCGAGGGCAGCGTCGTCGTCGACAACGAGAACGCGCCCACGCGCCCTGGGGGCGCTCAGGCCGCCGGGCTTCTCCGTCATAGCCCTATGGTGTCACCTCGGGAACCCCAAGGAGCACAACGAGGGCAGCCGGGGTGTTATTCACCCCGTGGGCAACCATGGAGGCCCCTAAAGACCCCGTCTTCCACCGCACCCATCCGTAGACGACTCCAATAGGCAAAAGGAGGAAGAATCGGACCGGTTCGAAGTGGAAAGCGGAGAACGCGACCGTGGTGATCGCGATCGTCCACACGGCTCCGACGCCACGTTTGCGCAGCGAGTTGTAGAGCATCCCGCGGAAGGCGAGCTCCTCGACGATCGGCGCCCCCACCATCACCATGATGGCGAATACCAGCAACGCCCAAAAAGGCCCCGCTTCTCGCAACTCCCCAGCAATCTCACCGGCGGCTGAGGAGAAATCTCCGGCGATGGCCTGGGTGATGACAGCGACGATGCCGGCCAAGATCAATCCCACGACACCGGCGGCCACTCCCCAACCGACATCGCTCCAGGTCAGGCGAATGCCGAGATCGATGCGCGGTCCGTTGCCCCGAAGGCGGGTGACGAGCAGCGGCCAGCCGGCAAGGCCGATCCAGGGCACCACCGTCCCCACCAAGGCGGTAATGGGCAGCGGCGCATCTAACAGCAACAGAGGAATCGCCGCCGCCAACCCGAGAACAATCGCGGCAACGATGGACACGACCGCTGAACCAATCCCCCACTGCGGGGTGCGCAGAACCTCACCGCGCGACATGGCCTCCGCGACCGTCGCTGGGCACCCGGGATAAGAACCTGGACCGTCTGGGCGAGCCTCCACAGATGCGTCGTTTGGTCCGCCGTTTGGTCCGTCAGTCGATCCGTCGTTCACTGGACTCATCACGAACCTATTGTGCGGGTCGCCCCCGACATTGCCGACGCTGCGTCCGACGTGAGATCAGCGAACGTTATGCAAGCACCATCGATAGTTCTGTCAGTCGCGTCGGCAGGACTCGGTACCACGTCCAGTACCCACGCTTCTCGGTGCTGACGAGTCCGGCCCCGACAAGGACCTTCAAGTGGTGACTCACTGTCGGCTGTGACAGCCCGAGAGCGTCGGTGACGTCGCACACGCACGCTTCGCAATTGAGCTTCGATCGCAAAAGCGCGAGTATCTGCAGACGAGCGGGGTCGGCTACGGCTTTCAGTAGCCCGGCCAGTTCTTCCGCCGTCGACCGCGAGATCGGAGCTCCAAGTCCGCCCGGACAACATGCCGGACCGCTGGTCACCCGACCGTCTCCTGGAACCGTCGAACAACCTTCGCGTCGCGTGTGAGGCGAACTCGTGGCAACAGGCACGAGTTCATATTGACATACATCTATATGGATGACAAGGTGACGCAATGGTGCGTCGCCTGTTTGCCGAGTACCTCGGAACCGCCATGCTCGTCGCCGCCGTCGTGGGCAGCGGAATCATGGGATCCGCCCTCTCCGGCGACGCGGCCGTCATCTTGATCCTCAACATGATGAGCACTGTTCTCGCTCTGGGCGTGCTCATTTGGATGCTCGGACCGATCTCCGGCGCCCACTTCAACCCCGCCGTCACCACCGTGACGCTGGTCAAACGCGAAGTCCGGCTCCTCGAAGGCCTCGGCTACATCGTTGTCCAGATACTCGGAGGGCTGTGCGGGGTCGCTCTCGCCAACATCATGTTCGACCTACCCGCTTTCGACCCCTCTACCAATGCCCGCAGCGGCTTTCCCATCTGGCTGGGAGAGGTTGTCGCAACCGCCGGCCTGATCGCCATCATCGGGGTCCTGACGCGCACCGGTCGAGGGCACCTCGGCCCGATACTCGTTCCAGCGTGGATCGGTACCGCCTACTTCTTCACATCGTCGACATCCTTTGCGAACCCCGCCGTGACAATCGGTCGATCGATGACCGATACATTCACCGGCATCGCGCCCAGCGATGTTCTGCCGTTCATCGCCTTCCAACTCATCGGTGCCGCTATCGGATCGCTCCTCACCGATCTCCTCTATCCCCGCAAGAATCCTGAACCTCTCGACCTACCCCAACCCGTTCACGAAAGAAGCTGACATGTCCGACAAGCCCTCCGTCCTCTTCGTCTGCGTGCACAACGCCGGCCGGTCCCAGATGGCAGCGGCCTACCTGGCGCACCTGTCGGGCGGTGGCATCGAGGTTCGCTCCGCTGGCTCGGCCCCCGGGGAACACGTGAATCCCGCCGCCGTCGAGGCAATGGCCGAAGAAGGCATCGACATCAACTCTCAGACTCCGAAGGTGCTCACCACCGACGCTGTTCAGGCCTCCGACGTTGTCATCACCATGGGATGCGGAGACACCTGCCCGGTCTTTCCGGGTAAGCGCTACGAGGACTGGGAGCTCGACGATCCGGCCGGCAAAGGAGTGGACTCGGTTCGACCTATCCGAGACGAGATCAAGACACGAGTCCAGGCGCTGATAGACGAACTGTTGCCCACCTAAAACCGTCACCTAGGCTCGCGTGCATGCCGATCATTGATCTGAACGCGGACGTCGGCGAGGAATGCGGCAACGACGCAGCCCTCCTCGATGTCGTCACATCGGCGAACGTCGCAGCCGGCGGTCACGCGGGCGGAGACCAAGTCTTGCGCTCGACGGTCGAGCAATGTGCGCGTCGAGACGTCGCCGTTGGGGCACACCCCTCGTACCCGGACCGAGCGAATTTCGGTCGCGTGTCTATCAAAGACGAGTACGAGGTCACCCACCTGACCGATGTTCTTCGACACCAGATCCGTGCGGTGGCGGCGGCCTGCTCGGTTGCAGGAACCTCGCTCACCCACGTCAAGGCACACGGAGCGCTCTACCACGATGCCACCAACGACGATGCCATTGCCGAATCCTTCATCGCTGCAGTCACGAAAGTCTCCACCGAAATCGAAGTCGATCTTTACGTCACCGGGACGGCGGGATCGCGCTTGCAGGACGTTGCCGAGGCGTCCACTATTCGCTTTGTCGCTGAGGCCTTCGTCGATCGGGCCTACAACGCCGACGGAACGCTCGTGCCCCGTTCCCAGGCGGGAGCCGTGCACGACGACCTACCGGTGGCAGTGTCACAAGCTCTCAGCATCGCACTCAACGGACAGGTCGACACGATCGATGGCACCGTCATCGACCTGGCAGCCCGAACCCTGTGTGTGCACGGAGACTCCCCCGAAGCCGCGGCAATGGCGGGTGCCGTTCGCACAGAACTCATCGCCCGCGGCGTCACCATTACTCCCATCGCTGATGTTGACACGTAGGTCGGTGTCGTGATCCGGGTGGCATCGTGACCACGCACAAGACCGCGTGGTTCGGCGATCGTGCTGTCGTTATCGACGTTGCGTCGCCACTCGATCGCGAGTTGGTCGCGCCAATCGTGATGCGAGCACTGCCCGAGGCCGTCGTCCGTCGAGGCATCTCGTCGCTCATGGTCGAACTGCCCAGACCAGACATCAATCTACTTGCCGACGTTCGACGAGTTCTTGCCTCCGTCGACGAATCACGGGAAGCATCGGAGCCCTCGGAGGCGCCCGCAGCTGATGCGACCATCTCGATCGACGTGGCCTACGACGGACCCGATCTCTTGCCTACCGCGACCTTCTTCGGTATCTCCGACACCGAATTGGTCCAGGCACACACCTCGCAGCGGTGGCGCGTGGCAATGATGGGCTTCGCTCCCGGGTTCGGCTATCTCGAACCGATCGAGGCTCCCCTCCTGCCCTGGTCCTCCCTGCCGAGACGAACGACGCCTCGAGCGACGGTTTCCCCGGGCAGTGTGGCCCTTGCAGCCGGAATGAGCGCCATCTACCCGACGTCCTCCCCCGGGGGCTGGCACCTCATCGGCACCAGCCGGCGCATACTTTTCGATCCCCACAACGACAGCCGACCGACCCTTCTCATACCCGGTGCCAGCGTGCGCTTCGCCGCGATCAACCACGAGCCCACGCCATGACGTCGTCGCTCGCGGATGTGCCTATCGCCACGATCGACGCCGTCGGGCTCGCCACCGTTCAAGATGCAGGTCGAGAGGGATTCACCGACATCGGCGTCCCACGGTCAGGCGCATGGAATCAAGGACGACACCGTCTCGCTCACGCACTCGTCCACGGCACCCTCGACGGCCCTCATCCAACGCTAGAAATCCTCGGTTCGGAGCTGACGCTCACCATCCACCAGAGGCAAACGTTGGCGCTGGTCGGCCCGGCGGATCTGACTGTGGGCAGTCATCGGGCGCCACACGCCGTGGCGGTCGACGTCCCGCCCGCAACAACGGTGACCATTCATCACCGAGGACCCGGACCGGCATACGTGGCACTCTCCGGCTGGCAACCCCGCACCATTCTGAAATCCGCCGCAACCGACTCCTTCTCGCACCTTGGAGGTCCGAGGGGAGATGGCTCGCCACTATCCCCAGGTGAGGTGCTTATGGGCTCCGCCAGCAGCCAGGACGATCGCGTTGGGTGCTTCGTGCGTACCGAGGAGTCGGCACCGGGCGAGATAGCGGTGGTGGCCTTCGACCAAAACAAAGTCGAATCCCTGTGCGCCGGTGCCTGGCAGGTCGATGACTGTGCGCGCTCGGGACTACGTCTGAGCGGCCCGCACATCCCCGCATCGGATCCCATCCAGAGCATGCCAGTCGCGCCCGGTGCGATCCAACTTCTCGACGATGGCACCGTCATCGTCCTCGGCCCCGACGGCGGCTTGACCGGCGGCTACCCCGTCATCGGAGTCATCGCGAGCGCCCATCTGGACTTCATGGCGGACCTCATCGTTACCGCGACCGTCGCGTTCACGTCGATATCCGCGCCGTCGGCAATCGAGGAACTCGCTGCGCGCGAGGAATGGTTGGCCCGAGCGCTGGTCAACCCCCACGACCTGCCCTAGCCGGACCCGGTCGGATAACGCGCTTGCTTAGACAAACGTCGGGG
>PBTV01000024.1 GCA_002729215.1 Rubrivirga sp.
GCGCGACGATCAGGTGATCCCTCTGAAGGCCTCTCTTGGTCTGCTCGATTTGATCGATGACTCTCGATTGCACGTGTTCGGACGTTGCGGCCATTGGACACAGATCGAGCGCAGCGAGGAGTTTGCTGCGCTCATCTCCAACTTTTTGCAGCGCTAGCCTCGCCGGCTTCGGTCGACGATCGGGTAGGTGGGCTGGCACGCGGGCAAACGCACTGGCCAACACTCGGGCCAATACGCAATAACGTGGCCACCAATAGTCGAGTCCACCGGCGGTATCACCGGTGGACTCGACGGAGCCGTTCTTTATTGCCCGCGTGTTAGGTAATCGAGGCCGCGTAGATCTCGGCGATCGCGGCGTCGAGGGTGGCGGTGAACTCCTCTTCGCTCATCTGGGCGGTGAGGCCTTCACTCAGCGCGCGCGAGAAGCTGGCGATCATGCCGTGGTTGGTCGCCAGCATGGTGCAGGCCTCGTCTCGGGAATATCCACCCGAAAGAGCAACAACGCGCATCACCTTGGGGTGATCGATGAGTGGCGCGTAGAAGTTCGCTTGGCTTGGCAGTGACAGTTTGAAGACGACTTGCTTGCCCTCGGGAACACTGTCGAGAGACGCGGCGAGTTTGTCGCGGAGTGATTCTTCGATCCCCGCCTTCGTGGCGCTGTGGATGTCCACTTCCGGCTCGATGATGGGAACAAGCCCCGCGTCGAGAATCTGCAACCCGATATCGAACTGCTGGTTCACGACGGCAGCAACGCCAGCCTCGTTGTTGCCCTTGATGACTGAGCGCATCTTCGTGCCGAAGACACCCTTCTCGCGAGCTCTCGACAGGAGCGTGTCGAGTTCCGGCATCGGCTTCATCACTTGCGCGCCGTTCTCCTCGTCGGCGAGCCCCTTATCTACCTTGACGACCGGAACGATGTTCTTGGAATTCCACAGGTACTCGGCGGACCCGACACCGTCGATGTCGCGATCCATCGTGCCTTCGAACAGGATCGCCGCGAGCACCCGATCTCCGTGAAACGCGGAGTTCTTGATGATGCGGGTACGCATCTGGTGCACGAGATCGAACATCTGGTCGTCGCCGGAGTACTCGCTCTCCTCGATTCCATAGAGCTTGAGGGCCTTGGGTGTGCTACCGCCGCTCTGGTCGAGAGCTGCGATAAATCCCTGGGCCGAGCGGNNTTTTTCCGCCATCTCCTGNTTCATTGAGATCCTTCCTGGATGTATTGCCAGTGAGTTTCAATCCTACTGATCGCCAGACCCGCTATTGACCAACGGAGTCGAGCTCTCCACTACTGCTTCTCGGTCGGCNCTTGCCCGAATTTGTGGCGTCGAATCCAGGCATGCATGGNGATAGCAGCTGCCGCACCGACGTTGATCGAACGGGTCGATCCGAACTGCGCGATGGACACCGTCGCACTGCAGGCGCGTTGCGCAGCCTCGGACAATCCCTGTCCTTCCTGACCGAAGAACAGAACGCATGACCGCGGCATATCGAACGTCTCTAGCGAGATCGCACCCGGAACATTGTCGAGGCCAACGATGGGAACCTCGTTCTTCTCCGCCCAGGCTGATAGCGCGTCGACAGACTCATGGTGGCGAATGTTCTGGTAGCGATCGGTCACCATGGCGCCACGACGGTTCCATCGCTTCCGCCCCACGACGTGAACTTCCCGCGCGAGAAACGCGTTGGCGGTGCGCACGATGGACCCGATATTGAAATCGTGCTCGAGGTTCTCGATCGCCACGTGCATCGGGTGACGCTTGCTATCTAAGTCTTCGACTATCGCTTCTACTTTCCAGAATCGATACTCATCAACCACATTGCGGTGGTCTCCGTGCTCCAGCAGATCTGGGTCNAGCCGCGGGTCATCCGGCCACGGCCCCACCCATGGTCCTTGTCCAGGTCCGNTGCTCTGCTCATCCAAGACCGAGGTCACCCAGAGAGTAGGCCGCCCGGTACCCCAGACCACGCTCCTCGATAGCCGGTCCGGCGCCTCGATCGACGATCACCGCCACCCCGGTAACGATCGCCCCCACCTCAAGGAGAGCGTCGACTGCCGTAAGTACCGATCCTCCTGTCGTCGAGGTGTCCTCAACGGCCAGCACTCGGCGTCCTGACACATCCGGACCTTCGATTCGTCGCTGGAGTCCATGGGTCTTTTCGCTCTTACGGACCACGAAAGCGTCCAGTTCGCGCCCAGCCCGCGCGGCCGAATGCAACATAGCTGTCGCCACNGGGTCGGCACCGAGAGTCAATCCACCGACGGCTTCGTACTCCCAGTCGCTCGTCACCTCACGCATGACGTCTCCCACCAACAGGGCGGCGACGGCATCTAGGGTCACCCGGCGCAGGTCGACGTAATAGTCGGCCTCGCGACCGCTCGAGAGTATGACCTTTCCGTGCACCACCGCCTTATCAACGATCTGCTGCCTAAGAGAGGTCCACGCGACTGTCGACGACATGCCTTNACCCTAGACAGCCGGGCCTACTGTTAATGGCATGTTCGATGCGGACGGCGGTGTCATCGTTTTGCCGGAGGCTTCGNGGAGTGGACGAAGCGACCTCATTCGAACTCTGCGCACTGCTTTCCAAGAGTCGGACGCTCAGGATCTCCAACTCGTCGATCTCGCTATCGCGGAAAATGGTGTCGCGCATCAGAACGTCGCGGATCTCCGCGCGCCCATCTACGCCCAACGACTGTGCGCTGCCCTGATGAGCGTGCACTGCCCAGAGCCCGTCACCTTCGTCGCCTACGGCCCCACGTGCCTCGCGCTTCCTGCCGTTGCCTTGTCCATGCGCAGCCAGCATCGACGGGTCCGCTCCTACGTGCTCATCGATCCTCATCTGCCGGCGTCCTCGGACACCTGGCCCGACTGCCCGGTCTCGGTTGTGTACGCGAACTCCGAGGACGTGTCCTCGGTTGTCCGTCTCTCCGGTTGGGAGTGGGTGGTCTCGCAACCACCAGAGGATGAGGTACTCCGGATTCTCCGCGGTGGCTGAAAGACCGCACCGCAACTACCGGTCGCGGCCGAACCGAGCCGCGATCTGACCGGACTGACCCACGAGGCGAATGACTGGGCGGGGCAGGACACCCAACAGGACACTCAGTGCCTTGTACTGCCATCCCGCCACGCTCACGATGCGACCGGCACGGGCATCGCGCAGGGCCTGCGAGACCACATCGTCGGGATCAAGCCACAGGGCATCAGAAGTCGACTCCATGTTGATTCCGGCACGAGCGTGAAATTCCGTTCGGGTGTAGCCGGGGCAAACCGCAACAGTTCGTACTCCGGTTCCTGCGAGATCCGCTTGGAGGCCTTCGGTGAACACCGNCGCCCAAGCCTTCGCCGCCGAGTAGGTCCCTCCGGCGATCCATCCCGCAACGCTGCTCACTGTGAAGACGTACCCGCGGCGGCGTTCGACCATTCCCGGAAGTGCTGCCCGGGTCAGTCGCATCACCGCAACCACCATCACCTCGAGCAATTGCTGTTCCGCATCCACGTCGTTCGCCAGGAAGCCACCGCGAATCCCGAACCCGGCGTTGTTGACCAGTACGTCCACACGATGTCTCGAAACGAACTCCTCAACGCGCGTGAGATCCGCCGCGATCGAGAGATCCGCCGCGATGACTGTTGCGGTGACACCGAACTGCACTTCGAGTTCTCGCGCCACGGTCTGCAATCGACTCTCGTCTCTACTGACCAAGACAAGGTCATGGCCCTGCCGTGCGAGTTCGGTGGCGAATGCCCGGCCGATTCCCGCCGTCGGACCCGTCACCAGGGCAACGGGTGGGGACTNGATCGCTGCAGCAGGCTCAACCATCCGCACAGCATGACCGATTCAGCATGGTCGCGCCGACAAGGCGTCGCTAGACGGTGGCCGCCCTACATCTGTCCTTCGATCAAGGCGAGCGACGCGTGCCGCGTCGCCGCCGTCTGCGCTTGCACCTGCAGAAACATCGCTTCGCGCAGACGTCGCTCCGCAGCGCAGCCGCGCTGCATGGAGGCTCCAGCCTTCGCAGTGATCACCGCGGTCGCCGCTCGGGCTGATAGATCCAACGACTCCGCACGCAAGGCGAGCCGGGTTTGATCGGCACCATCAGCCTCCAGAGCGGCGTAGACATCACGACGNAGTCGGATAGCTTTCGATCGCATGGTGGCGACCAGGTCACGCATCTGNGAGTCGTTGCGACGCTCAGCGATCGCATGTAGTTCCGACACCGCACCCCGCACGATGCCGAAGGTGGCCGGATTCGCGTCGAGTGTCTTCTTCGCATCCGCCTCGGCCCACTCGTGGAAATCCTTCACGGCNGCAACNTTCGTGTCCGGGATCATGACGCCTTCGAGGGTCATCGGGCGGGTATGTGTCCCGGACATGGCCAGAAGCTCCAACGGCTCATGGACGTGGAGCCCCTCGAGGTACGCAGGATCTCGTCCCGCCGCCAGATACATGCAGACAATGGAATCGTCGTAGTCCCCCACTCCACGCACCATCAACAACATCACATCGGCGATATCCCACGACGTCACCCAGTCGAGCGTCCCCGTGATCGACCACCCACCGTGCACCCGCTCCGCAGTGGGGTTCGCGGGTCCAGGCCGCCGAAGGTGAGCGAAAGCAACCGCGCCCACATTCGATCCATCCGAGAGCCCCGTTAACCAGCGAGCCTTGATCTCATCGACCAGGGGGGCATGGTCTGCCGGCTCCGCGGCGGCCAACGTTCTCAAGGGTGATTGGTGCTGCGCCCAGCAGAACCACACCGACGCGTCCACCATCGCGATGCGTTCGGCNACCTCCCGCTGACGCGCGGGAGGGTCGAGTGCCGTGCCCACCAGGCCCACGGCCGCGAGCGCGTCGATCTGCGCNCGGTCGATGCCCCGGGCGTCGTTCTCGGCGGCGCGGTCGGCGATATCGGCGAGAACATCGTCAGCGGCGGCATCCAGCCGCCACTCACCTACCCCTTCGTCGGGTCCAACGACGTCCACATACTCCACACCCCCACGGTAAGGCCACTAGCGTTCGGAAGGTGCAGGGACAGCCACCGCTCCTGGTCGCGCGTATGCGCGAACACNCGACCAGCGTCTTCGCGGAGATGTCGGACCTCGCTCGACATACCGGGTCGATCAACCTCGGCCAAGGATTTCCCGACNCCGACGGTCCCGCAGAGATCGCCGNGATCGCGCGGGCGTGCATCGCGGACGGTCGTGGGAACCAATACCCTCCCGCGCNAGGAGTTCCCGATCTTCGTCAGGCGATTGCNGAGCACTCNGCACGCTTCTACGGGTTGTCGGTGGACTCTGATTCCGGCGTCGTCGTGACGACCGGTGCATCTGAGGCGCTGCAATCAGCCCTGCTTGCCTTCNTCGAGCGAGGCGACGAAGTTGTCATGTTCGAGCCGCGATTCGACATCTACGCGGCAGGGGTATCGCTTGCAGATGGGGTGCGCGTGGGAGTGCCCCTGTCCGGACCGGGGCTNCGTCCAGACATCGACAGGCTTCGCGCGGCGATTACTCCTCGCACCAAAGTGCTGTTGCTGAACTCACCCCATAACCCCACGGGCATCGTCTTTACCCGTGACGAGCTCGAAGCGGTCGCCGAGGTGGCCATTGAGCANGACCTGCTCGTCATCAGCGACGAGGCGTACGAGCACCTGTGGTTCGAGGATCATCACCACATACCGATCGCCACTCTGCCGGGAATGTGGGACCGGACGGTCACCGTCGGATCGGGTGGGAAGTCGTTCTCGTTCACCGGGTGGAAGGTGGGTTGGGCCTACGGTCCCTACGCGCTCATTCGTGCAGTGTCCNCCGTGCGGCAGCACCTCTCGTTTGTTTCNGGGGGACCGTTTCAGTACGCGATCGCCCACGGTCTTCGCCTTCCGGACACCTACTTCACCGAGTTTCGCCGGGACCTCGCCCTCAAGCGGGACCTACTCAGCAACGGGCTTGCCCGTTGCGGCCTCGGAGTCGTCCCCTCCCAAGGCACCTATTTTGTTACCACCGATGTGCGGCCACTGGGATACGACGATGGCGCGACGTTCTGTCGCGACACCGCGCATCGAGCCAAGGTCATTGCGATCCCGCACCAACTCCTGTGCGACGACTCGACTGTCGGACTCCCCTATGTGCGGTGGGCCTTCTGCAAGCAGCCCGAAGTCCTTGAACAAGCACTCGATCAACTGTCGGCAGGGCTGNCCCCATGACGATCATGGTCGACTCCGCCGTGTGGCCCTGGNGCGGTCGACTATGGGCACACTTGATCAGCGACACCTCTCTCGATGAACTCCACGCGTTCGCCGCTCGCCTGGCGTTACCCAAGCGATCCTTCGGTGGCGACCATTACGACATCACCGATGAACTACGCGATTGCGCCATCGCGGAGGGAGCGCAGCCGGTCGACTCTCGGACCATTGTGCGGGCCCTGCACGCTGCGGGTCTGCGCAGACGACCAGCCCGGGGTCATCAACCCTGACAATGCCGTTGCACTAGACCGCGAGAAGTTGCCCTTGGCCTGGAGACCTTGCCCCTAGGCCTGCAGAATCAAGCCCGACCCACCGGGGTCAACCCCGACGGTCATGGAATCACCGTCTTTGACGTCACCCGACAAGATCGCCACCGCCAACTTGTCGCCGACCGCCGTTTGCACCAGCCGCCGAAGAGGTCGGGCGCCGTAGATCGGGTCGAAACCGGTGTTGACCAACCACTGTTGGGCGTCCTCGGTCAACTCAATCGAGATGCGGCGCTCATCCAAACGTCGCTGGAGCTGCTCGATTTGGATCCGAGCAATACGCATCAATTCTTCACGATCGAGCGGATTGAACATGATCATCGCGTCGAGTCGGTTCACGAACTCCGGGCGGAACTGCTGCCGGACAACACCGAGCACCTGATCCTTGCGTTCATCGAACGGAACGTCGGTGTCGATAAGGAACTGTGAACCCATGTTGGACGTGAGGATCATGATCGAATTGCGGAAGTCCACNGTGCGACCCTGCCCATCGGTGAGACGGCCGTCATCGAGAACTTGCAGCAGCACGTCGAAGACTTCCGGGTGAGCTTTCTCCACTTCGTCAAGCAGAATCACCGAGTAGGGGNGACGACGCACGGCCTCCGTGAGTTGCCCACCCTCTTCATAACCGACGTACCCTGGNGGGGCACCAACAAGTCGTGCAACCGAGTGCTTTTCGGAGTACTCGCTCATATCGACGCGCACCATCGCGCGCTCGTCATCGAACAGGAACTCCGCGAGTGCCTTGGCAAGTTCAGTCTTGCCCACACCCGTGGGGCCGAGAAAGAGAAAAGATCCGGTGGGTCGATTCGGATCGGCGATGCCGGCCCGCGAGCGCCGTACGGCGTCGGATACTTGCCGAACCGCTTCGGACTGTCCGACAACGCGGCGTCCGAGTTCTTCCTCCATCCGAAGAAGTTTCTGTGTCTCGCCTTCCAGGAGGCGACCTGCGGGAATACCTGTCCAAGCGGCCACCACCTCGGCTATGTCGTCGGCGGTGACCTCTTCCTTCACCATGGTGGCTTCACGCTCGTTGGTCTCCCGAGTGACTTTCTCGAGTTCCTCTTCGAACGTTGGGATCTCCGCGTACAAGATTCGGGACGCCTGCTCGAAGTCACCTTCGCGCTGTGCCTTATTCGCGACGGCTCGAAGGTCGTCGATGAGGACCTTGATTTCACCGATTCGATCGAGGCCTTGCTTCTCGGCATCCCATCGTGCACGCATGCCGAGTAGTTCCTCTTCTTTGTCGGCGATCTCCGTACGGATCTTTTTGAGTCGCTCCTTGGATGCCTCGTCTGTCTCTTGCGAGATCGCGAGTTCTTCCATGCGAAGTCGATCGACCTGCCGTTGCAGTACATCGATCTCCACCGGAGAGGAGTCGATCTCCATGCGCAGGCGACTCGCGGCCTCGTCCATGAGGTCGATCGCCTTGTCCGGCAGAAAGCGTGAGGTGATGTAGCGGTCGGACAGGGTGGCCGACGCTACGAGTGCTGAATCGGAGATCACCACCTTGTGATGAGCCTCGTACTTCTCCTTGATCCCGCGAAGGATGGTGACGGTGTCCTCGACGGACGGCTGGTCGACGAGCACTTGCTGGAACCGGCGCTCGAGTGCGGCNTCCTTTTCTACGTACTCTCGGTACTCGTCGAGTGTTGTCGCGCCGATCATGCGGAGTTCACCTCGCGCGAGCATGGGCTTGAGCATGTTTCCAGCGTCCATCGCCGAGTCGCCGCCGGTGCCCGCACCGACGACGGTGTGAAGTTCGTCGATGAACGTGACAACTTGACCGTCGGATTGCTTGATCTCGTCGAGGACCGCCTTCAGTCGTTCTTCGAACTCTCCGCGATACTTCGCGCCAGCAACCATCGCCCCCAGGTCCAGCGCAATGAGAGTCTTCCCTGCCAGGGATGTGGGGACATCGCCCTCAACAATGCGGCGTGCCAGGCCTTCGGCAACAGCGGTCTTTCCCACTCCAGGATCACCGATCAACACGGGGTTGTTCTTCGTCCGGCGCGAAAGAACTTGAATCGTGCGCCGAATTTCGTTGTCGCGGCCGATGACGGGGTCGATCTTGCCCTCGCGTGCACGAGCCGTCAGGTCGACGCCGTACTTCTCCAGCGCCTGGAACGTGCTCTCTGGGTCCTGGGTCGTAACGCGCGCAGGCCCACGAATCTCCTGCAGAGCCTCCAAGAGNGCGGGACCCGTCGCGCCCGCCGCGGCGAGCATGTCGCTCACTCCGGGGCCACCTTCGTGCGCGAGGCTGACCAGCAGGTGCTCCGTGCTGACGTACTCGTCGCCGCGCTCTGTGGCCAGACTCTGTGCCGCGTTCAGCACCTTCAAGGCCGACTGATTCAACGTCGGCTGCGCGACGGAACTGCCTCGCGCGGANGGCAGTGCCTGGATGGCGTTTCGTGCATCNCGGGTCAGGGCAGTCGTGTCTGCCCCCACCGATTCCAGCAACGCGTTCGCGATTCCTGGTCCCATCTGCAGGAGCGAGTCGAGCAGATGAATCGGTTGGACCTGTGAGTTGCCGTTGCCAGCCGCGATGCGTACGGAAGCGCCAAGCGCGTCCTGGGCTTTCGTGGTGAATTGAATGTCCATGGTTGTGTCCTTTCCGTGCTTCGAATGGCGCAGAGCGACTAACGGCGACGCTGTCGTCTATGCGGCTGCCAGACAACGAGGGCGCGTGACGAAGCGTCTGCGCGGAACTCCTCGAGTCGGCGGCGTAGTTCGCGAACTTCTTCTTCGAGNGCGAGCACTCGTCGAATGCCTTCGAGGGGTAGGCCCTCGGCAGACAGTTGAGCGATCTCGCGCAGTCGGAAAATGTCTTGCCCGCTATACAAGCGGTTGCGTCCGCCCACCCGGGTCGGGCTGACAAGGCCTGCTCGGTCGTACTGACGCAGGGTTTGCGGGTGGAGCCCCGCCAATTCCGCCGCGATGGAGATCGCGTACACGGGAGCGTCACTTGCGACCGAGAACGACTCTCGTTGCTCAGCCATTGGAATTTCCCGCCAGTGCACTCAAGTCTTTGCGGGGGTCCTCGCCTGCCACGAGATCCGCGTACGTCTGCAGGGCGTCGCGTTGCTCGTCGGTCATGTTCTGCGGCACGGCGACGTTCACCGTGACCAGAAGATCGCCGTTCTTTCCGTCTTTCCCCCGAACACCCTTGCCGCGCACTCGGAAAACCCGACCCGTGGACGTTCCCGAGGGGATCTTCAGCGTCACGGAATTACCACGCGGTGTGGGGACGGTGATCTGGCTACCGAGTGCCGCCTCGCTGAAGGTGATCGGTGCCGTCAGCGTGACGTTGTTGCCCTTGCGTCCGAAGATCGCGTGGTCGTCCACGTGCACGACGACGAAGAGGTCTCCGGCAGGCCCGCCGCGCTCTCCGGGACCACCCTTGCCCTTCAGTCGGATTCGCGATCCGTCCTTCACGCCTGCGGGAATGCGGGCGTGCACCGTTCGCGAGCTAACTCCACGCCCCGACCCCCGGCACGAGGTGCAGGGATCGTCGACGAAGAGTCCTCGACCTCGACACGATGGGCACGGCTCGGCGAAAGCGAAGCCGCCCGCGTTCCGCGACGTCTGTCCGGTTCCATCGCACGTAGGGCACACGCGCGGAACCGTCCCGGCCTTCGCGCCGGTCCCGTTACACACAGAACACGGCGCATCGCTACTCAAGCGCAGAGGAACGGTCACCCCATCGAGCGCGTCGTCGAAGGAGAGGGTCAATTCGCTCTCTAAGTCCTGACCGCGTCGCGGCTGACGGCTACGCCCTCCACCCCCTCGGTTAAACAATCCACCGAGGAAGTCGCCGAATCCACCACCGCTGTCACCGAAGAGGTCCTCAACGTTGACGTTGTATTGGCCACCCCCGAAACCTCCCGGGCCGCCGGCACCACCGAAGCCGCCACCCGGAAAACCTCCTCCAGCAAAGAGGNCACGAGCTTCGTCGTACTCCTTGCGCTTTACCGGGTCGGACAAGACGTCGTAGGCCTCAGAGACGTCCTTGAAGCGGGATTCGGCTGCGGCGTCTCCGGGGTTTTTGTCCGGATGGTTCTCGCGAGCGAGGGTTCGGTACTTCTTCTTAAGCTCGTCGGCACTGGCGTCTTTGGACACACCCAAAGTTGCGTAAAAGTCCTTCTCNANCCAGTCCTTGTTCATCGTCCTTCGCTCAAATCCCTACTTGTTGGGTGTTGATCGCCGAGTAATCACGTGCCAGCGACGGCAACGCGTGCCGGCCGCAAAATGCGGTCGCCAAGTCGGTAGCCCGGCTGGTAGACGGTGGTCACCGTCGGCGTGGACACGTCGTCGTTNTCTTCGCTCGTCAGTGCTTCGTGCACGGTCGGGTCGAATTCCTCGCCCGAGGCTCCGAATTTCTCGAGCCCAAGTTTGGCCAGAACCGACTCCAGTCCCTCACCGACCGAGCGAAAGGCTCCGTCGAGTTCGTTGTGTTCTCGTGCTCGCTCGATGTCATCGAGTACCGGAAGCAGCTCCACAAGTGCCGATGCAACGGCCATCTGCTGCATGGTTTCTCGATCACGCTCGATCCGCTTGCGGTAGTTGGCGTACTCCGCGTGCACGCGCTGCAAATCGGCGGTCAGTTCGGCGACCTNNACCTCGATGCCGACCACGTCGCCTTCGATGACACTGGCCGCGGCTTCTTCCGCGGCCAGTGCATCGTCGGTGACAGACGTTGGGGNGACACCTTCCCGGACTTCGNAGGTCTCCGGATCGATACGGCGCTTGTCGCTGACGCGCACGCCCTCGCCGGCGTTCTCCTCTTCCGAATGTCCGGGGTCGGTCACTTGGCTTCTTCCTCGTCCACGATCTCCGCGTCGATGACCTCTTCCTCTGCGGAATCAGCAGCGTCCTCTGCGGCGCCCTCCGCTGTGGCAGAGCCATCTTGACCTTCTTGCTGAGCCATGGTGTACATCGCGGCACCGAGTGCCTGGCTCGCTTGAGCGACCTTGTCCGTCGCCGCCTTCATGGCGGCGAGGTCACCTGCTTCGATCGCTGCTTTGAGCTCGCCGAGGGGCTCTTCGACGTTGGGCTTCGCGTCCTCCGGAACACTGTCCGCGTTGTCCGCGAGGAACTTCTCCGTCTGGTAGACGAGGGCTTCGGCGTTGTTGCGNACGTCTGCTTCCTCGCGGCGCTCCTTGTCTTCCTCAGCGTGCTGCTCGGCGTCGCGCATCATCTGGTCGATATCTTCCTTAGACAACGCACTGCCGCCAGAGATAGTCATCGACTGCTCTTTGCCTGTCGCGGTGTCCTTGGCGGACACGTGCACGATTCCGTTGGCATCGATATCGAACGCGACCTCGATCTGCGGAATGCCCCGGGGAGCCGGCGGCAGACCGGTCAGTTCAAAGGTGCCGAGCTGCTTGTTGTATGCAGCCATCTCGCGCTCACCTTGATAGGCCTGGATCAACACCGACGGTTGATTGTCCTCGGCTGTCGTGAAGATCTCGCTGCGCTTGGTCGGGATTGTGGTGTTGCGCTCGATGAGCTTGGTCATCACGCCTCCCTTGGTTTCGATACCCAGCGACAGCGGCGTCACGTCCAGCAACAGAACATCTTTGACGTCGCCGCGCAGGACACCTGCCTGCAGGGCAGCTCCGATCGCGACAACCTCATCCGGGTTCACACCTTTGTTGGCTTCCCTACCGGTGACCTCTTTCACGAGATCCGCAACAGCGGGCATGCGGGTCGAACCGCCGACAAGAACGATCTGATCAATGGAGTCGACGTTNATGCCGGCATCTTTGATCACGGCCTCCACGGGAGCCTTCGTCCGCTTCAGAAGGTCAGCCGTCATCGACTCGAATTGAGCCCGGCTCAGCGACTCCTCGAGGTGTAAGGGCCCTTCGGCGCTCGCCGTGATGTACGGAAGGTTGATCGACGACTGCGTCGACGACGACAGCTCGATCTTCGCTTTCTCGGCAGCTTCCTGGAGGCGCTGCATCGCCATCTTGTCCTTCGACAAGTCGACACCGTGCGCGTTCTTGAACTGAGTGACCATCCACTCGACAAGGGCGTCGTCCCAGTCGTCGCCTCCAAGATGGTTGTCACCGCTGGTCGCCTTGACTTCCACCACTCCGTCACCGATCTCAAGCAGCGAAACGTCGAACGTTCCGCCACCGAGGTCGAATACCAGAATCGTCTGCTCGGTCTCGCCCTTGTCAAGTCCATACGCCAGGGCTGCTGATGTGGGCTCGTTGATGATGCGCAGGACGTTGAGTCCGGCGATCTCGCCGGCCTCTTTCGTTGCCTGACGTTGGGCGTCAGAGAAGTACGCGGGCACGGTGATGACCGCNTCGGTCACGGTGTCACCCAGATAGGACTCCGCGTCTCGCTTCAACTTCATCAGGGTTCGCGCGCTAATCTCTTGCGCGGTGTATTTCTTGTCGTCGATCTCGACGGTCCAGTCCGTGCCCATATGGCGTTTGACGGACCGGATGGTGCGGTCGATGTTCGTGACGGCCTGGCGCTTGGCAACTTCGCCGACGAGCACCTCGCCGTTCTTGGCGAAGGCAACGACGGACGGCGTGGTCCGAGAACCTTCGGCATTGGCAATAACGACGGGGTCTCCGCCTTCGAGGACCGATACGACCGAGTTGGTCGTTCCCAGGTCGATACCTACTGCTCGAGCCATGGTGGCTTCACTCCTTGCTCTCTTCTTCTCCGGCCAGGGTCGGGGCGGAAGTTCTCCCGCTGCGATCCCCTCCGGGTGGTCTTNGGACTCNAGTGTGACCCATAGCGACTCCTAATTGCAAATCGAGACGCATACTACTTGAGTCTGGTGGACTCATATAAGAAAACCCCGTGCTGGCGGGGAAAAATTCCCCATGCCGGGCCCCATCAGCGTGATGTAGATCACCCACCCAACGGGCTGGGATCAATCTGCGTCCCCTGCTGCATCCCCGTGCCCCTAGTAGCGTGCTCGCGTGAGTTCCGCCCTCGCCACGGCCTTGACGGTCATCGCCGCGATCGCCACCGTGGTAGCGATCGTCCTCTTTGCTCGGACCCTTACCGGAATGGTGCGCACCTACCAAGGAGGGCAGCCCACCCGCAGGTCGGACAATCCAGGCCAGCGCACCGCCACCCTGCTGCGCGAAACGCTTCTGGCCAGCCGCCTGAAGCAGCAACCGGTGGGCGCCATCGTCGCCACGGCACACTGGATCGTGCTGGTCGCTTTCTTCGTCCTCTTCTTGACGTTGGTCACGGCCTACGGACAGCTACTCAACCCCGATTTCGTGATTCCCCTACTCGGCCACTTCCCCCCGTTCGAGTGGCTCGTCGAGAGCCTCGCCTGGCTCATGGTGCTGTCGATCGTTTTCCTGATCGCGCTGCGCGTGTCCAATCGGCCGGACTCCAAAGGACGCAACTCCCGCTTCTTCGGTTCGACTATGTGGCAGGCCTACTACGTCGAGATAACGATCCTTCTCGTCGGCGTCTGCGTCATCGCTTTGCGAGCGATGGAGTACGCACTCGGCTCCTCCAAGGGTGAGTCGTGGGCCACCGCCGTGCACTTCCCCTTCACGGCATGGATCGGGTCATGGTTCGCACAGACGCCCGACTCCACACTCGAAACCGGCATCGCCATCGTGGCGTTCATCAAGATCACCGTATCCCTGGCCTGGTTGATCACTGTGGCGGCGCAGCCGACGATGGGCGTTGCCTGGCACCGCTTCTTGGCTTTCTTCAATGTGTGGTTCCAGCGCAATGCGGATGGACGACCGGCACTCGGTCCCCTGCAAGCCATCGCCGTCAAGGGTGAGGCCATCGATTTCGAGAACATCGACGAGCTCGACGATGACGCATCCCTCGGCGTCGGCACGATCGGTGATTTCACATGGAAGGCGTTGCTCGACGTCAACACGTGCACCGAGTGCGGCCGGTGCCAGAGCCAGTGCCCGGCCTGGAACACCGAGAAGCCGCTCAGCCCCAAATTGTTGACCCTCGCCCTGCGTGAGCAGTCCCACGCCGCGGCTCCCTGGTTGCAAGCTGCGGCGGACCAACGCTCCAATCTGCATGAAGACGTTCTCGGGATCGCCGAGCGACAACTGATCGCAGACGGCGACGGCGACCCCTGGGCGCAGACATCCGGTGGCGTGATGAGCCCGGACGTTCTGTGGAGTTGCACTACCTGCGGAGCGTGTGTGCAGCAGTGTCCTGTCGACATTGCACACATCGATCACATCGTCGACATGCGTCGCTATCAGGTANTGATGGCGAGCGAGTTCCCGAGCGAACTCAACGGCCTGTTCAAGAACATCGAGAACAAGGGCAACCCCTGGGGTATGAACGCCTCCGACCGCAACGCATGGATCGAAGAGGTCGACTTTCCCGTGCGCGTCTTCGGCATGCACGGTGAAGACGAAATTCCCGCAGACGTCGAGTATCTGTTCTGGGTCGGCTGCGCCGGCGCATTCGAGGATCGAGCGAAGCAGACNACGAAGGCCGTTGCCGAACTCCTGCACATGGCCGGCGTGGAATTCATGGTGCTCGGCGAGGGCGAGACCTGCAACGGGGATCCGGCTCGTCGTGCCGGGAACGAATTCCTCTTCCAGATGCAAGCCATGCAGAACGTCGAAGTGCTCAACGAGATCAAGGCCACGAAGATCGTCGTGACGTGCCCCCACTGCCTGAACACCCTAGGTAGGGAATACCCGCAACTCGGAGGCAACTACGAAGTCGTGCACCACACGGAGTTGCTCAACTCACTCGTCGACGACGGCAAGATCACGGCCGTCAAGCCCGTGGCTCGCACCGTGACCTACCACGATCCGTGCTACCTCGGTCGACACAACGACGTCATCACGCCGCCACGCGAACTGATCGGTGACACGGGGGCTTCGCTCACCGAGATGCCGCGTCATGGCAAGCAGTCCTTCTGCTGCGGCGCGGGCGGTGCGCGGATGTGGATGGAGGAGAAGATCGGCACCGCGGTCAACAAGACCAGGGCCGACGAAGCCATCGCAACCGGGGCTCAGACGGTNGCCGTCGCCTGCCCGTTCTGCTCGGTGATGATGAGTGACGCCGTCGCCGCAAAGCAGCAAGACGGCGGGGCCGAGGGTGTGGAGGTCACGGACGTAGCACGCTTAATGCTTCAGTCCGTCAAGAGTGACTAAGCGCGAGAGTTCGTCAGACCTGCGTGCGGTGGAAATTCGCGAATGAGCGGCTCGGGGTCGGTCCGCGCTGCCCNTGATAGCGAGACCCGTACTTCTCGGATCCATACGGATGCTCAGCCGGTGATGACAGTCGGAACAGGCACAACTGTCCGATCTTCATGCCCGGGTAAAGCGTTATCGGAAGGGTCGCCACGTTCGACAGCTCGAGCGTCACGTGACCGGAGAAACCTGGATCGATGAACCCCGCCGTCGAATGAGTGAGCAAACCCAGGCGCCCCAGGGANGACTTTCCTTCGAGGCGTCCGGCGACGTCATCGGGGAGTGTCACCACCTCGAAAGTAGATCCGAGCACAAACTCACCAGGGTGCAGGATGAACGGCTCATCACCTTCGGGGTCGATCAGCCGGGTCAGGTCTGGCTGCTCCACACTCGGATCGATGTGCGGGTACTTGTGATTTTCAAAGACTCGGAACCAGCGGTCCAGTCGCACGTCAATGCTCGACGGCTGGATCATCCCCTCGTCGTAGGGGTCGATCTGCACCCTGTCGGCCGCGACCTCTGCCTTGATGTCCCGGTCACTCAGAAGCACGGGGGCGAGGCTACTCGCCCTGGGAGCGAAGGGGGCAATCAGTCTCCGTCAGCGAACACTGATGGGTCGTCGGGCACATCGGCCGCGTGTTCGTTCAGTGCTTCGATGGGAACGGCGAACAATGCTGCCTCGTTCGTTGCCTTGAGGACAACCGGGGCGGCTACCCCGTCGTGGAACGCCTGCAGCCACCGACCCGCGCAGACTCCCCAGCGATCACCCGGCTTGAGACCAGGGAATCCGAATTGGGGATGCGGCGTCGAGAGATCGTTCCCGATGGACTTCTGGTGCTCGAGGAACTCGGCGGTCACCACCGCGCACACCGTGTGAGAACCAATGTCTTCAGGGCCGGTATTGGTGAAACCGTCCCGGTAGAAGCCCGTCAACGGCTCGAGGCTGCACACCTCCAGCGGCTCTCCTAACACGTTGTTCTGGTTCACGTTTTGGTCCACATGACCAGCGTAGGGGCGGAACCCACCCAGCGCTACGCGCGTCGTACCTATCGTGAACCACCCGATCCGACGAGCCTCGACCTTCACCCTTACCGCGATCATCATCGGCCTCATCACCGCTCTCGTCGGTNTGGGTCCCGCGCANGCCGCCTCGAGCCCCCTTCTGGACGCCCAAGAACTCCGAAGCGACGTGTCCGCTCTGACAAATGACTACATCGACCGCTACCAGGATCGACTCACACCCGAACAAGAGCGCCGGTTGACCCGGGCTGCTCGTCAAGCTCGACGNGAGATGACGACGCTCGTTCGGGTAATCAAGAAGGCCGAGCGGAGGGATACTCCCGCCGCCTGGAAGGCCGCGTATCGACAACATCAACGAGCAGCCGCGATGGTCGATGGGCGCTTCGACGACGTTCGCGCAACGTTGGAGTCGGAGTTGACGTTCGTTGAGAGGCTTTCGGCTTTCTCCGACTACTCGAGTTCGATGCGTGACTTCCGATCACTGGGAGTAGAACTCGCCAGGCGCGCCGGCAAGTAGACTCGGGCACCCCACGCGGGTGTAGTTCAATGGCAGAACATCAGCTTCCCAAGCTGACAGTGCGGGTTCGATTCCCGTCACCCGCTCCATGATTCGCACGGGCCGCGATTCACAAGAACCGGCCGACTGCGTTGGCGATCGCTACTGGGGTAGGCGTCGAAACAAGGGTCGAGGCACCGCCTTCACGGCGGTCATCAGGAACCGCAACGGGCCGGGTACGTAGATGACGCTCTTGCCTTTGCGCAGCGCCTGCACGATCGCTGTGCCGACGACCTCGGGATCGGTCGTCATCGGCGCCTCGGGCAAGCCATCACTCATTCGGGTGCGCACCATGCCGGGGCGCACGATCAAGACAGACGCTCCGGAGCCAACCAGGGCGTCGCCAAGACCCTGAGCAAAAGCATCCAGGCCGGCTTTTGTCGACCCGTACACGTAGTTCGACCGACGCGCACGGTCCCCCGCCACACTCGACAGCACCACGAGTTTTCCGTGGCCTTGCCGACGCAACCGTTGGGCAACATTCAGCCCGACGCTCACCGCGCCTGTGTAATTGATTGTGGCAACCTCCACGGCTTTCGTCGGATCGGCTTCCGCTTCCGCTTGATCTCCCAGGACACCGAAACACAGCAGCACGATGTCGATATCTCCGTCATCGAAAACGCCATCAACGAACGCACCATGGCTGCCGGTATCCGCAGCGTCGAACAGGGTCGTCTCCACCGAGGGAATGCCCAACGCACCCAGGTGCGCTGCCGCTCGATCGATTTCCGCCGACGGCCGCCCCGCCAACACCACCCGACGAAGCCGGGTCCGCGGCAAGGCCTCCACGGTCGCGAGGGCGATTTCGCTCGACCCACCGAGCACGAGCACCGACTGCGGTTCACCAACAGCATCGATCACAGTGACAACCTTCTTCCCAGGTCGGACGTGAATACTCCCCGCGGGTCCATCTGATCGCGGACACTGTGCCACGCCGCTAGCCGTGGATACGTGCGCGCCGCCATCGAAGGCGCTTGACGGGAATCCTTCGCGAAATACAACCGACCGCCCGCTTCGGCGACGAGCTCATCGAGTTCATCAAGGACTGGAGCCAAGGCCTTANTTCCCGCCGGAACATCCGTCGCCAAGGTCCATCCCGCTTGAGGGAAGGACAAGGGGGCGGGGTTGGCAGGCCCGAATCGCTTCAGGACCGTAAGGAAGCTGGGTGCACCGGCGTCTCGCAGTCGAGACAGNGTGCGTTNNACNATNCATCCAGCCTCGTCGGGAACAACAAACTGATACTGCAAGAAGCCCTGNGGTCCGTACACCCGATTCCAATCGCGCACTCCATCGAGTGGGTGGAAGAAACTCGGAATCGAATGGATCTCATTCGATCGGCTCTTCGGGTGCTTGCGGAACCACGCCTCGTTGAACGCGCGCACAGACGCGGAGTTCAGCAAGCCATTCGGGATGAAGGCAGGTGCGCTCGGCAAGGCCGGTGTCGCGTACGCCAGAGGTGTGTCTGCTTGCTTGCGCGTCAGTTGCTCGCGGCGAGCGTGATCACCTCTGGTGAGCACNCCCCGTCCCGACGGNGCNACGCTGTCGATCCACGCGACCGAATACCGGTAGTCNTCATCGCCCTCGATCATGCGAGCCATCACGTCGTCGAGGTCATAGCACCGCACGGTGTCCACGCTCATACTCGACGTCTCGATCGCAAGGAGACGGAACGTCGCTTCGACGATCACTCCCGTCAGGCCCATTCCACCGACAGTGGCCCAGAACATTTCTTTGGTCGTCGGGTCCGTGGGAGACAGAACCAACTCCTGGCCCGTCCCGTCGACAACACGCATCGAGACAACGTGACTTCCGAAACTACCTTCGACGTGGTGGTTCTTGCCGTGAATGTCGGCCGCGATCGCCCCACCGACCGTGACGAATCGAGTGCCCGCCGTTACTGGGACGAAAAAGCCGGCCGGCACGATCGCCCGCAGAATCTCGTCGACGCTCGCACCAGCATCTGCCGTCACGGTGCCGCTATCGATATCAAGTTCGAACCTGTGCAAGCACGTCATGTCGAAAACCGTGGCTCCGCCGCTTTGAGCCGCATCGCCGTAACTGCGACCGAGGCCTCGCGCGAGCACTCCCCGCGGGCCCGCTTCCCGGATTGCCACGGCGACATCGTCGTACGTGGATGGAGACCGGACAGTTGCTCGAGACGGGGCGGTGCGGCCCCAGCCAGTGAGCAGACGATCACCGTCGGTGGCCATCAGGGGCGATTCCACGGTCATACGCCCACCGCTCCGAGTCCGAACAAGATCAGCCAGGCACCACCGAGGAGTACCAACACTCGGTCGCCCAGAGCAGCCGTTTCCGGTGCCTCGGCCGCTCCACGATCCACAGTGATCGCGTACCGAAGGATCGCGAGCACGAAGGGTAGAACACTCCACGCCGCCCACGGGAAACTCGACGGTGTCTGGGCGACGTCGAACGCCCACAAGCAATACGCCGTGATGGTGACCGCGGCGGCCACTCCCCACACGAATCGCAGGTAACCGAGCGTGTAGCCACGCAACGACGCCCGCACCGATCCGGTCTGCTCTGAGCTCCCACCATCGCCGACGAGTCGATCAAGCTCCCCGTACCGCTTACCGGCTGCCATGAACAGCGAGCCGAACCCAGCGACGATCAAGAACCACTCGGAGATCGGCAGCCCTGACGCCACGCCGCCAGCGATCGCCCGCAGCAGAAAACCCATGGCCAGAAGGACCAACTCGATGACAGGTTCGTTCTTCAAGAACAGCGAGTACGCGCCAGTAAAGACGGCGTACGCGACAAGCACTCCACCGAGCGCCGGTGAGATGGTGAATGCGAGGGACAGGGCCAGGACCGCCAGAACCGCCGCGACGATCAGCGCCGTCGTGGTCGAAATTTCTCCCGCGGCAATCGGTCGGCGACGCTTGACGGGGTGCGCACGGTCTGCTTCGACATCGCGCACGTCATTCACCAGATACGTCGCACTCGAGATCAAGCAGAACGCAACGAAAGCTCCGACGCTCACGAGGAAAACGTCGGGGCTGAGAAGTTTGCCGGCCGCGAGTGGAGCCGCGAAAACGAGGACGTTCTTGGCCCATTGACCAGGGCGCATGGCGGCGAGGATCGCCCNCGCCGCAGATCGCTCGCTCGTCGGTTGCTCGGCTGGCGCCTCGGGAGTGCTCGTCATGTGAGGATCACTTCGCGCTCGGCATGGCGCCCCGGTTCGGAATCTCCGACGATTCGTGCGACTTGAGGAACGATGAAGAGCCACGTCACCAGGTACATGGCAGATAGCCAGATCTTCGTCGACAGGTCGGTTGCCCCCGGTGGAAGAAGGGAGAGGGATAGCGACGTCACAGCCAACACGGTTCCCACCCACAAGACGATGCGCCCCGCGTGTCGACGCCCCCGCAGCAGCAACGCGGCGATGGCCCCGATTACACCGGACATCACAGGAATGAGGAGAACGAGGAACCACGGCANGACCGCCACGCCATCCATGGTGTCGACCTCCATGGGGACGCCGAACAGTCGCGCAATTCCGTACAAAACCAGGCAGACCAGTCCCGCCCATCCACCCGTCACCAGGCCCGCGTAGGCCATGGTCCGAACACCAGGGCGAGCCGACGAGGGGGGCGGGATGGGGGTCGCGGAGTCCGACCATCCACTCATGGGCCCCATTGTGGCGGGAAGCGGGCTGAGCGGGAATCTCACCCCGCACGAATACCCGCTTGCTCTTGCAATCGCCGACGATCCGGTGCANTATTAAGTTACTGACGGGTAACTTACGGACCCTGGGTGTGGAGACCTAGATTCCAGAGAGTTAGGGGAGCGACATGTCGCACTACAAGAGCAACGTCCGGGACCTGGAATTCAACCTCTTCGAGGTNTTCGGTGCAGGCGAGCGCATGGGCAATGGCCCATTCGCTGAGATGGATGCNGACACCGCCAAGGAGATCCTTCACGAGGTCGACCGGCTCGCTGTCGGACCTCTTGCGGAAACATTCGCCGAGGCAGACCGCACGCCCCCCGTCTATGACCCGCAGGCCAAGACCGTCACCATGCCCGAGGGTTTCAAGAAATCGTTCCGCGCTCTCATGGACTCCGAGTGGTGGCGGCTCGANCTCCCCGAGCACCTCGGTGGCAGCGGCGCACCCCCATCCCTTCGGTGGGCCTCTAGNGAACTCATGCTCGGCGCCAACCCCGCTGCTTTCCTCTACATGTCCGGCCCCGGTTTCGCCGCCATCATTGACGCNATGGGTACNGACTCCCAGAAGGAGTTCGCTCGGCTGATGATCGACAAAGGATGGGGTGCCACGATGGTGCTCACCGAGCCCGATGCTGGCTCCGACGTCGGCGCGGGTCGCGCGAAGGCGTTCGACAACGGCGACGGAACGTGGAACGTCGAGGGAACCAAGCGGTTCATCACTTCCGGCGAACACGACATGGCCGACAACATCGTGCACATGGTGCTCGCGCGCCCNGAAGGTGCCGGCCCCGGCACCAAGGGACTCAGTTTGTTCATCGTTCCCAAATTCCATGTCGATCTGACCACCGGAGAGATCGGCGAGCGAAACGGTGTTTACGCCACGAATGTCGAAAAGAAAATGGGCCTTAAGGCGTCCTCAACATGCGAGTTGACGTTCGGTGAGAAAGAGCCGGCCGTTGGCTGGCTGCTCGGCGAGGTCCACGAGGGCATCGCCCAGATGTTTAAGGTCATCGAGTACGCACGGATGATGGTCGGCACGAAGGCGATCGCAACCCTCTCGACCGGCTACCTCAACGCTCTCGACTACGCCAAAACCCGTGTTCAGGGCGCGGACCTCACGCAGATGATGGACAAGTCGTCACCGCGCGTGACCATCACCCACCATCCCGACGTGCGCCGTTCGCTCATGCTGCAGAAGTCCTACGCAGAGGGGTTGCGTGCGCTCGTCGCCTACACCGCCTACTGGCAGGACCTCGTGGTCATGGGTCAGGCAGGCGACACGAACGTCGACCTCGACATGGCTGAGCGGATGAACGATCTCCTCCTCCCAGTTGTCAAGGGCGTGGGTTCGGAGCGCAGTTACGAGATGCTCGCGGTGTCTCTGCAGACCTTCGGAGGTTCAGGCTTCCTGCAGGACTACCCGCTCGAGCAGTACATCCGTGACGCGAAAATCGACACCCTGTATGAAGGCACCACCGCCATTCAGGGCCTGGACTTCTTCTTCCGCAAGATGGTCCGCGACCAGTTCAAATCGATCTTCTACCTCGCAGCCCAGATCACCGAGACAGTGAAGGGTGATGAGGGCAAGGGAGCATTCGCACGGGAGCGAGAGCTTCTGGGTGTCGCTCTAGAAGATGCCCAAGCGGTCGTCGGTCGTCTCGGNGACTGGGCTATGGCATCGCAGCAGAACCCCGAAGAGGTCTACAAGGTGGGTCTCAACACAACACGTCTTCTCATGATGAGTGGGGACCTCCTAATTGCGTGGCTTCTGCTTCGCCAAGCAGAAGTGGCGACCGCCGCGCTCGAAGCGGGCGCAGCNGACCGTGACAAGGCGTTCTACGAGGGCAAGATCGAGACAGCCAAGTGGTTTGCTCGCAACCGTCTTCCCCTACTGACCGCCGAGCGTGTCATCGCCGAAGCCACCGACGACGANATTATGCGACTTCCGGAAGAGGCTTTCTAGATTCCTCCTGCGACGCGGATGAAGAGGACCCTGCGCGCACCTGACAAAATTCGGGTGTGATGCCAGGGGCGGTGCACCAGGTCAATGTCTTTGTTGTGCCTGCCGCCACCGCGAATGAGGAAATCAGCACGATTTTTCTCGAGTTCGGGTTGCTCATTCTCGGATTGGGGATCNTCGCTCGGCTCGCTCGGCGCTGGGAAATATCGGCGGTTCCGTTCTACCTGCTCGCCGGACTTCTCTTCGGTGAAGGCGGCCTGTCCGTGGTGGACTCCAGCGACGCACTCGTACCCACGCTGGCCGAACTCGGCGTCATCTTGCTGCTTCTTCTTCTCGGACTCGAGTACTCAGGAGACGAGCTCGTTCAAACGGCTCAACGCCAATCTCGGTCCGGGGTCATCGATCTCATCGCCAACTCCGTTCCGGGGGCACTCGTCGGTTTCGCCTTCGGGTGGGGTGTTCCCGGTGCTTTGGCCCTTGCCGGCGTCACGTACATCTCCTCGTCCGGCATTGTCGCCCAGGTCATCCGAGATCTCCGTTGGCGACGCAACCCCGAAACCAAACCTGTCGTGTCCGTTCTGGTCCTTGAGGACCTGGTCATGGCCCCCTATCTACCGATTCTCACGGTGGTTCTGACGGGAACGGGTTTAGTTACCGGGTTGATCAGCGTCTCCGTCGCACTCATCGTCGTTGCGGTCGTCATCGTCATCACGTTGAAGGGGGANACCAGCTTCAAGCGACTCTTCAACGCGAGCGAGCCGGTCGGCCTGCTCCTGATTGTCTTCGGCGCAGCCGTTGCTGCTGCCGGGCTGGCTGGACTTGTCCAATTCTCACCCGCCGTCGCCGCCTTCCTGGTCGGACTGCTGCTCACCGGAGAGCTCGCGGAAGTCGCCCGCCGACGCCTCGATCCTCTTCGTGAACTTCTCGCCGCCATCTTCTTCGTCTACTTCGGCTTGTCGACCGATGTCAGCAATCTGCCGGCCGTGCTGCTTCCCGCAGCCGGGCTGGCCCTTCTCACGATTGGCACCAAGTTCGTCACGGGTTGGTTNGCCGCCGCCACCGTCCAGGGAGGCACCATCTCCCGACTGCGCGCCGGCGCGCTCTTGAGTGCGCGTGGTGAATTCAGCGTCATCATTGCGGGCCTTGTCGCCGTGAGCGGCATCCTTCCCCCAACTTTTCAAACATTCGTTGCGGCCTACGTGCTCATTACCGCGTTCGCTGCACCCTTCCTTGCACGCTGGGCGGAGCCCATCGGTTGGTGGTGGGAGCAACGGCCCGGACGCGTACGCTCGTAGACGTGCNCCGAAACATTGCTCTCGCCGCGACGNCGGCGATGGTTTTTCTGCTCTCGGTNTTGATGGCGCCCACCGGTTCCGCGCACGCCGACCTGCANGTCAGCACACCCGAGGACGGTGAATCNCTTNNGGNCGCGCCCGAGNAAATCCGNCTNACATTCAGTGAGGAACTGTTCGAAGAACTCGTGGAGATTTCGATCCTCGATGCCGCCGGAGACCTCTATTCCACGATCNAGGTCGAGCAAACACCGCCGCCGGGAACCGGCGTTATCTTCCCGTGGCCACCACAGNCGCCACCCGGCGAGTATTCGATCGCCTATCGGGTCGTCTCGGCCGACGGTCATCCCNTNACGGGAACCATTTCGTTCTCCTACGCAACCACCGCGCCGGAGCCGAGCGCGCCGGAGCCGANTTCGTCCGACAGCACGCCGTCTGCGNAGTCATCAACTCCTGCGTCATCACCCACCGCGTCAGCTCCTTCTGCATCGCCTACGAACGAATCCTCGACTTCTTCCAGCACCGATTCATCGTCCGGCACGCCCCTTGTGGTACTCGGTGTTGTGCTGCTTCTCGGCGTCATCGCCGCCTCNGCGATCATTGTTCGTGCACGGCAGCGAAACTAGGTCGCGATGACCACAACCACCCAGACACCCACCAGCATTCCCGTGCAGCGTTCGCGCATCACGTCAGTATCGCTCGGCCTCATCGCCGTTGCACTGGTCGCGGCGGCATTCGGGCTCGTCCTCGCCGGTGGCACCTACGAAGCGCTCCCCGGCCTCGCTGATCCCGGACCGCTCGTTACCTGGGGAGCGCCCGCGCTGCGCGTTCTCACCGATCTCGCCGCGATCGCGACCGTCGGACTCCTCCTGTCAGCGACGATTCTCGCCCCATCCGGAAAGGACGGAACCTTGTCGCGGACAGGCCGACAGGACGCGGTCCGCGCGGTGTGGGCGGCCGGGGTTTGGGCACTACTGGCAGCCGTCCAGTTGTTCTTCGTGTTGGCATTGGTGCTTGGTGTTCCACTCATGGACGCACTCACGCCCGCCGTCGTATCGACGTACGCAAACGAAATCGACAGCACCCGTGCACTGCTGGTCATGTCGATCCTTGCCCTCGTGGTCGCGGTCGGCGCCGTGACCTCGGCCACCACCGGTGCCAGCGGAACATGGCTGGCGGTCGCNGTGGCGNCCGCCGCACTTCCGGGCCTCGCAGGGCACAGTTCATCACTGGGCGACCACGAACTCGCCATCACGGCGGGCGTCACGCACATGGTGTCGGCGGTGCTGTGGGTCGGGGGATTGCTCGCGCTGACTCTGCACGCCTTCAAGCGGGATCTTCCTATGGCGCGCGCCGTCCAACGTTTCTCAGCGATCGCCATCACGGCCGTCGTTCTCCTGGCGGCCAGCGGTCTGGCGAACTCTTACACCCGACTCGACGGGCTCGACCAGTTCTTCACAACCGGATACGGCAACGTGATTCTCATCAAGATCGGGCTCATCGTGAGCCTGGCACTCCTCGGTCTACGGATGAGGCATCGGATTCTTCCCACCTTGGACACCGCCTCCCGCACCCGAGCCTTCGTNCGTGTCGCGGTATCGGAATTGGTCCTGATGGCCACCGCAATCGGATTGGGNGTGTCACTGGCATCCAGTCCNTACCCTCGCGAGGAGGAGATCTTTCCGTCGTACGGGGAATCACTTCTCGGCTTCGCGTATCCACCACCACCCACGATCGAGTCGGTCGCCCTGGGCTTCCGCGTTGATCCACTCTTCTTCACCGCAAGCCTCGTCGCCGCCGCGCTCTACGTGATCGGATTCCTTCGCATCCGCAAAGCCGGCATTCACTGGCCGGTCATGCGACTCGTCTCCTGGCTCGGTGGTATTTCCGTCGTCATCTGGTGCACCAATNCCGGTATAGCCACCTACGCTCAAGTGAGCGTCGGCCTGCACATGACTCAGCACATGGTGCTGACCATGCTGGGCCCGATTCTCCTGGTCTTGGGTGCTCCGGCCACCCTCGCATTACGGGCCTTGAAACCGTCCACCACCGGCGAGCGCGGACCTCGCGAATGGCTGGTGTGGTTCCTGCACAGCCCCATCACCAGAGTCTTGACCAATCCGTTCTACGTGTTCATCGTCTACGTGATCGGGTTGTACGGGCTGTACATGACACCGCTATTCGGATGGTTAATGGGCTCGCACGTAGGCCACGTCGTCATGCAGACCCACTTCATCGTCTCCGGCTACCTCTTCTACTGGGTGCTCATCGGCATCGATCCGCGCCCACGACCACTGCCGTACTGGGGGCGCCTGCTCTTGCTGTTGCTAGCGCTCGCCGTTCACGGGTTCTTCGCCGTCATCTTCATGATGGGCACAACACCGATGGCGGTCGAGTGGTACGGAATGGTGCGGCCCGAATGGATCACCGATCCGCTGCGGGACACGCTGCTCGGAGGGCAGGTCACCTGGGGCTTGTCCGAGATTCCCAGTCTGATCGTGCTCATCGCGATAGCGGTGCAATGGTCACGCAGTGATGAGCGTGAAGCCAAACGCAAGGATCGACAGGCGGAGCGAGACGGCGATGCCGAACTCGACGCGTACAACGCCTATCTCGAAACACTCAATTCGCGTTCCCGTTAGCGCTACCCATCACTCCCACTTCGCCTGGAAGGGTCCGGTCTCGTCCAAGGCGTATCCGGTGTGCAATCGAACCCACGGATACGCGGTGGTGTCGACCTGCATGCTTGCGCCGTTGGCCTTCCACGCCCCCGCCCACCACGCGAGAGCGACCTGTTGCAGGGCGTACTCCTCCNTACCGCGCCGATACGACTCTTCCTCCTGACCAGCGNCGTAGATCCGCCCAGACCTGAAGCGCATTTGCAACGCGCGGGTGTCGTAGGCGTGAGCCGCCAGGAATGTCCCCGCATTGGTGTCTGGTGCGGAGTACAGATTGGCGAAGGCGTCTACCCCGACGAATGTCGCCGGACGACGAATGCCCCAACTCACACCCATGGGGTAGTAGATCTGTCCACCTGGCGCGTAGACCGTCCCACCCGGAGCCGCATACGGCGGGCTGGCAAATTCCACGACGGCGAGCGCCCGGTAGACGATGTCGGTATTCAAGAACAGGGCTTCGGGCACGGATTGACGTCCGGCGCGAAGCAATGTGGCCGCCCACCACAGATGCTGGACGTTCTGTGTGTAGTCCGGATTCACGATTCCGTGATTCGTCACGGTTCCGTCTTCGTTCGCATTCGTGCCCGGCAGGCGGACACTCACGCTGATGCCATTGACGGACGTGTTGTCTCGCAGATTGCTGGGCCGGGCGAAGGACGCGATAGCCATGGCGATCATCGAGTCACGCCACTTGGCGTCCTTGTCGTGATCGGGGAACATCGCGAAGGCGAGGGCGGGCGACAGCAAGTCCCACGAAACTTCATCAGACATAGANTTTCCCGGCGTGAGTTCAGCGCCCAACCGATCGCGGAAGTAGCGAGGGCCCCGTTGGGCCGCATACTCAGCTTCGCTGTTGACCATCGCCGCGACGTACGAGCGCTCCTGCACAGTCAGCTCGTTCCACAGCATCCACCCAGCTTGACCGGCGACGACGGCCCACAGCGAGGTCTGCCAGCCATTCCCCCATCCACCCGGGGACATCGATCCGTGGGCACAGGAAATCGATCGAATATGCCACCGGGCGTAGTCCAGGAGCATCTTGCGGGTGATGCGGTTGTCCTTGATGTAGCCGCTCGTGCTGTACAAGATCGCGGCACTGAGCGCCGCGTTTGCCGATCGACGGATCGCTTCCTCCGTGGATGGCTCGCTGCTCAATGGGTCGTAGTACGCCATCATCGTGCGGGTTTGCAAACGATCGGTCAGGTCGGTGACCATGACCCCGCGCATACCGTCGCGCAGCGTTGCATTGATTTCTTGATATCCCGGGATCAGGCGAGTTCCCTGGGGGAGCAATGGCGGTCGAACCTTCCGCTGTTCGACTTTGCCGAACCTTTCTGCNGCCGCGGTGGCTGTCGGACAGGCACCCGGGGAGCTCGATTGAAGTCCAACTAGGGGTGATTCCCCTTCTTCGACTCGAAACACGATTTGGCTGACGTCGTNGGTCTTGGTGACGCTTCGAGCGAGAATCCATCGTTGGTTGTCCCGGACAACACCCGGACCGTCTTTTCCGTCCGCGTCCCAATCCCCCGCGATGGGANTGTCACCGGCCGCACCGAACTCGAAGGACCGCGTGCCTTCACCGTTAGGGCGCGGGACTATCCACGTGCGCCCCCGCACCACACCGGGGTCGTCGACACCATCACCGTTCCAGTCACCCACGACCGGTATATCCCCCNTGTCACCGAACAAGAAAGTCTCCTGCCGACCAGTCGAGTCCCGCCAGTTCCATACGCCGTCGCGGAACGTTGCGATGTCAGCCTTCCCGTCGCTGTCTCGATGGCCGGTAAGCGGAATGTCTCCATCGGAGCCGAAGGAAGCGAATCCCTGCCACGACGCNGACCCCACCGCAGCATTGGTCACCAGCCAGTCGCCACCCGTGAAGACGCCCGGCGTAGCGACACCGTCGCCGTTCCAATCCGCCATCAGCGGGACACCTTGAGTGACGGGCATCTTCACCCGTGTTCGCGAGTTGCCGGTTCGACTTCTGCTGACGCTCATCCAGAGACCGGCCGTGGGGTTTCCGAGCGCGGGAATGGCTCGAGGTTGCTCGATGCCGATCAGGGCGCGGCCCGGGGTGGGAAGATCGGGCAACGGCGGCGCTTTTGCGATCTTGTCGGGCGCGGCCGCCACCGGAGTCACGACACCGGCGAGCATCACGGCGGCAGCCACGGCTGCTGCCCCGTGAAGTATCCGGGGTGGAATCACGCTTAGGCTCGCTGACACTCGTGATGGATTCGTGCAGGACTCCTTCCATGGTACGTCTGCGGGCCCACTCCATCGCATGAGCCGGGTATGCAACTGTCGAACGTCAGTTTGCTTTCAGCGCCGACTTCATACACCCTGGGGGGTATGCAGATATCACGTCTTCGCGTCTCCTGTGCCCTCGCCGGTGCTGCCGCCCTGGCACTTACCCTGGCGGTCTCCGGCTGCTCCTCCGACTCTGCGTCGGACTCCGCTTCAGAACCTGTCGTCCAAACGGCAAACGGCAGCGTGGCACCACCCGAGGCGCCGGTGCGTGTCGGCGTTCCCGACTTCGCCGATGTCATCGCCTCACCGAACGTCACCATCGTCGACGTGCGCACGCCCGAAGAGTTCGCCCAAGGACACATCGAAGGGGCGCTCAACATTCCTGTGGAGTACGCCGACTTCACCGATCAGGTCAGCCAACTCGACGCCGATGGCACCTACGCCGTCTACTGCCGCAGCGGCAATCGCTCACAGACCGCCGTCGATCAGATGTCCGGAGTGGGGATCAACGGAATCTACGAACTCGAGAGCGGCACCAACGGATGGGCTGCGGCGGGACAACCACTGATCCAGTAGTTACCCTGGGCCCGTGCGCCCTTCCCTTATCGCGCTCGTCGCCGTCGTCTCGTTCGCTGCCGTTCCGCCAGCGCACGCAACATCCGTCCCTGACGCCCGGGTCGCAGACTCCCGACAAGTGATCGTCGTTGAGGCACCACGTTGGTCGTCCACTGAAGGCACGCTCACCGCGTTCGAAAAGCGGCGCGGAAAGTGGACGATCANNCAACCCACCGTTCGAGCGCAACTCGGGTACGGGGGCCTCGTGCGTGGAGATAAACGACGCCAGGGCACGGGAANGGTGCCCACCGGCGTCTTCGACATCCTGCGGGGCTTCGGTCGCAAGGACGATCCGGGAACGTCACTGAAATACGTTCAGGTCGATCGCAACGATGCATGGACGTACAACCCGCGCGTCCCCAGCACCTACAACGTCTTCCAAACCGTCGATCGATCGTGGAATTCCTACGGGGGGTACGTCGAGAAGTTGTGGGACATGGGGGATCAGTACGACTACGTCGCTATTTTGGATTACAACCTTCCCCAAGGCCCCATCACCACAGGCGCGAAGGGAGTACGCCGAAGCTCGACATCACCCGACACCTCCCGTGGCGGCGGAATCTTCCTTCACGTAGACAACGGAAACAAGACCGCCGGCTGCATCGCCGTGAAGAAGAAGGTCATGCGGAACCTGATGAAGTGGCTGGATCCGAAGAAGGATCCGGTCATCGTGATTCGGGTGACCTAGAACGGCACTATGTCGCCCAGCGCGGGAAACTCACCGCGCCATTGCTCTACTGCATCGGGTGCCACCGTGGCTGACAAGATCGTCTCCTCCGTCGACGCCCGCGATACGACGTCCCCGATCGGATCAATAACGGCACTGTGTCCACCGAGGTGAACACCACGCTGGAGACCGACTTGATTGCACGCGATCACCCACGCCTGATCTTCGATCGCTCGGGCGCGCACGAGGACGTCCCATGCATGAATGCGCGCGGACGGCCACCCGGACGTGATCAGAAACGCTGACGCACCGTGGCGTGTGAGCTCCCGAAACTGCTCGGGGAAACGCAGGTCGTAGCAGGTCGCCAACCCCGTTGCACCCAACGGTGTGTTCACTACGACAAGTTCCGGGCCAGCCGACATCAGATCGGCTTCGCCGCCATAACCAAACACGTGAATCTTGCGGTAGACCGCCTCCAGAGCACCGTCCGGACCGAAGAGCACGCTGGTGTTGAAGAAATGGCCGTCGTCTGCTTGTTCGGTGAAGGACCCGCCATGCAGCCATGTGGAGTGTCGCTGGGCGATGCCCGCCATCCGAGAAACGAGGTCGCCATCCAAGGGCTGGGCATGATGTCGGGCGCTTGCGAGGTCGAACGCTCCGGTATTCCACAGTTCCGGAAGCACAACGAGGTCCGCTTCACCGAGTACACGCTCCGTTTCGCCCAGGACACGATCGATCCGATCGTCGACACTCTCGGTGTCGTTACACTCGACCTGGATCAATGCAACCCGCACTCCAGCGTCGCCCACCCCTCCACGCTACTCACGGACGGGCAGGTTCTTGGCCTCGAGGGGACGGTTTTCCACCTTGATCGGGCAAACGCGATCTATGGCACTCAACCTCGGCCTACGCTGGCGCCATGAGCGACGCTCTTTTCGACAACTGGGATCACGCAATAGAAAACTTCGCGACCTTTGTGTCGACGGTCGGCGATTGGGAGATCGCCTCACCCTGCCCGGGCTGGTCGGTGTCCGATCTTGTCGCCCACATCATTGATCTTGAGTCACAACTCGCTGGGGATCCGCAACCAAAACACACGCCGGATTGGTCGTCCCTAACGCACGTGTCTTCCGACTTTGGCCGATTCAACGAGATCGGCGTCGACTATCGGCGCGGCAGTTCACGCGAGAGTTTGCTGGCAGAGCTCACCGACTGCCACACCCGCGCTCGCGAACGACTCATCTCACTTCCCTCTGATGCCTTACTTCCCTGGCTTCGCGGGGACACCCCTCTCCCTCGGCTCCTCGGTATGCGCACGTTCGACGTCTGGGTGCATGAGCAGGACATTCGGATGGCCGTTGGACAGCCGGGAAACATGACGGGCCCGGGAGCGCGTGAGGCGCTGAAGACCCTCACATCCGCTTTGCCGAAGATCTGGGCCAAGAACGCTGGTGCCCCTGCCGGTGCCGTCCTCGAGGTAGCCATTACCGAACCAGGGTTGAGTGCTGACCTATTTGTCACCGTTGGTGAGGACGGTAAGGCGACGTTCACCGACGGTGGTGAGCCAGTGGCGTCTGTCTCGATGCCGTGGATGACATTCGTCGCACTGGCCTGCGGTCGTTCTCCTGACATGGATCTTTCGTCGTCCGTCCAACTCAGTGGCGATCACGAACTCGCGTCGACGGTGCTTGGCTCCTTGGCAGTCACCCCGTAGCGCTTGACCTGCAGGGAAGTGCCTGGCCACTCGGGATTGTGGGGCTGCCCGTTCGGCGGGCGGGCGCTGAAGGGTCTGCAACAGTGTGCCCGTGGTCGATGCGTCGCAATCCGATAGGTCCGGTTTTCGTGACGTCCGCGGTGTTCAGTCGGCGACCGCCGCCGCCATCGCTCCGCGTTTGGTTTCCGTCTGGGTCATCTGGGGCTCTACTTATCTGGGTCTTGCCGTTCTGGTTCAGACCCTCCCGCCTCTTCTCACCAATGGCATCCGCTTCCTGATCGCTGCAGCAATCCTCGGCCTCGGCTTGATCGTGTTCCGCGGTGTGCGAACTCTGGCCGTCACCGCTCGTCAAGTCCGTAGCGCCGCCACCATGGGTATCGCGCTTCTCGGCGTTGGTATCGGCACGGTGTCTATGGCGGAACGCTTCGTTCCCTCCGGAGTCACGGCGCTCTTGGTATCTGTAATGCCGCTGTGGATCATTATTTTCCGACTACGTGCAGGTGATCGCCCCTCTCGTTGGACGTTGGCGGGTGTCGCCGTCGGCTTGACGGGGTTGGCAGCGATGCTGCTGCCGGGTGGCACCGCCCCTGTCGATGGTGGTGACGGTGATGTGGTCCGGTGGAGTTTGGCGATCATGGTCGGCAGCTTCATTTGGGCGTACTTTTCTTGGCGATCATCAGGTTTCGACCTTCCGCGTGATCCGCTGACGACGACGTTCTACGAGATGACCGCTGCCGGATTCTTCTTGGTCATCATTGGCTTGATCACCGGCCAGCGCATCGATGTTTCCTCTGCGTCGACGGCATCGTGGGTTGCCCTTGGTTATCTCGTCATCGCGTCGCTGATCGCCTACACCGCCTATGTGTGGTTATTGGGCAACGCTCCCATGTCTCTGGTGGCGACCTACGCCTACGTCAACCCTGTCGTCGCCGTCTTTCTCGGATGGCTCGTCGTGGGAGAGCCGATCACCCTCGACGTTCTCATCGGGGTGACGATCGTGGTCGGCGGTGTCGTGCTTGTTGTTTCCGGCGAACGACGACCGACGCCAATTCAAGAGCCGAGTTAGGCCAGCGACTTTCCTACGTCGATGACGCGGTCGTTGGCCTCTTCTTCCGCAACACTTATGCGAACACCCTCATCAGGGAACGTCCGAATCGTGATTCCAACCTCATCGCACGCCTGCGCGAATTCCTGCGTTCGCTCCCCCAGCCGAAGCCACACGAAGTTTGCGTGGCTTGGGTGGATGTCCCAACCCTGGTCCGCGAAGGCTTGCCACACGCGGTCGCGTTCCTCGGACAGGTGTCGAACACGTTCGAACAATTCGTCTTCGCACTCCAACGCAGCGAGAGCAGCGTCTTCCGCGATGGAGGAAACCCCGAAGGGAAGTGCCGTTTTGCGCATACCTTCGGCGATGGGCTCGGGGGCTATTGCGAAGCCCACGCGAAGCCCGGCTAATCCGTACGCCTTCGAGAACGTACGAATCACCACAACATTGTTCCGCTCGTGGAAGAAATCCAGACCATCGGGAACATCGGTGTCGCTGATGAACTCGCGGTAGGCCTCATCCAGCACCACGATCACATCGGATGGCACCGCGTCGATGAACTCGGTGAGCTCATCCCGACGCACCGCCTCACCTGTGGGGTTGTTCGGGTTACACACGAAAACTATCCGCGTGGAGTCATCGATCGCCTTGAGCATCGACGGTAGGTCGTGCCGCTCGTCCGCCAGCAACGGCACCTGAACGCTGCGTGCACCCGTCATTTGCACCCAAATGGGATACGCCTCGAAACTCCGCCAGGGGTAGACCACGGAGTCCCCCGCGCCCGCCGCCGCCCAGATCAATTGGCCGACAACGGCGACACTTCCGGTGCCCAGCGAAATCTGCTCCTGATTCACATCGAAGCGACGAGCAAGCGCACCGGTGAGTCGTCGACTGAAGGGGTCTGGGTATCGGTGCACCGTGGCCGCCGCTTGTTCGATGGCTCGACGCACGGAATCCGGTGGCTCGAACGGTGTCTCATTACTGGAGATCTTGAACGTCTCGATGTCCGTTCGAGGGGCCGGCATTTGCCCTGCCCTGTAGGCGGGCAGCGAGTCGATTTCTGGGCGCAGCCGTGGTGCGGTCACCGGCTAAGACTAAGGCGAGGACGCACCCCCTCGCCTTGCTCGCCCTGAGGCCGCTTACCTGGCAGCCTGACGGCATGGAACTGACGGCGTTATGGAGCTGAAATCGTTGTCCCTACGCCGCAGACTCCTGTTTGTCCTCACGGCCTCCACCGGGCTGCTCGTGATCATCGCCCTGGTCATCGGTGTTCAGTACCTCGTCAGTTACAACGGTGCCCGGAATCTGCAAGCGAAGTTGTCACCCGCGGCCGAACTGTCCGACAACCTGCTGCTGGCTCAATCGTCCGCATCGGGTGACCTCAGCGACTACGTCCTTACCGGACGGGAACGAGCCCTCGTCTCCTACGAGACCTCTATTGCGGAGGCCAACTCACTCATTCGCGCACTCGAAGCGACATTCGATGGCGACCCACCCTTGCTCGGTCAGCTCGCCGGGGTGCGCGCCGCGCAAGAGGTGTGGTTGAACGACGACTCGAATCCGACCCTCGAAGCCATGGACGAAGGTCGAACGTCAGCTGCCGCCCGTGCCACCAACAAACCCAAGGCATGGCGTTCCTACGATTCAATGATTGCCGCCACCGTTGACTTGCGGGATGAAGTGGAGGATCAGCGCAATGCCGCTCGCGCGACGGTGTCGGCGTTCGGCACTCAACTCGGCATATGGCTCTTCCTTCTCGCGCTGGTCGTCGCCCTCCTCGTTGCCTACTCGTCGGTGTCTTTGGATCAGTGGGTCATCAAACCCTTGCGCTCCATCCGGCGTGACCTGCACCGTTCTGTTCGCGTACCCCACACTCACCCGGTGGAGACGGTCGGGCCACCGGAACTTCAAGCGGTGGCGGGTGATGCGGAGAACCTCCGGCGGACCTTGGTCGCAGAGATTGATGAGGCTTCGGCTGCACGCGATGGGCTCATGCAGGATGCGCCGCTGGTTGCCGCCATGCAGTCACTGATGCTGTCTCCCGTGCATGGGTCGGTAGCCGGTTGTGAGGTAGCTGGAATCTCTGCCACCGCCGAGGGGGTTCTCTCTGGCGATTGGTGGGATGCGATTCCCCTGGCCGATGATCGGCTGGCACTCGTGGTCGGAGATACGTCCGGACATGGAACAGGCGCGGTGTTGACCGCCCTGCGTACTAGGGATCTGCTGCGTGTGGCCCTGATCGAAGGGCGCTCTCCCGGCGCTGCCTTCTCCTTAGCGCTGGACGCCATGGCGTTCGATGAAAACTTTGTGACGGCCTTCGTCGCTGTCGTGGATTCGACAGCGCACACGATCACCTACGCCAACGCTGGCCATCACCCGCCGGTGGTCGTCACGATCGACAAGGACACCCACGTGTGCTCGGGGACGGGCCCCTTGGTGAGTTCCCTCGGTGGCTCCTGGCAGGAGCAGACGGTGCCTTTCGAGCCAGGGAGCCTGCTCATCGCCTATACCGATGGCCTTGTCGAGAACCGCGCTCCCAACGGTGGTGATCTCAACNNGGACGANGTGAGTCGCATCGTGCGGGGGTTAGAGCGGCCGGTTCGCCTNGANTCATCNGANGTCCTGAGCCGCGTGGTGTCCCATATTCGGGAGCANGCGGGNAATTGGGACACGGACGACGNCACCGCCGTCGTCNTTAGNCACCCNCTTCATGGCACTATNNCGGNNTGCGACAAAACCTCCCCCGNACGTACCGCGCCCTTGTCTCCGCCCTGACNCTCGCCNTGGTGGCGGGACTGAGCCTTTCCCTCGCCGGNCCNGCTCAGGCCAAGAAGCGGGGATTGACCAACTTCGATTCNCTNAAGGGCCAGATCATCCCCTCGGAGATGTTCGGACTTCACGTGAAGAACGAGCAGTACGGCGTGTGGCCGTCCATTNCTTTCGGCTCTCTTCGGTTGTGGGACAACGACGTCGCGTGGTCCAACATCGAGACAGCCCCCGGGGTCTACAACTGGACCAACCTAGATAACGCCATCAACAACGCCCGTGCGAAGGGCGTGACCGACATCATGTATGTGATCGCCGGTACTCCTGCCTTCTACAGCGCGAGCACCTGTGTTGTTCCGGCCTGCCTGCCGACCAGCGGTGCCGCCGGCATGCCCACCGATCTCGGCGCGTACGACCGTTTCGTCTCCGCCGTTGTCAACCGCTACCAGGGACAGATCACGTCGTACCAGCCCTGGAACGAGGCGAATCTGCTGACATTCTTCGAGGGGACTCCCGCACAGCTGGCGTTGTTGACCAAGCGGACGTACGACATCGTGAAGGCGGTCGATCCGAGTGCAGCTGTCGTCGCCACAAGCGTCGGAACACGACTGGGGGCGAAGAACAACAAGTTCTACAAGTGGTACGGACCGTTCCTCGATTCACTCGCCAACTACGGCTGGCCCATCGATGCTTACGCAGTTCACACGTACCCTCACAGCTTGGGTACTCCGGTGGACCGGGGGATCTTGGGAGAGAAGTTCAACCGCTTGCTCAAGCAAAAGGNCGCTCCGGTCAAGCCTGTATGGGATACCGAGAACAACTTCGGCCTGAAGGGCCCGGGTCCGCAGAACCCCGATGTCGACATCGAGGGTGCGAAGGCGGCCAACTGGACCGCGATCGCCTACCTCGACGCACTACGGCTGGGCATCTCCCGGGTGTACATGTATACCTGGGAGCCGCCGAACGATCTGTGGGGAATCCAGTACTACGACGGGAGCCCCGGAGCAACAGCCATGCAGACGATGCAGGAATGGATCGTCGGCACTCGCTACCGCAACTGCAAAACCAACAAGAAGGGCACCATGGTTCGGTGCAACTTCACCGGTAGCGAAGGCCTGTTCCAGATCGTCTACCCGACCAAGGGACGCAAGACGTTCAAGACCAGCAAGCGCTACAGCCAAGCGTGCGANCTTTTCGGAACCTGCTCGCCGATTACGAATCGCAAGGTGCGTGTCTCTGGTCCGGTCCTGCTGAAGAGGTAGGACGATGTTCGCCTGCCCGGANTGCGGCGAAGACGGTGATCTTCGTCGCGACGGGGCAGACATCGTCTGTGATGGGTGCGATCATCGCTGGTCCTGTGCCTCCGGGGTCTGTGCAAGCTGCGGTGGAACGGACCTGGTCAAACGCCCACGTCCGCTCACGCAGTTCTCTCGGGGAACGCAGTTGTCGATCGTTGGGTGGGTGGACNTCGACTGTTGTGTTGTGTGCGACGCCGACGCCCTCGACAGGGCTGTNGCTNCGGGTGGGCCGTTGCCCGCCGGCTACATTCCGGCCGCCCGNGAACGNCAACCTTCANGTNNCGCCGACTCAGATCAATGACTCGAGGGTTTCACCCACATCACCGTCGATACGAAGCGATGCGAGGTCATCGGCCTTTGTCTCTCCGGAATTGATGATGGCGATGGGTTTTCCGTCTTTGTGCGCGTGCAGCGCGAAACGTCGACCCGAATAGACCGTGAGTGATGATCCAGCAACAAGCAGTGCATCCACAGAGTCCACCATCGCGTAGGCGTTCCGGACGCGCTCTACCGGAACGTTCTCTCCGAAATACACCACATCGGGTTTGAGGTCGCCTCCGCACTGTGTGCAGGGGACCATCACGAAATTGTCGAGGGCGTCCTCGGGTATATCTGTGTCACCATCAGGGTTGATTCGATCAGACGCACCCGTCAGCCACGGGTTCGCGCGCGTGAGGCGCTCGTGCACATCGTTGCGGTCCTCGAACGTCCGGCAGGTCAAACACACCACCCGGTCGAGTCGACCGTGCAGGTCGATTACGTTTCTTGAACCGGCCGCCTCATGCAAGCCATCAACATTCTGCGTGATGACACCCGCGATGACACCTCGACGTTCGAGGTCAGACAGCGCTGTGTGGGCGGTGTTCGGTCGAGCTTGGCGAAAGCGTGTCCACCCGACATGACCACGGGCCCAGTAGCGCNTTCGTCCCTGCGGATCCTTGAGGAACTGCTGGTACGTCATTGGTGAGTGGCCGCGGGTGAAGGCACCGTTCGGACCTCGGTAGTCCGGAATGCCAGACGCGGTCGAGCATCCCGCTCCGGTGAGCGCTACAACTCGCTTGCCATCCATCCATTCGGCCAGGGTGGAAGTAGTGGAGAGCGTTGACATCCCTTCAGTCTCCCCCAAGAATTCCCGACACGCTCGTCGCTCGGTCTGCCCACTGCCACTCGTCCACCATCCATTGACGACCGTGGGCCCCCATCTCGTGCCTTCGAGTTTCGTTGTGCGCGAGTTCGACGATTTCCGCGGCAATTGCCTCGGGATTCGTTCCGATGAGGTTTCCAGTTTCTCGGTCACGTACAGCATCGACGCTGCCGCCGCTGTCGCCGACGAGGATCGGCACCCCCGCTGCCGAAGCTTCCAGGAAAACTATGCCCAAGCCTTCGATGTCGACTCCCCATCGGCGGGTGTGTGTGGGCAGAGCGAAGACATCCATCGCGTCATAGGCGGCGGGGAGTTCCGACTCGGGCACCGATCCTGCGAAGACGACCCGATCGTCGACGGATAAGTGGCGGGCGAGGTTTTCAAGTTCTCTGCGGTGCGGTCCATCGCCGGCGACCAGCACGTGTGCATCAGGAACGGCGCGACGCACGTACGGCAGCGCACGAATGAGCAGGTCCACCCCCTTGCGGGGTACCAGTCGGGTCAGNGTGCCGATAACGAACGCGTTGCTCAGGTTGTGGCGACGTCGGAAGTCCGCGCCGCCGTTGCCTGGGCTAAACCGATCGGTGTCGACACCGGGCGAGAGTCGGTGCAGCTTGGCCGCGGGTTGGATGTACCGGCTCAGGATTCGGTACGTGAAGTCACCGAGATACGTCACCGCTCGGGCACCATTCAACGGCTGCACGAGAGCTCTTCCACCCNGCAGTTGAGCCCATCCGGCTTCATTTCCGTGCGTGATCACCAGGGCGGTCGGCAGGTCGTGTCTTCGTAGCAGCGGGATGAGGTANGCGTTCGGCATGCCCGAACCGAGCATGATCTGCCCTGCCCCCGTGGCCGCCGCGACCTCGGCAACCGCCTTCGCCACGCGAGGTANGGGGATGACGGAGCCCCCGTATCGATGGATCTCGTATCCAGCAGACGCATCAAAGGCTGCCGATCCGCTTTCGGCTGGGCCAAAAACTGCGAAGGAGTCAGGGTCCAGGCGTCGGAGGATCTCGTGGACGAACGTCTGAATGCCACCGCGGCGCGGAGGAAGATCGTTCGTCACGACCAGGGTGCGCACGCTGTCTCCCCTTTCGTCCCGATTTCGGCTTGAGGCATATTCACGATACGTAATCACAACGGTCGTTCACGCGAACTATGAGAAGACCACCGTGCGTTGACCATCCAACAAGACTCGATCCTCGGCGAAGAGTTTGACCGCACGAGCCAGCACAANGCGTTCGACATCACGCCCGATCTGAGCAAGATCGTTCGCCGTCTGGTGGTGCTCAACCCTCTCGACGTCTTGCTCGATGATCGGTCCTTCGTCCAGATCCGGGGTCACGAAATGAGCCGTCGCTCCAATGAGCTTCACTCCGCGGTCGTACGCCTGGTGATACGGCCGTGCACCTTTGAAACCCGGAAGGAACGAGTGATGAATATTGATCACCCGACCTTCCAGATCTCGACAGAGGTCATTGCTGAGAATCTGCATGTAGCGGGCGAGAACCACTGCGTCGATCCGGTACTCCTCGATGATCTCTCTCAGGCGGCTCTCGGCTGCTGCCTTTGAGCCGTCGACACCAGATTCGACCGGCACATACATAAACGGGATGTCGTACTGCTCCGCGATGACGCGACANGCCTCGTGGTTGGAAACGATGACGGGGACGTCCATGGCGATTTCCCCGTGAGATTGTCGGTAGAGAAGGTCGACGAGGCAGTGGTCGTACTGCGACACCATGATGAGGATTNGCGGTAGGTCGTTCTCTGTGCGCAATGTGATAGTCGGTGAGAAGTGCGCTGTTGCTGTTTCCAGGCGGGCACGTACCACCTCCACGTCAGCGGTGTTGGCCTCGAATCGCGTGCGCATGACGAACACACCCGTGCTCTCGTTCGTGTATTGCGCCTGCTCGAACACATTGCCCTCGAGCTCGAGGAGGGCACCGGAGATCTCGTGAATGATCCCGCGCGCATCGGGGCAAAGCAGGGTCAAAATGAAGCGATTACTAGACAAGCGGGTCTCCTGGTCAATATGTGGGATCGCATGAGCGTACCGAGCAACTGCTCACCCGGCAGCACCCGTCTGACTGCGTCAACTAGCCTGGGCCGGTGTCACCAGTAACCCCCCGTCAGGCCCTGCCAGATCGCCTGCGGGGCGCCGCCCTGCTCGGCATCGTGGTGGTGAACGCCGCTTTTCTCGGTATCAGTGCCGACGGGTTTACCGCCGAATCGATCGAGGGCTCTGCGAATCGGGTGATGACATTTCTGGTCATCGTTCTCGCGCAGGGGAAGTTCTACCTGTTGTTTTCTTTCCTCTTCGGCTACAGCGCATCGTTCATTCTTCGAGACAACAGTCAGCCGAATCGACGACGCTATTTGCGTCGCCTGCTGGCCTTGTTCCTCTTCGGTCTTGTTCACGCGATCTTCTTCTTCTTCGGCGACATTCTGATCGTCTACTCGATCCTCGGACTCCTTCTCTTCGCCCTGTCGCGGTTATCTGATCGGGCACTACGGCGCTGGACCATAGCTGTGTTCTCCACCGCCGTTGTCCTTTTGGTGATCATTGCGTTGCTCATAGCGGCATTTCCCGAGGACAGCGCGAGTGACAGTGCCGGCGGCCTGCTGGACCAGGCACTGACAACAGGGACCTTCACCGATGCTGCTCTCGCACGATTCGAAGCACTGCCGTCGATACTTTTTGGTGGCTTCTTCCTGCAAGCGCCGATGGCTTTCGCAGCGTTCATTCTGGGTCTTCGTGCGTCACGAGCCCGATTGCTCTCCCAGCCGTCCGATCACCTCACCTTGTGGCGGTCGTGTGCTCGGTGGGGTTTAGCTGTCGGTCTTCCTCTCCAGGTGGTCGCCGGGATCTTGCAGGTGAATGCAATAACGGCCGGGGATGGTTGGTTCTCGCCGGCNGGGGCGCTTGGTNTGGCGCTCGGGTTCTGTACTGCACCGATTCTCACCGCGGGCTATGTCGGTNNCGTCGCGTTGTTGATCGCGCGACGCCCAGGGTTCATGTCGTTCACCGCACCCGCNGGTCGNATGTCCTTGACGGTTTATATNGGTGAGTCGGTACTGCTGTCGCTGCTGTATTGCGGCTACGGGCTCGGGTTCTTCGGTCAATGGGGCGCGTTCGCGGTGGTGCTATCCGGGATATTCACCTGGGCGTTCCTTTCCCTCATCGCGTGGCAGTGGATGAAGCGGTTCGACCAAGGACCCCTGGAGAAGATCGCTGCGCTCGCGACCGGGAAGTCCCGTCCTTCAACAGACACATAGGTCGAGGGTTACGACTGCGCCATATCAACGAACCGTGAGTAGTGGCCCTGGAATGCGACGGTGATCGTTGCGGTTGGCCCATTACGGTGTTTGGCCACGATGAAGTCTGCTTCGCCCGCGCGGGGTGACTCCCGTTCGTAGAAGTCCTCACGGTGCAACAACACAACCATGTCCGCATCTTGTTCGAGCGAGCCTGACTCGCGAAGGTCGGCGAGCATCGGACGCTTGTCTTGCCGTTGCTCCGGACCACGGTTCAACTGGCTAATCGCGATAACAGGAACATCAAGTTCCTTCGCCAGCAACTTGAGAGAACGTGAGAACTCAGACACTTCCTGTTGACGAGACTCGACGCGCTTGCCGCTCGACATCAACTGCAAGTAATCGACGACGACAAGCCGGAGATCGTGCCGTTGCTTCAATCGNCGACACTTGGCGCGGATTTCCATGAGGTTCATGTTTGGCGAATCGTCGATAAACAGCGGTGCGTCGCTGACCGTGCCCATCTTGCCGGCCAGTTTGGACCAGTCGGACTCGCTCATCGTTCCCGAACGCATGTGCTGCAAGGGGACTTGTGCTTCGGCAGACAGCAGCCGCATGACGATCTCGTTGCGACTCATTTCCAGAGAGAAGATCACGCTCGTAAGCCCGTGCTTGATGGATGCGGTGCGACAAATGTCCAGACCCATCGTCGACTTCCCAAGCGCCGGCCGGGCAGCGATCATCACCAGTTGTCCGGCGTGCAGCCCGTTGGTCAACGAGTCCAGATCCGTGAACCCGGTCGGCACTCCGACCATCTCGCCGTCACGGTTGGAGATCGCCTCAATCTCGGTGAGCGCCTCGCCCATAATCTCGTTGAGTGGCAGGTAGTCCTCGCTGGTGCGCCGCTCCGTTACTTCGTACACCTCGGCCTGGGCNCGATCGACNGTGTCGTCGACATCACCGGTACCCGCGTAGCCCATNGACACNATNCGTGTNCCGGCTTCCACGAGNCGCCGGAGGATCGCCTGCTCACGAACGATGCGNCCGTAGTAGTTGGCGTTGGCTGCCGTNGGAACCAANGAGACGAGGGTGTGCAGGTANCTGGCACCGCCNACNCTCGAGATTTCACCACTCTTGGTGAGTTCGGACGCGACCGTGACCGCATCCGCNGGTTCGCCGCGGCCNTACAGCTCNAGGATNGTGGAGTAGATCGTCTGGTGCGCAGGTCGGTAGAAGTCCGAGTCACGAACGAGTTCGACGACATCAGCTATCGCGTCTTTGCTCAGCAGCATTGCTCCGAGGACCGACTGTTCGGCGGCAGAGTCATTGGGTGGGGTCCGGTCAGGTTGCCCCGTCTGCTCATCGGGGAGAGGGAACTCCGCAACGCTCACCTGTGCGCCCCTTCCTCAGCACCACACAACATCATCATGCGGCAATCGCAGCCTTGTGTACCCCGGACCTGTGACAGTGCGGCCCGTAGCACCGCGACGGTACGGATGAGACGGACGTATGTCCACGTGCACTGTCGACAACTCTGTGCACTTCCTGCGGACAACCGCCGAGAGGTTGAGGACAACGTGGGGACAATCTGGGGATGGTCACATGAATTTCTCTCAACAGACAAAGATGTGAGCGTGATTTTTCTTCCCCAGCCTGGGGATGAACATTTCCCTCGCGTCTGAATAGCATGACGGCCGTGTCTACCCCGTCACCCCGATCGACGCCGTTTCGCATCACCGCCGTCTGCCTAGGCAATATCTGTAGGTCGCCGATCGCCGAAGCNGTCNTCCGGGATCGCNCCACCACGGCAGGNNTNGGCTCGCTNGTNACNGTCGATTCCGCCGGTACCGGCGATTGGCACCTCGGCCACGGCGCTGATCCGCGNTCCCTGTCGACACTCGCCAGCCACGGCTACCAACTGCCAGGCCACATTTCACGCCGTATCGATGCCGATTGGTTCGACGGCTTGGACTTGGTGCTCGCCATGGATTCCATGAACTACAGGGACCTGCTCGCCCTCGCGATGATGACGGATAGCGAGCCAGACGTTCGCATGCTGCGGAGTTTTGATCCTGAGCTCGCGCATCTCGAGGCTCCGCATCCGGACCTGGACGTTCCCGATCCGTACTACGGCGGACGGGACGGATTCGGTGNTGTGTTGAAAATGGTCGAGGCCGCCGCGGATGGCCTCNTGCGTGAACTACCGGACCGCTTGAACCGGTAGTTCACGTCAACAGTGGCGANGGACTACGCGGGTGGGGCTCCGTNCTGGTTGTCTACTCCCGAACCCTGCTGAGCCCAGAGCACGATCAGGATGATGATTCCGGCGCAGGGAATCAGGATCAGCAACTGCAGCCAACCGCTCTTCCCGGTGTCGTGGAGACGTCGAGCACCTGCCGCNTACAACGGAATCGCCAGCGCGATGGCGAGCACAAACAACAGCAGTGAGTACAGGATCGAGTCGGTTCCCACGATCACTGCGATCAGCGTCTGAACGACCACCTGAACGATCACCACAAAGAGCCAGAACCACCAGAATTCTGACCGGCGAGCCCGGCCATTGAAGTTCGCATAGTTGGAAAGACATGTCGAGATGGCCTGTCCGAAGCCCATTGCATTCTCCTCTGGTTCGCCCGCCTCTCGGGCGCTTCATCCTCTCGCCAATGGCGACCGATATCCATCACATTCCCGATTTCTTCCACGGACGCGCCTTGATTCACTACGATTGCACTGTGAAGGAGGCAAAATGTCCGAAGTAACCCCTCCGAGTCCCCAGCCNGCGGCTCCCCAGAATGGAATGGGAACTGCTGCTCTGGTTCTCGGCATCGTCCAGTTCTTCTGCTTTCCCTTGATCGGTGGTGTTCTCGCCATCGTCTTCGGAAAGATGGGAATGGCGAAGGTCGAGCAAGGGCTCGCAACCAACGGTGGAGCCGCGAAGGCTGGCTTCATTCTCGGCATCGTCGGCTTGGCACTGTGGGTCTTGCTCATCCTCATCACTGTGCTTGGTGGGGTGTTCGGGAGCTAACGCTCTCGCTGACTACACAACGACACGGAGGCCGGGATCATTCGATCCCGGCCTCCGTCGTGTTCGCTGCAGCGACGACATTCACTGCTAACTCGGCACTACCTCGATGGTCACCCGTGCAACCACATCCGGGTGAAGATCAATGGCGACCGTATGGCTGCCGGTCTTCTTGATGGGGGCCGAGATCTGCACATTGCGCTTTTCGACCAGGGGGCCACCGGCCGCCTTAATGGCGTTCATGACGTCGGTGTTGGTCACCGAGCCAAAGAGTTTGCCGCTGTCCCCCGCCTTCGCAGGGACGTTGACCGTCAACGCTTCGATCTCCGCCTTGACTTCCTTGGCGTGATCGAGATTGCGGATCTCCCGGGACTTGCGAGCCCGCTTAATCTGGGTGACCTGCTTCTCCCCGCCTCGGGTCCAGCCAATAGCCAGCCCACGCGGGAGCAGGTAGTTGCGTCCGTAGCCGTCCTTGACTTCGACGATGTCTCCGGCGTCGCCGAGTCCGGCAACCTCCTGGGTGAGGATTAATTTCATGTCGCGTCCCCTTACCGAACCGTCGCCGTGTAGGGAAGTAGGGCCACCTCGCGAGCATTCTTGACCGCCATCGCGATATCCCGTTGATGCTGGGTGCAGGTTCCGGTCACTCGCCGCGCACGGATCTTGCCGCGGTCCGAGATGAATTTACGCAGCAGGGTGACGTCCTTGTAGTCGATTCCCTCCACGCCTTCCTTGCAGAAGGGGCAGGCCTTCGCTTTGACCATCCTTTGTTGCGCTTGGTGTTTGTCGCGCTTGTTGTCGCGTGCCATTGGTTTCTCCTGTTTTCTGAAGTACGTCTGTACTGTTTAGAAGGGGGGTTCGTCAAAGTTGTCGGTTGTGCCGCCTGTGGTCCATGGATCTTCCGCAGGTGCTGCACCAGCAGAATCTGCGCCGAATCCGCCGCCGCCACGCTGGACGCGGTTAACCTTCGCCGTCGCATAACGCAAGGCGGGGCCCACATCGTCGACGTCGATCTCGAACACAGTTCGCTTTTCGCCCTCTTTAGTTTCATAGGAGCGCTGCTTCAACCGACCGGTCACGATCACTCGCGAGCCTTTGGTCAAGGACTCAGCAACATTCTCGGCGTACTGCCGCCACACACTGCAGCGCAGGAAGGTCGAATCACTGTCCTTCCACTCGTTGGTCTGCTTGTCCAAGTAGCGGGAACTAGACGCAACAGTGAAGGACGCAACGGCCGCTCCACTGGGGGTGAAGCGCAACTCAGGATCGTTCGTCAGGTTTCCGACGACGGTGATGTTGATATCGCCAAGCGCCATGTCAGCCTCCGAGTGCGGCGTCAGCCTTGGCCGCAGCCTTGCTGACGACGGGGCGAGTGACCTTCGTCCGAACGATCGCCTCATTCAGGTTTAACTGGCGGTCGAGTTCAGCCACCGACTCAGGCGTGGTGGTCAGATCGAGCACAACGTAGATGCCTTCGGCTTTGTGGTTGATTTCGTAGGCCATCCGGCGACGGCCCCAGATATCAACATTGTTGACGGTGCCACCATCCCCGCGGACGACGTTGAGAAACGCCTCCAGGCTGGGCTGGATGGTCTTCTCTTCTAGATCGGGGTCGAGAATGATCATGACCTCGTAATGACGCATGAACTGCCCACCTCCTTTGGACTGAACGGCCCCGGATCTCTTCCGGAGCAGGAGGGCTACGTGCGTGCCGCCGGTTTCCCAACAGCCCCGAAAGGCTAGCGGTGGCTTTCTCTCCCCTGCAACCCGGGTACTGGCCGTTGCCTAAGGTGCGGGTATGCGGATTGCGACGTGGAACGTCAACTCGATCGGAGCTCGCATCGAGCGGGTAGTTGAGTGGCTGGAGTCCGCTCAGCCCGATGTGGTGGCGCTCCAGGAGTTGAAGTGCACCACCGAAGCCTTTCCCGAGATGCCGGTCCAGGCGTTGGGGTATGAAGTCGCCGCGCACGGGAACGGCCGATGGAACGGGGTGGCAATTCTCTCCCGGGTAGGACTCGACAACGTGGTCCTCGACCTCACCGACCAGCCCCCGTACGAGGACGTGATCGAAACCCGCGCCATCGGTGCCACGTGCGGTGGCGTGCGCATGTGGAGCTTGTACGTACCGAACGGACGAGAGCCCGACCACGAGCACTACGCCTACAAGCTTCGATGGTTGGCCGCGCTGAAGGCGACCGCTGAGGCCGAGTTGGCGGCTAATCCTGACCTGCCGTACGCCCTGACCGGTGACTTCAACGTCGCGATGCGTGACGAGGATGTGTGGGACATCTCGCTGTTCACTGACTCCACGCACGTCACCCCCGCTGAGCGTGAGGCGCTCAGCGACGTTCAGTCCGTCGGTCTCGACGACGTCATGCCACGGGCACTCAAGGGTGAGCCGTACACATTCTGGGATTACCGCAATGGAGCTTTCCATCGCGGTTGGGGGATGCGCATCGATCTGGTGCTAGGCAACGAACCGTTCACCAGCGCCGCGAGTGATGCATACGTTGATCGCGAGGCCCGCAAGGGCAAGGGTGCCTCCGATCACGCCCCCGTCGTCGTGGATCTCGATCTTGTCTGATCTCCGCAAGGGCCCGAACCTGTGAGCCTGCACGTGCGCACCATCAGTGCGGAGACCCACGCACGCTCGCTGCGGTCGCAAGCATCTGTTTCCTTCCTACAACTTCCATGCTGGGCCGATGTCAAGGTCGGATGGCGCAGGGAATCCGTCGGCTGGTTCGACGGTGATCGACTGGTAGGCGTCGCACTCGTGTTGCACCGCAGTGTGCCCAAGATCCGCTGGCGGACGCTCGCCTACATTCCCGAGGGGCCGGTGGTCGACTGGACGTCGCCGACGCACGATCCCGCCGATTGGCTGCAACCGCTCCTCGATCACTGCGCAACGGTCGGCGCATTCCAGGTCAAGATGGGGCCACCGATTGCCGCCCACCGTTGGGACGCAGCCACGGTCAAGCAGGCCTTGGCCGATGCTGACGCAAATCGCCCCGAGGACACTTACCAGCTGACGAGCCTTGGTGCGATACCAGCCGATTGGTCCTCGCCCGTGGCGCCCGCGGTGGTCGATGCCCTGCAATCGGCCGGCGGAGCGCAAATGGCCAGTTCTGGAGCGGGGTTCGCCGATGTGCAGCCCCGCTTCGTCTACTGCGTTTCTTTGCAAGATCGAACACTCGACGATGTCTTCGCCGGCTTTAATCAACTGTGGCGTCGCAACGTGCGCAAAGCCGAGAAGTCGGGGGTGGTGGTTCGCCTGGGGTCACGCGAGGACCTCGCGGACTTCCATCGCGTATATGTCGAGACGGCCGAACGCGATCACTTCACTCCTCGCGGCCAGGTGTACTTCGAGCGCATGTGGGATGCACTCAATTCGGCAACCGACGGCTACCACGGCATGACGCTGCACATAGCCGAACATGAAGGCCACGTCGCGTCGGCCACCATCATGATCCGCGTCGGGGATCGTGCGTGGTACTCCTACGGCGCTTCCACGACAGCCGATCGGGACGTCCGCCCGTCCAACGCTCTGCAGTGGCACATGATCACACGTGCACACGCCGCCGGTTGCTCGGTCTACGACCTTCGCGGTATCTCCGACACTCTGGACCCCGCCAATCACCTCTTCGGTCTTGTCCGCTTCAAAGTGGGTAGTGGCGGGTACGCCCAGGAGTACATCGGCGAGTGGGACTTCGCGTTGCGCAAGACATGGGCGCGCGCGTACGCCGCCTACTCGGCGCGCGCCCGAACGTAGGGCAAGATCGAGCCGATGACTT
>PBTV01000025.1 GCA_002729215.1 Rubrivirga sp.
GAGCACACGTGCATGTCCGTTCGCGGAGTACGCAAAGCTGGATCGATGACGGTCACGAGTGCCATGCGAGGCACCCTGCTGAATGCGGCGACGCGCGCCGAGGCGATGGCGCTGATCAGGGCTCGGTAGCTGTGTCGGCGTTGCCGGTATCCAGGCTGGACCCTCGAATGCCGGTGGTCTGGGGCGTTGTCAATGTCACGCCCGATTCCTTCTCCGATGGGGGCCGCTTCTCGACGACCGACCTGGCGATCCGGCAAGGACTGTCCCTCGTTGACGAGGGCGCCGATGTTGTCGATGTGGGAGGGGAATCTACCCGCCCGGGAGCCACACGTGTGTCGATCGACACCGAGATGAACCGCGTTCTCCCGGTCGTCGTCGGTCTTGTTGAAGCCGGCGTGACCGTCAGCGTCGACACGATGCGTGCCGAAGTGGCACGCGAAGCGGTCAATTGTGGAGCCAGCATTGTCAACGATGTCAGTGGCGGTAGGTCGGATCCGAAGATGCACGCCGTTGTCGCGGACCTAGCTGTTCCATATGTGCTCATGCATTGGCGTGGTCACTCGGTCGATATGAACGACAAGGCCGTGTATCGCGACACCGTGCGCGAGGTGCGTCGCGAGATCGAGGAGCAGATCGTTATGGCGACCGCACAGGGGGTGGATCCGACGTTGATCATCGTTGACCCGGGAATCGGTTTCGCGAAGGAAGCGAAGCACAACTGGGAGTTGCTGCGGTCGGTGGATGCCCTTGCCGGTGGACAAGTACCGATCTTGGTGGGTGCTTCTCGTAAGAGGTTCCTCGGATCGCTGTTGGCGGGTAAGGACGGGGTCCCGCGAGAGGTGGATGCGCGGGATACCGCCACGGCAGCCTTGAGTGCGCTTTTGGCGTTCAGGGGAATATGGGGGCTGCGTGTTCATAATGTTCGTGCCACTGTGGATGCTGTCTCAGTAGCTCGGGCGCTCAGGTTTGAGGATTAGGAATCGGTAGGTGAAACGGTGACGGGTGTCGATCGCATCGAGATCTACGGCATCAGCGGTCGCGGGTATCACGGAGTGCTCGAGTTCGAGCGCGTCGCAGGTCAAGATTTCAGCGTCGACCTGATTCTGGGTGTCGATCGCGCGGGTAGCAGGGACAGCCTTGCGGACACGGTTGATTACTCGGTGGTTGCTGAGCGTGCCCACGCGGTCCTCACCGGAGAGCCCCTTGACCTCATCGAAACGGTGGCCGAGCGAATCGTCGATGCGTGCCGAGATCTTCCCGGCATTTCCTTCATGGAGGTGGCGGTGCACAAGCCCGAAGCCCCGATAGCCGTCCCGTTTCGTGACGTCGTTGTTCGGATTCGCCGAGAGTTTCGCTGACGTCGATGCGCTACGTCATCGGAATCGGCTCGAACATGGGGGACTCCGTGTCCATTGTTCGGCGCGCCATCGATGAGATCGAGGCGATGTTCTACGTCGATGTCGACGAGCGCTCGTCGTTGTATCGAACACGACCGATGGGAGGACCGGAGCAAGACGACTACATCAACGCCGTCGTCGTCATGCACTGTGACCGTGATCCGGACTGTGTGCTGGCGGGTTTGCAGGAAATCGAGTTCGAGTTCGGACGGGTCCGGGACGTTCGGTGGGGCCCGCGAACCCTTGACCTCGACATCATCGCAGTCGACGACATCATCTCGGTCGATCCTGATCTCACTCTCCCGCACCCGCGAGCGCACGAACGGGCGTTCGTGCTGGTGCCGTGGCACGAGATCGACCCGGAGGCAACCCTTCCCAACCACGGTCTCATTGAGAATCTGATCGATCGCCTCACGCACGATGCTGAGGACGGCTCAAGGATTCCGTCGGCCTCGTCGGTCGTCGTGGTGACAGCAGGCGACCAGGCTCCAGGGACATCACCATGAAGCCGACCTCGGCACGTCTGCTTCTGGCGGTGACCATCTGCGGGGCGGTCGGAGGGTGGTCCCTCGTCGTCATTGTCGAAGGCTTGACTGGCCGCGCTCTCGCGGTTCCTGTCCTCGCCGGCTCGGCGCTGTGGCTGTTGGCCATCGCCTTCGTTATCTGGGGGGCCGTGCTTCGTCCGCGGCTCGAAGCGCGAATTGACCCCACGACCCGCCCGGGGATCGATCCTCTTCCTGGACTGGTGGCGGCCCGGGTAGCAGCGATGGCTGTGGCGGCGTGCCGCGTATGTGCTGCCGTCGCCGGCGTCTACTCCGGGATCGCGATTGCGACTGTTGCCGGGGGTCTGGCGACACCGGCGGCATCGCAAGCTTTCTGGGCTTCCGTCCTAGCAGCAAGTGGTTCCGGCGTCGCTAGCGCCGCATCGTTGCGACTCGAGAGATCCTGCCTGCTCCCGTCGGGTGCCGACAACGATGACGAGTGACCTACAGTCCTGCCTATGAGCGAGACCTCCGACGTTCCTTTGGAAGATCTGCCGTTCGATGAGCTTCGCCATCAGGCGTTCAGCGTTGCCGAGCATCGGATGGATATCGGCTTCTTCACGGACCTTTTCGGGCACATGCCGGGAATGGTCTCGATCGAAGGAGAGCAGGGAGATCTCGGGGCCATCGGTGGCACCTTCATCGAGACCGTGCGGGCCGTGCGAGAGATGTTCGGATCCGGTGATCTCGACCCAGATACTGAGGGGCTACTGCGCGCTCGCTTCGCTACCTACATCCGCGAACACCAAGACGGATAGGTCTCATCGGTCCGCGTCACCGGTGACGAAGAAGAACGAGGCGACCGCTGCGGAGAGTGACTCAACCGGTACTTCCTCAAGTGCCAATTGCATGGCCTGCAGGTGGGCGAAGCTGGGGGTGCGCGCCTTCAAACGAACCGGGTAGATATCTCCATCGCTGACCAGAAGCCAGCCGGCGATTCCCAAAGGATTCTGGGTCCACACGTGCACGACGCTTTCGGGAGTGCGCAAAGTCTTGGGCAGTGACACGGAGAACGGATCGTCGGCGAGGTCGTGAAGCCTCGTCACGCAGTCACCGATGACCTTGGCGCTGAGACGAACGGATTCGACCAGGGATTGGTAGCGCGCGTGAGCATCCCCTTGCGTGAGAACAGGTGTGCTCCAGTCGACATCGATCTCGTTGTAGGCGAGGTACGGGTGGTCTCGTCGGATGTCCCAGTCCACTCCGCTTGCGTGGCCGACAGCTCCGGAGCACGCAAACGTTCGCGCGGTGTGGTGGTCGAGTCTTGCCAATCCGTGCAGGTCTGTGCACTCGTCGATGTACTCCATCCACGAGGTGGCGTATTGCTGGGCAAGCGAAACGAGCTCGATGATCTGAATCAGGGAGGACCCTGGGAGTGCTTGTTCGAGCCCTCCGATCCGGTTGATCATGGGATGGACGCGTCCGCCTGTTGCTCGTTCTTGCCAATCGACCCACGCCTCACGGAGGGCCAAAGCACCCGGCGCCCCACGGGCGCCGAGCAGCAGGGCACTGGCGCCGATGCGACCTGCCTCGGCCAGAAGCATGCGCGACCACGTGGCCCTTGCCGGCGGCACGATCCCGGTGGCCTTCTCGACGGCGAGTGCCACTCCAAGCTCTGAGGACACACCGGACAACCAATCGTGTCGGTTCGCCAACATCATGATTTGTCGGAAATCGCGCGCTTCGAAGAGCTTCTCCGCGCTGCGATGCATGAGTCCTGGCCGGACCTCTGTGCTGATGATCGTTCCCGATGCGTCGATGTCGAGATCGATTTCCAGGCCGCCGTGGTTCCCCGGGTGATAGTCACCGAGGTCCAGAGTTATCCGATCCTCGTCGGGCGAGCCGAGATAGCGGGCCATTCCGATGGCGGCCGTGACGTGAAGTGAATCGCTGTCCGTCACCCAACCATCGTTTCACTCAGTGCCTGGGTGGCAGGTGTGGGCGTGCACGGCTCGATCAACCAATCAAACGATCCGAGATCTGGGGGCCACGACGCCAGCGAACGTGAGCCCACCGCAGAGGTACTCAGCACATCGAATTGAGAGCGCACCGTGGCGTGCGGGGAAGCGCAAGAATCGAGAGCCACGTGGGACGTGATGTTGACCGAGCCGTCGGGTCGCGGGCGACAGGCGGATCCGTCCACGAAGCCCTTGACCGTTCCACCGTCCCACAATCCCAAGCGCCGATCGTCGAGTCGATGGGCGTAGTCGACGGCGATTGCGTGGCCGCTGGCGAGTATCCGGGTAAGACGGCGCCACAGGAGATCACGCGGGAGGCCGACCTCACGACGTGCCAGCGGTTTCGTCGCCGGCCACCAGTGGTCCAGCCATGCACGTGCCTCGCTCGGTGATATCCCACCCAGGAGGGCCTCGGCGGCGGGGTCTGCGAGGTCCGGGCCCAGCACCTCGGTTCCGGTGGCGGCCTCGACCTGGACGATTCGTGGTCGGAGATCATCATCGAGTTCGACCACCGGGCAAGCCACGTCATCGAGGAACTCGTGCGCAATCACCAGACCTGTGATGAGCCCGTCCCTTCCGGTGATGTCCTCGATGTCGCGGGTCACGCGCACCTGGCGCCACCCAATGGCGGCGGGCAGATCATCGGGTCGTGGCCGCACATCCACCCCGATAAGGGTGACCTCGTCGTCGACGAGTGCGGCGAGTTGGGTGAGAAGGGCTCCTGAGCCACTGCCGATGTCGACGATGCATCGAGGCAGGGAACTGCGGGGCGCGGGGCGGGGGTGCTCATGCGGGTGTTGAGGTGGGGGTGCAAGAAGCGCGGCGATTCGGCGGGCTGTCGCCGTACCGGCGTCGATGGATGTGCGGAAATGCTGCTCGGGCGCGTGGTGAGTGTAGAAGGTGTGGTTGGCGTCGTCCCATGCATCGACCCACGCGCGAAGGGGAAGCGTCGACGGGGCATCGGACATGTCGGCACGCTAGTACCCCCCTAGGCTTTGGTGCTGTGAGCGACGCAGCGCCGTCTCGTTTGCGGATTGCCATCGTGGGCTCCGGTCGCGTCGGGGCGGTCCTGGGTGCCGCCTGGCATCGAGCCGGACACCTCATCGTGGGAGCGACAGCTCGATCTGAGACTTCTCGGCTTCGCGCTGATGCTCTGTTACCGGGTGTCAGGATTGCGGACCCATCATCGGTCGCTGCCGATGCTGATCTCGTCCTGGTCGCCGTCCCTGATCCCGACCTGCCGAGTGTGGTTGAGGAACTCGTGGGATCCGGTTCGGTGGGTTCGGGGCAATTCGTCGTGCACCCCGCTGGCCGTTACGGCCTTCGAGTCCTCCAGCCTGCCACCGACGTGGGGGCGATCCCGCTCGCTATCCATCCGGCTCTTCCGTTGACGGGCACCACGATGGATCTCGAGCGACTCTCGGGAGCTGCTTTCGGGGTGACGGCGCCGGAGGGGATGCGCACGGTGGCCGAGGCGCTGGTCGTCGAACTCGGTGCTGAACCGGTGTGGGTTCCGGAAGAGGCGCGTGGTCGGTACCACGCAGCGTTGGCTTTCGCGGCGAACTATTCGATGACCCTCGTGAACAGTTCCCTCGCGCTGCTACGCGATGCGAGTACCGAATCTCCCGAGAGACTCATCGGTCCGCTCGTGCGTGCGAGCGTTGAGACGGCACTCGAGCGCGGTGAGGGTGGTCAGACCGGTCCGATCTCTCGAGCCGATCACGCGACGGTGACAGAGCACCTGACATTGCTGAGCGAACAAGCACCGTTGGTGGCGCAGGCCTACCGCGCACTCGGTCTGCTGACCGTGGATCGGTTGCTCGATGCCGGAGTGCTCGACACCGAGCAGGCATCTCGAGTGCTGCGATCTCTAGAGGAAGCGCCATGATCGTTACGCGCCTCCTGGACTCAGTGGATCAAGTCCAACGTCGTGTGTTCGTCCCCACCATGGGTGCGCTGCATGAAGGGCACCGGGAATTGCTCAGGGTGGCTCGCCGAAACACCGGAAGCGATGGGGAAGTAGTCGTCAGCGTCTTCGTGAACCCGACACAGTTCGCGGCCGGGGAGGACTACGACTCGTACCCGCGAACGATGGAAGCCGACGAGGCCATGTGTCGTCAGGAGGGCGTCGACATCCTCTACACCCCATCCGCGGACGACATCTATGGATCGAGTACGAGGAGATCCGCGGTAACCATCGACCCGGGGCCTCTGGGCGATGAATTGGAGGGCGCAGCGCGACCGGGACATTTCAGCGGAGTTCTCACGGTAGTGGCCGTCTTGTTTACCAAGGTTCGCCCCGATGCTGCTGTGTTTGGCGAAAAGGACTTCCAGCAACTGGAGCTGATCCGTCGCATGAACGACGACCTCGGGTTTGGCATCGATGTCCTCGGTGTCGACACCGTTCGAGACGCCGATGGGCTCGCCCTGAGTTCGCGGAACTCGTATCTGACGGACGCACAGCGAAAAGATGCTCGGGCCATTCCACGGGCACTTGCCGCCGGACGAGCCGCAGCCACAGGAGGCCCAGATGCTGTGGTGACCGCGGCACAGCGAGTCTTGGATGATGCTGGCATCGCCATCGACTATCTCGAGGTTCGCGGAAATGACTGTGAGTCGCTGACATCTCCGGGTGCGGCGCGGCTCTTTGTTGCCTGCCTGGTGGGAACTACTCGGCTGATCGACAACTGCGCCGTGGAACTGGGGAGTGTGTGACGCGCATGGGGCATACCCGCACTCGAATCCCCGGTCGTCTCGCCGCTCCTTCTCCCGGGTGGACCGCTCGGGCCGACGTAATCGTGGTGGGGTCGGGAGTGGCCGGCTTGACGACCGCCCTCAGGGTTCGGGCGCTGGGGCTCAGTGTCCTGTTGGTAACGAAGGCGACGGTGAACGAAGGCTCTACTCGGTGGGCCCAGGGTGGGATCGCGGCCGCTCTTGCGGAGGATGATTCACCGGCCGAGCACATGCGAGACACCCTCGAAGCAGGTGGAGGGCTGTGCAACGAACGGTCCGTCGACATCCTGGTGACCGAGGGTCCGGATGCTGTTCGAGAACTCATCGCCTGGGGTGCGCACTTCGACACCGACCCGACAGGATCGATCGCGTTGACGCGTGAAGGTGGTCACCATCGCAATCGGATCGCTCATGCCGGAGGTGACGCAACGGGAGCCGAAGTGTCCCGAGCACTCGTGGCGGCCGTCCGTGCTGATCCGGGAATTGATGTCGTAGAGAACGCTCTCGTCCTTGACATCATCACGTCGGCGAGTGGCCGAACGGCCGGGGTGACACTTCATGTGATCGGACCAGGTCAACGCGACGGTGTGGGCGCAGCGTTGGCGCCGTCGGTTGTGTTGGCGACCGGCGGTTTCGGCCAGGTATTTGGTCAGACGACCAACCCATACGTGGCGACGGGTGACGGCGCGGCGCTGGCTCTTAGGGCGGGAGCAGCTGTCGCCGATCTTGAATTCGTCCAATTCCATCCGACCGTGTTGTGGCTAGGTCCGGTCGCGAAGGGACAGCAGCCGTTGGTGTCCGAAGCGGTGCGTGGTGAGGGCGCGTTCCTACTCGACGCCGACGGAAAGCGCTTTATGGTCGGTCAACACCCGATGGCTGATCTCGCACCCCGAGATGTGGTCGCCAAAGCGATCATGCGGCGCATGCGCGAGTCGGGAGTAGGCCACGTATGGCTCGATGGCCGCGGGCTGGGCGCCGATACCTGGGTTCACCGATTTCCCACCATCCTCGAGTCGTGCCGGATGCGCGGTATTGATCCGGTGAGCGACCTCATTCCCGTCTCTCCGGCGCAGCATTACGCCTCCGGCGGTGTTGTCACCGACACCGACGGCCGCTCCACGGTTCCCGGTTTGTACGCCTGCGGGGAGGTGGCGTGCTCCGGTGTTCATGGAGCTAATCGTCTAGCATCGAATTCCCTGCTGGAAGGGCTTGTCTTCGCCCGGCGGATAGCCGACGCGATCGAGGTCGATCGAGCCGGGTGGGAAGTTCCGGAGTCGAGTGACAACGATGTGGCCATGGGTGTGCTTGCCAACGAGGTGCGTCGTCCGTTGCAGCAGACGATGGACGCGAACGCTGGCGTGTTGCGTAGTTCGCAGTCGCTGGCGAGCTGCGCGCAATGGTTGAACGATGCGCTCGACCAGCCCAGCGGAACGCCACGCACTGAAGACTGGGAGACGACGAATCTGGCGACGGTCGCTCGCGTGCTCGTCGAACACGCTCAGGCACGTGAGGAGTCACGAGGTTCCCACTGGCGCGAAGATCACCCCGATCCGCAGCCTGAGTGGCGGGTTCGCTTGGTCACGACGATGGATTCTCACGGGAATCTCCACACGGTGCGTCGTCCCCCCGATTGGTTGCCTAGATCACTCGAGGACTCGGAGGTCTAAGTGCCGTACTCGACCCACGGATTGTCTGCCGAGACGATCGCGTTGCTGACGGAGGCGGGTCTTCGCCAGCTTGATGTTGAATCGTTGGCCGTCCGGGCTCTGCAAGAAGATGTCGACGGAGGCGTTGACGTCACTACGGTGGCGACCGTGCCCATGGAGCAGCGCGGGCGTTTGGCCCTGGTAGCTCGCGGTGGTGGAGTCGTCGCAGGGCTTGTGGTGGCTCGAGCGATCTTCGATGTGGTCTGCGGCGATGACATGACGTGCGACGTGAGTGTTGAGGAAGGTTCCCATGTTGAGCCCGGCACAGAATTGATGGCGGTCACATCATCCACCCACAACCTCTTGCGGGCCGAGCGGCCAGCGCTGAACGCGGTAAGCCACCTCAGCGGCATTGCTACCGCCACCCGCGCGTGGGTCGCGGCGGTCGCCAACACCGACGCCGGCATTCGCGACACCCGCAAGACAACCCCTGGCCTGCGCGGCGTCGAGAAGTACGCGGTTCGCGTCGGCGGCGGGCTCAATCACCGCATGAATCTCGCCGATGCTGCCCTGGTGAAAGACAACCACGTGGAAGCGTTGGGCGGAGTAGACGAGGCCTTTCGCGCCGTACGACGCGCGTTTCCCGAGATTCCTATCGAGGTGGAAGTCGACACCCTGGAGCAGCTCGACGTAGCTATCGATGCGGGCGCTGATCTCATCCTGCTGGATAATTTCTCGGTGGAGGAAATGGCCGAAGCTGTTCGGCGGACGTCGGGACGAGCGCTTCTGGAGGCATCCGGAGGGTTGACCCTCGACCAGGCGGCGGCTGTCGCCGCTACGGGGGTCGACCACCTTGCCGTAGGTGCCTTGACACACTCGTCCCCCGTACTAGACATCGGCGCGGATCTAACCGTGGTCAGTGAGGAGAGCTGATGCTGCTGGCCGTGGATGTCGGAAACACGAACACTGTGCTGGGTCTCTTCAACGGAGACGAACTTGTGCGGTCATGGCGAATAACTACGCACGCGCGTGCAACCGGTGACGAAATGGCGTTGACATTTCGAGGCCTGTTGGACGAGCAGTCAGAGATCACGGGACTGGCGCTCTGCAGCACGGTGCCGAGCGTCCTGCATGAGTTACGGCCTATGTTGTCGTCCTTTTTCCACGAAATCCCCGTGGTGATCGTCGAGCCAGGAACAAAGACTGGCGTGCCGATCCTGACGGATAACCCCAAGGAAGTCGGTGCCGATCGGATCGTCAACACGCTTGCCGCCCATCAGCGGTTCGGTGGACCGTGCATCGTGGTGGATTTCGGTACATCCACCAACCTTGACGTCGTCTCGGCGCAGGGAGAATTTCTCGGCGGTGCGTTGGCCCCGGGTATTGACATCTCGCTCGAGGCATTGTCCTCGAAGGCAGCGCAACTCCGGAAGGTGGAAGTCGTGCGCCCGCGGTCACCTATTGGCAAGAACACAGTTGAGGCTTTGCAATCAGGTGCCGTCTTCGGATTTGCGGGACAGGTCGATGGCCTCGTTGATCGGATTATCGAGGAGATCGGACCGGTGACAGCGGTGGTGGCGACCGGGGGTCTGGCTTCTGTGGTCATCGGCGAATCGGAAACGATCACGCACCACGATCCTGATCTCACACTCACCGGTCTTCGGATGGTTTTTGAGCGAAATGTGGGTTAGAGGAATTCGTATCGTCGTGACGGACGACATCCGGAAGTGGGGTATCCAATAGCCTTGCCCATCGTGGACGGCAGTGACCTCGAGGATGACCTCCCCGAACAAATGCGGATCCGTCGCGCCAAGCGCGAAGAACTGCAGCGTCGAGGCATGGATCCCTACCCGGTGCAGTTGCCCATCACACACTCCATAGCTTCGGTGCGATCGACCCATGGCGATCTGGAAACGGACACGGCATCCGGAGACGTTGCGGGGATCGTCGGGAGGGTGATCTTCTCTCGAAATACCGGAAAGCTGTGCTTCGCAACCTTGCGAGCCGGCGATGGCAGTGAGATACAGGCGATGCTGTCACTCGACAAAGTCGGACCAGAAGCCCTGGACGCCTGGAAAGAGCTCGTGGATCTCGGGGATCAGGTCTTCGTCAATGGTGAAGTCATCACCTCTCGTCGCGGGGAGCTCTCGGTCTTGGCTGACGAGTGGCGAATGGCGTCGAAATCCTTGCGACCACTGCCTGTTGCCCACAAGCCGCTGAGTGAAGAAGCCCGGGTCCGACAACGTTATGTCGACCTCATCGTACGGCCGGAAGCAACGCAGATGGCCCGGCTGCGAGTCGAGGCGGTCGCCGTCTTGCGATCAGACCTCACTAGTCGGGGGTATCTCGAGATCGAGACTCCTATGTTGCAGACGCAGCACGGGGGGGCTGCGGCTCGACCCTTTACAACGCACTCGAACGCGTTGGACATGGATCTTTTCTTGCGCATCGCTCCCGAGCTCTTCTTGAAGCGCGCTGTCGTCGGTGGTTTGGAGCGGGTCTTTGAGATCAATAGAAATTTTCGAAACGAAGGCGTCGACTCAAGTCATTCGCCGGAGTTCGCGATGCTCGAGTTCTACCAGGCGTATGCGGACTATCAAACGATGGCGACCATCACCCGAGAACTCATCCAGGGTGTTGCTCGCCGCATCAGTGGCGGCGAGCAAGTAACTCGCGCTGATGGGTCGAGTATCGACCTGTCCGGTGAGTGGCCGATGATCGACCTGTATGACAGCGTCTCTGCTGCTATCGGTGTCGACCTTTCTCCGCAGACACCGGTGACCGAACTCGAGAAGTTATGCGAGCAGGCAGAGATTTCGGTAGCTCCCACCGGGGTCGCGGGGAAGATGGTCGAAGAGTTGTTCGAGCACCACGTCATTTCGTCGCTCACAACGCCGACCTTCGTGATGGATTACCCCGTCGATACCTCGCCGTTGGTCCGTGCACATCGATCCAAGCCAGGCGTTGTCGAGAAGTGGGACTTGTACGTCGGTGGAGTCGAGCAAGCCACCGGATATTCGGAATTGGTCGACCCTGTTATTCAGCGAGACAGACTCACGGAGCAGGCGAGTCTGGCCGCCCGCGGAGACGACGAGGCCATGAGTGTCGACGAAGACTTCCTGCGGGCGCTGGAACATGGAATGCCGCCCTGCGGTGGCGTCGGCTTAGGAATCGATCGGTTGCTGATGAACCTGACCGGTTACGGAATTCGGGAAACCATCTTGTTCCCGCTGGTGAAGCCGGAACGAAAGTGAACCTTCCCCGCATCCGCCCTGCTCGAACACCGGATGTTCGCGCCATCCGAGGTCTGATCGACGAGTATTCCGGTGATGGCCACCTTCTTGCGAAGGCGGCCGTGACGATTTTCGAAGACATCCAAGAGTTCGTTGTCGTCGAAGTAGACGGCGAGGTAGTGGGCTGTGGTGCGCTGCACGTCATGTGGGAGGACCTGGCAGAGCTTCGAACCGTCGCTGTTGCCGGGAGGCATGTGCGGTCGGGTATCGGCTCGATGGTCGTTACTGAATTGATTCAGCGAGCACGAGACTTGGGTATCCGGCGGTTGTTCTGCCTCACTTTTATGGTCGATTTCTTTGTCGAGCATGGATTCGATGAAATCGACGAGGCTCCGGTGGATCACGACGTGTACGAGCAGTTGCTGCAGTCATATGACGAAGGTGTGGCCGAGTTCCTTGGCCTGGAGCGCGTGAAGCCCAACACCTTAGGCAATCATCGAATGCTGCTCGAACTTCGATAGCGGGAACCGACGAGAACGTAGGTCAATCAGCCGGTGTTGCGTAGACCCGTGGCGATTCCGTTGATGGTCACGGATAGGGCCCGCTGAAGTTCAACGTCAGGATCGGTCAAGCGGCGACTGCGCTCAAGAAGTGAGATCTGGAGAGAGTGCAGCGGGAGGAGATACGTGTCACGCGTGGCTAGAGTCCGGCGCAGGGTCGGATTTTCTTCGAGCAACTCCTGCTGTCCGGTGACAAGCAGAATCTGTCGAGTAGTGCGCTTGTGCTCTTCGGCGATGGCGTCGAACACGTGATGCAAATCCGCGGGCACCAGACGATCGACGTACTGCTTGGCAACCTCGAGATCTGTCTTCACCAGTGTCATGGCGACGTTCGAGATGAAGTTCGCGAAGAAGTGCCAGTCCTTATACATTTCCGTAAGTTCGGCGTCTAAGCCAGCCGCGCGCACCGCCTCCAGGCCGGAGCCGACACCGAACCAACCGGGAACGATCTGTCGCGACTGAGTCCAGCCGAACACCCACGGGATAGCTCGCAGATCGTCGATGCCGCTGCTTCCGTCGGGACGACGCGCCGGTCGTGATCCGAGGTGCATCGCCCCGAATTCTTCAACCGGTGTGGACAGTGAGAAATAGCGCGGTAGGTCGGGATCCTCGACCAGGGCGCGATAACTCGATTGAGCATGGGTGGACATGGTGTCCATCACGTCGTCCCATCGAGCGATTTGACTGTCCGTCTGTCGTGAATGACGGTGCAGAAGGGACGCATCGAGTACAGCCGCCACCATCTGCTCGAGATTGTCCCGAGCCAAGGCCGGGAGCAGGTACTTGTCGCTGATCACCTCTCCTTGCTCGGTGACCTTGATCTGACCGTCGAGTACGCCCCATGGCTGGGCCAGGATCGCTTCGTACGTGGGCCCTCCGCCCCGGCCTACCGTTCCGCCGCGACCGTGGAAAAGGCGCAGTCGGACTCCATGCCGAGCCGTGACGTCCCGTAGTCGGCGCTGGGCCAGGTGAATCTCCCACTGTGAAGATGTGATTCCGGCGTCCTTATTGGAGTCGGAGTAACCCAGCATGACCTCTTGAACATCACCCCGCGAGGCAACCACGGATCGATAGACCGGATGCTGCAAGAGCTTATCGATGATGACGTCGGCGTTGCGCAACTCTTCGGCCGTCTCGAGCAGAGGAACGAAGCCCACTCGAGACGTCCCCGCCGATGTGTTCACCAAGCCTGTCTCTCGTGCCAGGACCACGGCGGCCAGGATGTCGTCGGCGCCTGAAGTCATGGACACGATGACGGATTCAATGGGTCGGGTTCCGTAGGTATCGAGTAACTCGCGGATGGTCTCCATGGTCCGGTAAGTCACCGTGGCAGCCTCATCAAGCACCGGTGGATGCGGAGATAGTGGCCGTAGGGCACTGAGCTCGTCTGCCAAGAGCGTCGTGCGTTCCTCGCGATCAAGATCGTCGTAGCCGAAACCGAGACGCTCGAAAAGTTGCCGGAGAGTGGCATGGAACTTCTGCGCGTGCTCACGTATGTCCAGCGTGGCGAGCGGCAACCCAATCGAGGCGACCACTCGAATGGACTGATCCAGAATTCCATGCGCTGCCAGTTGACCGCGGTGCTGGAGGAGATCGTCGCGGATCAGAAGAAGGTCATCGAGAAGTTCTCGGGTGCTGTCGTAGTCGCGTCCTACCCGGTGTGGCCCCCGGCCGTGCAGGCGCTCTCTCGTGAGTCGCAGGCGCATTCGGATGATGGTGAGCTTGAGTCGAACCGGCTCTTCAGCATTGATCCGCAAGAAGCGTGGATCGAGATCGGGAAGAAAGCGCAAATCTGATTCGACAGAGTCGCGAAGCTTGTCGCTAGCGCCGGCAATGCGTTCGGAGATAGACAGGTCTTCCAGCAAGCGATCGATGTGTGGCATCAAGTTCAGTACTGCGTGATCACGTTGGAAGCGGACCACATCGGCTGTCACATCGGGTGTGACGAAGGGGTTGCCGTCTCGATCGCCTCCGATCCACGACCCGAAGCTGACCGGACGCGCATCGGGAGGCAGTTCTACTCCGAGATCTCGAAATGAATCAGCAAGGTCCTCGAGAACCTGCGCGAGCGGTCCTCGGGTGAGGTCGTCGAGGTAGTACAGGGCGTTACGTGCTTCATCAAGAACCTGCGGCTGCTCGAGTCGTAGTTCATCGGTTTGCCAGAGCAGATCGATCACCTGAGCCAGCCGACGCTCGCGTTCGCGATCCGACAGCCCTTGATCGAGAAGCACATCGGCTATCCGACGGAGTTTCACGAGCACCGAGCGCCGAGCAGCCTCTGTCGGGTGGGCGGTGAAGACGGGTCTGACCGACATTGCTGATGCCATCTGCCCGACCAAGACGGGGTCGAGGTTGGCTTCTCGTGCCGCGTCGACTACGCGATGAAGCGGACCGGAATGCACGCGTCGATCGGCTTGCGCGTCGTGAGCGCGCTCAACCTGCTCCGCCACATTGGCCAAATCGAAGTAAATCGAGAACGAACGGGCCAACGTCGTTGCCGTGGCGACGTCTACGGAATCAAGAACTGTGGCAGCTACGGCAGGGTTGCTGCGGACGGCCAATCGCACGGACTCGACCATCTCCAGCAGGGTGTCGCCCTCCTGCCTGGCTAGCGTCTGGCCGAGGAGATCCCCGAGCATGCGGATGTGAGTCCGCAAGCGAACACCCTCAGACTCCGTCTCCATGGGAACCGATTGTTCCGTATCGCTGATTTCCTTGAGGTTTCGCGGTGGGCGTACCCCGCCAGGGGTGGCCGTGGTCGCGCCATCGGCCTCCATGGAGCACAATAAAGTGGGCCGGAGTAGACCGGCTCAACGTTTCAAGAACGATGGGGTGTTGCTAGATGTTCGAGAGGTTTACCGACCGGGCCCGCCGTGTGGTCGTTCTCGCCCAAGAAGAGGCGCGAATGCTCAACCACAACTACATTGGGACCGAGCACATCCTGCTCGGCCTGATCCACGAGGGCGAAGGCGTCGCGGCCAAAGCGCTGGAGTCACTCGGCATCTCGTTGGAAGCCGTCCGCGAGCAGGTCGAAGAGATCATCGGTCAAGGGCAGCAAGCCCCGAGTGGACACATTCCCTTTACTCCCCGGGCGAAGAAGGTTCTCGAGTTGTCGCTTCGCGAGGCATTGCAGCTCGGGCATAACTACATCGGCACGGAGCACATCCTCTTGGGCCTGATCCGAGAAGGCGAAGGTGTCGCAGCGCAGGTACTCGTGAAACTTGGCGCCGATCTGAACCGGGTTCGCCAGCAAGTCATCCAACTGCTCTCCGGCTACCAGGGCAAAGAGCCGGCCACCGCTGGCGCCGGTCCGCAAGAGGGAACTCCGTCATCATCGCTCGTGCTCGATCAATTCGGACGGAACCTGACCGCGGCCGCACGCGAGGGACAACTCGATCCCGTGATCGGGCGAGCGAAGGAAATCGAGCGCGTGATGCAGGTGCTCTCCCGGCGCACGAAGAACAACCCCGTGTTGATCGGCGAGCCAGGTGTAGGCAAGACCGCGATCGTCGAAGGGCTCGCTCAAGACATCGTGCGTGGGGAAGTGCCCGAGACTCTCAAGGACAAGCAGTTGTACACGCTCGATCTCGGCGCCCTGGTCGCCGGTAGCCGATACCGCGGCGACTTCGAAGAGCGCCTGAAGAAGGTGCTCAAGGAAATCAAGACCCGTGGCGACATCGTCCTGTTCATCGACGAAATGCACACTCTCGTCGGCGCCGGTGCGGCCGAGGGGGCGATCGATGCTGCCAGCATCCTCAAGCCGATGCTGGCGCGAGGCGAGCTCCAGACGATTGGTGCAACCACCCTCGATGAGTACCGCAAGCACATCGAGAAAGACGCAGCCCTCGAGCGCCGATTCGCTCCTGTGTTGGTGGATGCACCCGACGTAGAGCACACTGTGGAAATCTTGAAGGGTCTACGAGACCGGTACGAGTCTCATCACCGCGTTTCCATCACCGACGGCGCTCTGGATTCGGCAGCTCGCTTGTCGGATCGCTACATTTCCGATCGCCAACTTCCAGATAAGGCCATCGATCTGATCGACGAAGCTGGCTCTCGGTTGCGGATTCGACGGATGACAGCCCCTCCGGATCTACGCGAATTCGATGACCGCATTGCCGACGCTCGCAAAGAGAAAGAATCGGCGATCGACGCGCAGGATTTCGAAAAGGCTGCGTCTTTGCGGGATGTAGAGAAGAACTTGCTCTCGGAGAAAGCAGAGCGCGAGCGTGAATGGAAGGCGGGCGACCTCGACGTCGTCGCCGAGGTCGACGAGAAGCTCATCGGTGAGGTTCTCGCGTTGATGACAGGTATTCCGGTGTCCGATCTGTCCGAGGACGACATCGAGAGATTGCGACGGATGGAAGATGAACTCCACCGCCGCGTCATCGGACAGGAAGACGCCATCAAGGCGCTGTCGCAGTCAATTCGCCGAACCCGGGCCGGACTGAAGGATCCACGTCGGCCGGCGGGTTCCTTCATATTCGCCGGGCCCTCGGGAGTCGGTAAGACGGAGCTGAGCAAGACCCTCGCGGAGTTCCTGTTCGGCGATGAAGATGCGCTCATCGCCTTGGATATGAGCGAGTTCTCCGAACGCCACACTGCCTCACGACTGTTCGGCTCACCCCCCGGCTACGTCGGCTACGAAGAGGGTGGCCAGCTGACGGAGAAGGTGCGTCGCAAGCCTTTCAGCGTCGTTCTCTTCGACGAGGTGGAGAAAGCACATCCGGACATCTTCAACTCGTTGTTGCAGGTTCTGGAGGAGGGTCGGTTGACGGACGCGCAAGGACGAGTCGTCGACTTCAAGAACACGGTCATCATCATGACCACCAACCTGGGCAGCCGTGATGTGTCCAAGGGACTCGTGCTTGGCTTCGCGCCGGACGGCAACGAAGACAACGCGTACGAGCAGATGAAATCGAAAGTGCAGCAGGAGTTGAAGCAGCACTTCCGACCCGAATTCCTGAATCGGATCGACGACGTCATCGTGTTCCACCAACTCACGGAGTCCGAAATCATCGAGATCGTCGATCTGATGATCGCCAGTCTCGAAAAGCGCCTGCAAGACAAAGACATGGCCATCGAACTCACGCCTGCCGCCAAGGTGCTTCTCGCAGAACGGGGCTACGACCCCACGTTGGGTGCTCGCCCGCTACGTCGCACGATCCAACGGGAAATTGAAGACCCGCTGAGTGAGAAGATGCTCTTCGGGGACTTAAACCCGGGGTCCATCGTCGTGGTCGATGTGGATGGGGAGGGTGATGATCGGACCTTCTCGTTCACACCCACGCCTAAGGCGGAACTCCCCGATACGCCACCGATCGAGACCGCCGAGGCCGCTGAAGCCACCGAACAGGAGTGATCGGAAGGGGATGGAGTCGTGACATCAGGTCCGCTCATCCCCGGAATGAATGAGTTTGACGGACCCCGTCGTCGCGTGCCGCGGATCGTGTGGTGGATGGCGTTTGGCTGCGGTGTGGTCGTGCTCCTCATCGGTGTCGCAGGCCTCGTGGGGGGTGTAGGCCCCCTGCGTTCACTGGGGTTGGTCACCAATGATCTTCAGCCCGTTGCGTATCGCACCACGCTCGATGAGCGTCAAATCGAGGTAGCCGTTGCGCTGCCACCGGGGGGCTTATGCCCGGATGCGAATATCCAGGTGACGGCCTTCGAGCGGGGTGCGCGCGTCGAGGTAGAGGCCCAGGTGCAGACTTCCCAGACCTCTGATTGTCCGGTCACGGGCATCGTCGGTGACCGGGTGTGGGCGAATGTGGCCCTAAAGACGCCGCTGGGTGAGCGCCAGGTGATTCGGGCGGTGGATCGAGAGCCACTGCCGCGAGAAGACGCCTAAAAGGGCAAGGCGAAGGCCCCTCCGACTCGTCGAACCAGTCCGTCAGACTCCAGCGATTCCAAGGCCCGAAGCATCTGATCGCGATCGGTCGACATGTCCACCAAGAGGTCGCTGTCCACCGCAGTCTCGGACTCGCGGAGAACGGTGAGAATCCGACCGCGTGCTTGTCGATCACTTCCCTCATAGCGCGACTGTCGTCTAGGTCCAGCGCCTGATCGCGGGAAGCTGGCTGTTCGCCAGGCGCAGGTTCGCTTCAGTGGGCACGACGAGCACTGCGGCGTCTTCTTCGTGCACACCATGGCCCCGAGTTCCATGCTGGCGGCTGCCCATACCGAGGAATCATCGGCCGCGGTGGCCAGTGATTGCGCCAACGCTCGCTCGACGGTGCTCAGATGGGATGCTGGCGCGTCGACTCCGCTCCAGGCTCGGGAGATGACTCGACGCACGTTGACGTCCAGCACGATGGATTCGAGCCCGAATGCGAAGGCACGAATGGCAGCGGCCGTGTATTCGCCAACGCCCGGGAGTGCGCGGAGTTCTCCCTCACCGGAGGGGACGCGCCCTTCGTAGTTATCGGTGATCTGCTGGGCGGTTGCGTGCAAGCGGAGTGCCCGTCGCGGGTAGCCCAACCGTCCCCACCTCCGGACCGCCGCACCTGAAGGCTCCGAGGCCAGGGCCTGCGGCGTGGGCCAGCGTGTTATCCAGTCCCGCCAAACGGGCTCGACTCGATGCGCCGGCGTCTGCTGGAGCATGAACTCGGACACGACCACCCCCCAGGGGGTAGAGCTCCGCCAGGGGAGGGGGCGGGCGTTGTCATCGAACCAGGAGCACACGCTGGCGACCCGACGTGTGTTTTTCGCCACGGTCCGGATCGTTCCATGGGAGGGCGAACGTCGCAGTACCGTGGACAACATGGCCGGCCTGATGCAACCTGTGGGACCCGAGCCGGACGTTGTGTACTGGGTACGCAGGGGAGCCCTGCTTCTCGTCGTCGTCACCATGGTGCTGGGTGGCTGGTGGTTCCTCGGATCTCGAAGCGCAGCCACGCCGGATACGTCGACCGAGGTCGGCTCCGAGGAGGCCGAGGTGCTCGAAGACGATGGGTCTTCACCCAGCGAAGAGGCACTCGCTACCCCTGCAGAGCCAACCGAATGCCTCGACTCCGCTATCGAGGTGACGGCAACGACAGACTCGTCTACGTATCGCGTCGGTCAGCAAGATCCGATTCTCACGCTCACGATCACCAATGTCGGGGACGTGCCCTGCTTCCGTGACATCGGGCCGAAGGCGAACGAGTTGGAGATCACCTCTGGCGGCTATCACGTGTGGTCGAGTGACGACTGTTCGACGAGCGATGAGTCAGACAGAATCTTGATGGCCCCGGAGAAGCAAGCGGTGTTGACTTTGACGTGGAACAGTCGCCTGAGCCAGAAGGGTTGCCCGGACGAAGGCAAGGGCAGGAAGGCCAAAGCAGGTCGCTACGAGGTCGTCGGTAGGAACCTCAAGGTCACGAGCGATGGCACACTGTTTGCCTTGAGTAACAAGAAGAACTAGAAGGTTGGATCGAGCTCGCGCATTCCCGACAGGCGAGTGAATGCCTGCGCTAGGTCGTGAACCTCGATGATCTCCACAGTCGAAGTGCCCGATTCAAGTGCGGCCGTCGCGCCGATGGGTGCGAGAACGCGGGCGTAGCCCAAGCGAACAGCCTCCGCTATGCGCTGACCGATCATCGGCACCCGACGTACATCTCCGGACAACGTGACCTCGCCGATAGCAGAGATGTCGAGCGGCAGGGGAGCATCGTTGGCGGCGGATCCGATTGCCAAGCACGTCGCCAGGTCAGTGCTCGGATCAGCAAGCCGGATTCCTCCGACGGTTGCCACGAACACGTCTTTGTCGGCGAGCTTCAAGCCGGCTACCCGCTCTGTGATGGCGACGAGCATGGCAACCCGTGAAGAGTCCAGACCGGACACTCCGCGGCGTGGGTTCGGATTGGTAGTGGGGGCGACGAGGGATTGGACCTCCGCCAGCATGGCCCGGCGGCCTTCGATGGTGACGGTGATACAGGTGCCGGGGACTGGTGATCGACGATCTTCTCGAAAGAGCATGCTGGGGTCGACCACCTCCCGCATGCCGGCGTCGGTTTGCTCGAAGCATGCGACCTCATCGGCGGGGCCGTAACGATTCTTCACAGCCCGCAGCAGTCGCAGAGATGTGTGCCGATCACCCTCGAGNGAGAGCGTGGCGTCGCAGATGTGCTCGAGAGCTCGCGGACCGGCCACGGTGGATTCCTTCGTCACTTGCCCGACGAGGCAGACNGGNATGCCGCGCGCTTTNGCTACTCGNGTCAGCGCGTGCGCCACCTCCATGACCTGNGCAACGCCNCCAGCGCGCCCATCCACGTCTGCCGAGGCGATGGTTTGAACNGAGTCGACGATGACGAGAGANAGATCCGAGCCGAGCGCGTCGATGTGTCCGATGACATTCGCGAGGTCTGTTTCGTCGGCGAGATACAGGTGCTCGTCGTCCACGCCGATTCTTGAGGCCCGCACGGCGATCTGGTCGACGCTTTCCTCTCCGGATACGTACAGTGCGGCGCGACCCGTGCTCGCGGCGATGGCATTCGCGACATCGAGCAGCAGTGTGCTCTTGCCAGCCCCCGGCTCACCGCTGACGAGCAGCACCTGACCGGCCACGAGACCCCCGCCAAGCACTCGATCGAATTCACCTACGCCGGTACTCATCCGAGCCACCGGACCGGTGGCGGTGACAGCAGATNCCGAGCGGGCGGGGGTGAGNGGCGCTGTGCCGCTGGTGGACGCTCTACGGCCGGGGGTCGGCGCGACGGGCGCAACCTCGGCGACCGTGCCGAACTCACCGCATTTCACGCACTTGCCCGTCCAACGCAGTGCGGTCGCCCCGCAGGCGGAACAGGCGAACGAGGGTTTGGATTTTGGCACGGAGAACGCGCTAGGGAACGGGATCGGCGGGGTGAGGTGCGAGAGCNGCATCGGTGGGGTTCGCGCGCAGAAGCGCTTCTCGCTTGTCACACAAGTCGGCGAGGACGTCGTAGGCCGGCTGCCCGATCAGCGCGACGATCTCGTCCCGGGAAGTGACATAGACCGGGTCTGTTGCCACGTGCGCGTCGGCGTTGCCCGTGCAATACCACTGAAAGTCATGGCCTCCCTCGCCCCAGTGGCGGCGGTCGTATTCACCGAGGACAAGCACGAGCCGCTCAGATCCGTCCTCGTACTCGAGGTCCTCATAGGCNCTGCGCAAGGGAAGTTGCCAGCAGACCTCGGGCTTGGTTTCGATGAAGGAGACACCTTCTTGGTCGGCGAGGTGGTGCAGCGCGCAGCCGTAGCCACCAGCGAAACCTTCGGAGTTGTGGAAGATGCAGGCGTTGTCCACGACGCGGGTCTTGGACGCTCCGTCTTCCTTCTCGGTCCAGCCGCCCTTGTGACCGATGTCGTGGTTCTCCCACAGCTCGGGCGTCAACTTCTCGACCCAACGTGCGACGCGCTTGCGGTCCTTCTTCTCTGAGAAGTGAGCGCCGTGCACACAGCACCCCGCGTCGGGACGGGCGGCGTCGATGCCCTGGCAGCCGCGACCGAAAATGCATGTCCACCGGGACGTCAACCAGGTCAGATCAGCCCGGATCAGTTGGTCGTCGTCGGCGGGATCGACGAACTCAACCCACTGCCGGGGAAAGTCCAGAGCTACTTCAGGCACGTCGGAAGCCTAGGTGACGAGGGTGACATTTGCGAGGGCGCGGGGGTGTCATCGGGACATAGGGTGTCAGTGTGCGGATGGGCGTCCTCGACGTGGGAAGCAACACGGTGCACCTGCTGCTGGTGGATGCGCATTACGGGGCTGCACCTATCCCCGCTTCCAAGCACAAGGTGCCGCTTCGACTTGCCGAGCACACGGATGCCGATGGGGTTATTGATCAAGAGCTGATCGACGCCTTGGTCGCGTTTATCGACGATAGTCAAACCATCGCTGAGGATCAAGGTGCGACGGAGATCATCGCCTTTGCGACGTCTGCCATTCGACGTGCGCGCAACGGTGACTCGATCATCGAAGAGATTCGCCGTCGCACCGGGATTGTCATCGACGTCCTGACCGGGGAAGAGGAGGCTCGGCTGACGTTCCTCGCGGTGCGTCGGTGGTTCGGTTGGTCTTCGGGTCAGTTGCTGGTGATGGATATCGGCGGCGGATCGTTGGAATTGGCCGCTGGACCGGATGAGGAGCCGGAAGTGGCAATTTCTCTATCACTTGGGGCAGGCGCGTTGACGCGTGAGTTCATCCTCGATGATCCGCCGTCGCAGTCGCAGATCAAGGCGATGCGAACGTTTGCTCGGGCCCAGATAGCCGATGCGATCGGCCCTCTGCGTCGAGCCGCGGATCCGATGCTGTGTGTGGCGACGAGCAAGACTTTCAAGCAACTCGCTCACATTGCTGGAGCGCCGCCGTCCTCGGAAGGCGCGCACGTTCGACGCACGTTGCACGCGTCCAGCGTCCGTGAATTGGTCACCCTTCTCTCGGGCCTCTCGGTAGCCGAACGCGCCACCTTGCCGGGAGTGTCCGCTGGTCGCGCTGCTCAATCGCTGGCCGGAGCTGTGGTTGCGGAAGCGGCGATGGATCTTCTCGACGTCGAGCAACTCGATGTCTGTCCGTGGGCATTGCGGGAGGGAGTCATTCTCCGCCGCATGGACGGGCTACCCCGATGACTAGCGGTCCGGGAATGAGCACCCACACCAAGGCTGTTGAGGGTGGGCTCACCGACGATGAGGTGCGTGCGCGAGTCGAACGAGGCGAATTCAACGAAGCCCCGATCGCCAACTCCCGGAGTTTCGCTGACATCGTCCGGAAGAACACCTTCACTTGGTTCAACGGTCTCATCGGCTCCCTTTGGGTGATCATGCTCGTTGTCGCCCCCATTCAGGATTCACTTTTTGGGTTCGTGATCGTGGCAAACACTCTGATTGGGATCGTCCAGGAATATCGAGCTGCCAGGACCCTCGAGAAGTTGGCGGTCGTCGGGGAAGCCAAGCCCACAGTGCGTCGCAACGGAACCGACATCGAGGTGCGAGCTGTGGATGTGGTGATCGATGATGTCATCGTGGTGAAAACGGGTGATCAACTCGTTGTCGACGGAGTCNTTCTGAAAACCATTGGATTNCAGATCGACGAAAGCTTGTTGACCGGAGAAGCGGACCCCGTCGATAAGCAAATCGGGGATACGGCGATGTCTGGATCCTTCGTCGTAGTCGGCTCGGGGGTTTACCAAGCCACTCGTGTGGGCCGGGAGTCGTTCGCCTCGGGGCTTACGGAGCAGGCAAAGAAGTTTGCACTGACGAATTCCGAACTTCGTGACGCGATAAACAAGTTCATCAGAATCGTCAGCTACCTCCTGGTACCCGTTGGCGTGCTCTTGTTGACATCCCAGTTGATTCGTGCGGAGTTGCCGGTGAAGGAGGCCGTGCGCGGCACCATCGCAGGCGTNGTCACCATGGTGCCCGATGGTCTTGTTCTGCTTACCAGCATCGCTATGGCAGTTTCGGTGATTCGACTTGCCCAACGGCGCGTACTCGTGCAGGACCTTCCAGCCGTNGAGGTGCTGGCTCGCGTCGACACGGTGTGCGCCGATAAGACCGGCACTCTCACCGAGCCCGGCATGCATATGGACGATGTCATCTCCGTGGGTCGAGAATCTCCCGACAAGGTGCGCCAACTGCTCGGCGCNNTAGCGGCGGCGGAAGCATCGCCGAATCCGACGATTCTGGCCATCGCTCGCTCATGCCCGGATCCCGGATGGTCGGTGGCATCCACCGTTCCGTTCTCGAGTACCCGAAAGTGGTCCTCGGTCACTTTCGACGACCACGGAGTGTGGGTCCTCGGCGCACCGGAAGTAGTAACGCCCGACCATCGGGAGGTCCTCGACATGGCTGCGCGTTATGCCAGTCGGGGAGCACGGGTCCTTGTTGTTGCCCGGGCGGAAAGTGACGACGGTGCGGTGTCGGCTGATGGGGGACCGGGCCCGGTCGTTCCTACGGCTGTCGTGGTANTCGATCAACAGGTGCGCGACGGCGCCCGTGCCACCGTCGAGTACTTTCTGGATCAAGGCGTGCGGGTCAAGGTCCTNTCGGGCGACAACGCCGAAACGGTCGGTGCCATCGCCGACGAAGCAGGCATCCCGGGATCCGATCATCCCTTCGACGCTCGTCACGCGCCGACAAGTACGCAAGAACTGGCAGGCGTTATGGCCGAGCATTCGGTATTCGGTCGGGTGACGCCTTCCCAGAAACAGCAGATGGTGGACGCGCTNCACCTCGGTGGGTCGACCGTCGCGATGACCGGTGACGGCGTCAATGATGTCTTGGCGCTGAAGAACGCCGATCTNGGCATTGCTATGGGGAATGGATCGGGTGCCACTCGCGCGGTGGCGCAACTCGTCCTGTTGGATAGCAAGTGGTCGGTCCTGCCGAGCGTCGTCGCCGAAGGGCGTCGAGTTCTGGGCAATATTGAGCGAGTCTCGGACGTCTTCCTCACCAAGAGCGTGTACTCCACGGTGATTTCGGTTCTGACCGGTGTCTTCGCCGTGGTGTTTCCGTTTCTGCCGCGCCACCTATCGCTGGTGAGCGCGCTGACCATCGGTATCCCGGGGTTCTTTTTGGCTCTCATGCCGAACAAGGAGCGATTCCGTCCCGGGTTCTTCAAGCGAGTCCTCGCCTTCGCGATCCCTGCAGGAATCATCGCCGCGGCCGCGGCCTGGACGAGTTACGCGGTAGCACTGTGGGTGTCGGAGCCCNTTCTCAACGCCCAGAAGGCAGCCACGGTCTCCTTGTTCATCGTGGCGACGGGGGTTCTGGCTATCTCTGCGCGGCCGCTGAATCTTGTTCGTTGGGGCATCATCGGCCTNATGGTCCTGAGTTTCGCNGCGGTGATCTATATTCCACCGCTCTCTGAATTCTTCGCCCTGAGTTTGAGTCCAGAGCCATACAGCCTGGTGGCGATAGCGGTGGGGTTGGCCGGTGCCTTGGCCGTGTGGGGGGCCGGTGTGGTGGCCGATCGTTGGCGTCGGGCNAGGAAGTGACGATGTCGCGGCANTACACGATCGGCTTGTCGTCGTCGTCGGTGTACCCAGAATCGACAGCCGTCGCGTTCGAATTGGCTGCTGACCTCGGGTACGACGGTGTCGAGGTGATGGTCGGCACCGATGCGATGAGTCAGGATCTCGCGACCTTGAAAGGCCTGGTCGATCACTACCAATTACCCGTTCTTGCCATCCACGCGCCGTGTCTGCTGATCACTCAGCGGGTATGGGGGACCGACCCGTGGGGAAAGCTTGTTAAGGCTCGTGATGTCGCCGAGGCGCTTGGTGCCTTTACCGTCGTCGTCCATCCTCCCTTTCGGTGGCAACGCGAGTATGCGCGATCCTTCGAAGACGGAATTGCTCGGATGGAGGAAGTCACCGACGTGCGCTTCGCCGTCGAGAACATGTATCCGTGGCGTGCTGGCCCGTCGTCGTTGGGTGCGTACTCGCCCCATTGGGATATCCGACACCAGGACTACCGACATGCCACGGTGGATCTTTCGCACACCGCCGTCTCACGAACAGACCCGCGGGACATGGTGCGTGATTTGGCCGATCGGGTGGCACACGTGCATTTGGCCGATGGCACCGATTCGGCGCGTGATGAGCATCTTGTCCCCGGCCGCGGTGACCAACCCGTCGCCGAGGTTCTCTCACGTTTGGCAGACGCGGGCTTCGGCGGTTCCGTGATCGCGGAGGTTTCCACCAGGGGCGCCCAAGGCCGCGATGAGCGAGTCGCGGATCTGCGGGAGACGCTGGATTTCGCTCGCACACACCTTGGCGGCGCGTCATGACCTCGCCCAACGATGATCGACGCGCCGCGATCGACCGTGCTGCTCGGGCGATATTCGAGCGTCGCGGTTACGCATCGGTGACGGTGAAATCCATTGCGGTGGCTGCCGGTGTGGGGCCGTCTGTCCTGTCCTCCTTCTACCGAAACAAGGCTGAGCTCTTTGCCGCCGTCATGGATCTGCCGTTCGACCCCACGTCTGCGATCCCACGCCTGGTGGCACCAGGTCTCGATGGGTTGGGAGAGCGCCTGGTTCGCTTAGCCTTGCAGGCTGCCCAAGAGGAGCAGTTACGTGATGACGTAGGCGTTGTCGGCTCGCTCATCCCNGGAGCGGTGACCAACACCCCCGGCAGTGTTCGAGCGGTCTGGGAGTACATCACCGGTGAGGTTGTGGATCAAGTTCTCCTTCGTGCGGGCATCCCCGACGCCAAGATGCGCGGCGCCCTCATCACCTCCTTTCTGGGCGGCATCGTCATCGCTCGTTACGGCGTTGCCGTGGAGCCTCTCGCGTCGGCATCCGAGGACGAGGTCGTGGCTCTGGTCGGTCCGACCATTCAGCGTCTACTTGATCCGACCCAACCGCTGTCAGCACCTGTGGCACAGTAAGTAACCATGAACCAAGTGGCCATGGTCGGTGGTGGTGCAATGGGTGGAGCCATCGTGGAGGGCATCCTCGGTGGTGTTCCCGATACGCAGGTCACAGTTGTCGAGGCGAACGACGAGCGCGCGGATATGTGGCGCCGTCGCGGGGATGTGCGAGTGGCNGACCTGATCGAAGCCGTCAGCGACGCCGACGTGATCTTCCTGGCCGTCAAGCCGGACCAGATCACCGATGTTCTCAGGCAGGCAGCCGAGTCCGTGAACCCGAGCGGAGTCGTCGTCTCGATCGCTGCGGGAGTGCCGGTGGCGGTGCTGGAGAGACACGCGCCGGTCGGGGTCGCGGTCGCCAGAGCCATGCCGAATACGCCGGTGCGGGTTGGTCGAGGGGTTGTCGGCCTGGTGGCAGGCACGACCTGTTCGGCGGAGCAACTGCAACAGGTGGTCCGCCTTCTGGATCCGGTCTCGACGGTGATCGTGATGGATGAGTCGCTCATCGACTCTCTTACGGCGACCTCCGGCAGCGGACCCGCCTACGTGTTCTACCTGGCGGAGTCGATGATGAAGACGGCGATGGATCTGGGTCTCGATCAGTCCACAGCGAGGACTCTCGTGGCTGAAACCATCGCCGGATCCGCACTGCTTCTCGCCTCGGAGCCCGACGATCCAGCGGCGCTGCGCGCGGCAGTCACCTCCCCCGGAGGGACGACGGCGGCTGCCATCGGCGTCTTCGACTCCGAGGGCCTCTCCAGAACCATCGAGAACGGAATGCGGGCGGCTCACGGACGGGCCGGTGAGATGTCGGCCGGGCGCGTAGATCACACAGATCAGGGGTAGCGCCGCCTGAGGGCGGCGGACGTCAGCGTGCCGCAGGNTTTTTTTGGAATCGACTGTCGCTGGGAACCCTTCGCGACTAANGTTCCCCTCTACAGGACCGGGGAGCCGGCAAGGATAAGAACGGATCACATAATGGCCAACACTTCTGAGAACTCCCTTGGTAATGTCAAATTCTTGACTGTGGCGGAAGTTGCTTCGGTCATGAGAGTCTCGAAGATGACGGTTTATCGCCTCGTACACAACGGGGATTTGCCGGCGGTCCGTGTTGGCCGCTCGTTCCGTGTCCCGGAGCAAGCGGTGCACGACTACCTTCGCGATTCTTACATCGAAACCGCGTGACATTCAGCGCGAACGCCCAGCGTTGAGGGCGCGCGCCCTTTCCTGTAGTGAAGGCAGGTAGGCTGCGACGACGTCAATCACCTGGTTGACAGTGGATGCGGACTCTGCCCGCTTGGGCGGGCGATGAAGGAGTAGAGGCAGTTCATGGGCTCTGTGGTCAAGAAGCGCCGTAAGCGAATGGCCAAGAAGAAGCACCGCAAACTCCTCCGTCGTACGCGGGTTCAACGCCGCAATAAGAAGTAGGTAGAGGGCCCCACCGTGGGCAGAGTTGCTGTTGTCACTGGGGTTTCCCGGTATCTCGGCGGCAAGATGGCCGATCGACTCGTCCGCCAACCGGGCGTTGACCGAGTGATAGGGATCGACGTGATCCCTCCTGCGTCGCCCATCGCGGCGGACTTCATACGCGCCGACATCCGAAACCCATCGGTCACGAAGATTCTGGACGGTACTGGGGTCGACACCGTGGTTCATATGGGTGTCATCGCGACTCCCCGACAGGCGGGCAACCGTTCTGTGATGAAGGACATCAACGTCATCGGCACCATGCAATTACTCGGAGCGTGTCAGCGAGTCGACAGTGTTCGCCAAGTGGTCGTGAAGTCGACGGCGGCCGTGTACGGCAGCGGACCCCGAGATCCGGCGTTGATCACGGAAGACTCCTCTCCTCGTCATCCTCCAACGTCTGGGTGGGCGAAAGACTCACTGGAAGTCGAGGAGTACGTCCGGGGTTTCGCTCGCCGCAGACCCGATGTCGGGGTGGCGACTTTGCGCTTTGCCAACATCGTCGGACCGGGTATGCGGACGGGCATGACGTCGTATCTGACGATGCCGATTGTTCCGACCGTCCTGGGGTTCGACCCGCGCCTGCAATTCGTCCATGAGGAAGACGCTCTGGAAGTGACGCGGCGCGTGGTCTTGCAGCGCACGACCGGGACGTTCAATGTCGCTGGTGACGGAGTGATGCTCTTGTCTCAAGCGCTGGGCCGGCTTGGAGCGTCGAGTGTGCCCCTGCCGGCCGCCCTTGTGCCGTCGGTCGGTCGAACGCTGGCGCGGGGCGCGTGGGCGGACTTTTCGCGCGATCAGNTCCGGTACCTGACCCATGGACGTGTCCTCGATACGACACGTGTTGCTGCTGAGGTGGGTTTTGAGTGCCAGTACTCGAGCGATGAGGCATTCGGTGCCTTCGTGCGCGGCAGTCGACGGGAGGCAGCGAAGCATGGATGACCCTCGGCCTGACCTTCGCATGCGTCCGTCGAAGGCGGCACGTGAAGTAGGAGCTACGGGTCCTCGGCCCGCCACCCCTTCTAGAGAGTCGTCAGACGCCAGTACGACACAGACCGGCAGTGCGAATGCCGGTAGTGCGAATGCCGGTAGTGCGAGTAATCCCAAGAAGCGCAAGATCAAGACAACGGTCATCCGGAACGACGGGTCACCAAGTGACGCGTCACTGACGAATGCGGACAGTTCGCCAGGCATGTGGAGTGTGGTTCGGGAGCGTCTTGCTGGCGAGTATGCGGTCGACGATTTTGGTTTCGATCCCGAATTCACAGACAAGGTGCTGTTGCAGGCTGTTCGTCCGTTGTATCGCCACTGGTTCCGGGTAGAGGTTTCGGGAATCCANTCGATNCCGGATCAAGGAGGAGCCCTCGTGGTGGCCAACCACTCCGGCACCATCGCGGTGGATTCGGTGATGACCCAGGTGGCTGTTCATGATGAGCATCCTTCGCACCGGTTCTTGCGCATGTTGGGTGCCGACCTCGTATTCCAAACGCCTTTCCTGGGGGACGTGGCTCGTCGAGCCGGCCACACACTGGCGTGCCACGACGACGCCGAGCGCTTGCTGACGTCGGGNGAGGTCGTGGGAGTGTGGCCGGAAGGGTTCAAGGGAATCGGCAAGCCGTTTTCGGAGCGTTATCGGCTCCAGCGCTTCGGACGCGGGGGTTTCGTTTCGGCCGCCGTGCGAACGGGGACGCCGATCATCCCGACCGCGATCGTCGGGGCTGAGGAGATCTATCCCATGGTGGCGAATGCGTCGGTCGTGGCGCGCGTTCTCGGGCTTCCCTACTTTCCCGTCACCCCGACGTTCCCCTTCTTGGGGCCGCTCGGCTTGGTGCCGCTGCCGAGCAAATGGCTGATCCACTTCGACGATCCGATTCCCACCGATCACCTGCCTTCCGGGGCAGCCGACGACCCCGCCGTTCTATTCGAGATCACTGACCGGGTGCGTGAACGAATCCAGCGTCGTCTCTACGACCTGCTCGCCCAACGCGGCGGCGCCTTCAACTAGCGGCGTCCTCGCATCTGACCCAGGAGGTATCCCGACGCCAGGCCGACGGCGATGCCGGTGGCCCCGCTGGCGANAGGTGCCACGTAGGGCTTGATGCGAGCTCGATGTCGAAAGTCGCGAAGGCGCCACTCATTGGCGATCGCGTGTGCACGCAACTCAGGGTCGGGGTTGACGGCCGTCGGGTGACCGACCAGGGACAGCATGGGGACGTCGTTCACAGAGTCGGAATACGCGCTGCAGTCGCCGAGATCGAGGCCTTCGCTGGTGGCCAACGCCCGTACCGCTTCGGCTTTGGCGAGACCGTGCAGCGGAGGACCGAGCAACTTTCCGGTGTAGATCCCACCGCGACTTTCAGCAATCGTTCCCAGCGCTCCGGTTAATCCGAGGCGTCGGGCGATGACGGCCGCAAGCTCCTGTGGAGTAGCAGTGACGAGCCACACTTGCTGCCCGGCGTCGAGGTGTCCCTGGGCCAACGCCAGAGATGCCGGAATCAATTTGTCGACCATCTCGGCGTCGAAGATCTGCTCGACCAGGTCCTGCAATTCGTGGACCGAACGGTTCTGTACGAACGACAGGGCGGCCTCAGTCGCCGACGCCATGTCCTCGAGGTCCTCCGAGCCGCTGAGAACAAACTTCAACTGCTTTCCGGCGAATCCACCGATCTCCCGTGCGTTGAAGTACTTGCGTTTGGCCAAGCCAACGGCGAGATGGAACAGGCTCGACCCGCGCATGATGGTGTTGTCGACATCGAAAAATGCNGCTGTGCGCGACACGTTGTGCTCGATGTCCATGGCGGCGGATGCCGATGCCTGCCCGGCACGACGATAGGACGTGAGGACGTCGGGATTTTCCACATCCGCAGGGTAAGACATCTGTGTAGTCGGCAAGATACGGGACATGAGAAGCGGNNCGGGGTCCGGCGATGACGCCCTCGCGGTACGCGTGCAGATCATCGGCCGTGCCGGTTGTCACCTGTGCGATGACGCCGAGGCCGTGGTCGCTGAGGTTTGCGGGCAGCGAGNNGTGCGGTACGAGGTCGTCTCCATCGATGACGACCCAGCCCTCGCCGACGAGTACGCAGAGTTGATCCCGGTGGTCNTCGTCGATGGCGAACGGCACGACTTCTTTCGGGTAGACGCGGTCCGGCTTGGTCAGGCANTAGACCGATAATCGGACGTAAGNGCCCGGTAAACTTTGTGCATNCGTGCACGAAGCCGTANTCTTTCGGCTCNCAACAGCCCGGTGGCTGATTGCCGAACGGCTCCCGTGCCCCGTAACTGCAATGTAGGTGACGCACGTGCCCCTTCCCGCACCTCGCTCCAGCGATAGTCGCGGACCGGCCCTGGTCCCGATGTCTGGTCGGTCTATCCCTGACGCCACCGTGGCCCGCCTGCCGGTGTACCACCGGGTTCTGGTGTCGCTTGCCGAGTCTGGGTCGCACACCGTCTCGAGCGAGGAGCTCGCGACCGCGTGCGGGGTAACCAGCGCCAAGCTTCGAAAGGATCTGTCCTACCTCGGGTCCTATGGCACGCGTGGTGTCGGCTACGACGTTCAGTTCCTCGCGTACCAGATCGCTCGCGAGCTCGGATTGACGAGTCCCTGGGGAGTCGTTGTCGTGGGAGTCGGCAACCTGGGTCGCGCACTGGTGTCCTATCGAGGATTCGCCAGTCGTGGATTCCAAGTCGTTGGGTTGATCGATTCGCATCCCGATGTCGTGGGGACTGTCGTCTCCGTCGTCGACAGGCAGATCACCATCCAATCCTTGGACAGTCTTAGTGCGATCGTGGCAGACAACCACGCCCGGATAGGCGTCATTACGACACCTGCGGACGCTGCTCAAGAAATAGCCAATCGTCTCGTCGCCGCCGGCGTTCGCAGCATCGTCAACTTTGCCCCCGTGGTGTTGAACGTCGCTGAGGACGTCGAGGTGAGGAAAGTCGACCTTGCCGTCGAGCTTCAGGTCTTGGCGTTCCACGAGCAACGCAGAAGGCAACCGGACGGCACTGTGGTTACGCGTCTTGAGCCTCCATCAGTACGAGCCGACCAGACTCCCGCCGAACAGGCGTCGGAGGTGATGAACGCATGAGCCCTCAGAGCGCNAAAAAGGCACCCGCGAAGAAGGCGTCCAAGAAGCCCGAGAAGTCCGAGAAGAAGGAACCTGTGAAGAAAGCACCCGCCAAGACGGCACCGGCTAAGAAGGCACCCGCGAAGAAGAAGGCGAGCCACCCGGCTATGTCGACGGTGGAGGACGTTGCCGATGTGCCCGTGGTGACGAAGGCGTCCGAGAAGAAGACGCTGGGCGCACCGTGCATCGCTTTCGTTGCTGCCGGTCCCGGAGACCCGGACTTGATCGCCCACCGGGGTGCTCGCATGTTGGGCGACGCGGGGTACGTGCTCGCGGACGAGGTGGCGGTGCCGATCGCGGAAGCGTTCGTGGCAGCCGACCTCATTGAGGTTGTTAACCCGGACGCGGCCGGACCGGCGGCCGATCGAATCAAGCCCGCCATCGACGCCGCCAAGGCTGGAACCGTGGTCGTCCGTTTGCTGGCCGGAGACCCGATGATGGGATCGAGCCTCGTAGGTGAGGTCGGTGCCGTGCGTCGAGCCAAGATCGACACAGAGATCGTGCCCGCCGTCAGCGAGATAACGGGAGTGCCGGCATACGCCGGATTCGGTCTCGTGGGGAGCAAGGCCAAGGAGGTCCGAGTCATCGACGCAGAGGATTCTGCGGTGCGCTGGGAGGAGCTGGCTGTTCCTCGCGTCACGGCGGTGTTCCCCTCCGGTGCCAACCATCTGGTGCACATCGCGCGAGCCATGCTCGAGGCCGGACGATCCGGCGACACCCCCGTTGCCATCACGCGAGATGGCACGACCGTCGATCAGCAGACNGTTGTCATGACCTTGAGCGAAGCTGCCGATTCGGCAACGACTCGTCGAAGTGGATTCGTCGTCATTGGCGAGGTCGTCGAGCAGCGGGAGCGACTCGATTGGTTCGAGCGCAAGGCACTCGTCGGATGGCGAGTTCTCATTCCTCGCACCCAGGACAACACCGCCGGTCTTGTGACTCGTCTGCGTCGTCTGGGTGCGGTTCCCAGCGAGGTACCCACCATCTCCGTCGAGCCTCCACGAACCCCGCAACAGGTGGAGCGTGCGGTTCGGGGTCTGGTGGAAGGTCGATACGAGTGGGTTGGTTTCACTTCCGCGAACGCGGTCCGTGCGGTGAGAGAGAAGCTCTACGAGTACGGCCTGGATGCGCGATCCTTCTCCGGCCTTCGGGTGGCAGCATGCGGACCCGGAACAGTCGAGGCTCTCATCGAGTTCGGAGTGCGACCCGATCTGGTTCCCGAGGAAGATTTGAGCACCGGTGGCCTCCTCGACGCCTGGCCGCCGTACGATTCGCTTCTCGACCCGATCAACAAGGTGTTTGTGCCGCGGGCTGACATCGCAACGGACACCCTGGCCGCTGGCCTCACCGAATTGGGATGGGAAGTCGAAGACATCACGGCATTTCGAACCGTGCGGGCGGCGCCGCCGCCTGCTCCTGTGCGAGAGGCCATTAAGACCGGTGGGTTCGACGCGGTGATGTTCACCTCGAGCAGCACGGTGCGCAACCTCGTCGGGATCGCGGGCAAGCCGCATCAGTCGACCGTTGTTGCCTGCATCGGTCCGCACACCGCGAAGACGGCGGAGGAGCACGGCTTGCGTGTGGACGTTCTCGCCGAAGACAGCACACCCGAGGGCCTGGCGGATGCCTTGGCCGCTCACGGTCTCGTCGTGCGTAAGCGGGCTGAGGAAGCAGGCGAGGATGAGTGGCGCCCCAGCAAGAAGAGGGCGGCCGGTCGACGTAAGTCGTGACCCCGAGATGCGGGTTCATCGGTCGTGCTTAGGCTCGAGGGGTGAGTGACCAGCACAGCGTCGTCCATCTTCTTCGCCACGGGGAAGTGCACAACCCCGAAGGTGTGCTGTACGGCCGCCTCCCGGGATATCGGCTCTCCGAGCGTGGAGTGCAAATGGCGGATATGGCTGCGGAGGTCCTGGCCAAGCACGACATAGCCGCGGTTATTGCCTCGCCGATGGAACGCGCGCAGCAAACCGCCGACCCGATCGCTCNGGTGCACGGGCTGACCGTCGGGACCGAGCCCTTGGCGATCGAAGCGGACAACGTCTTTGAAGGTCAGCGTGTGAGCGTTGGAGATGGGGTGCTGCGGCAGCCGCGGACCTGGAAACATCTGTGGAATCCCTTTCGCCCAAGTTGGGGAGAGCCCTACGAGGACGTCGCCGAACGCATGCGCCGGGTTGTCGCGAACGCTCGAGAAGTAGCGGACGGTCGCGAGGTGGTTTTGGTGAGCCACCAGTTGCCGATTTGGATCGCCCGGCTCGATGCGGAGGGCCGGCGGTTGTGGCACGACCCCCGCTCCCGACAGTGCAACTTGGCATCGCTCACGTCACTGGCTTTCCATGGTGACCGACTGATGTCCATCTCTTATACGGAGCCAGCGCGCGATCTCCTCCCCGGTGCCAGTCCCATCGCCGGCGCATGAAGCGGCTTGTTCTCCTGCTGTGCCTCGCTGTAACCGTCAGCGCCTGCGGTAACGCGGGGGGAACGAGTTCGATCGAGTCCGAATCCGGTTTCGTCGGCGGTGACGGATCGATCATCGTCGTAGAGCCGGCCCAGCGGGCTCCGGCCCCNGATGTTCGTGCGACCACCTTGGATGGCGACACCTTCGACCTCGTTGATTACCGCGGTCAAACGGTCGTGATGAACGTCTGGGCCTCCTGGTGTGCCCCGTGTCGTGCCGAGGCTCCCGAATTGCAGGAGGTCTGGGAAGAAGAGCAGGACAAGGGAGTGCAGTTCGTTGGTTTGAACACCAGAGACTCAACCGTCGCCGCGCAAGGGTTCGTCGAATCGATGGGTCTGACGTTTNCCAGCATCTTTGATCCTGANGGTCAAGTTCAACTGCAATTCTCGGACTCTCTCCCTCCGCAAGCTATTCCGTCAACTCTCGTGATCGATGGCAGTGGTCGAGTTGCGGCGAGAATCCTGGGGAAAGTGAGTGCGGCAACACTTCGGGGAGTCATTGACGAGGTGGCTGAACGTGGGTGACATCGGCACGATCATCACGAGTGGGTCGATGCTCGTCGCCCTCCCTATCGCGGTGGCGGCNGGTCTCGTCGCCTTCATCAGCCCATGTGTTCTTCCCCTCGCGCCGGGATACGTCTCCTACGTCACGGGAATGACGGGTGTGGAGCTATCCACGGGTGAGCGAAAGTCACGCGTTCTGGCAGGAAGCGTGCTGTTCGTTCTCGGCTTCAGCGTTGTCTTCGTGTCCTACGGTGCGCTCTTCGGTGGGCTCGGGTCAGCGCTCCTGCGCTNCGAGAACGTCATTACCCGCGTCATGGGCCTGCTGGTGATTGCCATGGGGCTCGCGTTCATGGGTGCGATTCCCTGGTTCCAACGGGAGTACCGATGGATGCGGGTGCCTAAGTGGGGCGTGATCGGAGCGCCGGGACTCGGGGTGCTGTTCGGTCTCGGGTGGACACCCTGCATCGGTCCGACGCTCACCGCCGTGCAATCTCTTGCGNTCGCTGAGGCCAGTGCCTTGCGCGGCGCGCTGTTGTCTTTCGGCTACTGCATCGGGCTTGGCATCCCGTTCATCGCCTTCGCCTTCTTCATTGAGCGAGCGGCACGCGCCACCGACTTCATTCGGCGGCACTACACATGGATTATGCGCATCGGTGGTGGGATGCTCGTGCTCGTCGGGCTGCTGCTTGTCACCGGGCTCTGGCTCGACTTCACGATCTGGCTTCGTGTGACGATTCCCGGATTCGAGACCGCCCTATGAGCGATACACGCGTCGAAGCCGTTGCACCGCCGCTGGACTCCCAAGGTTTCCTGCGGTGGGCGTGGCGCCAACTCACCAGCATGCGGGTCGCACTGATCTTGCTCTTCGCGCTGGCTGTTGCCAGTGTCCCGGGTTCGATCCTTCCGCAACGAGGCAACAACCCCCTCCTCGTCGACGAGTGGATCGACCAGCAACCCACTCTCGGTCCATTGCTCGACCGGCTCGGATTCTTCGATGTGTACGGGGCGCCGTGGTTCGCAGCGATCTACCTCCTGCTCTTCGTCTCCCTCATCGGATGTGTCCTCCCTCGCGTGGGACATCACTGGAAGGCGATGCGCACGCCGCCACCGATAGCACCGCGCAACCTGGACAGGATGCAAGCCTTCTCGTGCGAAACGGTGGACGACGCTCCTGCCGACGTTTCGTCCCACGTCAGCGGAGAGTTGCGGCGTCGCGGGTGGCGGGTTCGCACCGGATCGGACGCCGCGGTCGATGGGGATCCGGGTGGCGTATGGGTGTCAGCGGAAAAGGGCTACCTGCGTGAAACGGGAAATCTGATATTTCACCTAGCGCTCGTATTGATCCTGGTGGCCGTCGCTGCGGGCGGTCTTTTCGGATGGCGAGGAAACGTCATCGTTAAAGAGGGAAATGGGTTCTCCAACACACTCACCCAATACGATGCGTGGGGCGGGGGACGACTCGCCACCGCAGACAGCATTCCGCCCTTCTCGTTCACCCTCGACGACTTCGACGTCGAGTTCGAGCGGTCCGAAGCACAGCGGGGCGCTCCACGCCTCTTCGAAGCACGCGTCGCCTTGCAAAATGAACCTGGTGCGGGGGCTCAGGAGGATCTCATCGAAGTCAANTCCCCGATATCGGTTGCAGGGGCGAAGGTTTTCCTGGTGGGGCATGGCTACGCGCCGTCCTTTATCGTCCGCGACGCCTCCGGCGACGTCGTTTTCGATGACGACGTCGTCTTTCTCCCGCAGGATGGGAACTTCACGTCGACCGGCGTCATCAAGATTCCCGACTCCGACCCGCAGCTGGGATTCCGCGGGCTGTTTCTGCCTACCTCCGCCATCGATGACATCCGCGGCCCTCACTCGGTCTTTCCCGACGCAGACGACCCCTCGGTCTTCCTGTCCGCCTGGTACGGCGACCTAGGGCTGGCCTCGGGAGTGCCGCAGAGCATCTACTCGCTCTCGACCGACGAGATGGAGCAGATCGGCCTCCGGGCGCTGGTACCTGGACAGGTGTGGGAGTTCGCGCAGGGCGAGATCGAATTCACTGGCTGGACCCGCTGGTCGTCGTTCCAAATCGCCTTCGATCCGGGCAAGGAGGCAGCATTGGTCGCGTCGGTACTGGCCATGCTCGCGTTGACGGTGTCGTTGTTCACCCGCCGCCGCCGCATCTGGCTCAGAGCGCGAGATGACGAACAGGGAAGTACCCTCGTGGGCGTCGCCGGCTTGAGCAAGAGTGAAGCGGGTGACGTCTCAGAGGACGTACGAGCAGTGCAGCAGATCGCGGCGGATCACATCGCGGGACGTAAGGCAGCATCGAACGAAACGACGTCGAACGACGACAGGAAGAGCGAGCAATGACCGACGGTGGTTCCATGAGCTTGGCCGAGGCCAGCAACGCCGCCATTTACGCGACCATGGTCACCCTGACCGTCGCGATGGTCCTGTTCGCCGCGTCCTTCGCCAGCGGTCGGCGCCGGACCACATCGTCGTCGAGCGTCGCCAGTCGGGAGACAGCAGAAGGCAGCGTTGCCGTCATCGACCGGGTAGATACCGCGGTCGCCGCCGAACCGGGCCGACGGTTGGCGAACGTTGCCATGTCGCTCACGTGGCTGGCTACCGGGTTGCTGACGGTCGGTCTGATCCTGCGCGGGCTATGGGCTGGTCGGGTGCCGTGGGGAAATATGTACGAGTTCTCGATCAGCTCGGCATGGGGCGTACTCGTGGTCTTCCTCGTGCTATCGACTCGCCGGGACCTCCGGTGGCTGGGCTTGTTCGTCGTGACGCCGGCGTTGCTCACGCTCGGTCTCGCCGTNACGGTGCTGTACACCGAAGCGGCGCAACTGGTACCTGCGCTGAAGTCCTACTGGTTGGTCATCCACGTCTCGGCGGCAATCATCTGTGCGGGGGCCTTCACCGTTGCTGCATCGGCGGCGGCCCTGTCGCTGGTGCAGTCCAGGCGAGAGCAGCGGGGCCTGACCTGGCAGGGGGTGATGGCATCGACGCCATCCACGGAGAAGCTGCAGACCTTCACCAGTCGCATCATCGCTTTCGCTTTTCCCCTGTGGACCTTCGCCGTGATCGCCGGTGCCATCTGGGCGGAGAATGCGTGGGGGCGTTACTGGGGCTGGGACCCGAAGGAAACCTGGGCCTTCATCACGTGGGTGGTCTACGCCGCGTACCTGCACGCCCGATCAACCGCCGGGTGGCGAGGAAATCGCGCTTCGTGGATCGCAATCCTGGGGCTCGTGACCTTCTTGATCAACTACTTCGGCGTCAACATTTTCGTCAACAGNCTGCATTCTTACGGCGGAGTGTAAGCATTCGGTGCGTCGACACAGTGCCGCGCGTATTTAGGTGGGCTCGCCCCGGCGGCGCTTCATCTTCTTGCTCCACACGTCATCGTCCAGCTTGCGAAGGAAGCGCGGATCATCATCGGGCGCCACAGGGCCGCTTCTTCGCCACCAGCCCCCGCCCTCGGGCCAGGCACGACCGAGTATCAACCACAGCACCCCGCCGACGAGCGGCAAAACGATGACCAGGAGCATCCATAGCCATTTCGGAAGTGAGCGTGCTTGGCCCTTCGGCGTGCGTGCCACATCTATGATGAAGTAGACGTAGAGCGCCACGGCGAGCAGGACGAGGATGACTCGAAGCATGATCCAATAATGGTAACTGTGATGGGTCGCGATCTCTCTTCGACCACCACCGATCGTCGCACCGACGACGCGACCCTTGGGTAACTTGAGGGTGAGTACGGTGGAAGCGTGAGCGACCGCCAGNCGGATAATAAGTGGGATAACCAGCGAGACGGGCCCCATCGCTCGGGCATCGTCACTGTGATCGTCTTCACCGCGCTGCGAATCGGATTATTTCTCGGCGTATGGCTGGTGTTGCAGATCATCACCCCGCTTCAGGGGTTGTGGGCGTTGGTCGTGGCCATCGTCCTGTCCGGAGTCATCAGTGCTTTCGCTTTGAATCGACAGCGCTCGGCGATGGGTGAGGTGGTAGGTCGATTCTTTGGGGGGATAAACGCCCGCATCGATGCCGCGTCACGAGCCGAGGATGACTCAGATGAACAGGGGCAGGACCAATCCGGTGGAGAGCGCGACAGAGTAGGCGATGACGAGTCGGCCGGTACCGATGAGAGCGGCGATGAGCCCGGGTCCGACGGCTCCCGAGGTGACCACACGTAGCGGGGGGACAGCCCAGGGGAGTGCGGCCAGCCCCAGTAGTGGCCATAGCGCATCGCCNGAGTTCACCAGCGCCACCATGACGACCGCGATGAAGGCGATCACGATGAGTGCGACGTACAGGCCTCTGGTTTTCGTTTCCCCGAGCCGAACCGCGAGCGTCAACTTGCCGGAAGATCGATCGGTGGGGATGTCCCGGAGATTGTTGGTGACGAGAATGGCGGATGTGAGCGCGCCGATGCCCACGCTGGCCGCGATCGCTGCTGCGGTCACTGTTCCCGTTTGGACATAGAGCGTTCCCAGGACCGGAACCAGGCCGAAGAAGACGAGGACGAAGACCTCACCCCAACCGGCGTATCCGTAGGGTCGTGTTCCCCCGGTGTAGAACCAGGCCGCGCCGATNGANGCCGCGCCGACGATGAGGAGCCACCAGAATCCTGAAAGGGCGATGAGCAGAAGTCCGGCAAGCGCGGCGATGAGGAAACTTGCGAAGGCCGCGTTTCGGACGGCGCGGGGTGCGGCAATTCCCTGACCAACCAACCGAAGAGGGCCCACGCGATCGGCGTCCGTCCCGCGGATGCCGTCGCTGTAATCATTCGCGTAGTTCACGCCGATTTGCAGTGCGAGCGCCACGATCAAGGCGAGAAATGCGCGAGCGGGAATCCAGTCGGACCCGGCGAGAGCCGTACCGATGACGACGGGGGCGACAGCGGCCGGGAGGGTGCGAGGCCGCGCCCCCGCCCACCATTGCGCAGACGTTGTCACGCGGCGCCTTCTTTCCGCGATGTCCCGATCCCCAGGCCGGCGGATGCCGCGGTGGCTTGTCGATCGACCTTGCCGGTCAATGTTCGCGTCAGGGTGTCCACCCGGCGNATGACAGTGGGGCAGGCGATAGCCCCGAGTGTCGGTGAGATCCAGGCTCGAAGCTCCTCGTGGTCGACGGGCTCTCCGACGTAGACCATCGCGATACGGGGCTCATCTGTTGTGTTCGCATCGCTTGATTGGCCGAATGTCGGAATGATTAGCGACGCTTCGATCCGCGGATGCTGATCGACTCTTTCCTGGACTGCCGCCAGATCCACATTGACGCCGTGAAGGCTCACAATGTCGTCGAGCCGACCGTCGATACTCACAAGCCCGTCTTTCCATGTGCCGCGGTCGTTCGTTCGAAGCCAGTGGCCATCGAATGCGCGGTTGTCGCCGTCTCGATACCCCTGCGCCAACATCGGTCCCGAGACGCAGACGCGGCTATCGGCGTCGTCAATGCGAACTTCGACACCGTCGAGGGGGCGACCATCGAAGACGCAGCCGCCGCTGGTTTCGGTCATCCCGTACGTCGTCGTCAGGGTGATGCCCGCATCTTGGCAATGACTCGGCAGTTGTGGATCGACGGGCCCGCCCCCGACCAGCGTGAGGGAGCACTGGCGCAAAGACTCCTGCCCCGCAGCGCTGGCGAGCAGTCGCGTCACTTGCGACGGAACCAACGAGACCGCAATGGGACGCCCCGTAGCTGTTGCCTCACGCACGGCCGTGGCGAATGCATGGTCGGTGAAGGGTTCGGCGCCACCGATACTTCGCACGGCGATCGGGCGGATTCCGGTGTTGTGGGCTCGAATCATCACGTTCAGGCCGCCGATGGACGTGGGTGGCAGTGCGAGAACCCAGATCGGCTCGCCTTCCACGCGTGAGTGCACCTGGGCGGTGGCGGCGGTGAGTGCGTGTGCGCCGAGCATGACGCCCCGGGGGTGGCCGGTTGACCCGGAGGTGCTGATGATGACCGCCGTGTCGTGGGGTACCGGTTCTTCGGGACGAACGGTATCGCGGACGGCGCGAACGAGGGGCGCGGGCAGTGATGCGGACTCGCGCGGGATGGGGGCGATCGGTGCATCGTGGGCCAGAGCGGCATCGAGCGGACCCCACAGTGCCTCGATCGCCGCAGGACCGGGCGGCACCTCGACGAGTTTGAGGGGCCGGGAGCGATCGGGAATCGACATCGTGCCGAGCGTAGGTGCTGCCGGTAGCGTGGAGAGCATGGATACCCGCACGCGCTACCCGCTTCCCCCGGTCGCTCCCGAGGATTCTCCGGTGTGGAACGACCCCGCCCACAGCTCCGTACGACCGGGAGCATCGTGGAAGTCGGTGGGCTCGTATACGGACATTCGCTACGAAGTCTCCCCCGGCGACAGTGCAGGGATCGCGAAGATCACCATCGACCGACCCCACAAGCGGAATGCATTTCGACCCCAGACATTGTTCGAGCTGTCTGATGCGATGAATCGTGCACGGGACGATGATCGGGTCGGCGTGATCGTGTTGACGGGTCAGGGAGATCTTGCCTTCTGTTCTGGTGGTGACCAGATCATCCGTGGCGACGATGGNTACATNGGTGATGACGACGTCGCGGAGAAGGGGATAGGTCGNCTTAATGTGCTCGACCTGCAAATTCAAATACGTCGCACCCCGAAGCCTGTGATCGCCATGGTGGCCGGTTACGCGATCGGCGGCGGTCATGTTCTGCACGTCGTCAGCGACCTCAGCATCGCTGCGGACAATGCCCGGTTCGGTCAGACCGGACCGAAAGTGGGGTCCTTCGACGGCGGTTACGGTTCCGGGTTGCTCGCGCGCACGATTGGACAGAAGAGGTCGCGCGAGGTGTGGTACANGTGCCGCCAGTACGGAGCCGAGCAAGCATTCGACTGGGGCTTGGTGAATGCGGTTGTCCCGATCGAAGACTTAGAGATCGAGACGGTTCGCTGGGCGAGCGACATGCTCGCGATGTCCCCTCTCGCGCTGCGCATGTTGAAGGCCTCGCACAACGCCGTCGACGACGGTCTTGCCGGCGTCCAACAACTCGCCGGCGATGCGACGCTGTTGTTCTACATGACCGAAGAAGCGCAAGAAGGACGAGACGCGTACAAAGATAAGCGGCGTCCGGACTTCGATCAGTTTCCGCGCCGTCCGTGAATGTGACGACGACTGTGCACACCCTCGGCCCGTCGTCTCTCGAAGAGTTGGTCGCCGACTCGGTGTCCTTCTCCCTACCGTTGCGGGTTCCGTTTCGTGGGCTGACGTCCCGCGAGGGCGTGCTCATCAAGGGCCCGTCGGGTTGGGGTGAGTTCGCGCCGTTCGACGATTACGACATCGCTCGCAGCGCGCGTTGGTTGGCGGCTGCGCTGGAAGCGTCGTGGGGTGTATTCCCCGCAGCGCATCGATCGTCGGTGGAGGTCAATGCGATCATCCCCGCGGTCGAGTCGCCTGCCGCGGGCGCGTTGGCGCGCGCCGCGATCGTGGAGAACGGGTGTCGAACCATCAAGGTGAAGATCGGAACATCCCTCNCGGACGATGAAGCGCGCGTTGTTGCCGTCCGCGACNCTCTCGACTCCANGGGGGTCGACGGCCGCATTCGTCTGGACGTGAACGGCATGTGGAGCCTNGACCAGGCGCGGACGTCTCTTCGGCGGTTGGGGCGATACGGAATCGAGTACGTGGAACAACCCTGTCGTGATCTGGATGACGTAGCTCGGTTGCGCGCGGAGATCGATATCCCGGTCGCTGTCGATGAGGGCATCCGGCTCGCGGATGATCCAACAACCGTTCGCCTGCAGGGCATCGCCGATTACGCGATCTGCAAGCCGATGACTCTCGGTGGCGCCATGGCCACCGGCCGAGTAGCGGAGGCTATCGGTGTACCTGTCGTCATCGGTGGCTCGTTGGACTCGTCGATCGGGCTGGCGAGTTGCGTGGCCACCGCTGCGAGTCTGCCCGAGCTTCCCCTGGCGAGCGGACTGGGAACCGGCACACTTTTTGAGCGAGATCTGGTGAATCCCGGGCTCGTGCCGACCGCCGGTGGCATCCGCGTTGAACGGGTCGCCCCCGACGTGGATCTCCTCATGCGAGCGAATCAGGCAGTGCCGGACAGTCGTCGGCAGTGGTGGCAGCGCCGATTGGCCGACGCTTATCGATACCTGGTTGACCGGGCGCCGGGCGATGTAACACCACACCAGCAGATGGAAGGCTAGGGGAGTGGATTCTGCGATGGCACCCTCGGTCGCCCAGGCATTGGTGATGGTGGATGAGCTCATCGTCTGCGGGGTGACAGACGTCGTGATGGGCGTGGGATCCCGATCAGCCCCCCTTGCCCTCGCCCTCGCGTCCGCGGAAGACCGGGGAGACATCCGTCTTCACGTGCGCGTCGACGAGCGGGTCGCCGGATTTGTGGCACTCGGTCTCGGGAAGACGACGGGTGTTCCGTCTGCGGTTGTGACGACATCTGGATCCGCGGTGGCGAATCTTCTTCCCGCTGTGGTGGAGGCGCACGAGTCGCGAATTCCGCTCGTGGTGCTCACAGCAGATCGCCCCGATCGACTTCGGAACGTCGGCGCCAATCAGGTCATCGCGCAGAGTGGGATTTTCGGATCGTTCACCAGGCTCGCCGTCGATATGGAAGCAGCTCGAGATCTCCGACCGCAGTACTGGCGCTCCACCGTCGCCCGCTGCGTGGCGGTCGCGACAGATTCCATCGACCCTGGTCCGGTGCACATCAACGCTGCGTTCGATGAGCCGCTGGTGGATGAGAGCGTCACGAAAGAACTGCCGCCGGAGTTGGCTGGTCGGCCGGGTGGGCGGCCATGGACTGCGGATGCTCGCCTCGTCGCCGGGATGAGCATCCAAGTCGACGAAGTCTTAGCCCTTTTGGATGAAGCGGCCGTTGTTCCTGCTCGAGGTTTGATCGTGGTGGGCGACCACGATGACGACGACGCCGTGGATTTAGTCGACGAGTTGTCGGACGCGTTGGGATGGCCGGTCGTCTCCGAACCGTCGGGTCGATCCAATGGCGCCAATCTCAGTCTCGCGCACGGACCGTTGGTGTGCGACGACCCGATTTTCGTTCAGCGTCATGTTCCCGACATCGTCGTGACGGTGGGGCGTGTGGGGCTCTACCGATCGGTCGCGAGCGTGATCGCACAAGCCGGTATGCATGTCGCTGTCGACTCTCGATCGTCGTGGAGCGACCCCACCCGCACCGCGGATCTCGTCCTTGCGGCGGTCCCGCTGCCGCCGTCGGAGGCGGATACCGATCCGCAATGGTGGGCAGCGTGGGAGCGGGCGGACCTTATGGCGGCGGCAGCGGTGGAAACAGTGTTGGGGTCGCGCCATTCGTCGATGTCCGGAATGGAAGTTGCGCGCACGGTGGCCGCCTGTCTGGGCGAGGGCTCGCAGTTCTTCCTCGGGTCTTCTTCAGTGGTCCGTCACGTGGGGAGTTTCGCCGGTCGCTCCCTGACAGAGGTCGAAGTTCTCGGCAACCGAGGAACGTCGGGCATCGACGGGTGTGTCTCCACCGCCTGGGGTGCTGCGCTGGGCTTTCAGTCACTCGGGGGTGGACCGAGCGTGGCACTGGTCGGCGATGAAGCCTTTTGGTACGACTCCAACGCCCTCGCCGTCCCGGCCAACGAGCAGCGTCCCGATCTGGTCATCGTAGTTGCGGACAATAACGGAGCAGGGATCTTCTCCACTCTGGAGCAGGGCGAGCCCGCTTACTCGCGGCATTTCGAACGAGTATTCGGAGTTCCGATGGGGGTGCAGATCGGGTCTCTCGCGACGAGCTTCGGTGCGTCAGTGTGTGAAGTGAACGATGCCGACGAACTCGCGACGGCCGTTGCCGATCGACTCTCCGACGGCGTGCATGTGATTGTTGTGCGCGCGTGCGATCGCGGTGTCGAGGCGGAGTTGCTCACGAGCGTGCGCGACGCGGTTCGCCAGGCGATCGACGTCTAGTTCGTCGCCGCCTAGGTCGATGAGCGCGCTTCGAGAGCGCTTCGCATCGGAATGAATTTGGCCCGCGATTCCGCGAGTTCGTGTTCGGGGTCTGATCCGGCGACGATTCCGCATCCGGCGAATGCTCGGATCGTGTTGGCCTGAGAGTCCACGAGTCCGCAGCGCAGCGCGATACCGAACTCACCATCTCCGCGGGTGTCAAACCAGCCTACGGGTCCGGCGTACCTGTCCCTCGACATCCCTTCGAGTTCGCTGATGACGGTGAGCGCGCGCTCGGTGGGTGTGCCGCAGACGGCCGCGGTGGGGTGCAGCGAGGCTGCCAAGGAGAGCAGCGACGCATCGTCTGCCAGCCGACCGGTGACGTCGGTGGCTAAGTGCTGAACGTTTGCGAGTTCGAGCACCGTGGGATTTTCGGGGACGTCCATGTCGGTGCAGTGCGTTGCCAGGGCCTTGGCTACAGAGCGCACGGCATAGGAGTGCTCGGCGAGGTCCTTGTCGCTGGCGAGCAGAGCTTGGGCCAGGCTGTGGTCCTCTTCGGTGTCTCCTCGGCGGCGCACCGTCCCGGCAAGGACGCGACTGGTGACGAGGTCGCCGGTGCGGCGAACCAGAAGTTCCGGCGTCGCACCGACAAGGTTCGCGACGTTGAACGTCCAGCACGTCGGGTAGTCACGGGCGAGGTGGTCCAAAATGATGCGCACGTCGAGTTCGCTGTCGATTTCGGCGACGACATCGCGGGCGAGAACAACCTTGTCCAGTTCTCCAGCGTTGATGCGCTCGACAGCGCGCCCCACGGATTTCTCCCACTCCGGTGCGCTCAGGGAGCCTTCACGCCAGTTCACGGAGGCGTGGCTCCGGCCGGCGGTGGAGTCGATGGGTGCAGATTCCATGGTCTCCGGCTCGACCCCGGGGGCGTGGATAGTCGTCACCCAGGCTTGATCTCCCCGCTGGCCGATGAGCGTCGAAGGAACGACCACTTCCGATGGGTCGTGGGGATCGAAAGAGAACGATGCGAAGGCCAGCGGTCCGGTGCCGGGAAGGCTGACGGAGTCATCGATCGCCATCGTGTCGCACAGCTCGGTCCACCAGCGCTGGGTCCGGGCGAAGCGCTCTACTCCGCGAACCTGCAGGCGCGCGGCGCTGCCCCAACCGATAAGGCCTTCCCCTCGACGAACCCAGCAGACGTTGTCTCCGGCGGGAAGTCGGGAGAGAAGATCCTCCGATGCGTCCAGGGGGCGTGTGGTCGCTACCAACAGTGGGGGAGAGTCAAGATGAGGATGCCGCGACACCTCTCCAGGGTAGGGGCACAAATCATGGTTGTCCTCTGGGAGCATTCGGTCATGACTCGAGCACGCTTGGACAAGCAACCCCGTGAAGTCGCGGCGATGTTCGATGAGGTGGCTCAGCGCTACGACCGGACGAACGACGTTCTTGCTCTGGGTCAAACGCGGCGATGGAGAAAGGCAGTGGCCGCTGCGGTGGGAGCGCTCCCAGGGGATCGAGTCCTCGATCTCGCGGCTGGAACCGGAACCTCCAGCGAGCCGATTGCCGCAGCCGGACCCTTCGTTGTCGCGTGTGACTTCTCTTTCGGCATGCTCTCGGTGGGTCGAGACCGCAACCCTCGGCTGTCCTTCGTTGCGGGGGATGCGTTGTCACTGCCCTTCGCCGATGATGCCTTCGATGCGGTGACGATCTCTTTCGGGTTGCGCAATGTGCACGATCGAGATGCCGGGCTACGTGAATTGCTGCGGGTGACCCGGCCCGGTGGACGCTTGGTGGTGTGCGAGTTCTCCCACCCCACATGGGCGCCGTTTCGTCGGGTGTACTCGGAGTACCTGATGGGTGCCGTTCCCGCGGTTGCTAGTCGTGCATCGTCGAATCCCGACGCGTACGTGTATCTCGCCGAATCCATTCAGTCGTGGCCCGATCAGCAGGAATTGGGTCAGGATCTCTTGGCGGCCGGCTGGCACAAGGCGGCGTGGCGCAACCTCTCCGGGGGCATCGTTGCGCTGCACCGAGCCGTCAAAGCGGATGTCTGACGCGAGCGGGCAGGCCTTGTCACGAAGGTGGGCTCGCCCACTATGATTTTGGTGGTCGTGAAGATTTTCACAAGCGCGCAAAGTGTGACATTTTCTTCTCGTCCATGAGACATCCGGGATCGTGTGCACAGACCGCTGCGTACACGACGACCTAGCGAGGAGCAGCCGGCGCCGTGAACGTTTACACGCCGATTTTTGTTCTGGGGGCGTTGGCCTTCGGTTTCGCCGCGTTCTCCGTCGTCATCGCGACTTTTACCGGGCCTCGGCGCTACAACCGGGCCAAGTACGACGCATACGAATGCGGCATCGAACCAACCCCTCAGCCCATCGGTGGCGGTCGGTTCCCTGTCAAGTACTACCTGACCGCGATGATGTTCATCATCTTCGACATCGAGCTTGTCTTTTTGTATCCGTGGGCAGTCTCTTTCGACGCGCTCGGCGCCTTCGGTCTCGTGGCGATGATGCTGTTTCTTCTGAACCTGGCCGTTCCCTATGTCTACGAGTGGCGACGCGGTGGATTGGAGTGGGACTGACATGGGCTTAGAAGAGAAGTTGCCGTCAGGCGTTCTGCTGACGAGTGTCGAGAAGGTTGCCGGTTACGCACGGAAGGGCTCACTGTGGCCTGCCACCTTCGGGCTCGCGTGCTGCGCCATCGAAATGATGGCAACCGGTGGCCCCCGTTACGACATCGCGCGTTTCGGCATGGAGGTCTTCCGCGCATCGCCGCGTCAGGCAGATCTGATGATCGTGGCGGGCCGCGTGAGTCAAAAGATGGCTCCGGTGCTGCGGCAGATCTACGACCAGATGCCCAATCCCAAGTGGGTACTCGCCATGGGCGTGTGTGCCTCAAGCGGTGGGATGTTCAACAACTACGCGGTCGTGCAAGGTGTGGACCACGTGGTGCCCGTCGACATGTATCTGCCGGGTTGTCCTCCGCGGCCAGAAATGCTGATCGACGCGATCTTGAAGATCCACGATCAGATCCAGGACATGAAACTCGGTGCTAACGCGACTACGGAAATGGTTGCGAGCGAGCAACTCGCGTTGACGTCGCCGAGCACCGCGGAAATGAAAGGGCTACTGCGTTGACCGAGTCCGGCACTCCGGTGGTACCGGAGGGAGTAAGCGAACTCGACGTCGTCGGCGTTCGGCGTGGCTCCTTCCAGGTGTCTGGATCGGGAGACACCAGCGGTTTCGGCGGCCTGGTGTCGCCGATTGTCATGCCGGCACCGACCGAGCGCCCGTACGGAGGTTGGTTCGACGAGCTCGCCGATGAGATCGAACTGGCCCTCGCCGACCGCAATCTGCCTGTGTCATCCGTCATCGACAAGGTCGTGGTCGACCGCGACGAAATCACCTTCTTCGTTCTCGCCGAGTACATCGTCGACTTCGCCCGGATGCTGAGAGACGAGCCGGGTCTTCGCTTCGAAATGTGCCTGGGAGTCAACGGCGTGCACTACCCCGAAGACAAGGGACGGGAATTGCACGCCGTCTATCCGTTCTTGTCGATCACGCACAATCGCCGACTCCGCGTCGAAGTGACCGCAGCCGATGCAAACCCGCACATCCCCTCGATCGTCGGCATCTACCCGTCGAACGATTGGCACGAGCGAGAGACGTGGGACTTCTTCGGAATCGTCTTCGACGACCACCCGAGTCTGACGAGGATCGAGATGCCAGACGATTGGGCAGGCCACCCGCAGCGCAAAGACTACCCGCTCGGTGGCATACCGGTTGAGTACAAGGGCGCCACGATTCCCGCTCCGGATAATCGGAGGGCGTACAACTGATGAGTGACGTCACCTACAGTTCCGCGGCCGATCCGGGTGAGGATGTCTACGCGGATAGTTATGAAACAGTCGACGGAACGATCTACAACCTCGCCGGCGGCGATTGGGACTCGATAGCCGCTGCACCCGAGGGAGAGAAGGAACGCATCGTCGTCAACATGGGCCCGCAGCACCCGTCCACCCACGGCGTGCTGCGTCTGGTGCTGGAACTCGATGGAGAAACCGTCGTCGATGCTCGGTGCGGTATCGGCTACCTGCATACCGGTATCGAAAAGAACATGGAGTACCGCACGTGGGTCCAAGGCGTCACGTTCGTTACGCGCATGGATTACCTGACCCCATTCTTCAACGAGGCTGCTTACGTGCTCGCGGTAGAGAAACTCCTCGGCATCACCCAGGACATTCCCGAGCGGGCCAACGTCATCCGAGTTCTGATGATGGAGTTGAACCGCATCTCCTCGCACCTCGTTGCGCTTGCCACCGGGGGAATGGAACTCGGGGCGCTGACCGCCATGACCTTCGGTTTCCGAGAGCGCGAACTCCTGCTGGATCTGTTCGAGATGGTCACCGGGTTGCGGATGAACAGTGCTTTCTTCCGCCCTGGTGGTGTGGCCCAGGATCTTCCCTCCGATGGTGAGAAAGCCATTCGGGACACACTCCCACTGCTGCGCAAGCGGATGAAGGACACGGCCGACCTGTTGATCGACAACGCGATTTGGATGGGGCGCACCGTCGATGTCGGCTACCTCGATTTGCAGGGCTGCATGGCCCTGGGGATGACGGGACCGGTGTTGCGGTCGGCCGGGTTGCCGCACGATCTCCGCAAGTCGCAGCCGTATTGCGGCTACGAGACGTATGAATTCGATGTGCCCACGCAAACATCCTGCGATGCGTACGGACGATTCCTCATTCGCATCGCCGAGATGCACGAATCTCTGAAGATCGTCGAGCAGTGCCTGGATCGCCTGACCCCGGGGCCCGTCATGGTCGAAGACAAGAAGATCGCCTGGCCGGCACAACTGTCCATCGGTTCCGATGGTCAGGGAAACTCGACGGAACACATCAAGCACATCATGTCGGAGTCGATGGAATCCTTGATTCATCACTTCAAGCTCGTCACCGAAGGCTTCACCGTGCCCGCCGGGCAGGCCTACGTAGCAGTGGAATCGCCGCGTGGAGAGCTCGGAGCTCATGTGGTCAGTAGCGGGGGAACCCGCCCGTACCGCGTGCACTTCAGAGACCCGTCCTTCAACAACCTGCAAGCAACCGCCGCCATGTCCGAGGGCAGCATGGTCGCCGACATCATCGCCGCCGTCGCGAGCATCGACCCCGTCATGGGTGGCGTGGACCGATAGCGAAGACCGGAGAGAAGCCACAGATGCCGATCAGCGACCAGGCGCGCGCGCAGATGCGAGAGATCGCCGCTCGATATCCGAGCGCGCGCAGTGCCCTGCTACCGATGTTGCACCTGGCACAAAGCGAGGAAGATGCGATCACCACCGATGGCATCAATGCGTGCGCTGAAGTGCTGGGTATAACCCCGGCCGAGGTGACCGCGGTCGCGACTTTCTACACGATGTACAAGCGTGAGCGGGTCGGCAAACACCACATCGGTGTGTGCATCAACACGATGTGTGGGCTTCTCGGGGGAGATGCGGTGTGGGATGCCGTGGTCGACGCCACTGGTGCATCGCACAACACTACGACGCCCGATGGTGAGTTCTTCCTCGAGCGGATCGAGTGTCAGGCGGCGTGCACCCATGCCCCGGTGATGACCGTCGACTGGGAATTCATGGATGACGTGACACCGGCCAGCGCGGTGGAGATCCTGGACCGGCTGCGTCGCGGTGAGCAGGTGCAGGCGACGCGCGGACCGGTGATCCGAGACTTCGAGGCCACCGAGCGGACCCTCGCATTCCCCGACGATGGACTGGCGGACGCTCCGAGTGTGGACGACAAGATGCTCGCCGGCTTGAAGATCGCACGCGAACACCCAATCCAGGGAGAGAATGCCTGATGGTTACGTCACTGACACCGGTCATCACCGAACATTGGGATCGCCCCGACCTCTACACCCTCGATGGCTACCAAGCCGTGGGTGGCTACCAAGCCGTGGACAAGGCACTCGGTAGCGATCCGGACGACATCATCACGACCGTGAAAGACGCCGGCTTGCGGGGGCGCGGCGGAGCGGGCTTTCCCACCGGCTTGAAGTGGAGTTTCGTTCCGCAAGGCGACGGCAAGCCGCACTACCTCGTGGTGAACGCAGACGAGTCCGAGCCGGGGGCGTGCAAGGACATTCCCATCATGATGGCCAACCCACACGCCTTGATCGAGGGCGTGATCATTACGTCCTTTGCTATTCGCGCCAACCACGCATTCATCTACATCCGCGGTGAAGTCCCGAACGCCGTTCGCAAAGTGGAGTTCGCGGTCAAGCAAGCCAGGGAAGCAGGGCTGATTGGGAAGAACATCAAGGGCAGTGGTTTCGACCTCGATGTCGTTGTCCACTCTGGTGCCGGTGCCTACATTTGCGGTGAGGAAACTGCCCTGCTCGACAGCCTCGAGGGTTACCGCGGCCAGCCTCGGCTGAAGCCACCTTTTCCGGCGGTCGCAGGACTGTATGCATCGCCGACGGTCATCAACAACGTCGAGACGATCGCGAACATTCCCTACATCGTGGACCGTGGTGTGGAGTGGTTCCGTGGCTTCGGAACCGAAAAGTCACCGGGCTTCAAGGTCTTCGCCGTTTCCGGGCATGTGAAGCGGCCCGGGATCTACGAGGCGCCACTGGGAATCACCATGCGCGAGCTGCTCGATTACGCCGGTGGCATGCGTGACGGCAGCTCGGTGAAGTTTTGGCTTCCGGGTGGATCGTCGGTCCCGATGCTTACCGACGAGCACCTCGATCTCCCACTCACGTACGAGGCGATGGCCGAGGCCGGGACCATGCTCGGCACCGGAACACCCATGGTGTTCGACCAAACCGTGAGTGTCGTCAAGGCCGTCACTAGGTGGCTGGAGTTCTACAAGCACGAGTCCTGCGGGAAGTGCACGCCGTGCCGCGAGGGCACCTACTGGATCACCGGGGTGTTGGAGAAGTTCGAGCACGGGCAGGGTCAGCAGGCCGAGATGGAAACCCTCACGGATCTCTGCGGGCAGATCGCTGGCCGTTCCTTCTGTGCCCTCGGAGATGCCGCCGCTACCCCGTATCCGTCGGCGATGAAGTACTTCTCTGAAGAGTTTGAGACATCCACTCACACATCCGCCGATGAGCAGTTCGACCCCATCGCCTCGTACGTATTCGCGGCAGCGGGGGTTCGATGACCATCACCAACGAGCCCGGCGCGGAGCTCGACGCCAGACCCGACCTCGTCAGCGTCATCGTCGACGGGGTCGCGGTATCTGTGCCGGCCGGAACCCTCGTCATCCGCGCTGCAGAAATGCTCGGTATCGAAATTCCCCGCTTTTGCGACCACCCACTGCTCGATCCGGTTGCCGCCTGTCGGGCGTGCCTGATCGAGATCGACGGTGTTCCCAAGCCACAGCCGGCCTGCGCCCAAGTCGTCTCTGACGGCATGCAGGTGCGAACGCAGCTCAGTTCCGACGTCGCGCGGGAAGCGCAAGAGGGCGTCATGGAGTTCCTGCTGCTCAACCATCCTCTGGATTGCCCCGTGTGCGACAAGGGCGGCGAATGTCCGCTGCAGAACCAGGCGATGAGTGTCGGCCGACCGGAATCACGTTTCACCGAAGGCAAGAGGACGTTCGAAAAACCGATCAATGTCAGCGCCCAGGTGCTCCTCGACCGGGAGCGGTGTGTGTCGTGTGCTCGCTGCACGCGTTTCGCCGATCAGATCGCCGGCGACTCCATGCTCGAACTCTTGGAGCGCGGAGCGCAACAGCAGGTGGGCACCGCCGATGACGAGCCGTTCGATTCCTATTTCTCCGGGAACACGATCCAGATTTGCCCGGTCGGTGCGTTGACGAGTGCAACGTATCGCTTCCGCGCGCGTCCTTTCGACCTCGTATCAGTTCCGACGTCGTGTGAGCACTGCGCATCCGGGTGTTCCCTGCGCACGGACTACCGCCGGTCCACCATCACCCGCCGGCTGGCCTGGGATGACCCGCAGGTCAACGAGGAATGGAACTGCGACAAGGGCCGCTTCGCCTTCTCGTACATGCAGCAGGGCCGGATCGAGTGGCCGATGGTCCGCGAGGACGGTGAACTACGCATCGCGTCGTGGCCGGAGGCGATTGGAGTAGCCGCGCAGGGCTTGCGGGCGGCCGGGTCCGACACCGCGGTACTCGTCGGGGGTCGCTCCACCGTGGAGGACGCCTACGCCTACGCCCGATTCGCCCGGGTGGCGCTTGGCACCGATGACATCGACTTCCGGGCCCGCGCAAGTTCGGACGAGGAGCGAGATTTCCTAGCCGCCCATGTTGCCGGTAGCCCGATGCGGGTCGAATACGCCGACCTCGAAGCGGCGCCCGCAGTGCTCTTCGTGGCTTTCGAGCCGGAGGATGAATCTCCGATCGTGTTCTTGCGGCTACGCAAAGCGTCGGCATCCGGTACCCAAGTGTTCTCGTTGGGCTCGGGTGCCAGCCGGGGTCTGAGCAAGATGAACGGAACACTGATCCCGGCTACACCAGGCGATGAAGCCAGTGCGCTGGCCGACCTGCCAGCCGAGATCCGCGAAGCGCTTCGCGCACCGGGAGCGGTCATCATGATGGGCGAGCGAGTCGCGAGCGCTCCGGGAGCCTGCGTCGCGGCTGTGGCGTTGGCGCAGGAAACGGGCGCGGCGCTGGCGTGGGTTCCGCGGCGAGCCGGAGAGCGAGGCGCGCTGGACGCCGGCGCCCTCGCGGGTCTGTTGCCAGGCGGTCGTCCGATCGATGATTCGCTCGCCCGGCAGCAATCAGCCGTCGCCTGGGGAGTCGATCCGTCGTCTCTTCCGCACCGTGGGCTCAGCGGCGATGCACTCCTTACCTCACTGCGTTCGGGCGCCCNCCGCGCGGCCCTCGTGGGCGGCGTAGAGGCCGCGGACTATCCAGACGATCTCGTTGCGTCGCTCGGTGGCGTCGACTTCGTNGTATCGATCGAGAATCACCATTCGGCCGTGACGGGAATCGCCGACGTGGTGCTCCCGGTGGCTGTCGTGAGTGAGAAGGCGGGAACGTTCCTCNACTGGGAAGGGCGTCCGCGCCCCTTCGGTCAGGTATTCCGCGATGCGATGCGTGACTCCGATGCTGCTGTTTTGGCGATGCTGGCTGAAGAATGGCAGATCTCCGCGCCGAGCAGCTTGTCTGAACTTCGCGCCGAACTCGGGCGCATGGGTCCGTGGACAGGAGCGCGCGAATCCTTCGCGCCGGCAGCGACAACACACGCACCGGGCACCGGCATTCGTCTGGCCACGTGGCGTCAACTGCTCGACCTCGGTGTCATGCAGGAGGGCGAACCCCATCTCGCTGCAACGGCACGGGCCACAGTCGCCCGGATGTCCGGCGCAACCGCCGCCCGCCACGGACTTCCAGCGTCCGGGCAGGTGAGTATCCACGGCCCATCGGGTGCGATCAGTGTTGATCTCGAAATCGACGATTCGATGATCGATGATGTGGTTTGGCTGCCGATGAACTCCGAGGGCAGCCGCGTGTATCGCGACCTCGGGGTCGGCTACGGCGACGCCGTTCGAGTGACGCGTGGGGGCCAGGCATGACCGATGGTCAGTTCGGGCTGTTCGGCGCCGACCCGTGGTGGCTGGTGATTGGCAAAGCGGTCGCCATCTTCGGTCTCCTCGTGCTGTTGACGCTGTTCACGATCTGGTGGGAGCGCAGGGTCGTCTCCCGCATGCAAAACCGGGTCGGCCCGAACCGAGTNGGGCCGCAAGGGCTGTTGCAGTCTTTGATGGATGGCTTCAAGTTGGCGTTGAAGGAAGAGATCATTCCCAAGGCTGCGCACCTCGGGGTGTACTGGATTGCGCCGGTGATCTCGGCGACCGCTGCTTTTATTGCCTTCGCGGTCATCCCCTTCGGCCCCACAGTCTCGGTCTTCGGTGTCGAGACACCGCTGCAGTTGACCGATTTCCCCGTTTCCGTTCTCTACGTGCTGGCGATCGCGTCGATCGGTGTCTACGGGCTGGTTCTTGCCGGATGGTCCTCGGGGTCCACGTACCCACTCCTCGGAGGCTTGCGATCAACGGCACAGGTCATCTCGTATGAGATCGCGATGGGCCTGTCCTTCGTCGCGGTCTTCATCTACGCGGGATCGATGTCCACCTCAGAGATCGTTGTAGCCCAGCAGCCCATCTGGTTCGCCGTGATTCTGCTACCGAGTTTCCTGATCTACGTGACATCCATGGTCGGTGAAACCAACCGTGCGCCCTTCGATCTTCCAGAAGCCGAGGGGGAGTTGGTCGGAGGTTTCCANACGGAGTACTCCTCACTGAAGTTCGCGATGTTCTTTCTCGCCGAGTACATCAACATGGTGACTGTTTCCGCGCTGGCGACCACGTTGTTCCTCGGCGGTTACTTGGCTCCGTGGCCGCTGTCCCTGTGGGAGGGCGCGAACTCTGGATGGCTGCCGGTCGTGTGGTGGCTGATCAAGGTGCAGCTGTTCATCTTCATTTTCATTTGGCTGCGGGGAACATTGCCTCGACTGCGCTACGACCAATTCATGAAATTCGGCTGGAAAGTGTTGATTCCGGCTGCGCTGGTGTGGGTGGTGATCGTGTCGATTGCGCGCCTGTTCCGCAACGACGTCGCGCTGTCCAACACCGAGTTGTTATTCATCGGAGCCGTCATCATCGCGATGCTGCTTGGAGGCTCGTGGTTGCTGACCGCACGCACGAATCGGAAGGAACAACGTCGACTCGACGCCGAAGCCGAGAACGCGCGACGGGTCAACGAGGTTTTGACGGGAGCCGCAACCGGCCACCCGGTTCCCCCCTTACCCGGCCAACGATTCGAATACACCCCCCGACGAGCCACGGTCACGACGGCCGATGTGTCGTCCCCGCAGGCCATTGATGCCGACGCCCAGGAGGATCCCGATGGTTGAGATGCCACAAGCAATGCGTGGTTTCGGGGTGACGCTGGGAACGATGTTCAAGAAGGTCGTTACCGAGCAGTATCCCGAGAACAAGCAACCGACCAAACCGCGTTTCCACGGTCGACACCAGTTGAACAGGTGGGCAGACGGTCTGGAGAAGTGCGTTGGGTGCGAACTATGCGCCTGGGCCTGTCCGGCCGATGCCATTTACGTGGAGGGCGCCGACAACACCGACGACGAGCGCTTCTCGCCCGGGGAGCGGTACGGGCGTGTTTACCAAATCAACTACTTGCGGTGCATTTTTTGCGGACTGTGCATCGAGGCTTGCCCGACGCGCGCCCTGACGATGACCAATGAGTACGAACTCGCCGATAGTAGTCGCGCCGATCTCATCTACGAGAAGGATCAACTCCTCGCGCCGCTGCTCCCCGGCATGGTCCCGCCACCGCATCCGATGGTTCCAGGCACATCGGAGCAGGACTACTACGCCAACAAAGTGACCGGCTCCTCGCCGGATCAAGGTGAGGAAGTGTGAACGGCGGGGCGGTGGGAATCGGGGAAGCGATCGTCTTCTGGGTCAGTGGCACCCTCGCGGTGATCGGCGCACTCGGCATGGTGATCTCCAAGAAAGCCGTGCATAGCGCACTGTTCATCGCCCTCACCATGATCAATCTGGCCATCCTCTACGTTGCGAATGCGGCTCCCTTCTTGGGAATGGTCCAGATCATCGTCTACACCGGTGCGGTGATGATGCTGTTCCTCTTCGTCCTCATGGTGGTCGGAGTCGACTCCTCAGACTCGCTCATCGAGACCATCAAAGGCCAGCGAGTGGCTGCCTTTCTCTTCGGANTCGGTTTCTCCATTCTCCTGATCGCAGGAATCGGCAACGGCCTGATGGAAACGTCGTCGACGGGGCTCGACGCGGCCAACGCTGCCCAGGGCGGCAATGTGGAAGGGCTCGCGGCCCTGATGTTCGGTCCCTACCTGATCGCCTTCGAGGTGACTGCGGCTTTGCTGATCACCGCGGCTATGGGTGCCATGATCCTCACGCATCGTGAGAGGTGGATGCCGAAGCGAACGCAGCGAGAACTTTCCCAGGAGCGTTTCGCATCAGGGGCGCACCCGGGTCAACTCCCCGCACCGGGCGTCTATGCGCGACACAACGCTGTCGATACACCCGCTCTTCTGCCGGACGGGAGCGCGAGCGATATCAGTATTCCGGAGCCCTTGAGGGTCCGTGACGATATCCGTGATGTGGATCCGGCCGAGATCGACGAAGTGCGCCAACTGTCTGCCGATTCTTCCGGCAAGGACGACGGTCGATGAATCCAGCCAACTACGTTCTGCTCTCCGCGGTGCTGTTCAGCATCGGCGCGATCGGGGTGCTCGTTCGTCGCAACGCGATCATCGTCTTCATGTCCGTGGAGCTGATGCTCAATGCCGCAAACTTGGCCTTCGTTGCCTTCGCTCGCATGAATGGAAATCTCAACGGCCAGGTCGTTGCTTTCTTCGTGATGGTGGTGGCCGCCGCCGAAGTGGTCGTGGGCTTGGCGATCATCGTGACCATTTTCCGCACCAGACGTTCCGCATCAATCGACGAACCCAATCTTCTGAAGTACTGACGAATAACGAATAGGACGGATACGTGACCGAGATCGTCCCCGCCGAGGGGATCTTCGCGCTGCTGTGGGTGATCATCGCCCTCCCGGCAGCCGGCGCGGCCATCCTCCTGTTCGCTGGTCGGCGCACCAACTCGTGGGGTCCGATACTCGGCGTACTCACTGTGGTGGCATCTGCCGTTATCAGCGTTCTGATGTTGCTNGCACTAATGGATCGACCCGCCACAGAGCGCACCGTCGTCCAGAACGTGTACGACTGGGTGTTCGTTGGATCCTTCCAAGCTTCCTTCGCGCTGCAACTAGACCAGCTGTCGATGGTCTTCGTGTTACTNATCACCATCGTCGGCGCGCTGATTCACATCTATTCGCTCGGCTACATGTCCCATGACCCCGATCGACGTAAGTTCTTCGGCTACCTGAATCTGTTCGTCGCCGCGATGCTGGTGTTGGTGCTCGCCAACAACTACCTGCTGTTGTACGTCGGCTGGGAAGGGGTCGGGCTCGCGAGTTACTTGCTGATTGGCTTCTGGCAACACAAGCCGAGTGCCGCTGCGGCAGCCAAGAAGGCATTCGTGATCAACCGGGTGGGTGACGTCGGGCTTTCGCTGGCCATCATGCTCATCTTCGTCACCTTCGGATCGATCACCTTCCAGGACGTCTTCGGGCAAGCAAGTGACGCGAGTGAGGGAACGCTGACGGCCNTCGGCCTGCTGCTGCTCCTCGCCGCTGCTGGCAAGTCGGCCCAGTTCCCCCTGCAGGCGTGGTTGTTGGATGCCATGGAAGGACCCACACCGGTGTCCGCCCTCATCCACGCGGCCACCATGGTCACCGCCGGTGTCTATTTGATTGCCCGCAGCAATGCCATCTACGACGCTGCAGCGTGGGCCGCGACGGCCGTTGTCGTCGTCGGACTGATCACGATCTTCATGGGCGCCATCATCGGATCCGCTAAAGACGACATCAAGAAGTCGCTGGCCGGATCCACGATGAGTCAGATCGGCTACATGGTGTTCGCGGCCGGTCTTGGCCCCATCGGTTACGTCTACGCGATCTTCCACCTCCTCACCCACGGTGTCTTCAAGGCCGGCCTCTTCCTCGGTGCCGGATCGGTCATGCACGGAATGAACGACAACGTGAACATGCGACGCTATGGAGCACTCCGGGGAGTCATGGGTGTCACCTTCGTGACGTTCATGGCCGGATATCTGGCCATCATCGGCATACCGCCGTTTGCTGGGTTCTGGTCGAAAGACGAGATCATCCACGCCGCTTTCGAGCGCAACGCGATCATTGGCGTTGCCGCGATTCTCGCTGCCGGCGTCACCGGCTTCTACATGACCCGGATGATCGCCATGACGTTCTTCGGCAAGAAACGTTGGGAAGACGACGCTCACCCGCACGAGTCACCCTCGGTGATGACCATCCCCCTCGTGGTGCTGGCCCTCGGATCCGCCTTCCTCGGTATGGCCCTGCTGTTCTGGGGAGACATCAAGGATTGGCTCAAGCCGGTCGTGGGATACGAATCGGTCCCAACCCCCTTGCCGACGTCCTTCTACATCGCCGTCACTTTGATCGTGGTCATCATCGGAGCCATCATCGGCTGGGTCATGTACGCCCGAAGGGATGTTCCCATGGAGGCGCCGACGGGCAACGCCCTCACTCGCGCGGCGCGCCAGGATCTCTACGGCGATGCCGTGAACGACGTGCTCGTCGTGCAACCCACCTACCGAGCGGCGGAGATGGTCACCACCTTTGACAGTAAGGCTGTCGACGGCTTCGTCAATTGGACCGGAACCTTCGTCGGTGACCTGGCTCGTCGCTTGCGGCGAAGTCAGAGTGGCTTCGTGCGTTCCTACGCGTTGTCCATGGTGGGGGGCGCCCTCATTGTCGCCATCGCACTCGTCTTGGTGGCGCTGTCATGAGCACTTACCCCTGGTTGACGACCCTCGGTCTGCTGCCCTTGATCGGCAGCATCGTGGTCGCCCTTCTCCCGAAGTCCAAGCCGACGCTTGCCAAGCAGGTCTCACTTGTGGTCTCCGGTGCCGTCTTGGCATTGACGATCGCGATGGCCTTGCAGTTCGACGGAGCATCCAAGCAGCCTTTCCAATTCGTGGAGTCCTACCCCTGGATCCCGTCGTTCGGCATCTCGTACTCGGTAGGAGTGGACGGGATAGGACTGGTGCTCGTCGCGCTGGCCGCAACGCTGGTTCCCATCGTGATCCTGGCGGGTTGGCGCGATATCGAAGGCGACCAAGAGTCCGAGGGTTCGGTCAAGGGTTACTTCGCGCTGATCTTGGCCCTCGAAGCGTTGATGATCGGCGTCTTCGCTGCGACGGATGTCTTCTTGTTCTACGTCTTCTTCGAAGTGATGCTCATCCCGGTCTACTTCATGATCGGTCGTTATGGCGGTCCGCAAAGGTCCTATGCGGCGATCAAGTTCCTCCTCTACAGCCTGCTTGGCGGCCTGTTCATGTTGGCGTCGTTGATCGGCCTGTATGTGGTCTCCGCTCGAGAATTGGGCAGCGGAACTTTCGACTTCCTGTCCTTGGTGGGCTTGGAGATGGACCCCAACACGCAGAAGATGCTCTTCCTCGGCTTCTTCTTCGCGTTCGCGATCAAGGCTCCCCTGTGGCCGTTCCACACGTGGCTTCCGGACGCAGCAGCGCAGTCCAAACCCGGCACGTCGGTGCTGCTGATCGGTGTTCTCGACAAAGTGGGAACTTTCGGAATGATCCGCTACTGCTTGCCTATCTTCCCGTCAGCCAGTGAGTTCTACGCACCGGTCGTCATCGGCATGGCCTTGATCGGCATCTTCTACGGAGCGTACGTAGCTCTCACCGCTCAGGACATGCGGCGCTTGTTCGCCTACTCCTCCATGTCTCACTTCGGCTTCATCGCGCTCGGCATTTTCGTCTTCACGAGCTCGGGTCAATCCGGCTCGGTGGTCTACATGGTGGCGCACGGTCTCTCCACCGCCGCCCTGTTCCTGACCGCGGGCTTCTTGATGTCACGTCGCCGCAACTCGGCTCTCATTTCGGATTACGGCGGTGTCAACAAGGTCGCCCCGGTGCTCGCGGGCTTCTTCCTCGTCGCGGCGCTCTCCTCACTGGCTCTTCCGGGTCTGGTGTCCTTCGTCGGCGAGTTCCTCGTCTTGCTCGGAGCCTTCGAGCGCTACCTATGGGTCGGCGCTTTGGGCACGCTGGGAATCGTGATCACGGCCGCGTACGTGCTGCGCCTCTATCAGAAGTCGATGACCGGGCCGGCGAATCCCAGCGTCGAAGGCATGACCGACCTCAAGGGACGGGAAATCACCGCGCTGGTACCGATCGCTGCCTTGAGCATCACGCTCGGCCTATACCCCGCTCCCTTGTTGAACGTCATCAACCCCGCCGTCGATTGGACGATGAACACCATCTCCGCGGTCGATCCAGAACCCGTGGTTTCCAGTGACGGGAGCCAGCCATGAACTACTCGCCCCCGGCAATCGACTACGTAGCGATCGCTCCGATGATCGTGATCTTCGGAGCAGCCATCGTGTCGGTTCTGATCGAGGCGTTCACGCCGCGCAGTGTGCGCCGATACCTGCAGCTGCTGATCGTGTTCGGTTCACTCATCGCCGCAGCGGCGTTGATCGTCATCAACGCATCCACCCGAGTAGTGACTGCCGGTCAGGCGATCGTGATCGATGGACCCGCACTAGTTCTTCAAGGCGCCATCGTGATCATCGCGCTCCTCGGGGCTGCACTGATGGCCGAACGTTCAATCGACTCGGTCGGCGATGCGTTTGCCTCTCGCGTCTCCTCGCTACCGGGATCGGAAGAGGAGAAGCAGTTCACGCAGCGCGGCTACCTGCAAACCGAGATCTGGCCCCTGACGCTGTTCGCTGTGCTCGGGATGATGCTGTTCGTCACCGCGAATGACCTACTCATCATGTTCATCGGTCTGGAGATCATGTCGCTCCCGCTCTACCTGATGACGGGCATGGCGCGCCGACGCCGGTTGCTGAGTCAGGAGGCGGCGTTGAAGTACTTCCTGCTCGGCGCTTTCTCGTCGGCGTTCTTCCTCTACGGCGCCGCACTGGTGTACGGCTACGCAGCATCCATCACCTTCCCGGAGATCGCTCAAACCGTGACCAGCAAGCCCGGTGAATCGTTGGTCTTGATGATCGGGTTGGGCATGGTGCTCATCGGCTTGCTGTTCAAGGTCGGTGCGGTTCCGTTCCACCAATGGGTGCCGGACGTCTACCAGGGTGCACCGACTGCGGTAACGGGATTCATGGCGGCGACAGTGAAGATCGCCGCGTTCGGGGCTCTGCTGCGGATTCTCTACGTCGCCTTCGGAGGCGTGCGATGGGATTGGGAACCGATCATCTGGATCATCGCCTCGCTCACCATGCTGGTCGGATCTATCCTCGCGGTAGTCCAATCGGANATCAAGCGAATGCTCGCGTACTCATCCGTGGCGCAAGCAGGNTTCATTCTGATCGGTGTCGCCGCCGCATCGGCTGCTGGTATCGCCAGCACCATGTTCTATCTCATCGCGTACGGCTTCACCACGATCGGTGCGTTCGCGATCATCACCATGGTCCGTGATGCCGGTGGCGAAGCAACGAACCTCGCGACGTGGTCGGGCATCGGCCGTAAGTCTCCGGTCGTCGCATCGGCGTTCGCCGTGTTCATGCTCGCCCTGGCGGGCATCCCGCTGACCTCCGGATTCGTGGGCAAGTTCGGCGTCTTTGCCGCAGCGATCGAGGCAGGCATGGTGTGGTTGGTCATCGTCGGCGTGGTGGCGAGCCTCATNGCCGCGTTCTTCTACGTCCGGGTGATTGTGGTCATGTTCTTCGCCCAGCCCACCGATCAGACGGCGAGCGTGGTCGTTCCGTCCGCCTTCACCACGGTCGCCCTCGCAGCAGGCGCCGCAGTGACGGTGATCCTGGGCGTCGTGCCTCAACCGGTGCTGGATCTGGTTACAAATGCCGATGTCTTCATCCGGTAGTACCGTAATTTTATGACCGAGAGTCCGTTGGGTGAACTGGCGGTCGCTCCTGCTTTCGACTCCCAGCTGGGGTCCTCAATCGAGGACGTCGAGCGCTACCTGCGCAGCACAGTGGTCAGCGACTACCCCTTCGTCACCGAGACGTCCCGGCATCTTGTGGATGCCGGCGGCAAAAGGTTCCGTCCTCTCTTGACGATTCTTGCGTCGCACTTTGGCCCCCGCCCAGCCAACGACGACGTCATCAAGGCCGCGGTCGTCGTTGAGCTCACCCACCTGGCCACGCTGTATCACGACGACGTCATGGACGAAGCGCAACTCCGGCGCGGTGCACCGTCGGCAAATGCCCGATGGGACAACTCGATCGCGATTCTCACCGGTGACTTTCTGTTTGCCCGCGCCTCCGACGTCTTGGCAGACCTCGGACCCGAGGCGGTTCGCATCCAGGCGCAAACCTTCGAGCGCCTGTGCACAGGCCAGATTCGCGAAGCGGTTGGGCCGGACGACGGCACAGATCCGGTCAAGCACCATTTGCAGGTTCTTTCAGACAAGACCGGCTCGTTGATCGCTACCGCCGGTCGGTTCGGGGCCATGATGGCCGGAGCCGAAGCATCCATCATCGACACACTGAGCCGTTTCGGCGAAGCCATCGGCGTTGCCTTCCAGCTCGCTGACGACATCGTGGACATTACGTCTGATGCGGAACAGTCGGGCAAATTGCCAGGTACCGATCTGCGTGAGGGTGTGCCCACTCTGGCGACGTTGATCGCGCAGGCGAGCGATCAATCCGGCGATAACGCACTAGTCGNGTTCTTGTCGGGACCGATTCCGGGCGATGCAGACCACGCCCAGGCTCTACGGCTACTGCGGGAGCATCCCGCGCTCGAGGATGCTCGAGATGAAGCACTTCGGTGGGCGGGGGACGCGCGCCGGATCCTTGAACCACTGCCGGTGGGAGATGCAAAGCTCGCGCTCGAAGCCTTGTGCGATTACGTTGTCAACCGCACAGGTTAGTGAGCCGTGTCATCGGGAAGCCACGGAAAAATCTCTTCTGTCAATGTCGCCGACCTGAGAACCGGGGAATCAGGGTGGCCCATTTCCTAGATCGCACACTGCTCATGATGACGCCTGAACCGTAGGCGGCATCTTCGATAAGTCGGAGGGCTGCATAGGAAATGGGGTCCAGGTGGGTTCGTGTCGTTGACCACTCCCACGCAATGGGTCCGAGGATTGAGACTGACGCGCAGCGAGCAAAGCGTGAACGCGGAGAAGCCAGGAGAGCAACGATTCCAAGGGGCCACCACTCCCGGCGCAAAAGGTGTCCGACGGCCGCACTGTCCGCGATAACCCCTTGCGCGACTAGTCGAGCAGCGAGTGCCGAAGAGCCCGAAAGTTCAGGAAGTCGCCGCCACAGCAGTGTCGTAGCACCCAGAGCGACACCTGCCGCCGCGAATGGCCGCCCGGCTGCGATCAATAAGAGGGTTGCTATGTTCCACGGTGATGGTCGCAGGGGAGTGAGTTTCCCAGGGTGTCGATCCTCGAGGTCGGCGGCGGATGTTCCGTATTCAAAGCGTCGCCGGATCCATTGGAAAAAGTTGACTCGTGTCCTGTGCTGGACAACGACTCCCGGATCGTATCTAACAAGCCAACCGCTCTCGGTGAGCCGCCAGATGAGATCGACGTCCTCACCCAGCCGCANGTCCGGGTCAAATGCTGGATCCGCAAGCGCGGAGCGACGAACGAGGAGCGCCGCCGTGGGGACAAACGCGGGGCGCGCTCCAGGCTGAACGAGCCCGGCGTGAGGACCCATGTCGAGAGCAGATCGGGTGCGCTCAAATCGCTCCAGGATGCTGCCTTGGTCAGGTGTCGGCTGAATGCGCGGAGCGACGGCTGCGAGCCTTGGATCGTCGAAATGAAACATCAAGTCTGTATGCCAATGACTCGACGCGACACAGTCCGCATCGATAAAGGCCGCCACTGGTGTTCTCGTACGTGATAGCCCGCTGTTGCGCGCTCTGGCTGGTCCCAGATTTCTCGTGTGGCGGATGACCTCAGCGCCAGTGAGCCTAGCCACATTCGCGACTTCGTTTTGATTCGTCGAACCATCGTCGACGACTATCACGTTCGCCTCGCCCAGACTCTTAAGGAGTACTTCGAGGTCGCGGGAAGCATTGAACACAGGGACGACCACGTCGGGTGCGAACTCCGAGCCCATCCGCTGAGGTACCGGGGTTAAAAATCCTCGGTCCAGCAGTTCGCGCGCGATAGCAATATGGCTCGAGTCTGTCAGCAACACACCAAGCGGCCCTGCGGCAAAGAGTTGGTCCACCAGTTTTCGAGCCGGCTCAGCAATGCGGATCATGCGCCACGGAGATCCACCAAGCAACACAGAGTTACTTGCCCAGCCAGAAACACGCGTGTTCATTCGGACATGCAGGGCATGAGGAGAGTCAGTCATCGTTGACGAACTGACGTAAGTTCTGCATCGAGGCTCCGATTAGCTTCTCGATGGAAGTCGACGGATCGCTGAGCCACACTTCGTACGCCGAAACTGCGAGGGCAAGGCTCGTGTGGCCCACCAAGAGCGGAAAATGATCATCAGGCCTTCGATCCGTCCGTTGTGCTGCGTATTCGGCAATGACCCGTCGCCATCGGCCGTACATGAGTGCCGAATGCGCCTGGAGCGATGGAGTCTGCAAAATGAGACGCATCCGGAGTACGTGCTGGTCAATAGCGAAGGGANCCAGAGAGTTAAATGCGACCACTGCCTCTTGAATCGCTTTCCATAGAGGCAGTCCCGGTGGCATACGCTCCAGGGTTTCGCGAAGATAATCTAAATTATCGTCAAACTGTCCCCATGGGATGTCGTTCTTTGATGAGAAGTATCGAAACAAGGTGCGACGACTGATTCCGACGGCGGCGGCGATCTCATCGGTGGTTGTGCGATCGAATCCGTGAACGTGGAACAGGCCAAAGGCCGCTTCCTCAATTGCGGCGTGGCTAGTTGCCGGAGGCCTCCCCGAGGATACGTACTCCTGGGACACANAAGGAATCTAACACTGAAGTCTTGATTTTGTCTCGGAGTGTCAATATTCTTTCCGAAACATNAAGGCCTAGTCAGGGGAGTAAACACATGAATGAGAAAGATCAAAACGAAGTCACTGTCGAGACACTCGTCGAAGATGTTTCCATCGACGGCATGTGCGGTGTGTACTAGGCAGAGAGTCCAGTAGTGGTGTCGTTACTTGATCGGAAGTTGCGGCTTTCCTCGAAGGTTTCCCTGCGTCCCGAGCCCTTCGGTGCCCTGGCGTACCACTTCGGGAACCGAAAGTTGACCTTTCTGAAGCGCCCCGAGCTCGTCGGGGTGGTTCGACGCTTGGACGGCTCTAAGTCCTTGCGATCCGTCCTAATCGAGTGTTCCGTTCCTCAAGATTTGTGGAACGTTTATGCGGCTTCCCTCTCGAGGCTGATGGATTCGGAAATGATTGACCAGATTGAGGAGGACAGCAGACCATGACTGTCGATGTGCGACCTTCGGGCGGTGCCTTAGTCGACCAATTTGAATATGGGCTGAATTCCCCCATCTGCCTGACGTGGGAACTCACTTACGCATGCAACCTTTCGTGTCTGCACTGTCTGTCATCGTCTGGAAAGCGCGACCCTCGGGAACTGACGACGGCTCAGTGCGAGGAGGTGATTGACGAGTTGCAGCGAATGCAAATTTTCTATGTCAACATCGGTGGAGGGGAGCCCACTATCCGGCCAGACTTCTGGCACCTCCTGGAGTATTCAGTAGCTCACAACGTCGGGGTAAAATTCTCCACGAATGGCTCACGAATTACGTCTTCTCGGGCCGCGTGGTTGGCTTCCACCGATTATGTCGACGTCCAGGTCTCCCTCGACGGTGCAACGGCTGGGGTAAACGATGCCCTTCGCGGTGAGGGAACTCATGAGGTTGCTCTCCGGGCGTTGGATAACTTGGCGAACGCGGGTTTCGCTAACGCCAAACTCTCGGTCGTCGTCACCCGGGAGAACGTTCACCAACTCGATGCCTTCAAGGAAATCGCTGACTCCCGTGGGGCGACTCTCAGGCTCACGCGACTGCGTCCGTCTGGTCGTGGCGCTGACGTTTGGGATGATCTGCATCCAACAGCCCAGCAGCAGCGGGATCTTTACGAGTGGCTGGTGGCGGCTGGAGACAATGTTCTAACAGGTGACTCCTTCTTCCACCTAGCGGCGCTGGGTGACCCGTTGCCAGGGTTGAATCTCTGCGGCGCAGGACGGGTTGTCTGCCTGATTGATCCCGTCGGAGACGTTTACGCCTGCCCCTTTGCGATCCACGATCGATTCATGGCTGGGAACGTTCTCAAAGACGGCGGCTTCGCCCACGTATGGCGAGAGTCNGCGCTCTTCAAGGAACTGCGGTCCCCGCAATCGGGCGGAGCATGTTCATCGTGCTCGGCCTATGACTCATGTCGAGGTGGTTGCATGGCGGCTAAATTCTTCACAGGTCTTCCGCTTGACGGCCCGGATCCCGAGTGCGTAAAGGGCAACAGCGCCGACGCGATTGCGGATCCGAGCAGGACTATCCCTTTGGCGAGTCAGGATCATTCGCGGCCGAGTGCTCGCCAGCGCCCAAATCACGCATGTGATGAGAGTCCACTAGCAACGACCACATTTATTTCGCTCGAAACGTTGATGGCTCAGCGATAACCAACCCTGCAACCCAAGGAGTTATGCCGTGGCATCCAACTGGATGGAATCAGTAGCCGAAGCTCAGCGGCGGGCCAAGAAGCGGCTCCCTCCATCCGTGTACAGCGCTTTACTGGCTGGCCATGACCGAGGAAGCACCTACAACGGCAATATGGATGCTTTTGCGGAGTTGGGATTGGCACCGCATGTCGCCGGTCTTCCTGCCGAGCGGGACACGGCGACCACGGTCATGGGTCAAAGTCTTTCTATGCCGGTTCTGATTTCCCCCACGGGCGTTCAGGCCGTCCACCCCGATGGCGAAGTCGCAATTGCCCGGGCGTCGGCTGCTCGAGGGGTCGCGATGGGATTGAGTTCCTTCGCAAGCAAGCCAATCGAGGATGTTATTGCAGCCAACCCTCAGGTTTTCTTCCAGATGTACTGGATGGATTCTCGAGAGACCATGTCCATGCTCATGGAGCGCGCGAGAATCGCTGGCGCCGTGGGACTTATTGTCACCCTCGATTGGTCATTCTCCTATGGACGTGACTGGGGCAGTCCCGTCATTCCCGAAACGGTCAACCTCAAAGCTATGGCTCGCTTTGCACCGGAGGCGATCCTGCACCCCCGTTGGTTATGGAAGTTCGCGAAGTCGGGGCGTATACCCGACCTAACTACGCCCAACATTGCGCTTCCTGGACAGCCCGCCCCGACGTTCTTCGGTGCCTATGGACGATGGATGCAGACTCCGCCTCCAGCATGGGAGGACGTAGCCTGGCTGGCCCAAGAATGGGATGGCCCAATCATGCTTAAGGGCATCTGCCGGATTGATGATGCCCAACGTGCTGTGCAGGCAGGGGTTACTGCGATCTCCGTGTCGAACCACGGAGGAAACAATCTCGACACGACACCAGCGGCCATTCGTTGTCTACCCTCGATCGTCGAGGCGGTCGGGAATGATGTGGAAGTCGTGCTTGATGGCGGAATCCGTCGAGGAAGTGATGTTGTCAAGGCGGTGGCACTCGGCGCCCGAGCGGTCATGATCGGACGGGCGTATCTGTGGGGGCTTGCGGCCGGCGGCCAGGCAGGAGTCGAGAACATCCTCGACATTCTTCGAATGGGCATTGACTCGACGATGTACGGGCTCGCCAAGGCTTCTCTCGACGAATTGGGACCGGAGGATGTAGTCATGCCCGACGACTTCGTTCGGGCGCTCGGAGCATCCGGTATCCAACGGTGAATTACCTGCTCGAGTCCAGATCATGGAACGAGGTGCCGGAGCGTCCACTCGTTCTTATCCCTCTGGGTTCAACGGAGCAGCATGGGCCGCACCTGCCGTTCTCGACGGATACCTTCATAGCCAAACAGGTCGCGGTAGCAGTTGCCGAGAGACTCAGCAGTGGAAACTTCGGGCCAGTGGTTGTAGCGCCACCCTTGGCCTATGGCGCCAGCGGTGAGCATCAAACTTTTCCCGGCACAGTGTCGATCGGCCAAGAGGCGCTTGCGGTAGTACTCGTCGAGATGATCCGGTCTGTGAGTACGTGGGGTCGAAGGATCGTTCTTGTGAACGGCCACGGCGGGAACGTCGCTACCGTCAAACAGGTGGTCGACCAGATGCGTTACGAGCGGCACGAAGTCATGTCGACTTCCTGCGCCCTAGAGACCTCGAACGATGCTCACGCGGGACACGACGAGACATCGGTCGTGCTACACCTATCGCCTGAGTCGGTCCGAGTAGGGTCGATGGTCGCAGGGAACACACAGCCTTTGAAAAAGATTCTGCCGGATCTGATGGCTCAAGGTGTGCGTCCGGTGTCTCCCTCGGGGGTTCTCGGTGATCCGACAACGGCTGATGCTGCCTTCGGTCAGNAGCAGTTTGCCCTGATGGTCGCCAGGATCGTTCGGGAGGTCGAGCATGGGTAACCCACGGGTAGCGGTTGTCACGGGAGCGGCAGGTGGGATAGGCCTGGCTGTCGTTGAGGAGTTATGCCACTCCGGGTATGTCGTGGTGGCGATCGACGCTCCGCACGAGCACGAAACGGAGGGTCAAAGGACGACCAACGGCGGAGCATCGATGGTCTTGGAAGAACTAGTTGTTCGATTTCCGGATCAGATCCGTGCACACAATCTGGACGTGTCTGACCGTGACGGGCTTCGCGAGATCTGTGAACGGACCGCATCAGAGCACGGGCACGTGGATGCCTGCGTGGCCGCTGCCGCAATAATCGAAGGTGGGGAAGCACTGTGGGAGATGTCGCCGGACCAATTCGGTAACCTTTGCGAAGTGAACGTCGCGGGCGTGTGGAATACAATCACCGCGGTCATCCCTTTGATGCTGCGTAACGCCGCTCCGCAGGATTGCCGTTTTGTGGCGGTTGCCTCTGCGGCAGCACATCGGGGTCACTTTGGTCTGGCTGCCTACGGAGCAACGAAGCACGCTGTGGTGGGCTTGGTTGAAGGTTTGGCAGCCGATTTGGTGGGAACAGGTGTCACTGCGGTAGCGGTGTCACCTGGCGCCACGCGCACGCCTATGTTGGAACGAACGGCAGCTTTGTACGGTGTGGAGAACATCGAAGACTTCCGACAGTCCAACCACCTCCGGAGAATCCTGGAGCCGGAGGAATTGGCGAAGACAGTGGCCTTCTGTTGCTCGCCGGAGGCGGGAATTCTGAATGGATCTGTTGTCGTCGCGACAGGGGGGCTGTAGGAAGTAGTCACGCGGAGGGAAGATGATCGTTTGGTAAGTCGTTATTCTGAATTAACAGTCGATATACTCCGGCGGCTAGTTGAGGCGCCTGACACTGATTTTCTCGGTGAGTGTAGGACTTTGGAAACGAACCATGAAAGGTGGAGTGTTAAGTGAAAGCTGTCACTTTTTCGACATACGGCACACCAGACGTGCTGGAGATTCGGGAACTACCGATCCCGGAGCCAGGTGCCGGGGAAGTGCGTGTTCGGGTGCACTCAGCGGCTGTGAACCCGACTGATGCAGCATTCCGAGCTGGCGCGTATGCACCGCTGGTCGACCAGTTGACCGACGTCGTACCACCCTTTGTACCCGGTATGGATGCATCCGGTTTTATCGACGCTATCGGACCGGGCGTAGATGACCGCTTAAGTGTTGGCGAGAAGGTTGTGGCTTTNGTTCGGCCCGTGAGCCCGCAAGGTGGAGCCTACGCNGAGTACGTGGTGCTCCCAGAGACGAGTGTCGTACAGGCTCCCCGTGGACTTGATCTTGCCGCGAGTTCCACCTTTTTGATGAACGCGATGACCGCCAGTGCCGCGCTGGAAGAGTTGGCGCTCAAACCGCAAGATTGGCTCGTCGTAACCGGCGCACCGGGAATGCTTGGCGGCTATCTCATCCAACTCGCAAAGCATCAAGGCCTGCGAGTGATCGCGGACGCGGCTCCCAAGGATGTCGAGATAGTTTCGGGCTTCGGCGCCGACAAGATCGTGCCCCGCGGCGACGACTTTTCTGCCGCTGTTCGCGCGAGCCTGCCTGATGGGGCCCTCGGACTGGCAGATGCCGGTATTACAAATGAAATGGCAGTGCCGGCAGTTGCCGATGACGGTGTGATGATCGCGTTCCAGGGATGGCAGGGACCGGTTGACCGTGGCATCAGATTGTTTCAATTATTCATCGCTGCCTGGGGTGATGACACTGCTCGCATGCAGAGCCTCGTGGCAGATGTGGAAAGCGGCGTTCTCGATATTCGGCTATTGGAGTCCCTCACCCCTGAGCAGGCAAGCCAGGCCCATCGCTCGATGCACGCCGGAGGGATCCGCGGCAGGAACGTCTTGACCTTCGGTGCGTAGGCCCACCACCGCGGCGCTAGTGAGCGATGTCCAGCACCCCGCGGATGTTCCTGCCTGCGAGCATGTCGTCATAGCCGACGTTCACATCATCAAGTGAGTAGCGATTGGTAATCAGTTCGTCCAACTTGATGATTCCGCGCTGATACATGTCCAAGATTCTTCGGATGTCGTGATGCGGATTTCCGGAGCCAAAAAGGCTACCCACCACTCTTTTTTGATACAGGGTTAATTCAAAACTGGGAATTTGCAGTAGGAGGTCGGGTGTGCCGACTGCCGTGACCACCACGACCCCACCCTTCCGGATGGCTGAAAAGGCGGCTGCCATGACGTCCTGACTCATAAGACCAACAGTGGCGATTGCGGCGTCGGCACCAACGCCGCGAGTCTCCGCCCACAGAAACTCATGAGCCTCCTCGGCGCTTGCGAAAGCGTGGGTCGCCCCCAAGCTAAGAGCTGTTTCACGCTTGAGTGCGATGGGGTCAACCGCAACGAGGATTGCCGCTCCGGCATGCGCACATCCTTGGATGGCGTTAATGCCGATGCCTCCGATTCCGTACACGATGGCGGTGTCACCAGGCTTGACCTCCGCAGCGTTGATGGCCGAGCCCCATCCAGTTGGAACACCGCAGGCGGCGATGGACACAGTTTCCAGTGGGAGATCTTTGTCGATTGACACCACGCAAGACGCAGGTATGACGTTGTATTGGGCGAATGTACCAATGAGATCAACGTTGCCAATTCCAGTGTCACGGCCGCTCAGTCTCTGAGTGCCGTCGAGCATCACGCCCGACATCAGGTATTGACCGTTGTCACATAGGTTAGTTTGCCCGGTGACGCAGAACCGGCAGCGACCGCAATATGGCATCCAGGAAGTGACGAAGTGGTCGCCGGGCTTGAGATGGGTGACCCCGGGTCCGACTTCCTCGACCACACCTGAGCCTTCGTGCCCTCCGACCATGGGCGGAGTGAACGTGATGTCCCCGCTCCTCAGGTGTTCGTCTGTGTGGCACAGGCCCGCGTGGTCATACCGGACAAGCACCTCATCCTGCTTAGGGGGATCAAGGTCGATTTCGCAGACCTCGTATGGGCCGGAGCCTTCCCACATCACTGCTGCTCGCGTCTTCATTGGAACCTCTGTTCGTTGAGGGTCTTCGCGGGAACTCCCGTGANGACACCAATTAGGTGACCGCTCCCTACTCTAGGACGGTCAACGGTAAATATGCACGAAGTTTTATGAAAACGGTTGACAATTTGCAATCTTCACATCACGGTTCTCTTAATCTGCAAAAGGAGCCATCGTGGTTAACGCCTATCCAGCAAACGGACGAAAGATCATCATCGACTTCGGGACTGAAGGTCCCTTCGATCTCAGGGCGGAGATTGAGTTTGATGCGAATGGGGAAAGTCTGAGTTTTCTTGTCACTCGGGGTCCACTAGAAGGCAAGGTCGAGACCTGTCAATGCGTTTGCTCAGAGGTTGCACCCGACGTCTGGATGGTGTCTTGGCAGGAGATAGACCAATTGACTGTCACGCAGACACACAATTTCGCAACTGGCCGGCTTTGGGGAACGGTCACGCAGCCGGATCTGCAGTTCGTTCGCACTGAAGGCACGCTGGAACTTGTGTGACGTAGATGGTCGACTCCTCGAACCCAGCTGTGCCCGGGTCACTAACGCTGGGTGACGTCCTTGCACGGTACCGGAAAGCAGGCGAATGCCTCGTGGTACCCGGGGTGTACGACGCCCTGAGTGCTCGCATTTGTGGATCCGTAGGCTTTGAGGCCGTTTACCTGACTGGCGCCGGCTACGCGAATTCCGCTCTAGGAATGCCGGACATCGGACTTGTCNCCGTCACTGAACTTCGCGATCATGTAGCGCGCACCTTCGATGCGACGGGCTTACCGCTCATCGTCGATGCCGATACCGGATTCGGAAATGCCATCAACGTCGGTCGTACCGTCCGTCTTCTCGAGCGAGCGGGTGCAGCGGCATTGCAGATAGAAGACCAGGTCTTCCCGAAACGGTGCGGTCATTTCGAAGGCAAAGCCNTTATCAGCCGCAACGAAATGGTGCAAAAGATCCACGCTGCCGTGGACGCCCGCGGTTCGGAATCGACCTTAATCATCGGTCGTACCGATGCACGCCAGGTGTCCGGCTTGGAAGATGCTCTCGACCGGGCGCAGGCCTACCGCGAAGCGGGCGCGGACATTCTGTTCGTCGAGGCACCTGAGGGGAGCAGCGAGATCAACGCCATCGCAACCCGGTTCTCGGACGTTCCATTGATGCTAAACCTCGTCGAGGGAGGGAAAACTCCTCTCCTTGAGACGGATGTTCTTGGCGAAAAGGGATTTGTCATGGCGTTGTATGCCAATGCGGCCCTTCGGGCCGCGCAGCACGCGGTCACGTCGGTGATGACAAGCTTGCGAGAGTCAGGATCAACCACCNATGTCATCGATTCACTGGCCTCATGGGAAGAGCGGCAGGAGGTCGTTGGCAAGAGCCATTTCGACCTTCTCGAGCAGAAATATGCATGGGAGGGGTGAGGCGGTGATGACTGATTACGATCTTCGCGTCGCGGGCGGCTCGCTCGTCACGCCCTCTGGTGTGGTCCAGCAGGACCTACTGGTCGCAGGCGGCGTCGTCGCGGCGATCGTCGATCCCGGTGCCCAGGCATCGGCTGCAGAGGTGGTCAACGCTAAGGGTCTGCACGTTTTTCCGGGTGTTGTCGACCCCCATGTACACCTCGGCCCGAACATCACGTACCCGCAGAATCCGGAGGACGCTCTCCCGGAGTCGCGGTCTGGGGCCGCTGGCGGAGTCACCTCGCTGCTCGCTTACTTGATGACGGCTGAGCCTTACCACGATGTCTTCCCGGTAGCGAAACAGACGATGGGGACGCACTCTCAGGTCGACTTCGGCTTCCACTTCTGCGTTGTCACACGTGACCAACTAGATCAGATTCCCAGCTATGCGCGGGATCTCGGAGTCAGCTCTTACAAATTTTTCATGAATTTCCGAGGTGAGGAAGGGGCCTATCTCGGGCTTCCTGGTAACGACGACGGCTTCATGTTCGATCTGCTCGAGGCTTGTGCAGACATTGGCACCATGCTCGATCCCCACGCGGAAAACATCGAACTTGTCTGGCGACTTCGTGAAAAAGGCATCCCTGAGGGACGTACCGCCCTTGAGGAGTGGAACCTTATTCGCCCAGACTATGTGGAAGCGGACGCCCTGAATCGCCTCGCCTTTCTCTCCCGAGTCACCGGTGCGAGCGTGTACGCGGTGCACACGACCAGCGCACTCGCGCTCGATGTTCTCCAACAGGGACGCATGGACTACGAGAACATCTTCGTGGAATCATGCCCGCACTATCTGACACTCGATGTCGACTCTGCATGCGGTGTGTATGGCAAAGTCAACCCGCCTCTGAGGTACGCCTCGGACCGAGACGCGATGTGGTCAGCGCTCGAGGAGGGCAGCATCGACACCATCGGTTCGGACCACGTCCCTCGGCACAAGTCGTTTAAGGAGAAAGACATCTGGACGGCTTCTGCTGGATTCCCAGGTATGGAGAACCTGCTGCCCTCCCTGATTTCCGAGGGGTTCCACAAGCGTGGGTTGTCGCTTCCCCGCATCGCGCAAGTGACAAGCGAGCGCCCCGCGCAGCTGTTCGGGATGTACCCCCAGAAGGGCGCCCTGCTGCCTGGATCGGATGCAGACTTTGTACTGGTGGATCTTGATGCCACCCATATGGTGGTNGGTGGCGAGCAGCAGTCCGGTGCGGAGTACTCCCCCTGGGAAGACTGGGAGATGAAGGGATCCGTCCGCTCGACGTTCCTGCGTGGGACTCGAATTTTCGACGTGGTGGAAGGTTTCAGTGACCCCGGTGGTCAGTTCTTGTCCCGCCGTTACAGCGGTGCCCGTGCGCTAGAGGAGGTGTGATGACCAAGCCGTGGGCTGATTTCATAAGTGCCGAAGACGAATCTCGCTACGAGCGGGCTGGCTTCGGTCATTCGTCGGGGGTGGGTAGCAGGCCTGCCCTACTCGTAATCGATGTTCAATTCCGCACGCTTGGTGACTCCCCCAAGCCGTTTGATCAGGCGTTGGAGGACTACACCACGGCCGTCGGAGAAGCAGGCTGGGCAGCGGTCGATCACGTCGTCAGGCTTCTGGACACCTTCCGCAGCCGTGAGTGGCCTGTGCTCTATCCGCACGTTGCACCGAAGCAGGCAACGGACACCGGGACCCTGGGAGCGAAAGTGCCCTCCATCATGGATGTGCCGAGTCGGGGCTACGCGATGCCAGAGGCCCTGGCGCCAACGCCAGGGGAGATTCTGCTCCCCAAGAAGCACCCGAGCGCGTTCTTCGGAACTCCCTTGGTGAGCCACTTGATCGACCTCGGGGTCGACACCTTGGTCGTAACTGGATGCAGTACCAGTGGCTGCGTGCGCTCAACCGTGGTTGACGCCTTCGCTTATAACTTCAAGGTCTTGGTCCCCTACGACGCCGTCTACGACCGGAGTGACGTCGTTCATCAGGTCAATCTATTCGACATGGGGCAAAAGTACGCAGATGTCGTCAGTACAGATGGGGTGATCGAGATCCTGAGTCGACTCGCATCCGAGAGGAGCGCGTAGATGTACGTCGCCAACTGGGATGCGCTTCCGGAAACAGAGAACCTTCCCAATAACTTCCGCGTTGCTGTTGCCGGTCGGGAAATGGGTGTCAACCGGATCCGCTGGGTGCATCCGACGGTTCTTCCCCATCACAGTCACCCGGACGCTGAGCAGTGTGTCGTANTTACGTCCGGATCGATCGAACTCACCATCGGTGACGAGACCCAGGTATTGACGCCAGGAGACATCGCCGTTATCCCTCGCGACGTAACACACTCCGGGCGNAGCATCAAAGGGGAAGCAACCTTCATCGAGGTTTTCGCCCCCTTGCGCATCGAAAACTTGGTCGGCTTCCTCGGGGAGCCGTCGCTGCCTCCAGCCGGTGGTGAGTAATGGCACCGCAGAAGATCTCTCCCCGCGTAACTGTCGAAATCGAACACTTCGGCAGCAATAACTCAATCATTGACTGCGACGGTCGGCTCGTTCTTGTCGACTCCCCACATTGCCTCAGTGACGCTCGTCGCTGGCGGGCTTTTGCCGAATCACTCGGCGACATTGCCTTCATCGTGAACAGCGACCATCATCCCGATCACACGATCGGCAACTACGTAATGCCCGGCTGGATCATTGGTCATTCCATCACGCGCGAGCGACTTCTCACCGAACCACCATCGCGGGAGTACCTCATCGACCTCATGCAACGGCTGGACCCTGAATCCGTTCCTGACTTTGAAGGCGAGTACCGGGTCCGGGTTCCGGACATCTGCGTGCACGATCACCTGGAACTGAGCATCAATGACGTTCTGGTTGATCTCCGCTATCAAAGAGGCCACACCCGCAACAACCTCTTGACGTACCTGCCAGAGGATCGGGTGCTTTTTACCGGAGACATCGTGTGCGAAGCAGGGCTCCCCTCATTTCAGGATTCGTGTATTCAGGACTGGTTCGATGCATTGGACGTTGTGGAGCAATATGAATTCGACTATCTCGTACCAGGTCACGGCGTTGTCACCGATCGAGACGGAGTCCAGCGCTATCGCGAACTGGGACGCGCGGTTGTAGCGGAGGTATCCGCACTTCTTAGCAGAGGTGCGACCTCAGAGGAAGTTATTGCGCGAGTCCGATTCGAAGACAACATCCATGTGGCTACTGAGACCTGTATCGGCTACTCACAGGAGGTGATCGAGAGCTTTCAAACGCGTTCCATCGAGCGCATAGTCGAGGACTTGCATGCTGAGCCCGAGCTAGCTAACCGTTGAGTACACGAAACATCAGATACCCGTTATGAAAATAGCGAAAGGAAAAAGGGAATGAAAAGAGCAAGATTGCTTATTGCAGCTCCGGCTGTAGCGGCGGCTCTTCTTCTCGCCGGTTGCAGTAGCGACTCAGGAGAAGACGCTGCAACAAGTGAAACGGTTGAAGAAACCGAAGAAGCGGCCCCAGAAGAAGAGGTCGTCGAAGAAGAGGTCGTCGAAGAGTCTGACGGCGGTGCCGCTGATTTNGTAGCGAATGCCGAAGCGGTAATTGAGGCGGCTAAGGCCATTCCGGCGACGGACGACTTGGGCGAGCCGATCGACATTTCGTCCTTGGCTGGAACCNCAATCATCAGCATCCCGATTGATAGTGCTCTTGAGTTCTACCAGGCAGGCGAAGCTGCCATGAAGGCAATCGCTGAAGACGCGGGATTTGAATACTCAACATTCCCGACGGACGGATCCCCAACCTCGTTCCAGCAGGGCTTCGCTCAGGCAATCACGACCGGAGCAGGTGCCATTTTGCTGAATGGACCGCTGCCCGAACAGGTCGCTCCACAAATTGCCGAAGCTCAGGAAGCGGGAATCCCGGTAATCCCCGTGCACATTCAGGATAAGAGTGCACCCGCGTTCGGCAGCACGCCGTACGAGGCTTTTGCACCGTTCAACGACAGTATGCGTCTCGCAAGTTTGTACGCCGTTGCTGATCTCGGGGGAGAGCCAGTGCAAGCACTAGTGATCGACGCCTCGGGAACCGGGCCTTCAGAAGGCATGGTTGGGGCAATCGCGGNAACCTTGGCAAACGAAGCTCCTGAAGGTTCAGNAATCGCGGAGCTCATCAACATTCAGGTCCCGGAGTGGTCAACTGATATCCAGCCGGCTGTTCAATCGGCGTTGGTCAAGAATCCTGATATCAATGCGGTCATACCGATCTATGACTCAATGTCCTTGTTTGCCATCCCGGGGATCAAGCAGGCAGGTCGTGAAGATCTAGGTGTTTACAGTTTCAATGGAACACCAGCGGTGATGGATCTCATCAATGAAGGCATTCTCCGTGCCGATTTGGCGGANAACCCTGACTGGGTGGCATACGTCAACTTGGATACTGCTTTCCGTGCAATGCTCGGAGTGGATCCAACGCCTCAGGCATCAGGACCGTTGCGTCTGATTGACGCATCAAACGTTGCCGAGACGGGAACTCCGCCTCAAAGTGGCAAGGGATTCGGCGAGGAGTATCCAGCCGCTTACCGGGCGCTCTGGGGATTGAGTTGATTCAATCGCACAACATCGAGTTGGGTGGGGGCGCAAATAGCGCCCCCACCCGATCGGTCCTCCTTGAGGTTTGTGGCATTTCCAAGTCCTTCAGCGGCGTACCGGCCCTGCGAGCGGTGGATCTGTCGGTTCAAGAGGGCGAAGTGCACGGTCTACTTGGCGCTAACGGGTGTGGAAAATCAACGTTAATTAAGATCCTTGCGGGTTTTCACCAGCCCGACGCCGGTGAACTTTCGATACGCGGCGCAAGCCCAAAATTTCCGTTAGGGCCATCTGGGTTGCGGCCATATGGAGTGTCTTTCGTCCACCAGGACTTGGGGTTGGCGATGGACGCAACCGTTCTCGAACACATGGTGCTTTCAGCTCGCACCAACACCAGTCCGCTGAAATGGATTGATTGGAGGAGCGAAAGGAAGCGTGTCGATTCATTGCTCAGTGAATTTGAGGTTTTCGTTGACTCCTCGACCTTGATCGCTCATCTGCGTCCCCTTCAGCGAGCAATGGTGGCAATAGTCCGTGCGCTAGCGGCGGAGGAGGAAGGCTCGAGGGCGCTCGGCTCTCCGCAATTACTAGTGCTAGACGAACCCACTGTATTTTTGCCCCGTCACGAGGTGAATCAACTATTTGATCTCCTTCGGCGCCTGACATCGCAGGGCAATTCGGTTCTCTTCGTCTCGCATGATTTGGACGAAGTCCTGGAGGTAACCGATCGTTTTACGGTGCTTCGTGATGGTCGCTTAATCGGGACCGAGGTGACTGCGGAATCGACGCGAGACGACATTGTTTTCATGATTCTCGGCACGAGACAGGAGGCAAGTGAAAGGCCACCTGCGGCAACAGCGAAGTCTGAAGAGTTGCGAGTCAAACTCGATAACGTGTCAGGACATCGAATTAGAGACCTTGACTTGGAGTTAAAGGCTGGCGAAGTCCTAGGTGTGACGGGGTTAGCCGGATCGGGTTTTGAGGAGCTACCAGAACTCATTTTTGGGGTGCGTTCGATTGATAGAGGCACAATTCAAATAGATGGCGCACACGTTGAGACTATTCGCCCATCAGTCATGATGTCTAAAGGAGTTGCGTTAATTCCGGCCGATCGGAAGATTGAAGGCGCTGCGCAGGAATTAACGATTACGGAGAATATGAGCTTGCCCTTTCTATCCCAGGAGCGATCAGGTTGGTGGATAGGTTGGTCACGTTTGGCCGGCTGGGCGAGAGGCATCTGCGATCGGTTGGGTGTTGTGCCGAATGATGTCGATCTAAATTTTGGCAACTTGAGTGGTGGAAATCAGCAGAAGGCCCTGATCGGTAAGTGGCTTGATGGCAAGCCGGCCGTTCTGTTGCTGAATGAGCCGACTCAGGGTGTTGACATTGGAGCTCGACGGGAGATCTTTCGCTTGGTGCGAGAGTCAGTAAATAGTGGAATGGCGGTTCTTTGTTGCACGTCCGATTACGAGCAACTCGTTGAAATGGCTGATCGCGTAGTTGTTCTCGAAAATGGAAGTTTCCACTGCGAGGTTTCCGGAGCCTCAATTACGAAGGCGTCCCTTGCGGCCGCCGTGTACTCAGGAGATGCGCATGAGTGAGAACGTCCAAAAAAGCGATAAGACGATGAGATCGTCCCGCGGTCAAACTCTGGTCAAACAGGGTGAGCGCTACGCGCTCATTGGTGTTTGGATTCTTCTAAGCCTAGTCTTCATACTGCTGCTTCCGGACACATTTCCAAGTGTTGCGAATCTGTCAAACATGTTGGGCTCTCAGGCAGTCTTACTCATTTTGACGTTGGGTTTGATCTTTCCATTGAGAGCCGGTGACTTGGATTTGTCAGTCGCTTCGGTTCTCACGTTGGCGGCCACGATCGTAGCGTCGCTGAACGTGAACTTCGGCTGGTCCGTATGGACGGCGTCCGTAGTAGCCATCGTCGCGGGGCTACTAGTCGGTATGACAAACGGCTTTATCGTCACAAAATTTGACATCAATCCACTCATCGTAACACTTGGCACTGGCACTTTGGTTGTTGGTCTGTCAGCAATAGTCTCGAACTCACGAACTATCACCGGAGTCGATCCAGCTCTATCCGACGCGGTCCTCTTTAAGCCGTTCTGGGGAATCCCTATCGACTTCTACTATGCAGTGGCGCTGTGCTTTGTGGTGTGGTTTGTCTTCGAGAAGACTGCTTTCGGGCAGAAGTTACTTTTTGTGGGACAGAACAAAGATGTTGCTCGTCTCAACGGTGTTGCGGTGAAGAAAGTTCGTTTCACTTCGCTGGTGATTTCCGGGGGTGTTGCTGGTCTCGCTGGAGTGGTCTACGTAGGAACCACTGGAAGCGCGGATCCAACGTCGGGGGCAGGTTTCCTGCTACCAGCTTTTGCGGCGGCCTTCCTGGGCTCTACAACGATCAAAGTCGGGCGATTCAATGCATGGGGAACTCTCGTTGCCGTCTATTTCCTTGTCACAGGTATTACTGGACTTCAGCTGATGGGTGCCCAGACATATGTCCAAGACCTCTTCTATGGCGGTGGTCTTGTCATAGCGGTAGTTCTCTCGAAGATCGTGCGTGACCGCACAGAGAAGAGTCAGATCGTTCAGCAAACATAAGTCTCAGTCCAGCCGCAATCAATCTGAAGAAAGGGCTCACGCAATGAAGGCACGTGGGGCAGTGATCCATGAGGTCGGTGGCGAGTGGCAGGTCGAAGNCCTGGAACTCGACGACCCGCAAGATCATGAGGTGATGATCAAGGTAAAGGCAAGCGGACTTTGCCATTCCGACGACCACTTCGTTACCGGCGATATTCCCGTCACGCTTCCGATGGTGGGTGGACATGAAGGCGCCGGAGTAGTTGTCAAGGTCGGATCAAAGGTCAGTCGAGTGCAGGTTGGGGACCATGTTTCAACTCTGTTCATTCCCTCTTGCGGCACCTGTCGGTACTGTGCTCGGGGCATGTCATATATCTGCAACAACGGTGCAGGCATGGAGCACGGTCTTGGTATGGACGGAACTGCACGATTCCACCTCGCAGAGTCAGGCACGGGTATAGGTGGAGTCACCAGACTAGGAACGTTCTCGAACTATCTTGTCTGCCACGAAAGCCAGACTGTTCAACTGCCCGCAGATATTCCCTTCGAGTTGGCGTGTTTGGTGTCGTGTGGAGTGGCGACCGGCTACGGCGCGGCGGTTAACGGTGGCCCTGTTCGTGCTGGCGACGTGGTGCTTGTCATGGGAGTCGGGGGCGTCGGCATGAACGCTGTCCAGGGTTCCGCTCATGCGGGTGCCGATCATGTCCTGGTTGCCGAGCCGGTGGAGTGGAAGCGCGAAGCGGCGCTTGATTTCGGTGCGACCGAGGCATTCGCGAGCGTCGCCGAGGCTAGAGGTCGGATCGATGAACTGACAAACGGTCAGGGAGTGGATGTTGCCATCGTGACGGTTGGTCGTGTCGATGGTGACCTGTTGGGCGAAGCTTTCGAAGCGACGGGCAAGGCTGGAGTTTGCGTCTTAGCTGCTGTTGGCTCCTACGACAAGTCAGTCACGGCGAGTCCGCAGGACTTCACCAACTTCTCCAAGCGTATCCAGGGTGTCCTCTACGGCTTGTGTAATCCCGTCGTGGACATACCTCGCCTGCTGACGATGTACAAGGAGGGCCGATTGAAGTTGGATGAGTTGGTGACGCGTACGTACACCGTGGATCAGGTGAACGAGGCTTATGAAGACATGCACGCTGGCCGCAACATCCGTGGTGTGTTGGTACACAGCCACGATGAAGACTGACACTAAGGAGATGGAGACATGACCAGCAGTAACGAATCAATAGATTTAACGGACGAGATCCGACTCACTCAACTCCTTATCGATGGGGAGTGGAGGGGTGCCGCTGATGGTGCGGTCTTCGAGGTCTACAACCCGGCAACGGGGGAGGTCATCAGCCGAGTGGCCGAAGCCGGACCTGCGGACGTAGACGCTGCCGTTGAGTCATCACGACGTGCGTTTGAGTCGGGTCCGTGGGCGACGATGTCGCCGATGGAGCGCTCAGCATGCATTTGGCGACTTGGAGACTTGATTCAAGAAAATACGGAGCGTATCGCTCGTGTTGAAACCCTGGATCAAGGTATGCCTTACAGCCTCACCCAGGGGTCCAGCGTCCCGTCCGCCGCACGCATGTTCCACTACATGTCGGGGTGGGCCACCAAGATCGAAGGCAACACGATTCCCATCTCAGCCGGTGGTAACTTCCACGCCTACACGCGCCGTGAGCCGATCGGCGTAGTTGGTTGTATNGTTCCTTGGAATTTCCCTCTGGTCATCGCGTCGTGGAAGGTCGCACCAGCTCTCGCGGCGGGCAATACCGTCATCTTGAAGCCCGCAGAACAGACCCCACTGACTGCGTTGATGCTCGGTGAGTTGGCCCTCGAAGCAGGTATTCCCCCAGGCGTGTTGAACGTGTTGCCGGGCTTCGGTGGGCGCACCGGCCAAGCAATGACCGAGCACGGGGGAATCGATAAAATTTCGTTCACGGGTTCTACCGCCACCGGACGTCGCATCGTTGATGCTTCGAAAGGCAACTTGAAGAGGCTTTCTCTGGAACTGGGTGGCAAGAGCGCCAACATCATCTTCCCGGACGCGGATATTGAAGCGGCAATCCAGGGGTCGGCTGCTGGAATCTTCTTCAACGCCGGGCAAGCGTGCGCTGCAGGATCTCGCCTGTATGTCCACGAGGACGTGTACGACGAAGTCGTCGCCGGTATGGCAGAAGTGGCTTCCAAGATCAAGGTCGGTGACGGCTTCGATCCGACCAGCGAGATTGGTCCGCTGACCTCTGCTGAGCACCTTGAGCGCGTCACCGGCTACCTGGAAAGCGGAGTGCAGGAAGGGGCACGGGCGGTCACGGGTGGTAATCGGCTCGGTGACAAGGGTTATTACGTTGCTCCAACGGTCTTCGCGGATGCACAACCGAACCAAAAAATNGTGCAGGAGGAGATCTTCGGTCCTGTTGTTGTCGCAATGAAGTTCCGTACGACTGATGAGGTCTTGGCGGCCGCCAATGACACTCGGTATGGTCTCGCCGGNGGTGTCTGGACCAGAGATGTCGGCCTTGCGCACAAGGTTGCTGCTGGCTTCCAGTCAGGGACTGTGTGGGTGAACTGCTACCAGGTCTTCGACCCAGCTCTTCCCTTCGGTGGGTACAAGGAATCGGGTTGGGGGCGCGAGATGGGTCACGAGGTTCTCCACGACTACACCCAAGTCAAGACCGTCTGTGTGAATCTAGGTATCTGAGGTACCCAAGATGCTTGATTCGAGAATCGATAGAAGCAAAGCGACGCTTGCACACCAGGTGGAGGAGACGCTCCGCCGGCAGATCGTCAGGGGCGACCGTCCCATTGGGAGTCGTCTCAACGAGGCTGAGATCGCGGCTAACCTCGACGTAAGTCGGGGCCCGGTACGCGAGGCTCTTCAACGTTTGGCGCGCGATGGACTCGTCGTGATCGAACCGCATCGCGGAGCTTCTGTTCGAACCTTGAATCGCGAGGAAGTGGTGGAGCTCTTTGTGCTGCGTGTTGCTTTGGAAAGCGAAGCAGCAGGCATCGCCGCTGAGCGCATCACGGAAGCTGATCTCGCGGTGCTCGCTCAGATGCAGGACCAAACCGTCACCGCTGTCACGATTGAGGGAGATGGGGCGTTTCCCGACGTAATCGACCTTCATGAGTTCATAGCGAACGTCGCCGCGAACGGCCGTCTTGCTGCAGCCGTTCAACAAGTCAATCAGGAATTGCGGCTGGTGCGGTCGCGATCGGGGTCTTCGGCTCAACGTGCCGAAGAGGCGCTGATCGAGCATCAGGCACTTGTTGACGCCTTGCGCAAACGTGATGGAGAGGCCGCTCGTATGTGCATGCGGCACCACCTTGAGGCCTCACGGGCCAACACCCTGGAAATGATGTTTCCAGACCCTAGTACGACGTAGAAGGGAGGCATCCCGCGTGAAGTTATTCGAGTCCTACAACATGGGCCCATATCCGCTTCGAAACCGAGTTGTAATGGCTCCTATGACGCGGAATCGAGCTGACAACGCGGGGGTTCTTCCGAACTACGCTGCCGACTATTACGAGCAGCGAGCTGGTGCTGGTCTCATCATCACGGAAGCGACGCAACCAAGTGCAAGTGGTCGTGGATACCAGGGCACTCCAGGNATTCACGACGAAACGCAAGAAGCCCAATGGAAACGGGTCGCCGAGGCTGTTCATTCCCGGGGTGGCACCATTTTTTTACAGCTGATGCATACCGGACGTATTGGGCATACCAGTTTATTGCCGGATACCAACCCCTTGCTGGCGCCCAGTGCGGTGCGGGCCAAGATGAAGGTCGCTGATGCGAAGGGCGTGGAGTGGGAGGCCGAGGAACCACGCGCCATGACCGAAGGTGAGGTCCTCAGAGTCATCGACGACTTTGTCCAAGCGGCGGCGAGGGCTGTCCGTGCGGGCATCGACGGTGTTGAGCTTCACGGAGCCAACGGATATTTGCTGCACCAATTTTTGTCCCATGGAACGAACCAGCGAACCGACACCTTCGGTGGGTCCGCGCGTGGGCGCAGCGAGTTTGTTGTGCGCCTGGTAGAGAGGGTCGCGGAAATTATCGGCCCAGAGCGTGTTGGCTTGCGTATCTCCCCGGGTGGGCAGTTCAATGATATGCGNGGATTGGATGATGACGAGACCTACTTAGAACTCATCGACCGAATCAATCCAGCCGGTATTGCCTACCTACATACGCTGCGTCGGCGATCCACACCATTACATATTCAACTCAGGCAGAAATGGTCCACCACTTTCATCATGAATACCGGCTATCACGGTGCCTCGGACAGAGACTCACTTGAAGCTATTTTGGCTTCCGGAGATGCGGACCTCGTGAGTGTTGGCCGCTACTTCATTTCGAATCCGGATCTTGTCGAACGCTGGCAGCTGGACTTGTCGATCTCGGAATGGGACGAGGACACCTTGTACTCAGGAGGCCCTCGAGGACTTATCGACTATCCGGCAGCAACCAACTAGGAGGTAAGAGCGAGTGATTTCTTTTCAAGACAAGGTATTCGTGGTCACGGGTGCCAGCTCGGGAATCGGCGAAGCTTGCGCGACNATGTTGCAGGATAANGGAGCGACGGTCGTTGGCTGGGATCTGACGGAGTCGGTTACCGCTCGCGGTGTGGATGTCTCCAGCTGGGCGAGTGTGGAGGCAGCGGCGAGCGCTGTTGCCTTGGAATTNGACCGAGTGGATGGGCTTATTAACTGTGCAGGCATCATCACGCCGAATCTGCCGGCGCAGGACGTTGTGAATGAGGACTATCAGAAAAACTTCGATGTCAATGTGATGGGAACAATTCACACCTGCAAAGCCCTCTATCCGATGCTTTCCAAGTCGAGCGCTCCAGCCATCGTAAACATCGCCAGCCAAGCGGCCCTCGTCGCACTTCCGTGGCAAACGGCATACTCCGCCTCCAAGGGTGGTGTCGCAGCGTTTACCCGAGCACTGGCTATCGACTGGGCGGAGCAAGGCATCCGTGTGAACGCAATCTGCCCAGGTTTCACCTTGACCCCCATGGCCATCAAGCAGATGACGCCGGAGCTGGAGGCCGCTGTCTCACGTCGCGTGCCACTTGGTCGCATGTTCCAGCCAAAAGAGATGGCCAGTGTGGCCTGCTTCCTAGCAAGCCCACTGTCGTCCGCAGTCACCGGTGTAGTCATGCCCGTCGACGGGGGATGGACCGCGGGTGAACCTGCTCTGCCCATGTGAGGACATAGAACTCCAAGAATCGAGGAACACAAATGCGTTTTGAGGGCAAAGTCGCTTTCGTTACGGGAGCCAGTTCCGGTATCGGAATGGCGGCAGCCGTCCGACTTTCCGAAGAAGGAGCGCGGGTCGTGCTCATCGGGAGGCGCGGGCAGTTACTCGACAAAGTGGCCAGTAAGTGCCAGGGTCGCGGCCTTTCGGTGGTCTGTGATGTCACGAATCCTGATGCCATCAACCAGGCAATCCCTGCCGCGATCAAAGACATCGGACGCCCGAATATTGTGGTACATGCTGCAGGGGAAACCGTCCTGGGATCGCTGCACGAGCTGTCACTTTCGGATTGGAACCGTCAGTTCGAAACGAACGTCAACAGCATCTATTACCTGAACAAGCATCTGTGGCCAGCGATGGTTGCTCATGGTGGGGGTTCCATCGTTATGATCGCCTCGACGGCTTCCTTCGCGGCCTTCCCTTCAGATGCCGCCTACGTAACGTCAAAAGGTGCCGTTCTGGCCCTAACCAAGGCGATGGCACTCGACGGTGCGGGCAAGGGCATCCGGACGAATGCCGTATGTCCAGGGTTCATCCTNACTCCTAACCTGCAGGGTTACTTCGATGGTCAGGACGATCCAAATGCTGCCGCTCAAGGTGCCGCGGATGCGGCACCTCTGCGTCGCATGGGAACCCCGGAGGATGTTGCTGGCGCCATCGCCTTTTTCGCCTCAGAAGACTCTGCCTTCGTGACGGGCGCATCGCTACTCGTCGATGGCGGCCTCATGGCCCAGGTGCCGACCTAAGCCGCAATCACCCAGCAGCACATATCTTTCTTCCAGAAAGTGAGCCGATGACAGGCGCTACGAATGTCGACGTTGATGTGGTCGTGGTGGGAGCCGGGGCTGGTGGACTTGCCGCCGCCTTGGCAGTCGCTGACCAAGGGAAGTCTGTTGTCGTCCTGGAAAAGCTCGAGAGGGCGGGTGGAAACTCAGCGCTGTCCACCGGGTCGATCCCGGCGGCAGCCTCGCGACTACAAGTAGAGGCAGGAGTCGAAGACTCTCCCGAGCAGATGGCTGCAGATCTTCTCGCACAGAGTGGACCCCATGAGGCCGAAGACCTCACCCGCGTGCTCTCCGAAGAGTCCGGCCCGTTGGTTGACTGGTTGGTTGACACCCATCACGTTGAGTTACTTCTGATCAAGGATTACAAGCACGTTGGGCATTCAGTACACCGACTACATGCGCCGCCATCACGCAGGGGTGCGGACTTGGTGCGGGACATGGTCACGGCTTGCAACCTCGCGGGCATTGACATTTTGCTGTCCAACCCAGTCAAGGAATTGATCACCGAAGGCGATGCGGTGGTGGGCGTGGTTGTCGCTGGCGATCGGCTTGAGCCCTACGAAATCCGTTGCAACAGCGTGATTCTGGCGTCCAATGGTTTCGCTGCCAACAAGGATTTAGTGAATGAGTGGCTCCCAGCAGTTTCCGGAGTTGAGTACTTCGGCGCTCACGGGTCGACCGGAGAAGCGTTGCAATGGGGTCTAGAGCAGGGTGGTTATCTGCGGAACATCGGTGCGTACCAAGGGTATGCAGCGGTTGCCTACCCGCACGGGTCGATCCTGTCGTGGACCACAATCGAAATGGGTGCAGTCCTGGTCACGGAGCATGGTGGGCGCCTCGGTGATGAATCAATCGGTTATTCAGGATTTGCTCAGGCGGTTGCGGACTCGGGGTTGCCGTGCTTTGTCGTTTTCGATACCCGAATTCGTGACCACGCTGCCAAGGAGGATGAGTTTGCCGAGTTAATTGACGCTGGCGGGGTTCGCGAATTGAACTCGATTGCTGAACTAGTCGACTTCATCGGCGCCGATGAAGCTGATCTCTCGCGGACTCTTGAGTCGTATTCAAGTGCAGCACGTGGGGAAAGTGAAGACGCCTTCGGGCGTCAGTCATTCGGGATGGCGCCACTGGCCTTTCCTTTGTGTGCGAGCCGAGTTACGCCCGGTGTCTTCCACACCCAGGGCGGGCTTGCGGTGGACGATCACGGTCAAGTTTTACGGTCGGACGGCGATTTTGTGTCTGGATTGTTCGCGGTGGGTGGCGTGGCGGCTGGAATCAGTGGGCAATCTGGCGGACGTGGCTACTCCTCCGGCAACGGGCTACTTGCCGCAGCTGGTCTAGGACGATTGGCTGGAATTGCAGCCAGCCAGACGGCGTAAAGGTCACATAATGGACGCCTGGGAGGTTTGGCAGGAAAGCCTGTTTCAGCGGGTTACTCCCTTGCGGTCCCCGGACTTCGTCGTGGATTCCCTGACACGCGAACGCTTGAGCCTCGTTGTCATCGACAACATTGCCGCGATGATCTCAGCAGCGAGCGAGCCCGCTGTAGTCGAGTTATCCGCGCAGCGTGTCAGCCGAACGTGTCTCCAGGAGGCGACCACCGTCACCGGTCACCACATTGACGCGCAGTCAGCAGCGTTTGTGAACGCAATCGCTGGAGGGTGGAACGAGGTGGATGAGGGCTATCGGCCAGCCACCTGCCACGCAGGGCTTTACACACTGCCCGTGGTTATGGCGGAAGTGGAGAGGCAGCAAGGGCGGGTAGCCGATGTCTTCCGTGGTCTGCTAGCTGGCTACGAGGTTGCCACTGCCTACGCTCGCGCGTTCAGCCCACCGAAGCCATATCGTCTCCACCCACACGCGACCTTGTCGACTATCGGCGCGGCCAGCGGGCTGTCGATCGTGGCGCAAGGGGACGTGCCGTGTGTGCGTGAGGTAGTCCCGGTAGCCGCGAGTATGGCCATGATTGGGACGTTTGCGCATGCTCCTAGGGGTCTACTCATGCGCAACGGGTGGGCTGGGCAGGCTGCGGTGGGTGGCTTCACTGCGATGGACTTTGCGTCGGTTGGGCTGCTCAGCGACATCCATGAAGTCCGATGCCTGTTTGAAGATGTGCTTGGCTTTCCGATGAATGATGAAGAGATCGCCTCTGAACGTGAAGCTTGGGCGATTCTTGATGGATATCACAAGCCGTATGCGTGTTGTCAGTACATCCATAGTGCTGTCGAGGCAGCGCTTGCACTTACTGCGGACTCCGCTTGCGGGATCAGACCGGATACTGTGGAACGCGTCATCGTACGGACCCATCCACTGGCACTGAATCTCGACAATACAAATCCGACGACAGACCTTGGTGCGAAGTTCTCGGTGCCGCACTGCGTCGCATCAGTGCTCACCTTCGGCTCGACAGAACCGGCTACGTTCTCATCGACGTACCTGGATCACCCGGATATTCGGCGAATTCGCTCACAGGTGCACGTAGAACTGTTCGATGATGTTGGACCACCCCCTCATGATCGCCCTGCAGAGGTGACGGTCGAGCTGATCGACGGCATGACGTTCAAATCGGTTTGCATGAGCGCTCGAGGTGGCCCGGATCGTCCACTGGATCGTGGCGAGATTCTGCATAAGGCGAAATCCCTCACGATCGACAGTCGACCCAATTTCATTGAGGCTGCTACCGCACTGCTGGAGGGGCGTATCGTGGGAAGTGACTCGTGGAGTGACTTCCTTCAGACCGCTGGCTTGAGGAACTCATCATGAGCATGACCTTTCTTCCGGGTCTAGTTAGCCGACTCCTGAATGCTCGCGATAACGTTCCGGATGCGGCAATGAAGTCCGCCCGGATGCATTTCCTGGATGCCCTCTGCGTAGGTGTCGCGGGATCACAGTTTGGCTCCGCGACCGACATTGTTCGACTCGATTACGGGCCCGGTCCCTGCTCCGTGCTCGGTTCGGATCGTACGACGACACCACAGGCTGCTGCTCTGATTAACGGATCACTTATTCACTCGTTGGAGTACGACGACACCCACACCGAATCGGTAGTTCATGGCAGCAGCGTGCTCGCACCGGTGGCTCTGGCGATTGCACAGCAGCGGTCAACGGATCTCAACACCATGATGGCTGCGTTCGCCGTGGGTTGGGAACTGTTGATTCGCCTTGGACTGAGCGACCCCGGCGGATTGCAGCGTCGCGGATTCCAAGTGACGCCTGCTGCTGGAGTCTTCGCCGCAGCTGCAGTCTCCTGTCTACTCTCTGGTGATGATGTCGAGAAGTCGGCGCGTGCACTGTCAATCGCCGGGAGTATGGCTAGCGGCACCCTGGCGCCGGCCAAGCGTGGAGACTCCACCAAGGCTGTCCAGCCGGGCTGGGCTGCGCACAGCGGAATCATGGCCGCTGAGTTGGCCCGGGTAGGTATCACCGGTCCAGATGATGTCTTCCATGGATCGATGGGATTTTTTTCTCTCTACGGTGGGGTAGACAGGTCACGTGACTTTGAGCAGATGATTGAGGACATTGGAACGATATGGCACCTGCCGGATGCTGCTTTCAAGATGTTTCCCTGCTGCCACTACATCCACCCGTTCATAGAGGCCGCTCAGTTGTTAAAGAGTGACATTGCCGATTCTGAGATCACCAGAGTGCATTGCCATGTACCCGAAGCGGTGGTCCCGGTGGTCGCTGAACCGTGGGACCAACGCGTGGCACCGCAGACAACGCAGGAAGCGAGATGGAGCTTGCCGTACGTGGTTGCCACCGCATTCGTGGATGAAAAGGTGGACTTGGAGACCTTCCGCGGGGAAATGCGAGACGACATCATCACATTCGCTCAGCACATCGACTACGAAACCTGGTGTGATTCCGGATTCCCGCGAGTCTTTCCAGCGAAGGTGGAAGTCACCCTGTCCGATGGTTCCGTGAGGAGTTGCTTCATTGAGGATGTTCTGGGGAATCGGGACCGCCCGTTCACCGAAGAGGATGTGAAAGTTAAAGCGAGAGCGAACCTAACCTCTGTTGGGTTGTCGTCACATCGAATTGATTCGATTGTCGGGCTACTGACGGTGGATCGTGGGAAGTCAATTCAGGAATTCTCAAAGCTGCTGGAGGTGCAAATTGAGTGAGGAAACGGACCGCAATCCGGAATGGGCAACCGTCTCTGCGGTACGACCGCCGACATGGTCGGCCCAGTACCGTTATTCCCCGGCGACCATCTTCGATGATTTCGTCTTCGTCTCGGGGCAGGTTGGTGTTGACGTCTCGGGGGAGGTGGTCAGTGACGAATTCCTCCCCCAGGCCCAGCGAGCATTTGTCAACCTTGAGGCTGTTCTGGGTCAAGCAGGTAGCAGCTTGGATTGCATTCTGCGGGTCGGCCTTTTCCTAGTTGATCAGCGGGATTTCATCCACATCCCCGACCTTCGGGGACGGTACTTCACGAAGCCCTATCCAGCGGATACGACGGTTGTAGTGCAGTCGCTCGCACGTCCCGGCCTGTTATTTGAGATCGACGCCATAGCTCATCGTAAGTAGAGAGGAGATTACGCAATATGTGTTTTGCGTGTGTCAACGAGTTGCCGCCTGCGGGCTTTGTTCAAAGAGGACGTCGTGAAGATGATCAGCGCAACCCAAATGAAGACGAAGCCAATCCACTCTCCGAAGAGAACGGTTTCGTTGAAGAAAAATAGACCTAGAAGGAAGATCATCGTTGGCGTTGTGTACTGAAGCATCCCGACGACGCTGAGAGGCAGTCGATTGACGGCGCTCCCAAACGCCAAGAGTGGCAGCACCGTGACTGGTCCGGCTAATGCCAAGAGCGCAATTGCCTCGGGGATGTCTGTGATCTGCTGGAATGTCGTCCAAGCAAAGATTAAGTAGACCAACGCAATGGGTGTTGCGCCGAGGGTCTCGACGAATAAGCCTGCTGTTGCGCTAGTGGGAATGGATTTGCGGATGAGTCCGTACACCGCGAAAGTCAAAGCCAGGCTCAATCCGATTATGGGTATCGCCCCTGCTGCGACTGCAATGACTGAGACACCGATAACTGCCAGTGCAATGGCGATCCACTGTGATCGCCCCAGCCTCTCGCGCACCACCAGGACTGCCAGCAGCACCGTCATGAGTGGGTTGATGAAATAGCCGAGTGATGCGTCGATGACTTGATCGGATGTCACCGCATAGACGTAAATGCTCCAGTTCGTCACCAGGATTAGGCCTGCGAGGATGGACATTCGTAGGGCTGGGCGATTTCGGATGAGGGCGCCTATTTCGTCCCATCGTCGGAACAGTGCAATGATCAGCGCGACAAATAGGAGGGCGAACAGCACTCGGCTGGCGACAATCATGAGTAGAGGCAAGCCATCGACCAGCATGAAGTAGAGGGGAAACCCACCCCACAACATGTAGGCCGTGAGGCCATAGACCAAACCGATGCCGAAAGACGGCGACGTAGTGGTCCGACTGTTCAGCGAATAGTCCACGTGTCGCTGCCGTGCAGCAGCGAGCGGAGATCGCCGGGACCCTCGGTTTCTATGACATCCGCGATCTGTTGCTGAGCCATACGGTCGTAGGCCTCGCGGTGGGTNACGTCTCGGAAGATGCCGATCGGGGTGTTNNTGAGNGTCCGTGGGTTGTACAACCGCGATAAGCCGAAGGCCAGGCCGGGGTCCTTCGCGTGGGAATCAAAAATGATCACGTCAGACTGATCGACGTCTTCGACGTTCACCACCTGCAGGTGACCATCCGAATCCCGGATGACGCACTTCTCGTGGTTGTTCCCGAAGATGATCGGCTGCCCGTGCTCGAGGCGNATGAGATGGTCCTCTCGGACATCGTTCTCCTTCAATGGCTCGAATGCACCGTCGTTGAAGATGTTGCAATTTTGGTAGATCTCCACGAGGGCGGAGCCTTCGTGGGCAGCCGCGGCGCGGAGAACCTCGGTCAGATGCTTACGGTCAGAGTCAATCGCCCGTGCCACGAAAGTCGCCTCCGCGCCGAGTGCGACCGACACGGGGTTGAAGGCGTAGTCGAGGGATCCTTGCGGGGTGCTCTTGGTGACTTTCCCTTGCTCCGATGTCGGGGAGTACTGGCCTTTGGTCAAGCCGTAAATGCGGTTGTTGAACAGCAGAATCTTCAGGTTGACGTTGCGGCGCAGGGCGTGAATGAGGTGATTACCCCCGATGCTGAGGGCGTCACCGTCGCCGGTCACCACCCACACAGAAAGATCCGGACGGGTGGTGGCCAGGCCGGTCGCGATCGCCGGTGCGCGTCCGTGGATGCTGTGAACACCGTAGGTATTCATGTAATAGGGGAAGCGAGACGAGCATCCGATTCCGGAGACGAAGACGATGTTCTCGCGCTTCAGNCCCATCTCCGGCATGAAACTTTGGACGGCGGCGAGGATGGCGTAGTCGCCGCAACCGGGACACCAGCGAACTTCTTGGTCTGTCTTGAAATCCTTCGCCTTCATCTCTACGTCGGTCTTGGGGACCAAAGAAAGAGCGGGGAATGCATCAGTCGTCATGACGACTCCTCCATTTGCTCGGAGATCTCCCGAATGACATCAACCAATTCNGAAGACTTGAATGGCAGGCCGCGNACCTGGTTANAGCCGTAGGTGTCGATGAGGAACTTCGACCTCAGCAGCATGTTGAGTTGTCCGAGGTTCATCTCNGGCACGACGACCCGCTCGTACGACGCGAGCACCNCACCGAGATTNCGGGGGAAAGGGTTGANGTGACGCAAATGGGCTTGGGCGACTTTGACCCCGGAGCGTCGAACGATCTGGCAGGCAGCTCCGATGGGGCCGTACGTGGAACCCCAGCCGAGCATGAGAATGCGAGCATCGCCGCCGGGGTCATCCACCTCGATATCGNNGANGGTGTCCGCGATTGCGTCGACCTTCGCTTGGCGCAGGCGCACCATGNGATCNTGGTTCTCCGGGTCGTAGGAGATGTTGCCCGAGCCGTCCGCCTTCTCGAGGCCNCCGATGCGATGCTCGAGACCAGCCGTTCCCGGAATAGCCCAGGGGCGCGCCAGAGTCTGAGGNTCACGTTGGTANGCCCAGAACTCCTCGCTCCCGTCCTCGGCTTGGTGGTTCGGCTTTGTCGCGAAATCAGGATCGATGACNGGTAGAGAATCGACCTCAGGAAGGCACCACGGCTCNGANCCGTTGGCCAGGTANCCATCGGANAGAAGAAANACNGGTGTTCGGTACGTGACCGCGATACGCGCTGCCTCGACGGTGGCGTCGAAGCAATCGGCGGGGCTCTGCGGAGCGATGATGGGAACGGGCGATTCNCCATTTCGCCCGAACATCGCCTGCAGCAGNTCCGACTGCTCGGTNTTTGTTGGCAGTCCCGTCGATGGACCTCCGCGTTGAACATCCACCACGATAAGAGGGAGTTCGAGGGACACGGCCAACCCNATCGTTTCCGACTTGAGTGCGATCCCGGGACCCGACGTGGTGGTAACGGCGAGTGAGCCTCCGTAGGAAGCGCCCAGTGCAGCTCCGATGCCGGCAATCTCGTCTTCGGCCTGGAAGGTCATGACTCCGAAACGCTTGTGCTTACTCAACTCGTGGAGGATGTCCGACGCCGGTGTGATCGGGTAAGAGCCGAGGAAAAGCTTTAGACCCGATTGATGAGATGCGGTGATCAGGCCGTAGGCCAAGGCCAGGTTGCCGGTGATGTTCCGATACGTACCCGGTTGCATCACGGCCGGCTTGACCTCGTACTGAACCGAGAACTCCTCGGTGGTTTCGCCGTACGACCAACCGGCTTGGAAGGCTGCGATGTTCGCCTTCATGATCTGCGGCTTGCTGGCGAATTTCTTCTCGAGGAATTCGATCGTTCCTTCGGTCGGCCGGTGGTAGAGCCAGAGAAGCAGTCCGAGGGCGAACATATTCTTGGCTCGCTGTGCCTCCTTCTTCGTTACGTCGAACTCCTTGAGCGCTTCCACGGTCATGGACGTCAAAGCGATCGGGTGGAGCCGGTACGCCTCCAAAGAATCGTCGTCCAGCGGGCTCTCGCGGTAACCGACCTTCTCCACGTTGCGCTTGGTGAATTCGTCGGTATTCACGATGAGATCNGAGCCGCGAGGGAGATCGGCGATGTTGGCNTTCAGCGCNGCGGGGTTCATGGCCACGAGCACATTCGGTTGATCACCGGGGGTGGTGATGTCGTGATCGGCGAAGGCGAGTTGGAAACTCGAAACCCCCGGCAGGGTCCCGGCGGGCGCGCGAATCTCCGCGGGGAAGTCGGGCAAGGTCAGCAGATCGTTGCCCATCCAGGCTGCCTCGGACGTGAAGCGATCCCCGGTCAGTTGCATGCCGTCGCCTGAGTCACCTGCAAAACGGATGACGACCCTGTCGACTTCGACGACCTGCTTGGCCATACCGTCGGCTCCTCTGGCTTTCTGGAGATCTNGCTTTCTNGAGATGCTGCGTGGTCTGAGCCCGTATGNCGCATTTTGCTCAATNTTGGGTCGCAGNGCCAGGTTAGCGGTAAATCGTGATCACANCGTCATGGTCCAGATANCCTGCACAGCGTGTGGCGCCTGGCNTCCCGCCCCGATGTGGCGGTCGACGTAGCAAGTGCGGGNCTCGCCTGCTGCTCNTTGGAAGTCGAGGCTGCNGGTCAGCGAGGCCTACTCGTCGCGTCCGAGACNGTTCCTCANGCGGCGACAGTGACCGTNCTGGTGGTGGCCGGCACGGTCACCACTGCGTTGGAGCCCGCCCTCGTGCGCCTGTTCGACGAACACGCGCAACGCGGCCCCGTCATCGTCGTGAGTTTCGGCGCGTGCGCGACCAGCGGCGGACCGTATTGGGACGCCCCCACGGTGAGGCCGGGCATCGAGGTGCTGTTCCCAGGGCAGGAGATCGCGTCCTACGTTCCCGGGTGTCCGCCCCGCCCGGAGGCGCTGGTGGTCGAACTTGAACGACTCGTGGATTCGAGGATCCCGGCGTGACGCAAACGACGGCGATCATCGACATTGCTGCTGACGAGTGGGTGGCGACGTGCACGGCGTCCGCGGCTCGCGGCTGCGATGTGGTGGATTGGTTGACGGCGGTGGATACCGCTGAATCACTGTTCGTGGTGGTGCATTTGGTCGACCCCGGCTCCTCGCGTTCGGAGATGCTGCGTTGCGAACTCAACAGCGAGCGTCCCGAGATCGCGAGCATCACGTCGTGGTTCCCGGGTGCCGACTGGCACGAACGCGAGACGCACGAAATGTTCGGCATTGACTTTCTGGGTCGATCTCAGACCAATGCGTTGTTGACACGCGCGGGAGATGGGTCATCTCCTCTGCGCAAGACCACACCCCTCGATGCGCGGGTGAGGACCCCGTGGCCCGGGCAAAAGTCGGCCACTGGCCGACGGCGTCAGAAACTCCCCCCGGGCGTGCGGGCCGAATGGACACGCGATGAGTGATTCAACTCCTCAGCGGAACGTGATTGCCCTGCTGCCGGAGGCGTGCACGTCGTGCATGGTGTGCGTGCGCGAGTGCCCATCGTGGTGCATCTCTGTCGAATCGCACGTGGAAGAGGTGAGCGAGGAAGGAGCTCGGCGTCCGCGCACGGTCAATGTCCTGGATGAATTCACCATCGACTACGGCTTGTGCATGTATTGCGGTATCTGCATCGAAACGTGCCCGTTCGACGCGCTTGCCTGGAGGGATTCGTTCGATTACTCCTCCGGCGACCGGCAGGGACTCAGGCAGGACGCGGTCGACCTTTCTCGCTGGTGGCCTACCGGTAGTTGACGAACTGAACGGCGAAGTCGAGATCGGCACCCTTGACCAGAGCGATGACGTCCTGCAAGGCATCACGGCTTTTGTGCGTGACGCGCAGCTCGTCCCCTTGTATTTGAGTTTTCACTCCCTTGGGTCCATCGTCTCGAATCAATTTGCTCAGCTTTTTGGCTTGCTCGGAGGAAATGCCGGAGGTGAACGTTCCGTTGATCTTGTACTCCTTGCCGGATGAGCGGGGCTCACCGTGATCGAAAGCCTTAAGACTGATGCCCCGCTTGACGATTTTGTCCTTGAGAACATCGAGAGCAGCCGACGCTCGCTCTTCCGTTGAGGAGGTGATCTCCACAACGAGATCGCCCTTCCATTCGATCGTCGTTCCCGTGTTCTTGAAATCGAAACGCTGCGCGACCTCTTTGGCGGCCTGGTTCAGGGCGTTATCCGCCTCTTGCTTGTCCACTTCACTGACGATGTCGAAACTGCTGTCCGCCATGCCCACTCCTCGATGCGTTCGTATTCGTCTCGAGACGAGACCTTACTGCCGTGGAGAGCAAGGATTCACGCTCGTGGGGTTCGCGCCTTGGTGCATGCACGATTGCGTCATGGCACTCTGGTGACGTGACCGACACCCACGCCCTCCTCCTCGACCTTGATCGGACCCTGGTAGACCTCCAGTCCTTCACAAACTATGCGGCCGCCCTTGCGGACGTGCAGGAACTTGTGGGGGAGTGGTCCGACGTCGATGTCCCGACGACGGATTGGGATCGAGCCACGATGAGTTGCATGAGTGTGTTGCACGCCTTCTTCGGCGACGCCCGGTGGAGTCAAATTTCCGCAACCATCGCGCGCCACGAGCGGGCTGCGCTTCCCCAGTCGCACCTGATGCCTACCGTGCAGGAGTGTTTCGTGCGTTTGGTTTCAGGACCGACGGCGGTCATCACCCTGCTTCCCGGAGATGTGGCCACGGACGTGCTGGAATTCCACGGCCTGCGCATGGGGCAGGAGATTGATGTGGTGGTGGGACGGGACCCAGCGATGCGACCCAAACCTGAACCGGATGGAGTGATCGAAGCCTGTCGGATTCTCGGTGTCGCACCGGGCAGCGCGACCATGGTTGGGGATTCCACGTGGGATGCACAGGCGGCTCTTGCCGCCGGGGCCACCTTCGTGGGTGTCCCCGCAGACGGCTTCGAGGGAGACATGCGCGAGCGCGTCGCAACGGCTCCCACGATGGATCAGGCGCTGCAAGGGCTCGGCCGCGAATAGTCGATGAGCCACCTGTAAGGTTTTGTGCGCTGTACGACAGCACGGCAGGTTGCCCGAGCGGCCAATGGGAGCGGACTGTAAATCCGTCGGCTTATGCCTACAGTGGTTCGAATCCACTACCTGCCACCAACGCGATCGCCGTCATTTCTGTGGCGGTTAGCATCCGTCAATGTTGACAATGGAAGACATTGGGGCCCTGGCGGCCGCCAATGCGGGTGCGTTCACTACGGAAATCGAGCCGTTCATGATCGGCGTGCGCACGTTCGATACCGACAGCGAGCCGCTCATCATGGGTGTGGTCAATCGGTCGCAGGACTCTACCTACCGCGACAGCGTCGCGCCCACCCCAGCGGATGCGGTCCGTCGGGCGCGNATCTTGTNTCACCAGGGCGCCCANGTCATCGACATCGGGGCGGAATCCTCGCGNGCCGGTGGCCTTCGCGTATCGACNCANGACCAGATCGANGCGCTNATCCCNGTNGTCGAAGAGNTGTCTGCAGATCACGTACCGGTGTCTATNGAGAGNTATGACGTCGANGTGATCCAAGCTGCCGTGAGTGCCGGCGCGTGCGTGGTGAATCTGACCGGCACGCGTGACGATGATGCGATCTTCGACNTCGTCGGATCGNNNGGNGCATCGCTGCTGATGTGCTTCACGCCCGGAGAGACCGTCCGTGACGANCTNTCGATTCGCATCGAAGCGGATCCGATACCTGCGTTGATCGAACACTTCGAGCCGCGAATNGNGCANGCTCGGNCNCGGGGCGTGCGCNGCATCGCGATNGACGCCGGTCTGGGTTTNTTCTACGGACCNGAGGTNGATCCGATCAGCAAGATTCGCCATCAGGCTCAGGTGTTGCTCCACTCATTTCGGCTGCGTTCGCTGGGAGTGCCGAGTTGCCAGGTCATGCCTCACGCATTCGATGTCTTCCAGGAGGAGTTCCGATCCGCCGAAGGTGTGTTTGCGGTGCTCGGGTTCCTCGGGCGCGTGGGCATTCTCCGGGTACATGAGGTGGCTCGCGTTCGAGCGTCACTGGAGTTGATGCGAACCATCGACGTGGAGCTGTAGAACAGGGGTTGCTCTACGGCGAGACGATTGCGATCTTGCCGAAAAAGTCCTTCGACATGAAGCGTTCCTGAGCAGCCTGGATGTCAGCAAGGTCGTACTCGTCAGCAACGATGGGCGTAATGCCACCGGCTTCGATGTAGTCGATGAGATTGGCGAACACTGATCGCGGATGGAAGGTGCAGCCGAGAAGCGTCAGGTCTTTCAGGTACAGATCTCGCAGGTCCAGGGCGACATCGGGCCCGGCGACCGCTCCCGCCGTCGCGTACCTGCCCCGAGGGGTGAGGATCTTCAGCAACTCGGTGAACGAATCGCCCCCGACGACGTCGATGACGACGTCGATGGCCGAATCACCAACTTCCTCGTGCAGCGAGGCATCTCGTGCGATCAACCGATGCGCCCCGAAGTCTCGAAGGGCCTGGTGGTTATTCGGGGACGCCACCGCGGTGACGTCTGCTCCCCGCATGGCTGCGAGTTGGACGAGAGCGGATCCGACCCCGCCGGAGGCTCCGGTGATCAGAACCCGCTCGACGGAAACGCCGGCACGCTGCAGCAACCCCTCTGCCGTGGAGTAAGCGCAGGGAAAGGTCGCGAGCTCGCTATCGCTTAGGGGGCTCTCGATGCGAAACGCTTCACTTGATCGAACGACGAGGTACTCGGCGAACGCTCCGTCGATCTCGGAGCCGAGCGTGAAGGGTCTTTCTTTGCTGTCGATCGTCACCGGGTCTTGCATTGTCCGAACGAGCACGCGTTCGCCGAGCCGTGATGGATCCACGGCGGATCCGGCCGCGACGATGCGCCCGCAGCAGTCGGCACCCTGGATGCGGGGAAAAGAAATGGGTTGTCCCGACCATGAGGTGTGGGCTGCATCCGCATCGTGCGAATACCAGCCGGTGCGTGTGTTGATGTCGGTGTTGTTCACTGATGATGCGCCCACGCGGATCAGAACTTCATCTGCCTGCGGGTGGGGGACGGGAATGTCGTGACGCAGGATCAACTGATCGAGCCCACCGTGGCCGACGAGTTGAACTCCGGTCATGACCCGGGGGATGTTCACGGTGTGGGTCTCCGGCGGCGCAGGTTTGGTGCGCACGGGCGGCGGCGCGTGGCAGCGGTCGACGAGTTAATGGGCAAGCCACCCGCCGTCGACGGGGACGATCGTCCCGGTGATGTAGTCCGAGTGATGGCTCGCAAGGAAGAGAGCGGCACCGGCGACGTCCCGCGGTTCTCCCCAGCGGCCAGCGGGGATGCGACTAAGGAACGCCGGCCCTATCTCGGGATCGTTGATGGCCGGTCGGGT
>PBTV01000026.1 GCA_002729215.1 Rubrivirga sp.
GTCAGCCGGATGGCTCTTCGCGTGGGTCAACGCGTTTTCCACTTCTTCCAAGGGATAACTCGCGCTCACGATCGCGTCGAGGTCGACGAGGCCTGAGGAGAGCAATTCAACGGCCGTGGGATAGGTGTTTGCGTATCGAAACGTTCCCGTCAGCCAGACCTCTTTGCCTTGAAGCGCCCCAACAGGAAGTGGCACCGTGTCGGACGGTGCCATACCGATGAGCACCGCCATTCCGGCCGGTGCGAGGCATCGGATTCCTTGATCGATTGCAGACGCGGAGCCGCTGCACTCCAACAGAACGTCCGCTTCCGGGATCGCCGATGTCGCGGGGTCACACGTGGTGAACCCGAGGTCTTCCACCTTTTGTCGTCTTTGAGCATTGATATCCGTCACGGCGACAACGTCGGCTCCGCGTGCGCGCGCAACCAGCGCGCAGATAGCGCCAATGGGTCCACAGCCCGTGATCACCACTCGAGTGCCGAGGGACACGTTGGCTTTCTGGCATGCCCAGACCCCCACCGAGAGCGGCTCCACGAGGGCAGCCGCGTCGAAGGACACGTGCGCAGGAACCGGATGCACGAAGGCCCGCGGCAGAACCACGTACTCACAAAAAGCACCGTCGATCGGTGGCGTCGCAAAGAACTCCACATCCGGACAGAGGTTGTAACGTCCCGATCGACACTCATGGCACGCTCCACACGGCACACCCGGTTCCATTGCGACCGTCGTACCGCGAGCAAGATCCTGCACACAATCACCAAGGCCTTCGACGACACCGGAGGCTTCGTGACCGAGCACCAGCGGCCCTTCGACGATGAAGTCGGCGATCCGCCCGTGCTCGAAGTAGTGAATGTCGCTTCCGCAAACTCCCACGGACTTCACTCGGACGAGGACTTCTCCCGGACCTGGTTCGGGTACCGGGCGCTGACTCATCGTCAACGTCAGGTCGGGGTTGAGGATGCTCACTCGTTGCATGAGTGAAGTATCCACTCCAGTGTGGCCTCGGCACCATCGGTATGCAACCGTTGCAGAGTCTCCCGGTACGGATCGACGAAACGCTCGTCGTCCACGAGATCTCCGAAAAGTTCTCGGTTTTCGATGAACGCGAGCGGCTGCTCTCGCTGCCGTTGCGCAATGGGGACAAGTTGATTCTTCAGGGGGTCGACGACCTCAATCGTCTGCCCGTCCTCGCCCACTCCCTCGGCATACCTGGCCCAGCTCGCCACCATGGCCGCCGAGCACCGAACGTCCCCATCCTCAAGCAAGCGTTCGCGAATGACCGGTAGCAGCCACTTGGGAATTCGATCGGACGTCTCTGCTGCCAAGCGCGCGACGGTGTCTTTCACTTCAGGGTTTGCGAACCGCTCGATGAGTTCGATCTTGTAGGAATCCAGGTCGACTCCTTCAACCGAGTCCAACGTCGGCTTTGCCTCTCGGTCCATGTAGTGCCGCAAGAAAGTGGCGATGCGTGGATCACGCGCAGCGTCGTGAACGTACTCGTAACCCATGAGTGATGCGAAGTAGGCCAGACCCTGGTGACTGGCGTTCAGCAGTCGCAATTTCATCTTCTCGTAGGGAGCGACGTCACTGGTCATCTGGACTCCGACACGTTCCCACTCCGGCCGACCGGACGGGAAGTCATCTTCGATGACCCACTGGAAGAAGGGNTCNCACAANACCGGCCANTCNTCCTTGATCCNCAACTCCCGCGACACTGACGCAACGTCCTCGTCGGTGGTGCCGGGGGTGATCCGGTCGACCATCGAATTCGGAAAGGCCACGTCCATGCGCATCCATCGACCGAGCTCAGCGTCTCTCGCCGCCGCGAAGGACGAGAATACGTGACGGGCCACATCACCGTTGTGCTGAATGTTGTCGCACGACANCACGGTGAAAGGTGCAACANCNGCNGCTCGTCGCCGCCNNAGCGCCTCCGTCACCACNCCGAAGACCGTGACCGGNGTGTNNTCATTCGCGAGATCGCGGCGTACATCGTCATTCGCGAGATCGAAGTCGCCCGTTGTCGGGACAATGTTGTACCCACCTTCAGTGATGGTCAGTGACACGATCCTGGTTGCGGGGTCGCTCAATCGATCGAGAACGGCATCGGGATCGTCCGGACCGAACAAGACCTCGGAGATACTTCCGATGACTCGAAAATCCCATTCGCCGGTCGCTGGCTTCTCCACCAGCGTGTACAGACCGGATTGCTGCTGCAGGGCACGGGCAAGACCTTCATCTGTCGGCAGGAGCGCCACTCCACAGATCGCCCAATCCGTCGCCCGCCCCTGAGTCAGCAGCCGGTCGATGACGAGCGCCTGATGGGCGCGATGAAAGTGGCCCACCCCGATGTGCACGATGCCAACGGCGCAATCCGCACGATCGTAGGAAGGGCGCTGCACGTCATGAGGTAGCGTTTCCAGTGCTTGATCACCTAAGCGCGCGCGTTCATTCATTCTACTGACCCTCCCGAGTGTGGAGAAAATTCTTGTTGCATCAATTCGTCCAGCCGCGAATTCTCTGGGCACCCCGCGACCCTGGCTGGTGGATCGCCATCACCTTCATTCTCGGCTCGGTGCTGTTCTGCGTAGGCGCCATACTCCCATTCACCAGCGGACTGTCGACAGCTGTGACCAATGTCGTCTACCTCGTTGGTTCCAGCCTGTACCTCGTCGGAGCCCTCATTCAATTCATTCAGGGGCGCCGGATGAAAATTAACCATCGTGACGATGCGTCCGCCATGCGTCACCTCGCGAACAAGAACTCCCGGGCAGCGGGGATTCAAGCCATCGGCGCCCTGCTGTTTCAGACATCAATGACGGGGGCCTTCATCCGATCACTCTCCATCGCCCAGCAGGAGAAAATCATTTGGGTCCCCGACCTCTTCGGTGCCTTGTGCTTCCTCGTCGCAAGTTCAATGTTCTTCACACTTCGCTACCCCATTCAACACAGACAAGGCAATGGCCGAAGCGCACGAGAATTGGCCATGATGAACATCATCGGCTCTGCCTTCTTCGTGATTTCCGCCCTCGGGGCGTACATCGTTCCGCTCACCGACCAGTCCATCTACCCGCAGATCGCAAATCTCGGAACTTTCGCCGGGGCCGTGTTGTTCTTACTGTCGTCCATCCCCGGATTGCCGGCGAAACCGAACTCCAGGACATCGCCGACGCCATAAGGGCCCGTCGTAGATCGACTCACACGCCCTTCGGGCGGAGGTAGCGTTGCGCGAGACCGCCGATGAAGTCAAAAGCTAAAGCGACCAGGGCGACGAGAACGGCGCCGACGAAAATGGCTGTCGGGCGGTTCAGTTTCAGTCCGGCGTTAATCGTTTCACCCAGGCCGCCGCCGCCGATCAGGAATGCCAGCGCAGCCATGCCCACGTTGATGACGGTGGCAGTTCGGATACCGGCCATGATCACCGGAACAGACAGTGGCAACTCGATCTTGAACAGTCGCTGAAAGCCGGTCATCCCCATACCCTTGCCGGCTTCGATCACTGACTTGTCCACCTGCTCAAGGCCGACAATGGTGTTGCGGAGCACCGGCAGCAGCGCGAACGTCGCAAGCGCGATGATCACCGTCGTCGCACCCTGGCCGAACCACACGAAGAACAACACGATGAGGCCGTAAGCGGGCAGGGCTTGGCCGAGTCCCAGCACACTGACCAGGGTGTCCTTGATCTTGGGGGCTCCCTCACGAGTCACCGCGATACCGATCGGGACCGCAATCACGACGACCAGGACGGTAGACCAGAAAGCCACGTACAACTGTTCCTGCATTTGACGCAGCAACTTCGCCGGTTCCAAGATCTTGGTGGTTGTTTGATCGAACTCCGAGTAGTTCCAGACGACGAACAGCAGGACGGTCAGGATAATGAAGAGCGCAGGCGTCACGACGAGGTCGAGCGAATCCGACCCCCATCGACGGGTCGGTTTTGCCTCCGCATCCTCAGCGGTCAGCACTACCGCGGTGCTCACGACCCTGAATTCTCCGATCCGGTCTGAATGAGGAGGTGCGCGAGGCTCTCTACCGTGCAGCCGCCAAGGTAGTTTCCGCGCGCATCGACCACGACGGCCATGCCCGCGGCGCTGGTCAGCATCACCGACAATGCGTCTTGCAGGGTGTCTTCTGGCTGGAGTTGAACCGAGATCGGACGGCCGGCCTTCTCCAGACCCGATGACCGGTTCANGGCGCGCTCGTCAATCCANCTAGTGGGGTGATTGTTGCCATCGAGGAGGACGGCGACGCTCGTGTTCGCTTCGTTCATCATCGCGAAAGCTTGATCGCGCTGGAANGGCTCTTTCAGTGTGACGAGTGGGGACAGTTCGATGTCTTTNACGCGACGCAGGGTGAGGGTCTTCAAAATCGCGCCGGAGCCGAGGAAGTTCTCGACGAACTCATCCGCCGGGTCGGTCAGAATATGTTCGGGTGTGTCGAGCTGAGCGATCTCGCTTTGGTCACGCAAGATCGCGATCCGATCGCCCATCTTCACGGCCTCGTCGACGTCGTGGGTGACGAACACGATCGTCTTCTTGAGCTCTTCTTGAAGTCGGAGGAACTCGTTTTGCAAACGATCGCGTGTGATCGGGTCGATCGCTCCGAACGGCTCGTCCATCAACAGGACGTCGGGGTCCGCTCCCAAGGCCCGCGCGACACCAACGCGCTGGGCTTGGCCACCGGAAAGCTCGGATGGGTATCGGTCCCGATAGATACTGGGATCCATTGACACAACCTCGAGAAGCTCGTTGACGCGAGCATTGATTTTGTCCTTCGGCCACTTCAGCAACCGCGGGACGGTGGCGATGTTCTCGGCGATTGTCCGGTGCGGGAACAGTCCGATCTGCTGGATCACGTAGCCCATGCGGCGACGAAGTTCGTTCGGGTCACCCTTCGTGACGTCTTCACCCTCATAGATGATTCGTCCCGATGTCGGTTCGATCATGCGGTTGATCAGTCGAAGCGTNGTGCTCTTACCGCAACCGGACGGCCCGACGAGGACGAGGATCTCTCCCGGGTTGACCTCGAGGTTGAGGTCCTTCACCGCAGGCTCCTCGACTCCCGGATACGCCTTCGTCACGTGCTCCAGCTGGATGAGTGGTTGAGCGTTCACTAGATCTCCCGTCAGGCTTTCTTGGTTCGTGGTGTGGTTACGCGACCGAGGCCGCGCAGCAAAGAGTCGATGACAAACGCAAGGGCGAGGGAAAGCAGGACGCCCGTCCATATCGCTTCCAACGAGTTCGGTAGCGGCAGTCGCGCNAGTCCACTCTTGATGAAGTCACCGAGNCCGCCGCCGGCGACGAGTGTCGCGATCGCGGAGATGCCCACCGTNAGCAGCGCCGAGACTCGAANACCGGCGAGCATCACCGGCCAGGCCAGCGGCAACTGGATCTTTGTCAGTACCTGCCCGCGCGTCATACCCATGCCTTTAGCCGATTCCAGCACGCTGGAGTCGACCGAGTCGAGCCCGGTCGTCGTGTTTCGCAGGATCGGCATGATCGCGTACAGATAGAGCGCGATGAAAGACGGTGTGAATCCGAGCCCGACGATTGGGATGAAGATCGTGAAGAGGGCCAGCGANGGGATCGTGAGAAAAACTGACGAGATCGCGAGTGCGAGTTCTTTCGCAAAAGCGTGACGCATGGTCAACACCGCGACGACAACCGCAGTGATCCCTGCAGCGACCGTGACGACAACCACGTACATGAGGGTCTGGGTCAGGCCCTCCACGATGAGGTCTGTCCGGCTCGACATGTAGTCGAACCAACTTCGTACGCCGTCCACAGACGCTCCTGGCCGTTTGGTCGAAATGTGNGGGGAAGGAAAGAGACGTGCTTACTAGTGAAGAGGGCGGGGGCCGAAGCCCCCGCCCTCTTTCGCACTAGCCGGCGATGATGCCNTGTTCNANGAGGTAGTCCTTCGCGACTNCCGAGGGCTCTTCACCTTCCGCTGACACCCGAGCGTTGAGCTCGGCCATCTTGAGNTTGTCTAGCGGCTCGAGAATCGCNGCCGTGATCGCATCGTAAGCATCCGCATTCGCGTCGTAGGTCTCCTCGCGAATGGTTGCNGAGATGTTGTAGAGNATGTTGACGCCCGGATCCTCGACCAAGGTCAGACCCAACGCCGGGATACGACCGTCGGTCGTGAAGATCTCACCGAAATCACAGTTGTCNTTCGCTGTCTCGGTGTAGATCACGCCCGTGTCCAGAATGTTCTGCTGAGCATCCGGCAGTTCAATGCCGGCGTGGGTCTCAGTCAGAATCAGGCCGTCGGGACGGTCCGGGAATTCAGACTCCATGCACACGACGGCATCCGGGTTGTCGCGGACGTACTCCATCATCGACGTCAGAGTGAATGCGCCACCGTTGGCTTCGGTCGCTGCGGGGCTGGAAGCGAAGCCGTACGTGTTGTTGAACGGCGAGCGATCCACCCACACGATGCCATTCTCGGCATCCAGGTCGCGAACACCAGAGGTTAGTTCCTCCGGGTCGAAGCTGGGATCTTCTTGGCCGAGGTGGACGGTCCAACCGGTGCCGTTGTACTCCATGTACATGTCGATCTCGCCGGACAGCAGCGCCTCGCGAGCGACCGCGGTACCACCGAGGTTGACCTTGTCGTCGACATTCGCGCCGGCAGCCTCGTAAGCCTGAACCATCATCTGGCCCAGGATCAGCTGCTCGTCGAAGTCCTTCGAGCCGATGGCGAGGTCGACGCCGCCCAAGTCGTNCTGAGATGCGACGGTGTCTCCTCCACCGGAGTCGCTATCTGACGAATCGTCCGAGTCACTCGAACAGGCAGCCAGCGCAAGAGCCGAAGCACCCACGATGACCGCGAATTTTTTACCCATTGAACCCATGAACGTGCTCACTCCTTGAATCGCTTACGTGCCGCGCTTCTGACCTTGAGAGGTTACCGGGTATCCCGGCGCACCGACTACACCCCGCAGCAACGTCACATCTGTGACCGTGCTTAAGACATTTCTGAGATACGTACGACACAAACGTTATGTACGCGTCCACTTGTGAAATCTTTTGCGCTCCCTTCGGCGGACCGCCAGGGAGCCTCTCGCCACCCCGGGCACGATGCGATCGCGCGAGTTAGCGCTCTGTTCCAAGCGCCTCAAGGCGAAGATCGAGGTCACGCAGCCGAGGGCGGACGATGGCATCGGGAAGGCCATCCTCGTCTCGCATCCTGAGTAGCTCCTCTTGTTCGGCCCGGACCATGGCACGGGCAAGTTGGAGCAAAGCCACCGAGTTCACCGGCCGCTCCGCCAGTTCATCGGCCTGCAAGGCGGATCGATCGAGCCGCTCTTCGCAATTACTTCGAAGTCGGTCAACAACCTCCGGCGAAATCCGCTCGCCGCCGGTGTCTGCTTCCGACACCGCAGCGTCCAGTCTTTCCAGAGCCGCCCGCGCCAAGGCCGAATCCACTGTCCGAGCCAACGCCGCATCATCGTCACCGCGCACTCCCAACGCTCGCGCGAGCGGTGCGACAGAAAGAGTCAACAGCAAACTGATGACGATGATCGCGAACGTCGTAGCCAAGAGAACATCACGGTAGGGAAAGGGTTCACCGCTGGCGATGACGAGCGGAAGTGAGAAAGCCGCCAATCCCGACACAGGGCCTCGNGCACCCGCCCAGGCAACGACAACCGCCTGCCTGACCGCCTGGTCTCGAACAACGCCGCGACGCCTGTCCCGGGAACGATCGATGACAACCATGAGACCCACGAACAAGAACCGAGTACCAACCAAGGTGACGAGCACCACCGGCACCAACACCAGCACGACGGCTACCTCGTCTGAGCCCAGCCGATTGAAAACTTCGGGTATCTCCAACCCGATGAGGCAGAAGGCGAACGTCTGCAAGATGAAGGTGACGTGCCGCCAAACGGTTGTTCCGGCCAGCCGCCCCGACCATCCGGGGTCTGCATGCTGGGTGTTGGCGAGCCACAGGGCGGCCACCACTACCGCCAGGATCCCCGAGCCTTCAAACTCTTCGGCGACGACATATATCAAGAATGGCGCGACGACGATCAGTGAGTTGGCGGCCACNAAGTCTCGACTGCGGCGCAGCACCGTCGACATGCTCCATCCCGCAAGCACACCGATCAGCACGCCGATACCGACGGCGGCAGCGAGCATCCCCGCTGCATCCAGCATCGTCACGCTGCCGGCCACAGCCGCGACTACGGCCACACGCAACGCCGTCAGGCCCGTTCCATCATTGACGAGACTTTCGCCTTCGAGGATGGAGACCAAGCGACGGGGCAGCGCGACTCGTTTCGCGATCGTGCTGACCGCAACCGCATCGGTCGGGGAGACAATCGCGCCCAGGGCGAACGCGACGGCCAATGGCATCGCGACGAACACGCTCACCACACCACCCACGGCCAACGTCGCCGTCAGCACCAGTCCGATCGCCAGTGCCAGAACGGGTCGACTCACGCGACGCAGGTCGAGGTAGGACGAACTCAGAGCCTCACCGAAAACCAAGGGCGCCAGGAGCAGGATCAAAATCACTTCCGGTTCCGGGGGTGCAGCGGGTCCGAACGGCGCGAGACCCACGACCACCCCGAGGGCGATCAACGGCAGGGCAATTCCCCACCCTCGTTGCCTCATGAACGCCGCGAGGCCGAGAACGATGACCGCGGTGAGTGCGTACGCGAACAGATCGTCGAGCATCGAGCAAGCCGGTCAGCTCAGCCGGAAGAATCGATGCGTCGTCGTCCCTCGAATGCGCGCCCGAGGGTTACCTCATCGGCGTACTCCAGGTCGCCACCCACTGGCAAGCCGCTTGCCAAGCGNGAGACCGCTACCCCCAGTGGCTGCATGGTGCGGGCGAGATACGTAGCGGTTGCTTCCCCTTCGAGGTTCGGGTCCGTCGCGAGGATTACTTCATTGATTGTGCCGTCCGCGAGTCGGCTGAGAAGTTCTCGGATGCGCAAGTCTTCCGGGCCGATGCCTTCGATGGGATTGATCGCGCCACCGAGCACGTGATAGCGGCCGCGAAACTCACGGGTTCGCTCGATCGCTACGACGTCTTTGGGTTCCTCGACAACGCACACAACGCTGAGATCACGCTTGGGGTCCGCGCAGATGCGGCATTGATCGGCTTCGGAGATGTTTCCGCAGGTGTCGCAGAACTGCACTCGCTCCTTCACGCGAACGAGCGACTCGACCAGACGTTGAACATCTTCCCGCTCAGAAGCCAGTAGGTGGAATGCGATGCGTTGCGCACTCTTCGGGCCGACACCCGGCAGTCGCCCCAGTTCGTCGATGAGATCCTGAACGGCGCCTTCGTACATCAGTGCTCNATCTCCCCGATCTGCGTGGCGCCCATTTCCCGCATCACCAAGTCAACGCCGGAAATATCGTCGACGTTCACGTCATCGACGCTCGGGGCGTCAGCGGGGTCTTTAGTACTGCTACTGCCTCCACCANTGCCCGACGCGGACGCGTTGGCAGTCGATGCAACAACAACATCGATCCGCAGATCTACTTTGAGGGTGTCCGCGATCGCCGCTCGAAGTTTCTCGTCGTGACCGCTCGATGCCGCGTTGGCAACTTTGCCGGGACTATCGACCGCCACTGCGAGAACTCCATCGGACCAAGAGACCGGACGGGAATCGTTGAAGAGCATCCACGCCACCCGGGTGCGAGACAACGTGTCCATCACCGCCGGCCACATGGTGACGAAGCCTTCGAGGGTGATGTCCGAATCGGCCGCGGTCGTTGTCGAGGTTGTCGTCTCCGATTCAGCATCGGGCGCCGGCGCAACCGAGGTGTCGGCACTGTCAGCGCTGTCTGCGCCGGCTTGCGCATCGTCAGCATCGATCGCCGTCGACGGCGCAACCTCGGAGATCTTGGGCGGTGGCGGCGCGGCCAACGTCTTGGTGGCCGCCTTCGACTTCCGGGGCANCGTCGCCTCGGTCGTGGNTTCCGTCGTCGCCTCGGTCGTGGTTTCCGTCGTCGCCTCGGTCGTGGTTTCCGTCGTCGCAGGCGCTTCGGCGCCGCGGACTCCCGACGCGAGAGCCCTTTCCAGATGCTCGATTCGGGCCAGCGCGCCAACGTCGGAATTTTCGGCCGCCGGCACCAAAAGCCGGGCCGCCATGATCTCCAGGCGCAGACGCGGAGCTGTGGCGCCCTTGAGTTCACCGAGGGAACCACTGATGACGTCCGCTGCCCTGCTGGCTTCTGCCGGGCCAAGAAGTTCCGCTTGCGCCACGATCTGTTGCGCCTCGTCGTCGGGGGCATCGAGAAGTCCCCGCTGCACGGCATCGGGAACGCTCTGCACGACGATCACATCACGCATGCGCTCNAGTAGGTCCGAGACAAAACGACGGGGCTCGTGTCCACTATCGACAACCCCTTCCACAACGTCGAACAACGCCGCACCATCGCGATTCGCGATCGCCTCGATGGTCGCATCGAGCACGGCGCTCTCCGTCACACCCAACTGGCCCGCGACCTCGGCGTACGTAACACCGTCGGTTCCCGAACCNGCGATCACCTGACCGAGGATCGACAGCGAGTCCCGCACGCTTCCGGCNCCAGCGCGAGCCACCAAGGCCAGGGCCGACGGTTCGGCCGATACGCCTTCGGCTTCGCAGATCGAGGCCAGAAGTTGCTGAAGATCCTTGGTTCCCACGAGGCGAAACGCGTAGTTGTGCGTCCGAGATCGAATCGTGGTGAGGACCTTGTCCGGGTCGGTCGTGGCGAAGATGAAACGCACGTGCTCTGGCGGCTCCTCAACCAATTTCAGCAAGGCATTGAAGCCGGCGGTGGAAACCATGTGGGCTTCGTCGATGATGTAGATCTTGTAGCGCGATGACGCGGGCGCGAACATGGCGCGCTCACGCAGATCGCGGGTGTCATCCACGCCTCCGTGACTCGCAGCGTCGAGTTCGATGACGTCGATGGAGCCCGGCCCACCCGCGGCCAAATCCACACAGCTTTGGCAAGCGCCACACGGCTCGGATGTCGGTCCCTGCTCGCAGTTGAGGGATCGGGCCATGATCCGCGCCGTCGATGTCTTGCCGCAGCCGCGGGGGCCGGAGAAGAGGTACGCGTGGTGAACGCGATCGTTGTCCAAAGCCCGCGCCANGGGCGTGGTGATGTGTTCTTGGCCCACCACGTCGGCCAGCCTCGCCGGCCGGTAGGTGCGGTAGAGNGCCAACGACATGCGCCGACCCTAACGCCCGCTGCAAGCGGTACAGACTGATGTTCGGGTACCAGACAGCCACGCAAAGGGACCCCCCGCGCACCTGACAGAGCCCGCCTACCCTTGCTGCCTTCCGGCCCTGGGGGGGTTGAGCGAGGTGACACCGCACGGGGGGTCGGTGACCAGGGTACGGGGCCGCGCGGAACGCTCGCCACCTGCGGGTAATCTCCCCCGCGGAGGATTCGCCTAGTGGCCTATGGCGCTCGCTTGGAAAGCGGGTTGGGTTAATAGCCCTCAGGGGTTCGAATCCCCTATCCTCCGCGCGGTTCTTCTGCTCGTCGTCTGACGACCATGAAGGCGGCCGACGCCGCTCGCCCTCGTCGCGATCCACCTTGTACCCTCCTTCGCGGTGGCGTGTCCGAGCGGCCAAAGGAGCGCGCCTCGAAAGCGCGTGTGGGGGCAACCTCACCGTGGGTTCAAATCCCACCGCCACCGCCATTCGACGAGAAGTGCCTCGCAAGCGAGGCTCTTCTCGGCATGCTGTCCCCTAGCGGCCCCGGTCGCAGGTGAACACTTCTGCCAAGAACAAGACACAGCAGCGATGCGAAGGAATGACATGGATCTCGGACCGAGCGCACGAGCCAGCGAGTACCTCTCCACGGTCACCGCCTTCATGGAAGCCCATGTCTATCCCGCCGAGCCGACTTACGCTGAGCAACGGCGGGCGCTCACCGAACAGGGCACACCGCATCATCTGCCGCCGGTCGTCGAGGAGCTGAAAGAAGTCGCGCGATCGCAGGGACTGTGGAACCTCTTTCTGCCCGAGAGCACCGATCCCGCGCACGGTCTCACCGTTGCCGACTACGCCCACATCGCCGAACTCACGGGCCGTTCCATCGAGATCGCGCCGGAGGCGATGAACTGCTCAGCACCCGACACCGGGAATATGGAAGTTCTGCACATGTTCGGCACACACGCNCAGCGCGCGCAGTGGCTCGAACCGCTGCTGGATGGGCGCATCCGCTCCGGCTTCGCGATGACCGAGCCGGACGTCGCATCTAGCGACGCAACCAACATCGCAACCCGCATCGAACGCGACGGTGACGACTACGTCATCAACGGACGCAAGTGGTGGACGACCGGAGCGCTGGACCCACGCTGCGAGATCTTGATCCTGATGGGCAAGACGGACCCGACCGCGGAGACCCATCGCCAGCAGTCGATGGTCCTCGTGCCGATGGACACACCGGGCGTTACCGTCCGGCGGTCCTTGCCGGTCTTCGGGTACCACGACCAGCACGGTCACGGGGAGATCACCTTCGACGACGCCAGAGTTCCCGCATCGAACCTCATCGGTGAGGAAGGAGCTGGTTTCGCCATCGCGCAGGCACGACTGGGGCCCGGACGCATTCACCACTGCATGCGCATGATCGGACTTGCCGAGCGGGCTTTGGACATGATGATCGANCGCTCCCGNGAACGNGTCGCGTTCGGNAAACCCCTCAGNGATCAGGGGGTGNTTCGCGAGTCCATCGCGTTNTCTCGCATCGAGATCGATCAAGCACGNNTGCTNACGTTGAAGGCNGCCGCGATGATCGACAGCGTGGGCGCNAAAGNAGCCCGCACCGAGATCGCTGCCATCAAGGTGGTCGCCCCTCGGGTCGCCTGCGACGTCATNGACCGNGCNATTCAAGTTCACGGNGGGGCCGGCGTCAGCGACGATACGCCGCTCGCGGCGATGTATGCCGGCGCGCGCGCGCTTCGACTGGCCGACGGNCCNGANGAGGTTCACCTTCGAGANATCGCTCGTCAAGAACTGCGCCGCCGATGAGCATTCAGTCGCGGGTGCGNNACGAGGACTNCTTCGACGTCGCCGCGATGGATCGTTGGTTGCGCACCAAGGTTTCGGATCTGCCGGATGCGCACGAGTTGCCCGATGGGTTACCGCAGGTCACCCAATTCACGCGCGGCGCTTCGAACCTCACCTACCGATTGAGCTATGGCGGCCGCGACCTGGTTCTGCGTCGACCACCGGCCGGAACAAAAGCCGCTTCCGCCCACGACATGGGTCGAGAAGTGCACGTCATCAATCACGTGCGAGATCAATTTCCCTACGTCCCGCGAATCGACGCCTACTGCACCGATGACTCGGTGATCGGCTCGCCGTTTTATGTCATGGAGTACCTGGACGGAACAATCCTGCGCCCGGAATCGACTGATGCGCTCACCAGTGACCAGGCACGCGCCATCGGCCGCGCTTATGTCGATCGATGGGCTGATCTGCACTCCGTCGACGTGGATCGAGCGGGGTTGACCGACTGGGGGAAGGGGCCGGGCTACGTGGACCGGCAGGTATCCGGCTGGTCCGAGCGCTACCGCATGGCGCGCACTCCCGACGTTCCGGACGGGGAGAACGTCATGAACTGGCTGGCGGACAATCGCCCACCGCAGGTCGCGGCCTGCGTCATTCACGGCGACTGGCGGCTGGACAACATGATCATGGACACGGACTCGCTCGCACCGGGTAATCAGCCGACGATCATCGGCGTCTTGGACTGGGAGATGGCCACCATCGGAGATCCGCTGATGGATGTGGGCGCGGCTCTCGCGTACTGGATTGACTCCACCGACATCGACGTCGACCCGGCCTTTGCCGCACTCAAGCGTCAACCGAGCGACCTCCTGGGGATGCCCACGCGGGAGAGCATCGTCGAGCAGTACTCGGCACGCATGGGCTTCACTACCGCGCACTGGTCTTTCTACGAGACCTACGGGCTCTTCCGGCTCGCTGTGATCCTGCAACAGATCTGGGCCCGCTTCGTCGCAGGGCAGACCACCAACCCGGCCTTCGCGCCCTTCGGTCAGGCGGTTCTGGTGTTACTCGACCGAGCAGCCCGGGCCCGACAGGGAGGGTGACGGCGACGCCAGCGCGGCCGCCACGGTTCCCTCTGGCTGCAGGCCCTCGAAACCCCTGCCGATCGATAGATCGACGCGCGGGCCGGAACGATCGTCCTCGACCATCACCGCGTCGGGGACGTAGAAGAGCAACAAGCGCGCGTTGTCCACTCCCTTCGGCCCGAATCTGATTTCTCCCACACCGCGCAGCGAAACTCCCAGCGGGTCGTTCTCTACTTTGTTGATGCGAAAACCGATCTGACTCAACTCGCGCGCTGTCGTACCGGCTAGTCCGGCGCGCTTGGTGGAGTTGTAGACGTTCACGACGACACTGTCCGGTCGCGGCAGCACCTCGGCAGCAGCAATGAGTGTCGTTTCGCACGGCTCCGGCTCGACGTTGTTGCTGCCGGTAGTGCCGTCGTCATTACCGATCGCGTCGCCAGCGACTGAGGGGTCTTCTTCACCGGCGACAACCGTGGGACGCTCGTCTTCTCCGGCAACCAGCAGCGACACTCCGAAGCCCACCGCGAACAAGACCACCATGCCTACGCCGGTGAGCAGCACGATGAGCCATACCGGGCGGCGGGCCGGAGGGCGCCGTGCGGAGGTGTAGGTGGTCATCGCCCACCACTGTAGGGATCATCGTGGGTGTTGGTCGCGCGCCTGTCGTCCATAAAACTGGTGAGAAGGTCGGCGCACTCGTCGGACCGAACGCCACCGATCACTTCGATGCGGTGATTCATTCGACGATCCCGGACCACGTCCCACCGGGATCCGGCGGCGCCGTAGTCGTCGTTCCAGGCACCGATTACCAGCGTGGCGATGCGCGCGAGCACGGCGGCCCCCGCACACATCGGGCACGGCTCCACCGTGACGACCAGCGTGCACCCGTCCAGGCGCCAGTCACCGATCTCTTGCGCGGCCGATCGCAGGGCGAGGATCTCGGCATGAGCGGTGGGATCACCGTCGATCTCTCGTCGATTTCCCGCAATCGCCACGACCCGCCCATCGGCGTTCGCGACGACCGCTCCGATCGGGATGTCACCGCGGGAAGCAGCGTCGACCGCGCAGTCCAACGCCGAGCCCATCCACTCGGAGAACAGAGCCTGCCGGTCGGCCATCACCTCGTCGCGCGCGACCATTGCGCGCTGATTCCCAGACGTTCGGCGATCGACGTCAACTGCTCGTCCGGGTAGAGGTCCTCGTTCGAGCACAGCAGTTCGAGGTCCTCTCCCTTCACACCGAAGTCCTCCAGTAGCCGGGTATCTCCCGCTGGCTCGAGTTCTTCGACGTCGTTGTCGGCAAGGCCCAACATGTCGACCGCCTCTTCCGCGAGCGACCAATCCCACGACGCCGCTCCGTCGCTGAGCAGCATCCACCGGCCCTGACCACTCTCCCGCACGAGGAGAAAGAAGTCGTCGCCCACGGTTACCGCGCCGAAGACTCCACCCTCTCCAGGAAACCGAGACAACGCCGAGATCAACGAGTCCATCGCGACAGCAGACCGCGCCGGAATGCTGGACACCTGCCAGAGGCCCTCTTCACGCCAGAAGACCAACGACACGTCGATGTCGTCCGCCGTCACCGCCTGCGTACCCATGGGTAGATCGTGGCACGAGGCATACCGTCGCGTCTGCCGTACGACTACTCTGCGTTCCATGCGAACACTGGTGATCGATCATCCACTCGTCGCCCACAAAATGAGCCGTCTGCGCCGAGAGGAGACGTCCTCAGCCACCTTCCGGCTCCTCGCCGAGGAACTCGTCACCTTGATCGCCTACGAGGCGACGCGATCACTAACCGTTCACCCGGAAACCATCACCACACCCGTGGCGCCCACCACCGGCTACGAGCTCGGAGAACCCAAGCCGCTGGTTGTTCCGATTCTTCGCGCGGGCCTGGGGATGTTGAACGGCATGGTCAAGCTGATGCCCACCGCCGAGGTCGGATTCCTCGGCCTGGTGCGGGACGAGGACACGCTCACCGCGTCTATCTACGCGGACCGGCTGCCGCACGACATGCACAACCGCCAGGTATTCGTGCTTGACCCGATGTTGGCCACCGGAGGCACTCTGGTAGCAGCGATCGACATTCTTCTCGAGCGCGGCGCGAAGGACGTGACGGCGATCTGCCTGCTGGCGGCACCGGAGGGCTTGGCCCACATGGAGGAGAACTACGGCAACCGGTCTGTCGACGTCACGGTTGTCACCGCCGGGCTCGACGAGAAGCTCAATGAGAAGGGCTACATCGTTCCCGGACTTGGTGACGCTGGCGATCGTCTGTACGGGGTTGTCTGACCGCGCGCAGCGCTAGACGTTCTTCAGCGCCGCGACAACCTTAGTCAAGGAATCCTTCGCGTCACCGAACAACAGCGTGGTCTTCGGATCGAAGAGGATCTCGTTCTCGATTCCCGCGAAACCCGGACGCATAGACCGCTTCAAGAACACGATCTGCTGCGCGGCGTCGACGTCCAAAATCGGCATGCCGTAGATCGGGGCCGTCTGGTCGGTCCGCGCCGCGGGGTTCACCACGTCGTTCGCTCCAACGACCAGCACCACGTCGGTCGCGGAGAACTCGGGGTTGATCTCGTCCATTTCCTTCAACTGCTCGTACGGCACGTTCGCCTCGGCGAGCAGGACGTTCATGTGTCCCGGCATGCGACCCGCCACCGGGTGAATGGCGTAGTCGACCTCGATTCCCTTCTCGGCGAGAAGGTCCGCAAGTTCACGAAGCGTGCTCTGCGCCTGCGCGACGGCGAGGCCGTAACCGGGCACCAGGATGACCTTACCGGCGAAGCCCAGCATGATGGCTACGTCGTTCGCCGAGCCCGAACGCACCGGTCGGTCGGTCCCGCTGCCCGCCCCACCTGCGGTTGTTCCGGAGAACGCTCCAAACAGAGTGGATGTCAGCGGTCGACCCATCGCCTTGGCCATCAGGTTCGTCAGCAACGTTCCGGATGCACCCACCAGCGTGCCGGCGATGAGCAGCAGAACGTTGCCCAGAACGTAGCCGGACGCCGCGACAGCCAAACCGGTCATGGCGTTCAACAGTGAGATGACGATCGGCACGTCCGCTCCGCCCACCGGCAGCACGAACAACACGCCGAAGACCAACGACAATCCGAGCAGTGCCCACAGCAGCCACTCCTGCGGCTGAACGATCAACCACACGCCACCGACGACGGTCGCGACCGCGACGAGGATGGTGATCCACTTGCCCAGCGGGATGACCACCGGCCGGGTCGTCATGAGCTCCTGCAACTTCAGGTATGTGACGATCGAACCGGAGAATGCGATCGACCCGACGATCACCGTGGCAACGGTAAAGATGAGGAAGAGAGGGTCGTCCGAGTCGACCACGAGGTACTCGACGACGGCAATCAGCGCCGCGGCACCACCGCCGACGCCGTTGAACAGCGCGACGAGTTGCGGCATCGCCGTCATCTTTACTCGACGGGCGGCAACAAGTCCGAGTAGTGAACCGACGACGAGGAATCCGATGATCAACGCAAGGTTGGCCAGCTTGATGCCGCTGAAGAACAGCACACCCGTCGCCAAGGCAGCGCCGATCGCACCGATCAAGACGCCTGTCCGCGCCGTTCGAGGTGACGACATGGACTTCAGGGCAAGGATGAACAGGACAGCCGCTACGAGGTAGCTGACCTGCACCCACATGGGGTCAACGTGCGTCTCGCTCATGCCGCACCGCCATCCTCGGCAGCGGCGGCAGGTTTCTTGGATTTGAACATCTCCAGCATGCGGTCGGTCACCACGAAGCCGCCGACCAGGTTGATCGCACCCAGAAGCACCGCCGCGAGGGCGATCCACAGGGCGAGCGAGTTGGGTTCGGACTTGCCGGCGACGATGATCGCGCCCATGACGACAACACCGTGAATGGCGTTGGCGCCCGACATCAGCGGGGTGTGCAGAACGGTCGAAACCTTCGAGACGACTTCGAATCCAACGAAGACGCTCAGGATAAAGATGGTCAGCAGTGCGATGCCGTCCATGCTCACGCACCTCCCTGCAGTGCTTGCTGCGCTGCTTCGTTCCGGACTTCCCCGTCGTGCACCACGGCACACCCGTCGAGGACTTCATCCTCGAGATCGACGACGAACTCGCCTTCTTTGACTAGCAGTCCCGCGAGGGCCGCGATGTTCATCGCGTACAACTGCGAGGCGTGCACGGGCATCTCACTGGCCACATCCTTAGCGCCCCACACGGTGACCTGACCGACGAGGATCTCCTCACCGGAGACCGAACCTTCGACGTTGCCGCCTGTTTCGCTAGCGAGGTCGACGACGACCGAACCTGGCTTCATCGTCTCGACCATGGCGCGCGTCACGAGCAGCGGAGCCTGGCGTCCGGGCACGGCCGCGGTGGTGATCACGACGTCGGCGTCGGAGATGTACGGGGTGAGGGCTTCGCGCTGGCGATCTGCACGGTCCTCGCTCATCTCTCGCGCGTAGCCGCCGGAGCCTTCGAGAGCTTCGAGATCCAAGGTGATGAAGGTGGCGCCCATGGACTTGACCTCGTCGGCGCTAGCTGGCCGAACGTCGTACGCGGACACCTTCGCCCCGATGCGCTTGGCTGTTGCGATCGCCTGCAACCCGGCCACTCCGGCGCCGAGCACCAGCACCTTCGCCGGCTGGATGGTCCCGGCGGCGGTCATGAAGAGCGGGAAGAAGGACGGGAGCCGGTCGGCTCCAACCAGGGCCGCGCGATACCCGGCGACGAGTGCTTGGGAGGTGAGGGCGTCCATGGACTGGGCGCGGGAAATACGTGGCAGCAGGTCGAAGGACAAGCCGGTCGCGCCGGCGTCACGCAACGCCTTGATCGTCTCGGTGTCCTGGGCCGGTGAAAGGAACGAGATGCTCACTCCGCCCCTACGAAGACGCGATGCGCGCCCGTAGTCAAGGGGTCGAACGCTGGCCACCACGTCGGCGCCGGCGATCTGTTCGGTGAGTGCGGCTTCATCGAACACCTGTGCCTCGGCCTCGGTGTAGGCAGCGTCGTCAGCGAAGGCTTCTCGGCCTGCGCCGGACTGGACAGCCACATCGAAGCCGAGTTGGGTGAATTTGCGAACGACGCTCGGCATCATCGCGACACGCTTCTCCCCCGCCCGCGTTTCCGCAGGAATAACGATCTTCACGCACAGTCCTCGCTCTCGGATGGTGAGCGTGCACGGCGCCGTTCCCACAGCACCGAGCAGCGGGGAGAGCCTAGCGGGATCGGCTTGATTCGCTCCCCCAACGGCACGGGCCATCAACCCTGAGCAGGATCCACCCCCAGCCGGAGCGACGTGCAGCCAGATCGGTCCGTGATACCCCTACTGAGCGGAATCGCTGGCTAGCGGGCGGCCTTGAGCAACTTCGTTAAATAGGTCTTGTAAATGTCGGCCACCTCGCGGCCACCGGCGGTCCTCACCAACTGGACGGGTTGGCCGTAGCCCTCCGCCTGCTGCACGGCGATTCTTTCCGGCATCAGGGGTTTCATGACGGTGCTGCGGCCGTAGATCTCGACCAGCTCGTGCTCTCGATACTGGTGCTCTTCGGCAACAGACCGGACTCGGTTCACCACTATCCCTGCGAGCTGTAGGTCGCGGTTGTGGTTTTTTTGGACCTCGTCGATCTCTGCCATCGCCCGTTCGACTCCCTGGGTCCCGAAATACGACGGGGTGGTCACCACTAGGGCGAGATCCGAGGCGGCGAGCGCTTCGCGCGTCAAAGCACCCAGGGATGGAGGGCAGTCAATGAGCACCAGGTCGTACCCGTCCAGGTGTCCCAGGGCCCTGGCCAGTTTGGGTCTCCACTGTCCTCCGGTCCAGGCGTCGAAGCGAATGGTGTTCGCGTGACCGGGGAGAACATCGACCTCTCCGGGGGCGACTTCCCAGTCGCACGGGGTCAGGGCGCTTTCGACGGTTTCGCGGGTGGGGTGCCCGAGGACATCGGCCACCGTGGTTCGGGTCTTGTGGGACTTCAGTAGGGAGGTGGCGTTTCCCTGGGGGTCGAGGTCAACGACGAGTGTCGCCAACCCGCGAACGGTGGCGGCGCCGGCTAACCCGAGCACCACCGACGTCTTTCCGACGCCGCCTTTCAGACTTAACACGCTCACCACGCCCATGACCCTCAGTCTGTCGGCACCGGCGATCGGGCACAACCAGTTTCTCGTCGCGGACGGGACTGGTCCGCGTTTGATCCGCGCGCGTCGGCGAAGTTACAGTGGCCGACGACTCGATCAAGGAGGATCGCGCGTGCGGACGTTTCCGTATTTCCCGCTCTCCCGGGCGGCCGCTCTCACCGCTGGCCTGGCTCTCGTGGTCTCGACAGTGATCACCGCTCCTGCCGCGCGGGCCGTTACTCCCCAGGCACCTCCCGCCACAAACACCTGCTACGACTATCGGTCCTCGAGCAGCGAGGACCAGACCGCGGTCGCGGTTGCTGTTGCGTGCGAGGGCGAACACACCGCGCAAACCTTCTACACACGATCTCTTCCGGAGAGTTTCGGGATTCCCGCTCTAGCCGGTGCCAAGAAACGCTTGAAGGTCGCGAAGCCGTGCACGACGGATGCGATGAACGCGTACCTGGGCCTGTCGGAGACGACTATTCCGTCGCGCTTCCAGATCGTCACCGTGTTTCCGACCGCGGGCCAATGGAACGCCGGCGAGAGATGGATGCGCTGCGATGTGGTTCTTCGCGGTGGCAAGGAATTCACTCGCCTCTCCGGCGGTGCTCCGCAACTGGTCGCTTCGACGCCTCGCGAGCAGTTCCACTTCTGCACCCCGTCGGTTCCGGGCAATAGGACCAAAGCCGCCTATCCGTGTACCAAGCCGAAGAAGAACTGGATCATGGTCGCCGAGCGGGACCTGGGAGCCATCGGCAAGAAGTTCCCGGGGACGCGGTCTGTGGAACGTAAGGCGAAACGCATCTGCCAACGCGTGGGCAACCGCTACACCGAGCGCAAGAAGTTCTATCCGTGGTGGGCGATCTGGCCGACACGGGCCGGCTGGAAAGAAGGCGATCGGACCGCTCAATGCTTCGTTCCGTACGAGCAGTTCGTCAAGACGACTACTGGCTGACGTCGCCGCGTCCTGAAGTCGTCACCGCAACGGGCTTCGCGGCTGATCCTCCGGATACATCGATGTGTGCTCGGGCGTCGTTGCCTGGAGCGTGGCGAATTGCTCGTCGGTTAACTCAAGCGTCGTCGAGCGCACGATCGACGTGATGGTTTCCGGGCGGGTCGCCCCCGGGATAGGAATCATCACCGGGGACATGCGCAGCAGCCACGCCAACGTCACCTCTTGCGGAGTTGCCCCTATGGCGTCGGCGACGTCTGCAAACGCGGCGAATCGCGACCCGACGTCCTTCGCGTGGGTTGCACCCCCCAGTGGCGACCACGGCAGGAACGCAATGCCTTCACGCTCGCACCGCGCCAGAACATCGAGGTCGGCGCGGTATCGCGGCGACAGTTCGTTTTGCACGGAGACAACTCCCCCATCGGACGCCGATCCCAACTCGCCGATGGCGAGATCGAGTTCTGCTTCCGTAACGTTCGATAATCCGATGCCTCGAACCAGCCCTTCGTCCTTGAGTAGTTGCAGCGCTCGCACTTGGTCGATGTAGGTCATCGCCGGATCGTGGCGGTGATGTTGGTAGAGATCAATGCACGAGACGTCGAGTGCCCTCAGGCTGCCTTCGCACGCTCGGTGCAGTGCCTGCGGGCTGGAATCGCGACCCCACTCCTCGCCCAGGCTGCGGGTGATGCCGCCCTTGGTGGTGACGAGAACATCGGTCAGTGGAGCGTGACCTGTGTAGGTGCGGAGAGTTTCGGCGACGAGGGCTTCGTTGTGGCCGATGGCATCCCACGATGGTGCGTAGATGTTGGCCGTATCGAGCAGGGTGACTCCCTGATCGAGCGCCGTGTGAACGGTCTGCAGTGCTTGTTCGCGGAGATTCACCATGCGGCCGTTGCTCAATGGCATGCACCCCAAGCCCACCGCGGACACCGAGAGGTCGCCGACTCGACGCTGCTGCATCATGCCTCCACTGTAGAAGACGCGTAAGAGCACGAAAATCGTCGCGAAC
>PBTV01000027.1 GCA_002729215.1 Rubrivirga sp.
GAGGACCAATGAGGGTGCGGGATGCCCGCGTCACCGCAAGGGCCAGCATCCACGCGTCAACGCCACACATGCCGCCGCAGTCGTGAGGGTGGCCGTCTTGACGGGATCCCGCAGTAGACCAGGGCCGGGAGTCGCCAGCCGTGGGAACGCTTCCACTTCTGGTGCTCCTCAACAATGTGCCGAGCCAACCGCACGGGGCTGCCTAAACTTGAGTGTATGAACGCGGCTCAGCAGGCCATGTTGCTTTCGATGGGTGCGCATCTCGGCTTTCAGACCGTCGTCACCGTCGTGGTTTACCCGGCGCTTTTTGAGGTCTCGCAGGCTGACTGGCAACGTCGCCACACCGCGCATTCCAAGCGAATCGCGTTCGTCGTTGTCCCCATGTACGTCGCTGTCATTTCGGCTCTCACCTGGTCTCTCTCGTCAATGGGTTGGTCGCCGGCCCTGGTCTTGGCAATCTGCGCGATCTTGTTGGTCCTGTTAACAACCGGACTCGTTGCAGCACCTCTGCACAAGACATTGGCGAGAGACGGCCCGACTGCCCAACTCAAGCGACGCCTCCGGCGAGCGGATGCCATCCGCTTCAGCGGCGCCGCACTCGCGTGCGTCGCAGCCATCTTCGTCTAGTCCGCCGGGGTCGTAGGGCATGCCATGTCCATTCCTTTACGTTGATCGCATGGACGTCACCCCCTGGACTCCCGCTGGCGGGACCGTGACGATGTTCACCACACCCTGGTGTGGGTTCTGCGTCAGACTCAAGCGGCAGCTCACCGACGCGGACATTTCCTTCACGGAGGTGGATATCGAGCAGACACCCGATGCCGCGGTTTTCGTTGAAAGCCAGAATGACGGCAATCAAACGGTACCGACCGTCGTCTTCCCCGACGGCTCCACCGCGACGAACCCGTCGCTGGCCGATGTGACATCCAGACTCGCGTGACTCGTGACTCGTGACTGGTGGCGCGGGTGTCGTCTAGGAGGCCTGCTGCGTGCCGGGCGCGACATCGTGCCGTCGAAGCCATCGATGGGGCGTTACCGGCCGCGCTAACGGCTCGGCTTGATCAACGGCCGGCTCCAATCACCCGGTAGCGGCTCGCCGTACCAGCGCTCGATGAGTTTGCGGGCGATGCTGACCGCTGGAGGAAGCGATACCTCACCGGTCGCGCAGGCCTGTGCTAACTCGGCTCGCGAGAGCCACCGGGCCTCTGCGATCTCCTCCCCATCCACATCGATCGATGGATCGGAAGCGAACGCGTGATAGCCGAGCATCAGCGAAGCAGGGAAAGGCCACGGTTGGCTGCCGAGGTACTGCAGATCCTCCGGCCGGGTGCCGATGCGCACACCCGACTCCTCCTCCACCTCGCGTCGGACCGCCGCTTCGGCCGACTCTCCCGCCTCGACGAATCCCGCGAGCGTGGAAAACCACGTAGGCTCCCAGCGGACCTGGCGGCCGAGGAGCGCCCGATCATCGTCGTCGCGGACCAGGACGATGACGGCAGGATCGGTGCGCGGAAAATGCGACGAATCATCGACAGGGCAGTACCGCGACCAGCCTGCATCGCGCCACGTCACGCCGCCGCCGCACTCAGGACAGTGACGGTGGTTGCGCGACCAGTTATCCAGCGCCACCGATGCCACCATCAATCCGGCATCCATGGCATCCAGGCTGGAGCCCGACATGCGAAGGTCTGCCCACCGGTGAGAGTCGGCTAGCGCGGGAGCCTCGTCGTAGTGCGCGCAGAAGTACGCGACGCCGTCGGCGTCGATCCCCAGCAGCGATGTCAGGACGTGCTCGGGAACCGAAGCATCGAGGGCGAGCCGATCCCCGTCGATGGCCGCGGTGCCCTGGTGCACACGGACGAATCGACTCGATGGATCAACGCGGGCGCCATCAACCCATGCCTGGTCGGTGCGTCGCTCGGCAGCCCGGTCGATGGCGGAGCGGGCGAGCACGAGATCATCCAGCAGCCACCACCGCGGATCCGACATTCGCACGAGATCTCCCCACTAACGATGGAGGCGAGCCTAGGGTGTCGACGTGAGCGTGTTCATCCGCCAGTTGACGGGAATCCGCTTCGTCGCCGCGTTCTGGGTGTTCGCCTACCACTTGCAAGGGCCGTTCAACGTTCTCGGCCTGTTGTCGATACCGGTCATGGGCGACGTCATGCGGGTTGGTCGCCTCGGCGTGGACCTGTTCTTCGCGTTGTCCGGCTTCATCCTGACCCACACCTACCTCACGCGCATGGGTTCATCGATTCGCGGGAGCGCCACGCTGCGCTTTTGGTGGCTGCGCTTGGCCCGGATCTACCCCGTGCACCTGGTGATGCTCGTCGTCGCTGGCCTCGCGGTTTTCGCTCAAGCCCGCGTTCTGGGTGAGGACATCGATCGTGACTGGTGGAACCCGATCGACTTCATCAAAAACCTTCTGCTAATTCAAGAATGGGGACCCAACCCCGAACGCGGGTGGAATTTCGTCGCATGGTCGTTGTCCATGGAGTGGCTTGCCTACCTCGTGTTCCCCCTGCTGGTGCTGATCTTGTGGAGGATGCACAAGAAAGTGCCCACGTTCGTCTTGGTGATCGCGTGGTTCGCGGTCCTCGCACCGCTGGTCGGCTACGGGTTAGGCACGTCCGATCCCTACTACACGAACAACTGGGGATCGACCTATCGCATCGCCTCGGAATTCACCGCCGGAGCTCTGACCTATCTCATCGTCCAGCGGCTGTCGGAGCGCGAACGCATTCACTCCCCCGCCGCGTGGTTGTCCGCCATACTCCCCGCGCTGGTCGTAGCAGGGGCGGTGTTCCTGGCGTGGCTTCCGGCGGCCCAACCACCGGCGAACGCCATCAACCCGGACGCAGAACCACTGCCGCCGTATTTCCATCTCGCCCTCATACCACTGCTGGTGGCGTGGATCGGGGCTTTGGCGCTTGCTCGCTCGGGTGTGGCGCGGGCTCTTTCGACCCGCACCCTGGTGCTCGGTGGGTTCGTCTCCTACTCCCTTTACATGACCCACTTGGTGTGGATGGGGTTGTGGCGGGCGGGGATGAACGTTGCCGGAATCGAGTCGGGCGCTATGTATGCCGCCGGGGTCGTGGTGCTGATTGTTGGCGCCCTCGTCATCGCGTGGCTGATGTGGAAGGTGGTCGAAGAGCCGGCTCGTGAATGGATGCGAGGTCTCGTGGGTACGCGCAGTACTCCCACCGAGGAGGCGGGCGAGGAGATCATCGAGGGTGCCACGGAGGGAAATCCCGCGCGCGGTGCGCCGATCCATCCGGTAGCGATCCCGGAGACCGACGAGCGCTAGTCGAGAGCGAGGAGGGACTCGACCTCCGCGTCGGTGTCCGGGCGAATCTCATCCCCCGTCGCCACCATCACGAACGCGGCATCGACGTCTCGCCACGAGACTCCCGCGATCTGGGCCCACGCGAGCCGGTACACGGCCAACTGTCGGGAGTCAATCGACGCGGTCCCTCCCGTTTTCCAATCCACTACCTCGAACCGGTCTTCCTCGGCGAAGACGGCGTCGATACGGCCGTTGATAACCCGGCCGCCCAGGACCACCGAGAAGCCCCGCTCAACGCCTACCGGCTCGCGCCCTGCGTACCGCGTGTTCGCGAACGCCTCCTTCAACTTTTCCAACTGCGCGTCCGAGGTGATGTCTTTGTCGGCGGCCCCGGGGAGATCATCGACAGCCATCAGCGACTGCTGGCCGAACATGGTTTCGACCCAGGCGTGCCACGCGACACCCCGCGTCGCAGCCCGAGATGGTTGACGCGGCATGGGTCGCAGCAGATCGAGGGCAACGGCATCCGGCTCCCGGAGTGCGCGCAGGAACGTCGTCGCGCCGACGTGTTCACCGAGCCGCACGACGTGCTCGTCCACCTGGTCCAAGCGGTGATCCTCCATCAACGCTTCGTAGGTCTCATGCCACACCCGCACCCGCTGCTCATCCGCGGTTTCTCCACCGCCGCTGGACTCATTCAGCGATAGCGACTCGGTCACGGCGATGGGTTCGGTGGTGTTCGTGGCCTGCACCGCTGCCGCGGCCTGCGTGAGTTCCGCGCGCAGTGATGGGACGACCGGCTGCGGCCAGGACACGCCCCCATTTCCGGTGATCGGGTTGTCGGCACCGTCGGGCGGCGCGGGTGCCCACATCACGACCCGGCACATGTCCGGATCGGCGGATTCGACCGCCGCTCGGATCTGCTGCAGGAAGCGATGCGGCCCGCGGGGTTTGCTTTGCCCGGCGCCCCACCAATGCCCAGTGACGGTCAGCGACTCCTCGGCACGGGTGAGTGCGACGTACGCGAGGCGCTCGTTGTTGCGCTCCTCCAGAGCGCGAAGATGATCGGCGTACCGGTCGCTTTGCTTACTGATCGATTCCCCATCAGCGTCCGGGAAGACAGCGAGGTGCGGGGGAACGTCACGTCGCAACGGCCACGGAACCACCCCCGGGCTGGTGAGCCAGCGGCCGCGGGGCTTACCCCCGGGGAACGCTTTCTCACAGACGAAGGGAACGAAGACGTGAGTGAACTCCAGCCCCTTGGCGGCGAATACGGTCATGATTTCGACCGCTCCCGGGACCCGGGGTCGGGTGTGGGGAATGGTCACGTTGAATCGTTCGGCGTCACGCAGCCAGGTGAGGAACCCTCCTAGGCTCACGCGGCCGTCGATTTCGGTCACGGACGCGGCCAGGGCGTGGAAGTCGTCAAGCGCCGAGGGCGATGTTCCGCTCGGATCGGCGAGCGCGGCCTCGACGTCGACTCCGAGCTCACGAACAGCGCGCGCGATGAAGTCGCTGATCGGCTCGCTGGTGTGCGCACGCATCCGCGTCACCAAATCCGACACCTCCGCGAACGCTTCGATGGCGCGCGGCGAGTAGTGCTCGGTCGGCCCGGGATCAGCCAGAGCATCAGCGAGCGCGGTCGCCTCTACTGCGTCGCTCCCCGCAACGGCATCGTTGAGATCGTCGTGGATGGAGTCGGTGTCGCGTCGGCCGTGCCCACCGGCGAGCGCGTAGGCGCGCTCACCTAACACCGCGAGGTCCCGAGCGCCTACCCGCCAGCGGGCCCCGGCCAACAGGCGCACCAGCGATGTGTTCGCTGTCGGTTCGTTCACCACTTCGAGCAGCGCCCGCGTGTCGGCGACCGCCGGATCAGCCAGCAGGGCGGCCGCTCCGGTCACCCGGGTAGGAATCCCCCGCGCTCGCAGGGCCCGATCAACGCGCCGGATGTTCTTCCCCGTTGTGCACAGGACCGCGATCGACTCGTCGGAGCCATTGACCGACGCACGTCGCTTCTCAACCGCGGCGTGCACCTCACCCACGCGGGTAGCGAGGAACTCCACTTCGGTCTCGATGGTGTCGAACAATCCGACGTCCACCCGTGCGGGTGACGCGTCACCTGGTGGGATGAGCGGGTCGGCTCCCGCGTGTTCGGCGCGCAGGTCGGTGGAGATCTCATTGGCCACATGCAAAACAGCCGGTCCGGAGCGTCGATTCTCGGCAAGCGAATACCGCGAGGCGGGGCGCTGGTCGGTCCGCGGGAAGTGCTGCGGAAAGGACTCGATGTTGTCCACACTGGCTCCACGCCAGGAGTAGATAGCCTGACAGGGATCTCCGACGGCAGTGACGGGAAATCCGTCCCCGAACAACGTCTGCAGCAATTGTCGTTGCGCGATGGATGTGTCTTGGTACTCGTCCAACAGCACGATGTCCAAGCGAGAGCGAATGTCGCTGATGGTGTCAGGGAATTGGTCGACGATGCGTTGAGCGAGGCGGACCTGATCGATGTACTCCCACAGATCGCGGGTGGTCTTGTACTCGCGCCACCGCTCGATGAGCACGGCCAGCATCATTCGGTCCCGCGCCTTCTCGGCAATCTCTCGAGCTATTCCGCGCCCGGAACCGAGCACATCGAGCTGCGCGATAAGTGCGCGATCGTGTTCAACGACACCGCGCGGATCGATGGCGAGTTCACTCAATTCGCTATCGAGGCGGAGCATGAGATCGGTGACATCCATCGGGCGGCGACCCATACGAGCCAGGCCCTCGCCGACCTCGTCGTCATTTAGTGAACACACCATTCGATAGGCATGCTGGTAGCGAAGACCGTCGGTCAACAACGTGGCTTTGGGCTCGTGTCCGATGCGCAATCCGTAATCCGTCACCACCCGCGAGGCGAACGCGTTGTAGGTGAAGACCGAAGGCTCGGCCTCGGCAAAGCCGACGGAGGCGACTCGTGACCGGATGGACGAAACGAGTGCGGACGCAGCCTTGTTCGTGAAGGTCAGACCCAGGACGCGGCCCGGATCCACCGCGCCGATCGCGCTGAGATAGGCAACGCGCGCCGACATAGACGTCGTCTTTCCGGTGCCAGCCCCCGCGACGATCACGCCCGGAGCGAGCGGCGCACTGACGGCTTCCCATTGACTATCGCTCAAGTGGAAACCGAGGACCGCATCGAGCCCGCCTCGGTCCATGTCCAAGGGCACGGCGTGATTCGCCGAGGCGTTATTCACGTTGTCGCCGCTCACGTTGTCGCCGCTCATTCGTCGTCACCGCTAACATCCATTACGTCGTTGACATCGCCCACTAGATCAATGACAGACACCTCGGGCGTCTTGGCCGGGCACATGCCAGCGAAGTCACAGAAGGTGCAGTGCTTTCCAGGCCGCGCCTCGATGCGTTCACGTCGAACCGTGTCCGCTGCCTCCCCAAGAGCGCGCTCGATCCACGTGACACCGTCCAGCCCATCTGGCCCACGAGGGTCATCGGTGGGGTCGGTGCTCAGCGGTAGCTGCATCTGCTGTTTCGGACCTGGATCCTTCGCGCCAGCGTCCATGCGCAACTGAACAAGAGCAGCGCCTCCCACGTCGTGATGAGCGCCGTTCGCTGATTCGTACGCGTCGCGCAGCAGAAGTTGATACACCCCCAACTGCCCGTGTTCTGCAGTCTCCTTCTTCGTGGGACTGGACGAGGATGTCTTGAAGTCGATCGCCACCAAACGACCGTCGTCGTCTTCTTCGACGCGATCGAGGTAGCCCCGCAGGTGCACCGACTCCGAGGGTCCACCGGGGGTGGGGACGTCAAGGTCAGAGACGATGTGACGCTCGCTGTCGATGAAGGTTCTCTCGCGGGCCTCGTGATAGATCAGGAATCGCTCCAGTGCGCGACGGGCTTCAACTCGTTCGGACACCGAACGCCACGGTGCGTCGAAGTCGACCTCGCTCCACACCTGGTCGACGAAGGCCTCCATGGAGTGCAGGTCTTCGGGGATCTCTCCACGCGCCACATGGTCGGCAATCGCGTGCACGATGCTTCCGAATGCCGTCGCGCTCGAGCGAACAACATCGGCGTGCGCTTCGTGGTCGAGGAACCACTTCATCGAGCACTGCCGGATCGAATCCAACGAGGATCCGGATAGCGCAATGGGCTTATCGGGCGCCCGCAGCGGACGGGGCCCTTCGCTCACGTCGTTTAGGCCCCACCAGTTGGCTGGATCCGCGGCGGGGATCACCGGCGCGCCCGAACGGTCACGAAGGGTGGCGATGCGAGCCAGTAGCGACGCCGCGTGCCGTCTCGTATCGGCGGACCTGTCGGTGTCCATCAAAGCACGCCGGCAGTCGACCACCAGTTGGCTCCAACTGGTGATCACGTCACCGCGGTGCGGCTGGGCTTCGACAGTGATCCCCGGCGAGTGGCCCCCGTAGTCGCGGTGTGGATTCCTGAGGCTTGTGCCGATCACGTCCGTGATGAATCTGCTCGGCCGATCTGCTCCCTCATCTGCGGAGTCGACGGGGAGAAGGGTGACCTGCTCGCGAGCACGGGTCATCGCCACGAAAAGTAGGTTGCGCTCTTCGCGCATCAGGTCCGGGGCCACACGATCTGCCGAGGCGAGTTCCTCGACGCCGAGTAGGGATCCGCGCGGTTGCACGTTCGGCCACCGACCTTCTTCGAGTCCGGTGATCCACACCCGTAACCACTCCAGCCCTTTGGCGCGGTGCACGGTCATGATCTGGACCATCGACTCTCGCTCCACTCGGGCGTGCGAGGACTCGGTGATCGACTCTGACGCGATGGACTGATCGCGCAACGTGTCGAGAAACGTGGTGACCGCATAAACGCCGCGGTAGCGCTCACTCAAACGCTCGGCTGACGCGAATAGCGCTATGACGGCATCGAGATCGTGGTGGGCGCTCGCCGAGCCACCCAGCGCCGCGGCGCGCAGACGATCCGGCCAGCCATGCGCAATCGAGCCACCCGTCCAGGCGACCCACAGCACCTCACCTATCGATGCCCCGTGGGACACACCTTCGCGAACGGCGGCGAGAACGTCTCGTACTCGATCGACGCTCGCGGCAATAGCGGAGACTGAATCGATGCCGGCGGGAGGAGCATCACGACCGAGCACCAGGTCCGCGACGAGCTCTCGCGCCTGCAGCACAGGCTCACCCGCGTCGCGACGCTGCGCGCGAAGCGCCCGGCCCAGTCGTCGAAGGTCCGAGACATCCATACGACCGATGGGGCCGAGCAACAGATCCTCGATCCGCTCTGGAGTTGCTGTTCGAGGCCGAGCGGCGATCTCGATGAGGGTCAGCAGCACTGCAACCGCCGGCTCCTCGTGCAGCGGCAACTCGTCGGCGGTGATGGAGGCAGGAACGCCGGCCACCGACAAGGCGCTCTCGACGCGTGCAAGATCATCCGCGGATCGAACGAGAACCGCCATGTCCTGCCACGCGAGGCGGTCGTGCACGTGGGCCGATCGAATCTGTTCGGCGATGTGCGCGTCACGGGAGGAATGCGTTGGACACGACAGCACGCGAACGGACCCCTGCATCGACGGGTCTTGGTCGACGAATTCGGGGGTGCGATGGTCGCGCTGCGCTTCAACCGGCAGGGCGCCGAGCGTTCGTGGTGCCAGGGCAGCCCGGGCCGCGTCGGCGATCACCGATCCGTAGCGGCGCACGGTGCGCAGCGCGATCACCGGCGCAGGTTGTCCCCCCGGCTGCCGAAACACATCTGGGAAGTCGAGGAATCCCTGCACCTGGGCTCCGCGGAACGCGTAGATCGCCTGGTCCGGGTCACCGACAGCCACCACCGAGCATCCCGGCCCGGCTATGCGACGCAGAAACTCGACCTGAAGAGGGTCGGTGTCTTGGAACTCATCGACGTAAACCGCGGTGATCCGCTCGTGTAGTTGCCAGCGCACTGCGTCATCGCCGGCCAGGAGCACGGCTCTTCGCATCAACTCGGCGTAGTCCATGACGTTGTGGAGGACCATTACGTCCTCTTCCTGCTCCGCGATGTCCGCAACGGCTTTCCACTCCGGACGTGCATGCTCCGCGGCCAGTGCTCGCAAACGCCCCGGAGTGATGTCTCGCTCGCGCATTCGTGCGATCAGGGAACGCACCTCGGCGGCGAAACCCTGGGTGGCGATGGCTTCCTGCAGTTCCTGCGGCCATGCGATGGAGGCGTCCTCCCTGCTTCCCATGATCAGTTCGCGAATCCGTTGATCCTCCTCGGCACCCGACAACAAGCGCGGCGGATCGACGTACTGCTCGGCGCCGGCGTGCCCACGAACTAGGCCGTAGGCGAACGAATGGAAGGTGGCGACCGTGGGCAGCAGGCCACCACCGATGCGCGCTGCGATCCGGTCGCGAACCTCGCCGGCCGCCCGCCGTCCGAATGTCAGGACCAGCACTTCCTCTGCGGACTGCCCGGCGGTTAAGCGCCCCACAACAGATTCGACGATCGTGGTGGTTTTGCCGGTGCCCGGACCAGCGAGCACCAGGAGCGGCCCGTCACGGTGATCAACCACGGCCTGCTGGCGAGCGTCGAGCTCGGGGGCGTGCGCTCGCGGCAGGGGCGAGAGGTCCAATCGGGCGCGCACCATCCATGGATACCACCGCCATGTGACACGATCGGCCGGTGAGCGACGACACGCGGACGGGCGGCGCAGCCGGCTCCGAATCGACGCTCGACACCCCCCTTGCCGGTCTGCCGACCGGCAGAACCAACGCACCCCCCGAGAACCGGACAAGTGGCGAGATGGCGGACTTGCGAGCTGATGCGCTAGCCGACGCCGGTTCCTACGTTCCCGGGTCCGACGGGGTGACCGAGTTCGGCACCATCGTCATCGAGGACGGCGTCATCCCCAAGCGACTGCGTCGCCCCCTGGATCTCGCACGATTCGCACTCGCCCTGCTTCTCGCGGCCGCCGCCGTCGCCCTCGGCTGGTTCGCCACCGGGACAACCAGCGGTCTGGAAGACGACCTCGTGGAAGGAGCACGACTTCTCCCCGACCCGGTCGTGTTGATCATCAACATCATTGGTGGCATTGGAACGCTCGCCCTACCCCTCGCCGGAGCGATCGCGCTGATCGTCCGCAGACGGGTTCGTCAACTCTTCGACGCGCTCGTCGCTTTACTCATCGCCGCCGTCGTCCTATCCGGCCTTTCCATCCTCGTCTCCGAGATCGCTGATCCGCGGCTGCTCGTCGCGCTCACCGGATCGAACGACCCGTCGAATGCGGCAACATCCCCGATTCTCGGCGGCCTCCTAGCGTTCATCACCGCCTCGCGGTTGATCAGTCGTCGCCCGTGGAACGTGCTCACCCTCGTGGTCATGGGCTCACTGGTGATCGTCGCCATACTCAGCGCATCCATCGCCGTCGCCGGCTTGGCTGCATCCTTGATGATCGGTTGGGCCATCGGTCTCGCCGTTCGTTACATCCTGGGGATTCAAACCACGCGCCCCAGTGGCGCGGAAGTGGCCGACGCATTGGACCGCGGCGGCCTACCCATCACGATGCTCCGGGCGCAAGAGTCAACCTCACGGGGTCGCCGCTACCTAGCCACGGGACGGTCCGGCCAATCGCTCAACGTGATCGTTCTCGACCGAGACCTCGAAGGAGCCGGGCTCCTTCGGGCCATCTGGACGTCGCTGCGCCTGCGAGAGGAGCCGCGCAACTCGTCGTTCAACATGCGTCGTTCGCTCGAGCACGCAGCGTTGGTGTCCTATGCAGGGGAATCCGCCGGTCTTCCCGAGCCTCGCTTGCTCGTTGCATCAGAGGTAGGCCCCGACTCCTGCGTCCTGGCGTACGAACACATCGACGGCACGTCCTTCGCTCAGAGCAGCGACCTCACCGACGATGACCTCCGCGGCGCGTGGCAGGCCGTGAAAACTATGCACGAACACCAGATCTCGCATCGATCGCTCAACGACGACCACCTGCTGCGCTCCCCCGACGGCACCGTGCGAGTTATCGGCCAGGACTCCGGCAGTGTCGCCTCTAGTGACGTTGCCATGCGCATTGACGTCGCCGAGTTGCTGTGCACTCTCGCGATGCTCACCGACGTCGACCGTGCTGTCAGCACGGGGGTGGAGATTCTGGGAGTGGACGGCATCGGACGAGCATTACCCGCCTTGCAACCGGTTGCGTTGTCTCGAAGCACGCGAAAGGAGCTGCGAAAGCACAAGAGGCTCATCGTCTCGCTGCGCGATCGCTTGGTGGAGATACGACCAGGGGCAGACGAAGAGACGATCCAATTCGAGCGGATCAAGCCCAAGACCCTCATCATGGTGGTGGCCGGCACGATCGCCGGGTACGTCCTGCTGTCCCAACTGGCCCAAGTGGATCTGATCGGACTCGTCAGGAATGCCGATTGGCAGTGGATCGCCGCAGCCATCGTCTTCAGTTTCATCACGTATTTCGGTTCAGCCTGGTCGTTGACGGGATTCGTCCCGGAAAAGCTGCGCTTGAGGCGCACGCTGATGGCGCAGATTGCTGGAGATTTCGCGACGCTGGTTTCCCCGCCGACGCTGGGGTCCATCGCGATCAACGTGCGCTACCTGCAGAAGTCCGGACTGTATCCGGCGCTGGCTGCAGCGTCGGTCGGCGTCGCCGGCGTCATGACTTTCGTCATGCACATACTTCTTCTCCTGGGCTTCGGTGTTGCGGCGGGCACCGCCACCGACTTCACGTTCGACCCGCCTCGGGCCGCCGTGATCATCGTCTCCAGTCTCGCCGTTCTCGCTCTGGGACTGCTGGCTGTTCCTCGGGTCCGCAAAGAGATCACCCGCAGGATTCGCCCTCTGATTGCCGAGGTGATCCCGCGACTAGTGACCGTCGCTCAACGCCCCCTCAAACTCCTTGAGGGAATTGGGGGAATTCTGCTGCTGAATCTTGCCTACATCGCGGTCTTGTTCGCCTGCATCGCCGCGTTCGACGGATCACTCAACATCGCGCTCGTGGCGGTCGTCTACCTCGCCGGTGCCACGATCGGGCAAGCCGCTCCCACCCCCGGTGGTCTCGGCGCTGTGGAGGCTGCGCTCGCAGCTGGTCTCACGGCAGCAGGGCTAGACGCCGGCACCGCCGTCTCCGCTGTTCTGCTCTACCGACTGATCACTTTCTGGGCACCCACCGTCCCCGGCTACTGGGCGTTCACGAAACTGACCAAAGACGGTTTGCTCTAACAAGCGCTATCACCGCTGCACTGAAACACTCCGGATATGAGCGACGCGCGCGTAGTCATCACGCCATTGAAAAATGGCCCCAATCAAGTTGCCGGAGGGGTGGTCGTTCAGGACCCCGACGGAAATATCATCAAGGAAGCATCGACCGTCTACCTGTGTCGGTGCGGTTTCAGTAGAGACAAACCTTTCTGTGATGGCTCTCACCGGAGGGAAAACTTTCACGGTTGAAGCCACCCGCTTAACTCACTCAACCACTCCGCGGAAACCAAAAGGGTCGGCCCAACGAAGTTCGCCGCGCGGCTTTCATCGGTGCGAACTCATTCGGCCCCTGGAGGCCTTGCTCCATTCCGGCCTCAAGCCCCGACGGTTCACCGGCGAGAGGCCACACCCGTCCAATGGTGCCGCACGGAGCTTTCATTCGCATTCAGACGCCGGGGTGAGGCTGAGCGTAAGTTCAGGACGCTTGGCGACGAGCAGCGGGTTGCAACGCGCTGTTGCACACGTCTGTTGCGAGCGTGCGGACGTCATTAAATGTAACGCTCACTTACTCGTCGTCGTAGCCGGCATCAATTTTCTTCCCTCTCCACAACCCTTTGAAACCCCGACGTACCCCTCTCCAAGCTCGACGAGCACCCCGCCTGATCCTCCCCCACAGTCCAAGCTTCGGCTTCGCGACCGGCTTTAAGGGCGTCCTCTCCGCCACAGAACGTGTTTCCCCACCTTCGCTCGTATCCTTTGCCCGATCCACCGAACCGGATAGCTGGCCCATTACCTGCTTTTTGTTCCTGTGGGCGTCCAATTCCGTTTGCATTTCCTGTCTGGATAGTGAGTCGTCAACAACTTTTCCGGCGTCGGGGTTTTGCGGCTCGGGGAAATTTGACGTGTCTCTATGAGTGTCCTTGTGGACCTTTGACGTTAATTCATCCAAGACTGCATTGTGCTTTTGCACCACATCCGCTTTCCCAGCCCCAGAGTTTGTGCGATTGATCTGATCTGCTCGTCGAGCTCGGGTGGCACCTGCGTCGGTGGCGTTCTGAACAACTTTGGCCCCCCGAGCCAGACTCCTTCCTGCGCCGCGCACTGTTGCGGACCCGATTCCTGTGGCATCGGCCGCCAAAACTCCGCTTACAGCCGCTCCCGCGCCAGCCGTTACGATCGTTTTATCTTTGCTTGGGTCATTCCGTGACGTGCCGGCAACAATTTTCCCTAGAGCCCTGGCCTTCCCTGCTGCGGCATTGACTCCCCCGAGTGCGCTGTCAACCGTGGAGCCGACTCGAGGCGCCGGAATTGTTTCGCCGGAGGGAAGACTACTCTCGTTCCAGGTCCCGTCAGGCTGCTTGTCCCAGTTCACCCCGGGAGCTTCTATCGTCTTCTTTTTTCGCCCGCCTCTGCCTCTCAACTTGTTCCACATTTTGCCTGGACGTTCCATGAGGAATTGCTTTCTGCTGCGCAGATGCTTGGTCTTCGCGTCCCCACGAACGTATGTTCGCGCGGTGGGATCAATGTCTTCGGAGAAATGACCGAGGGTCGAAACAGGTGCACCGTGTTTCTTTTTTTGCCCGGTCCAGACGTCGCTGTCAGAGTTATCGCCATCGGCGATCTCCCTCTCAGGGGGGCTCGATTCCCCTGCAGTTTCATCCATCGCTTGAGAGGGTTCTGGCGAAGGCGACGACTCCTCGTTACCTGACTCGTGAGCAAGATTTTCGACGCTTGGCGGTCTCCCAGCCCGCTCGTCTTGTGCTCGCTGCAGCTGATCAGCCACGAAGTTTGTCTGTACTTCTTCCGAAACTCCCGATTGCACGACCCCTTTGGCATCAGGGCTGGGAGTGTCCTTGTCCACAAGGTTTTGGAGTTCCGGTGACGGATCCGAACGCAAGCTGTTGGTCCCTTTCACCCCCTTGGCTTCGATCTGCTGCGCTATTGCTGTATGCATCGCGTTTATATCTCGCGAGCCTCGCTCTGAATTCAGGTACGTCGCGTGATCTCGCGCATCTTGACGTTCAGCTCGACCGGTTGAAGATTCCTTCATCTTCCTACCGGAAGCTTCCAGAAAGGCTGAGCCCTGGCCGACCGCCTTTCCCGCTTGCTTGACAGCGCCTAACACCGGCGCTGCGTCTGACGCAACATCTCCTACTTCTGACGCGACCGCGCCCACACCGCCCAAAACGGTCTGGCCGAGGTCCGCCAGCGGCTGCGACACCCCCGACAACCCAAGGCCGGATGCCCTGTCATTCGCGTCTTCGATGTTTCCTTGGGCTGTGTCGACAGAATCATTTACTTGATCGGCCTTCTTTTTCGAACGCTTGAAGAATTTGCCGAGCTTGGAGACACGCTTTCGGAGGCCCTTACTGAAACTCCGTCCGGCCCGTCCAACTTTTTCGGTTCCAGCGCCCCCCGCTCGACCGGCTTGTGCCAAGCGCCCCATGGCTGTTGATTCCGGTCGAGGGGCGGGTCCGTGGCCTATTTCATGCTGGGTCCACGATCCGTCGGCGGTGCGATGCCACCCGTCGTCATGATCAGCGTCAACCGATGTGACGGGGCGGGTGTACCCACGTTGATACCCGTCCACGGCACCATCGGGATTCCCCGTATCTGGACGCGATACCTGTCCACTCGTCCTCCCAGAAGATGATTGAGATCGTGAGGAAACTTGCCGCTCGTCAACGTCAGTCACCGGAGTCTGTATGGACATCAGTCACGCCCCTTGCTTAGCCTGATCTTTAACTCCGCGAAGAACCTTCCCGTTGATGATGGCTCCCGCCACAAAGGAAATGAGGCCGATGCCGAGCATCACGGTCACGAAACCTGGGATTGAGATAGATGCCTCGACTCCGCCTGATCCCGCGACCGAAAAAGTAAATTCGAAAGACTGAGCACCGGTGCTCGACGGATCGGCCGGACACATGGTGATGCCGCAATTGACGACAACCTGAACCAAGCTCAGCACGACATACACAAACAGCCAGATGATGGTGGAGAAGGTGAAGGCCCGGGCGGCACCACGGTGAAGGAACAGGCCCCGGTCCACCGCCCGCCACGACGACGTCCACAGCAGGATGGCGGCGCAGGCCACTACGGCGACCAGGAAGATGGCGAAGGCCCACTCGAACATGGGTCGACCGAAAACGACTTCGTTCGGGTCCAAAGTCAGGTCTCCGGTCGCGTGGTCCAGTATCTGCCGTCCGCTCGCGGCACAACCCACGACCGCCGCGAGAATCGCGATGGCGTAGTGGTTCGGTCGCATTCCGCGCAGGAGATTCAGCATCGGGGCGATGGCCGCACCGATCAGGGCCGACCGCTCGACGACTCCCAACGCGCTGGGGGCCATGCCGTAGCCGTACTGCTGCGTAATGGCCACGGTGATCGCCCCGATGACGACGCCGATGGCCGCGATGTTCATCCAACGCGCGCTCCCCACCGCGGGTGTGGGCTCGTTATCGGGGCCGGATTGGATGGATGAGCCGTCCGGGTGCCCGGAGTCGCCTTCGGGAAACTCCGGCATCCCCGGCTTCTTGGGCATCGTCGGGGCTTTGGGAGGCTTGGGCTCCTTCGTTCCCTGCGGGAGCGCACCCTTGAGGCTGTAGGCCGCTCCAAGGGTCGAATTCAGGTTCATCGCCCACACCCACCAATGGACGCCGAGTAATCGGACATGGAGCAGCCAGTCACGCAAACGCCACAAAAAGGCTCGTAATCCCCAAGGACGCGAGGGCGGACGGCGCTGCCCACTTATTGCGAAGAACGACCAGGGCAATCACCACGGACCACAGTAAGAACAGTACGAACACGGGTCAAAGTTACCCCGTGGACAACCGTGGTCGCAGCGGATCCGCTATTCCGCTTCCACATTCAACGCCGGTGACGGACCGGTGAGCTCAATCGTTCCGGCCCATAGACACTCGCAGGCGGCACCTTCGGTCAGCACCGGCATCCCGTCGATCAGGACGTTGCTGGGCGAGATCCACGGGGTCACCACGACCGGGATGCAGGGGGCTGGAGTGGGAACACCCAGCGCTGCCGCGGTGAGCGCGATGACGTCGGGGTTGGCCGGCGAGCGGCATAGCCCGAAGGTCGGGATATTGACCATGGGGGCGAAGTCCATCATGGTCGCCACGGGGAGGTCGTTGGCGAAGACTCCCAGCGGCTCAACGAGCAGCGCCGACGGGGCGAAGCCCATGTCACAGAACATCGGGGTTCCGAGGGTGGCGACCGGGCCTGGCATGCGGCGACTGTAGCCCCGGAACGCGTGGGGTGTGTGAATGTTCGTGAACAATCCTGTGAAATTCGGGACGCGGGGGGCCTGTGTGCTCCATAGTGCCTCCACAAGTTACTTCCAGCACGAGGAGTTTTGAATGCCTAGTTACCTGTCTCCCGGGGTCTATGTCGAAGAAGTCCCGGCCGCCACTCGTCCGATCGAGGGTGTTGGCACCGCGATCGCCGGTTTTGTCGGCTTCGCCACAACGGGCCCCACTAATGAGCCGACCCTGGTCACCAATTGGCAGCAGTTCGTCGACACGTTCGGGGACATGGCCGAAGAGTTCGCCCTTGGCAAGTCGGTGTACGGCTTCTTCAATAACGGCGGCGGCCGCGCCTACGTCGTGCGACTTCCCCTCGCCGTGGATGGCAACGCCCCCTCACCTGGACTGCCAGTAGCGGCCCTGAGCGCCGGCTCGGGGAAGGACGCCGTTCCCGCCTTCACCGTTCGCGCACTCGACGCCAACGTCGGAGATATCTCCGTCGACGTGGAGCCCGCGGCCGATGCGGATCCCGACTCGGGAAAATTCGACGTCACGATCTCCACGCAGGACGGTCCGAGTGAGACGTACCACTCGGTTACCACCGGCGCTGGCTCAAGCAACATCGCCACCGCTGTCAACACTCGTTCACGCTTGGTCACCATCGAGGGGCTCGATGTCGCCGCCGACGTCCTGAAAGACGGGCTCGCCACCGGAGCGGTGAGCTTGTCCATCCCATCTGACGTCGCCGTGCCCACTGTGGCCACCGAGTCGGTCGTCGGTGATCCTGCCAAGAGGACCGGGTTCGCTTCATTCGAGGCCATCGAAGAGATCACCATGATCGTCGCGCCGGATCTGATGTCGGCTCACCGGCAGGGCCTAATCGACACCGAGGGGGTTGTTGCGGTCCAGACCGCGATGGTCTCCCACTGCGAACTCATGGGTAACCGGATGGCCATCCTGGACACCCCCGCAGGACTCAACGCCCAGCAAGCATCGGAATGGCGCGAGACGACCACCAATTTCGATTCTAAGTTCGCGGTGCTCTACTGGCCGTGGATCCAGACGTTCGATCCGACAGTCGGCCACGACGTCTACTTCCCGCCGAGCGGACATCTCTCAGGTCTGTGGAGCCGCAACGACGACACTCGCGGCGTCTTCAAGGCCCCGGCCAACGAGGTCATCCAAGGTGCAACCGGACTGGAACTCGCGGTCACCCGCGGCGAGATGGACATGCTCAACCCGATGGGCGTGAACTCCATCAAGTCGTTCCCCGGCCGAGGAATTCGCGTCTGGGGCGGTCGCACACTGTCCAGTGATGCAGAGTGGCGTTACGTGAATGTCCGTCGCTACTTCAACTACCTTGAGGAGTCCATTCTCCAGGGAACGCAGTGGTGTGTTTTCGAGCCCAACGACGAGCGCTTGTGGGGCCGCATTCGCCGCACCATCAGCGCCTTCTTGGTGAACGAATGGCGCAGCGGTGCACTCTTCGGAGAGAAGGCTGGCCAGGCGTTCTTCGTCAAGTGCGACGGGGAGAACAACACCGCCGAGAGCATCGATGCAGGCATGGTCATCGTCGAGATCGGGGTTGCACCCGTGAAGCCCGCAGAGTTCGTCATCTTCCGCCTCGCCCAGTTCTCGGGCGGCGCCTCAATCAGCGACTAGAAACAACACCAGCATTGGAGATATAAGTCATGGCACTATCAGGAGGCGACGCCTTAACCGCATTCTCGTTTGAGTTCTCTGTGGACGGAACAACGATCCCGAATGTGGTGGCGGTCAACAGCATCAGCAAGAACGCGCCGGTCATTGAGACGAAGTCGATGACACCCGATGGCAAGTACGTCAACCAAAAAATGTACGGACAAAACCAATCCGGTGAGATGTCCATTTCCGTGCTGAACACCGGCGACAAGGCTGTCACCGGATGGATCATGCAGGGTATCGGTGGGGATCAAGCTAGTGCTCGCAAAACAGCGAAGCTCTTGTACAAGGACACCACGGGTTCAACGGTACTCACGATGGAGTTCACCGACGTTCTCGTTTCCGGAATCGACTACGGCTCCCTTTCCGCAGGAGAGGCAAGCGCGATCCAAATGACGATCAACCTGAGCTTTGTCGATATGACGACATCGTAGATCGGAGGGATTTATGTCTTCGGCACAAGACGTATTTCAGACCACCTTCGATTTCGTCCTTCCCCGCGGATACGTCGACGCCGACGGTCGTGTGCACCGTGAGGGGACGATGCGGTTGGCAACGGCGAGAGACGAGTTGATTCCCCTGCTCGATCCCAAGGTGCGCGAGAACGACGCATTCTTGAGTCTCGTTCTTCTCGCGCGCGTTGTCAGCAAACTCGGCGATGTCCCGGCCATCGATGACCAAGTCATGGGAGGCCTGTGGGCAACGGATCTGGCGTTCCTTCAGGACCTCTACCGTCAAATCAACTCCGAAGGGCACACCCTCATCGAAGTGACCTGCCCTTCCTGCTCCTTCGACTTCGCTGTCGACATGGCAGGTGATGGCCCGGGGGAATGACGACGGCCGAGGCTGACCTACTGTGGGAGGAGGTAGGCGCCTTGGCCTTCTACCTGAACTGGCCGCTCGACACACTCCTCGACCTACCTCACCAGATCCGAGGCCGCCTGCTTGAGCAGTCGCAGCGACTCGCACGTACGGCGGGAGGAGTAGAGCATGGCTGAGACATCAGGCTCATCAGTTCACGATTGGCGCGGGCCGGTACGGGCTGACTACCTCGCCATGACCATGAGGACCGGCGTGCAGCGACCCCACCGCACGCTCTTGCGACCCGCTGGCGATTTCGTCGTCACTCGACAGCCCGTTCAAGTCGTCGCTCCATCCCTGCGTCACGCAAAGGGTCTCGCACCCGCAGGGCGAATAGCCATACGGGTCTCCCCCGCTCGCCGCGTCGGCAAACCCGTTGACAACGCACCCACGGGCGGGGTGTTCGACGGTGACGCACCGATCACCGGACCCACCATTCCACCGAAGGGGTCGGTTTCTACGAGCGACGACCGCTTTGCGCCGGATGACAACGCATCGACAACATCGAACAGCGTCGCTCCGGCGCCTTCGTCAGCCGCCGCATCTCGCCCCCCTGCCACCAACACCGCCGCGGCTGTGTCCCGCCCGTCCCACCCGATGCCGGCGAGGCCTCTCCCCCGCCCGTCGACGTCGCGTCCCCCTCGCCGTCAGGTGAGCGAAGGGCCTGTCCCCCTTCCACCTCGAGGAGTCACGCCTGCACGAACGGTTCGAAAGCCCGACGACCAGGTGCCACCCAGTCGGGGCGACACACCAGCCGACAACGACGTACTGCCATTGGAACCGCCCAGCGACGTCCTCGCTGCGATCACGGTGACCGAGGACGGCCGTACTCTGACCGGACGAACCCGCTCAATGCGTCGTCCGGGTCCCCCACCACAAGCGCAGCCATCCGCACCAACCCCCGCACACCCTTCAGCTCCGCGCCCGACGCCGACGCAAACCCACGAAGATCCCCTCGCGCCCGTAGCATCCCCGGGCCAGATCACCACCGCTGACCAGACGGCGCCCGTCGAACCCTTGCCTGCTTTTGCAACCGATGCGTTGTCGGTGCCCGGCATCAATTCAGACGGGCTTCAGCGCCAGCCGCGCTCCACTCGCATTCGTGGCTCTGCTCCAACCCCCTCCGCTCTCGCCCCGCCCGCGTCAGCGTCATCCGAACTTCAGCAAGCGCCAACCGCGGCTCCCACGTCTACCGACCGCTCCGAGCAACCGGAGGATCTGCATCCAGACCCTGCACAACCAAATGCCGTAGGACCATCTGCAGACGCAGCACCAGATTTGAGCAAGGACGCTGCCCCCGTACCGCCTCCTCCAGCACCGGACTCCTTGATTCCTTCCTTGAGTCAATCAAGAACTCAATCGCCTCCTCCCCCTGGCGCCGACTCATCAACAGATGCGTCATCTGACACCTCTCCACGTGATTTGTACGACTCAGCGACCGGGACCACTGCCCGGCCACCGGCGTCGAATACACCACTACCGCCTCCAGCGCCGTCTACGCAGGCGCCGTCGAAACCGAGTCCGAAGCCGAGCAATAGTCTTGCCGCGATCCAACCCCCTGCGAGCGCGCCCGCCGCACCACAGCCAGCTGCAGTCGATAGTTCTCCCTCGTCCGCACCGCCCTCGTCGGCACCGCCGTCAGTCACATCACACCAGCCATCCACACCAGTTCTCGCCGACGCACCTATTCAACGCAGAGCCACCTCCATGCCCCGCGTCGGAGATCCCGATACGCGTGATGACGTACTCGACTCAGGCGAGCCCTCCGCGATGCCACCTGCGACGATAGCGACGACGCGATCGTCTACGTCAACACCGACTGTCCGTCCGAATCAAGCGGCGCCGTCAGCTCGGTCCGAAGACTCGTCCACATCGGAGCAGTCGCAACCCGATCAGCACACCCCTGCCTTCGCGGGGTCGCCAACAACGATCACCGTTCCCGCCGACATCAGAGCAGCGATCGTTGCGACCACCGGGGTGTCCCCCGCAACAGCGTCGNTTGTTCGAGGAGAAGCAGTCAGCAAGCAGGCTCGCGATCTTGAAGCGGATGCCTTCACCCGCCGTGGTCAAGTCCACCTCCCCGGCACCNCTCCGCTGACATCCGATCACCAACGTCGACTCCTGGCCCACGAACTCACACACGTCGTCCAACAAGGAAACGGCAAACGACTTCCACCCGAACACACCCCCGAGGGNCAACGCCTCGAGCAGAAGGCGCTCGACGTAGAACGCATCCTGGCAACGGCGTCATCCCACGGCACCCCCACACCCGACGTTCCTCGGAGTGCACCACCGACGCCGAACAGCCCATCCCCAANGACTCCACCGCTGACGAGTCCGGTCGGAGGTTCAACGGCCGCGGGAGTGCCCGTCGCCGGCTCCCCCACAAAGCCCGCACCTGTACCGGGGAAGAGGGTCGACGTATCCTCAGGCAGCGACCTGGTGCGCGTCGTAGCCACTCCGCGCTCACCGGTTCCCCCAGGCCGTCAACAGCCCCACAGNAGCCCCACGGCAGCAACGACACCCGTCGACCAATCGTCCTCGTCACAAGCAGAGGTCGCGCAAGAGTCCAGGTTGCAGCCGGTGGCGCTTCCCGTCGTCACCCCACATAACCCCGCGGCCGCCTCCGGCAATCCGATGGCATCGCCTGCACCCGACAGTTCCGCGGTACAGCGAAGGAGAGCGCAGGCGGCCCCATCCTCGGCACTCGTCCCGCCAACCACGCCACCGCCGTCGGCGACTGCGGCAAACCCCGGTGGAATGGCCGGACACGACCCTCAGGAGTATCGACGATCTCCGAAAGCAGGAGAAGACACCACCCTCGATGATGCCTGGCTCGAGCNCCACGCGGCAGCTCTATACCCCATCATCCGGCGCCATCTCAGAAATGAACTCCTGCGAGACCGCGAACGACGCGGCCGACTCGTGCGGGAGGATTAAGCCATGTCGACCCCCGCGCCCTTCAACTCCGACTACACCGCGACAAACTTCGTCGGCTTCTCGATCAGCATTGATATCGTCGCATCGGATCAAACACTCGGCGCCAATTGGCAGTCACTGTCTCTGGGTTCGGTAACCCTCGGCGCCCAGGATCTTCAGGCCGGGGGCTATAACCGGAGCCGGTTCCAGATGATGGGCTCGCTGGACTACGGAAACGTAACACTAACCCGGCCGTGGACCGCCAATCAGTCCGGATGGATCGCCCAATGGTTCTCCGCAGCGGAAACATCCGGCCCATCCACCGTCTCGGTAACGGTCAACTATCTGGACGTTCAGGGATCGCTGCAACAAGCCACCTACAACTTCCGCAACGCCTACCCAGTGTCGTGGACACAACCGGACTTCGTCGCCGTTCCCTCCGCAGAGACACCTCCGCGAATCACCGAGACACTCACGTTCTCCCACTCCGGCTTTGCCGAAAGCGGCAGCCTCGCGGTAGGGATCGACAGCGCCGAATCCGTGCAACCGTTCAAACTGGTGGTGCTTCCCGGCGGAGTTTCCGGCGTCGCGAGCGCTCTATCTGCCATCACGAGTTGGACTCCCGGTGGGGACGCAGCTGCGTACATGCCATCCACTGCACTGTCCGCAAAGAACGAGGTCATGGCCAAAACTGCAGGCGCGACGCTCGGCAGTTTTCCAGCTATCACTTTTTGGGTTCCCCCTTCGAGCGTACAAGTCCAAAAGAATGCGAATTGGAGAACAAACGATTCACCGTCCGCCGAGGGATCGGGACCAGTGAATTGGCTGGGGACGGGACCGATGTCAATCGACTTTGATTTCACTCTGGACGGCGCGCGGGTCGACCAGGGCCAGGGNGGGAGCGCCGAAGGGGAGAGCGTTCTGCCCGAGGTCGAGCGCCTGCTGGCGTTATGCGAGGTTGATTCCCTCCTTGCCGCCGTCGGAATCGGAACTGCACCGCTGGTCGTGCTGCTGTGGGGCAATTTCGTTTCCCCCGTCAGCTACGTCGCGGACGTGAATGCAAATTTCATTCGATTCAACGGAGTCGGAGAGCCGACGCGAGCTCAAGGCCACCTCACAATCAAGCAGTACCCCACGTCGCCCGACGCCCAAAATCCCACCTCTGGAGGCGACGTTGGGCGCCGACAACTCGAGGTCTACGACGGCGATCAATTGGCCCACCTGGCCTTTCGGGCTTATCACCAACCCTCGCATTGGCGAGACATTGCCGACGCGAACAGCATCGACGACCCGTTGCGGGTGCGTGCGGGTCGGACCTTAGTTGTTCCCGACAAGGCAACCCTGCCCAGACGCGGTGAGTCCGGCCGCCCAGTCTCCACCTCAGGAATCGCATCGTCGCCGAATAAGGCGGTTCGATAGCGATGTCCCCGTACATCATGAGCACATCGGATCTGATCCTCAGAGTCTTCGTTGACAGCATTCCCATTCTCCCGGAGTTCTCGAACCAGATTCGTCGCATCGAGGTCGAGTCCCAGGTGAATTTGCCGTCGTCGTGCGAAATCGAGTTCACCGATCCGGACTTGACGATCCCGATGGAGTGTGGGCTGGATATCGGCAACTTCGTGGAAGTGCGAGCCGTGACCGGAGATGACGCTGCCGGCGAGGCAATCTTCTTTGGTCAGGTAGAAACGCTCGAGATCCAATTCGAGAACTCGGGGGGGAAGCTCAGCGTCGTGCGTGCGTACGACGCAAGCCATCGACTCCTCCACGGTCAAAAGACAATGGGCTACCCGATGATGAGCTACAGCGAAGTAGCAGAAGCAGTTGGTGCTGAGCACGCGATCGTCACCGAGGCCGTCCCGCACCCGGTCGTGCACGAGATGGTGGTGCAGGCAAACGAAACCTATTGGGACTTCCTCGTGCGCCTCGCCAAGGAGATCGGGTACGTCGTCAACGTCGCCATTAACCCACTCACCGGAACTCCGACGTTGCACTTCGGTCCGACGATGCCCGCCGAGACGGCGCCACCATCCATCAGCATCAACCCATCACCATTGTCGTTCTCCATCGGCGACGACCGCATCATTAACCTCGCAGCTTCCGTTTCCGGGTCCGGCATCACTGCAGCTTCCTCTGCTCGCGGCTGGGATCAGTCCCTTGGCCTGCCATCCCTGGGAGAAGCCCCCACAATGTCGGACACCTCCCTCAACACGGTGCTCCCCGAGGAGCTCGGAGCCGAGCTTGGCGGAGTGAACCAGTTCGTTCGACTCGAAAACTTGACCGGGAACGAGGCCGCTACCGAGGCGGCTTCAGAGGGCTTGGCGGCACGGCTGTCCGGGGCGTACGCAAATATCGAAATTGAGATGCGCGGCAATCCTTCGATCATGCCCAACCGAGCGATCAGCCTCGCCGATGCCGGCCTNCTAACCGGTGAATACACGATCACCTCGAGCATTCACACATTCGCACCCAACCTGACGGGGTACCGCACATCCCTGGTCTGCTCTGGGCTTGAAGACCGCACGCTCGCTGGCCTCCAAGACTCAGCCGTGACGTCCTCGAAGTTGACAGGCGTGTATTCAGCGGTCGTCACCGACACCGAGGACCCTGAGGCGATGGGTCGGGTGCTGTTGAGTTTCCCGTGGCTATCGGAAACGTACGTCAGTCCATGGGCAAGGGTCGTTCAACCTGGAGCCGGACAGATGCTGGGCTGGCAGATACTTCCCGAACCCACCGACGAGGTCCTTGTTGCATTCGAGAACGGGCAGTTGAACTCCCCGTACGTCATCGGGGGCCTGTACAGCCAAGACCGACGAGGGGCGATCCCCTTCGGCGAAGTAGTCCAGGGCGCACCCATAATCCGCGCTTACACATCTCGCGACGGGCATCAACTGATCTTTAATGACAGTCCAGAGGACACATCGTTGACCATTCAAACGACGCTCGGCGCCTCCTGCATGGTCCGCCTGTCGCCAGAAACAGGCATCGAGATCATGACCCTGGAGGAACAACCCATCGTCATCACCAGCGCCTCGGACGTCACGGTGAATTCAGAAGGCGCCGTCTTGGTCAATGCCAGCGATGTCACCATCAACGGTGAAGGCGACGTCTCGGTTTCAGCAGAGGGCGCGCTAGAACTCAGCTCGACCGGAGAGTTGAGTATCGCTGCTTCGTCGGTCAACGTTGAAGCAAGCGGGGACATCAGTTTGGTAGCACCCGCAGTANATGTGTCCGGCGGCATAGTCAACCTGGGAGCGTGACCGTCACCATGCAGGATTTTGTTGGCAAGGGGGTCGCGTTCCCCCTCGAACTCGATTCCCAGGGGCGACTGGGGATGGTCACGGGCGCAGCCAACATCGAACGCTCCATCGCGCTGATCGTCGGAACCGCCTACGGCGAACGCCCGATGCGGCCGGAATTCGGCTGCGGTATCCACGATCTGGTATTCAGCTCCGCGTCGCCAGAATTGCGGACGCGCATGCAACTTCTGGTGACCAGCTCGCTGGAACGGTGGGAAACGCGGGCCGACATCCTCGGCGTCGACGTCGATTTTCGACAGGACAACACGCTCGCAGAAATCACCGTGAAGTACCGAATCAAGAACTCCTACGACGTACGCAATCTCCTCGTACCCTTCTATCTGATCCCTGAGCAGGAGGGGTAATGAGCCTTCCATCCCCCAATCTCGATGATCGCGCCTTTCAGGACTTCGTCGATGAGGCGAAACGCCTCCTCCAGCAGCGTGCTCCCGAATGGACCGACAACAACGTCGCCGACCCCGGCGTCACACTGATCGAGACCTTCGCCTACATGGTCGATCAGTTGGTCTTCCGACTGAACAAGGTGCCAGAACTGCACTGGATTAAGTTCCTCGAGTTCCTTGGGGAGATGCTACGACCACCGGCCGCTGCATACACGACCATGCAGTTCTCCCTCGCCGTTCCTCAAGACACCGACATCCTCGTTCCCGCCAGCACGGTAATTTCCACGGCGCGTCGAGGCGAGGGGCCACCCGTTTCCTTCACAACGGACAAAGACTTGACGCTCGTCAGTACGTCCATTACTGCCGGACTCACCCAGCCCGCCGGCGGTGCGTTCACGTTGGTCGATGTCACCGACCAAACCTCCGAGGATGTCGAGTGCTTCTCCGAGACCCCCGCGGTCGACGATGCATTCTTCATCGGCCTCAACAAGCCAGCGTCTCACTGCATCGTGCGACTAGCCGTGGATTCGCGTATCGAGGGCATCGGNGTCGATCCGAAGCGACCGCCGAGAGCGTTTGACGCGTGGAACGGTCGCTCATGGGAACCCGTGGAATGCCTGATGGACACCACCGGTGGCTTCAACAGGAAGGGCACCATCGAGTTATCCATCGGCGAACAACGGGAAAATTCCCTAAACGGTGTAACAGCGGCTTGGATCCGAGTTCGAGTTACCGCCGCAGAAGGTGATCAGCCCGAGTACAAAGAGTCTCCGAAGATCCGNTCTATGTCCGCAGCAACCATCGGTGGATTCGCTCCAGCTACTCATTGTCAGATCGTGAAGCACGAGATGCTCGGGAGGACGGCCGGGACTCCTGGAGAGGCCTTCACACTCAACCGCACGCCGCTGATCGCTGGCCAAGACGATCTCATCCTTGAGGTCAGCAGCCCCGATGGCTGGGAACGGTGGACTCGGGTGGAAACCTTCGCGAACCGCGGACCACATGAGAAAATCTTCTGTCTCGACAACGTGACCGGTGAATTGCGCTTCGGACCCATCGTTCGCCAGCCCGATGGGTCGACCCGAAGTTACGGCGCTACGCCCCCGTCAGGCAGCAATCTTCGAGTGCCGGAATACCGAGCCGGTGGAGGCGTCGCCGGCAATGTGGATGCAGGAGCGCTGCGACTGCTGCGAACCAGCATCCCGTTCATTTCCAAGGCGGAGAATATTCATCCCGCCGTGGGTGGCGTCGATCCGGAGACGATCGCGGACCTCAAGGCACGCGCAGCCATCGACCTGCGGGCCCGCAACCGAGCAGTCAGCACAGCGGACTTCGAACTACTCACCCAGCAAGCATCTCCGTCACTGGTGCGAACCAAGTGCCTGAACGGAGCCGACTTCGGGAGCCCGGGCACCGTCCTGGTTCTCGTCGTTCCTGATATCCNACCGGGACGCGTTCCCTTCGAGTTGCTCCGTCCTCGCGAGGACACCCTCGCCAGCGTGAAGAAGTTCATCGATGAGCGGCGCCTGGTGGGAACCACGATCCGTATCGAGCCNCCTCGCTACATGGGCGTCTCCGTCGCTGCCCGTCTCGCTGTCCACTCGCACGCAGATCAGGAACAGGTTCTGACGGCGGCAGACAATGCCATCGCAAACTTCCTTCACCCTTTGCACGGCGGCTACGACGGAACGGGGTGGCCCTTCGGTCGTGACGTCTCCGTCGGAGACATCTACAGCGTGCTCCAGCAAGTGCCGGGGCTGATGTACGTGGACGTCGCTCGATTAATTCCCATCGACGCAGTCTCTGGAACAAGGGCCGAGCCAACGGACAAGATCTCGCTGAAGCCGCACGATCTCCTCTATAGCCTGCCGTCGGACTTCGAGGTCGTCCAACGATGACCACGCCATACAGATCGCCCATCGAGCGTCAAATGGTCTTCGAACCCACTCAACGCGCGCTCATCCCAGGGTTGCCGAGCCCGTTTCCGCTCCGTGACTACGCACCATCCATGCTCGCCGGTGACCCCGTCACTAACCTGTTTCTCGACACCTTCGATGAGGTTCTCGCACCCATCATCTCTACGCTCGATTGCTATCACGCATANCTCGATGCTGACCTCGCTCCGATGGATTTCATCGACTACNTGAGCACCTGGCTNTTAGTGTCNAGCGAGCAAGGCTGGACTGATTCGATGAAGCGACAGGCCCTCGCAAAAGCTGTGCCGAGGTCTCGCTGGCGTGGCACCACGCAGAGCATCTCCGACCGAGTGACCGAACTTTTCGGGGGCACCTGCGACGTAACGGATTCCGGAGACGTCACAACGGCCNACGAATTCGAGGACCCCTCCACCTGGTCCGCCGCCAACCCGCCCCGGGTGACGGTCACATTTACCCCGGCCGAAGACTCCGGCGTCAAGGAATCTGACATACGGGCCGCACTCCAATCCGTCCTTCCCGCGCATGTCGAGCTCGTCGTGACGGTCGTGACGTGACCGAAACACCGTCCAGCATTAGCTGCCAACGCTGCGGCACAAGGACCACCTGGACTCCCTACTGTCCCGGTTGCGGGGCCTACCTGGAGTTCGCCGGGGTGCCTCCGTGGACTCCCCCGGCACCAGACCCTGCGACTGACGACGATGACTCAAGTGACTCCCTCCTGGAAACACCGTCGCACGACGACGAGTCCAAACCCGGGCACTCGCCCGAGCCCGTACCCGGACAGGCCCCCGTCGATCAGTCGGAACAGACTGCCAGTGTTGGTGCGGACCACGAGCACAACGACACCGATGGCGAAAGCACGGATGGCGGAGGCGCTGACGATGACACCGAAGCTGACGAGTCCCCGCCAACCAAGGTTCGTCGTGGTAACCCGGACCCGTGGTGGAAGTTGTGGGCGCGACCGATAATCGAAGAACCTGACAAACCTCCACCNGCAGAAGCGCCCCTTGACAGTCGTGAGCACGCTTCGNCGCATGAAGAGGAGAGCGCTGGGGTCGTCGTTCCGAAGGATGTCCCCGCATCGATCCAATCGGAGGAGCCGGCCAAGGCCNTACAAGCCACTGAGCGAACAATCGCCGTGGGGCGAGGTGGGGGGCTCGGACCACTCGATGGCACGCCGTGTCCACGCTGCGGGTTCCGTAACGAAGCCACAGCTCATTTCTGTGCCCGGTGCGGCCTCGACTTCGCGGTCGTCGTGCAAGCCACAAGGGCTCCGCAGCAAGCAGCCGGGGGTACTGCAACGGCCGTCAGTCCACCCAAGCGCCGGGATTGGGCCCTGATCGCCTTTGTAGCCTTCCTAATTGCGATTCTGCTGCTTGTGGTTTATTCACCGAAGCCCAACCCCGTTTTCAACGCGGCCGCAAATGCCTTTCGTTCGGTGGCGTACTGGATCGCCCCCACCGCTGGAGAGACTGCCCCTTATGACGCCATCCAGGCTTCCTCTACCGGATTCGGCTCCCCAGCGTCCGCTCTCGCAGGAAACACCACCGCCACATATTGGGCATCCGCGATCTCACCGAACTTCGGGGCTGGCACCACCCTCAACTTCCGCCTTGTCGACAACTACACCCTCGACAGGATGCTGATNCAGCCCGGAATACAAAACGGGGTTCTCGACGTCCGAGCCCTCGCAACCCCGTATGAGGTCCGCTTGACCTTCTTCAAAGCCTTTCCTTCCGACCAAGATGATGACTTGGTGGACGTCGACGCTGCAGACGAAGACACGGATATCGTGGGTGAACCCTACATCGGATCTTCGGCGTGCCCGGCATGGAAGCNACCTNCANCTANNTCCACCACAANCCCATCTGCNGATCCNTCGGNGNCTTCGACGGTCAGTTCGTCCNNNAGTCCGTCCGCCNGTCCATNGGCAAGTCCGACNGNCGCCCCGACGCCGAGTCGGACNNGTNGTNCNTCGGTGGCTCAGGCGACGAAGACACCNTTNGTCTCACCGTCGCCTTCTCCAGATCCAATCTCTCNTACCGGTAGCCCATCCACAACGCAGATAACAGAACNAAAGTGCAAGTACGTCAAGCAAGCGACCAANGTATTCGACTTGCCACTCATCNNGAANNTCAGCGACTACACAACCATCCTGCAATTCCCGNAAGTAGAAGCCGCNCGCATTCANCTCGACATCNTCTCGAACTNCCGGCCCCGCTTCTCTGACCCNTACTCGTTCGCGTCTGACCTNGGNCAGGTGGCGNTTACGAACGTGCTCTTCTATCCGCANTTCACTCCCTNGGATCTGTTTAATAGCGGCGTGACTGATCGCACCAACCCCGAGAGTTCATCGCCATCACCCTCGACAAGCCCAACCGACGGCCAATCGCCCTCGCCATCGGCGACCCCCGCCACTTCACCGGCTTCCTCTGCGACAACTTCGCCCTCAGCCACGCCAATCAGTTAAAGCGGTATCGGTACCGTCTTCGGGTCGGACCACATCGATGAAGCGCTCGGCGATGGTGTTGGACTGGACTCCACCACCGCCCCCGCGGCTGCATCGCCACTCGCAGTTGCCGACTCGCTCGGCGTCGGACTGGGGGAGGGAGTTGGGCTCGCGGTTTTCGGATCGATATCGGTGGCCGCGCCGGCATCCGCACTCGCACTTGAAGTTGGCTTCGGCGACGCAACAAAGTTCGGGTTGGCGGGGACGGGCGTCAAAGTGGTCGACGGTGACGCACTATTCTTCTTCGTCTTTTTGCAGAACGTATCGGAGTAGGCGGAAATCTGATCACTCGCCTTACTACGCATACGGAAGCAGTACTTGGTTGCTGGCTCGAGATCCTGAACTTCCAGTGCTGAATCACCAGCCGCCGGGCCCGGAGAGACGCTTGACCAGCCGGACAGAATCTGTCGTTGAATATCGAAACCTGTGACCTTGGCGTTCTTGTCACAGGCGACGACCTCCTGCCCTTCAGGCGTCTCAGAGGGCAGCATCCACGTGAGTGCGAGTGCCGTGTCACTCAACTTGTCAGCCATCGGCTCGAAGGGCGGGCATGGAGCCGTCGCCGCTGCCTCCGATGAGCCACTGCCTCCACTCCCGCCGGATGCACCGCTCGTAGCGTCTTCGATTTCCGCAGCGGTCGGCATCAGCACGCACATTTGCGGTGTGAAGAGCGATTGCGTCTTGCCCGCGGTTGCAAGCAATCGGTAACAGTTCTGCTGTCCGAGCGTCGTCTTCGTGACCACGAAACGCGCGGTTCCTGACGGCACATCTCCCACGTGCGTGCAGTCTCCGCACGATGGAGACTCAATGTCGTAGTTGTACACGGTCGAGTTAGGAAAGGGGGCGCTCGGGGAGGGTGTCGAAGTCGAACTGTCGGGGGACGGTGATGTAGACGGCGAGGGTGAGCCTGTTCCGCCGCCAGCACCCACGGAGGCGGGCATGAACACAACCGGTGAGCTGAACGAGATCGATTGAGAGGCGCCACCGGAGGAGCCCGACGTACTGGGACCAGTCAGTGCGTTTCCAGCATCACCGACAGCGTACACCGAATAGCCGGTTGCTCCGGAAACCGCTCTCCACCGCAGCAGGATCTGGTCCGTCCCCAATTGCTCAGCGGAGAAATCAGCCGCCGTCGCCGGCGGAGAAAGGACGACGTCATCCGATCCAGACAGGTACAGACGACTGAAAATGAATGCTGCGATGATCCCCGCAATCGCGAGCAGAAGGATAAGCCTGCCGATGATTCCGAGCCGGAAGCGGATAATCGGGCGCTGAATCACTGTGGCTCGCTGCACCGCCGACTGCATGTCCTCCAGCGGAGTCCCCAACGTGAGATCTTTGTTGGGCTCGATTGCAGAGAGCATGCTCAGCGTTCGCTGTCGGCCTACCAGGTGGAAGGGACCGGTGATGGTCACCCGAGTCCAGGACGTCTCTCCCGGGGCGAGTTCAATTAGCGAGTCATCGACCTTGAAACGCAGCCGGCCGTCGGGGTCCCACAAACGCAAGATAACGCGTACCGTGGTGTTTCCGCTGTTCGTGATGCTTGCGTAGGTCGAGGTCCGACGACGCATCTCGAGGGTCGTCCGACTGACACTTAGAACGGATTCATAGAACGGATCGACCGTGATGCTGAGTTCGGCAACGGTGCTTTCGTTGGGATCGACTTCCGACGTCGCTTTGATCCCGATGGGATATGTCTGGGCGCCCACTCGTGAGGCACGCGGTGGCTTGATGACGATGGCCGCAGAGTTCTCATCCCCGGGAAACAGGGACAGTTCCGAGGGAACGAGCGACACCCATCCCGATCCGTTGCCGACGGATGACAGCGAGTAGGTCTCGACCACTGGACCCACGTTGCGAACGGTGACTTTGACGCGCACCGGTTTCCCCGGGCTTGCCGTGACCTCGTCTTGCCCCAACGTAACGATGGGCCGCGGAAGCACGCTTCGCTCGGCAACGATGGTGCCCGCGAGCGCATCCTCTCGGTGCCCTACTTCTCCGGACCCGGTGTCGTCAGAGGTGCCTGCTGTCGCTGCTGCAGAGTCGCCGGCGTCGGAAGACGTGTCGCCTCCATCACTCGAGGCCCCCGAGACCTCGTTGACCCATCGTAGATACTGCTCTTCACCGCTCTCGGAATCGTTGTCAGGCATCGGTTGTCACCTCCCCGCCAGGAGAGTGTGCGAAGGATCCAAAGGACTGCTCCAGAGGAAACGAGAGGCGACCGAGTTTCTGCCACTCACGAGCCGATCCCCAGATGACATGCTCGTACTGAACGTGCCGTCCCGCTTCGGCGGCAGCGAAGGCAGCCGATAGGCAGGCGGAACTGATTCCTCCCCCAGACAGCTCCAAGGTCGACAGCGTTCGGAACTGATCGTCGGATAGGTGCTGGCCTTGTTGACCCAGGCACGCTCGCCAGATCTTCTCTCGCAGTTCCTGAGTCGGTTCAGGGAAATCGACAATGCAGTCGAGTCGGCGCGAGAACGCATCGTCAAGGTTTGCTCGAAGGTTGCTCGTCAGGATGGCAAGCCCATCGAAGGACTCCATCCTTTGCAGGAGATAGGCAACTTCGATGTTTGCGTGTCGGTCTCGCGCATCGCTCACCTGGGAACGCTTCCCGAACAAAGCGTCCGCCTCATCGAATAGCAGCACCCCGTCGAACTGCTCCGCTGCGGTGAAGATCTGCTCGAGTCGCTTCTCGGTCTCCCCGATGTACTTGTCGACAACACTCGACAGGTCGACGTGGAACAACGGAACCCCGAGCTCCCCGGCCAGAGCTTCCGCAGCCATGGTTTTCCCGGTGCCGGACGGCCCAGCGAAGAGGGCCGTGATCCCTCGCCCTCTGGTTCCGCCAGGACGCATCGCCCAGTCGTCAAAGACTCGATCCCTGAGGCGAACCCTGCTCAGGAGGTGCGACAGCTCCCCTTCAACTTGATCATGAACGATGACGTGGGAAAGCCGGAAGGTGGGAATCACCGGGCGGGCCAGGGTTCCCATATCCGAGGGCGCCGATGCGCTGATCTTCTCGTTGCCGTGAAGCAATCGCTCGCGTATGTCCTCGGGTTCGAGGCGCTGCAACGTGTCGACTGTGCGCGGGCTGCTGATCTGATTAGTGAGGTAGTCCAGCCATGCGTCACGGACTGCGGGCGCCGCCACCGGCACGTCAACGATGCGATCGGGGGGAAGGTCCACCGACACGCTCGGACCGGTGATGACGATCACGGGAATGAAACTTTGGTCGAGCAACGCGATGACCTCGGCGACGCGGTCGGCCGCGATTCGCCGAGCGTCAACGATCATGGGAGTGCACGCCAGTGCGGCTTCCCGAAGGCTCGCGTGAACGGCGTCCCTGCACTCGGAGGTGTCGTGCGGAAGATCGTGAGCGTCCAACATCAACGCCCGGGGATGCCCGGACATATGCAGGCGATGATGAGCGATACACACAGCGCCGGAGCCCTGATGAGACCTCATGCACACGATGGCTGATTCGTGGCGTGAGCCCAGCGGAGGAACCTCGGGAAACGGGCCGGTGTCGGGCAGCAGCTCCCCGGGTATCAACGGCTCGCTACGCGAGGACAGCAGGTTGTCCACACGACCATCGAAGCGACCGTCGCCGAGCAGATGCCGCACGAACCGTTCCGAGGCATCCACGATGCGGGTGGGCAGGGGGTGATCCTGTCTGCGCAATTCGATGAGCCCCATGCGAGACAGGAAGCCGTCGGCATCGAAAATACGTCGTCCTTCGGGGGACGACGGATCCGAGCCGATCAGCCGCAGGGTGGTCGCCACCGACGGGCCGCGGGTGTCCACTTCGTTATTCAGAACGATGAAGAAGGCTTCGAAGCGCGGGTCCACGTGAACGGCGGCTGCCACGATCAGGGAGCCCAATTCCGAGTCCGACAGTCCACACAGCATCGCCCAGCGCGTCATGTCATCCGAGAGGTCCGCATCCGAGATGACCAAACGGGAGTCGACTCCCGCAAGATCGCGAGCGTCCCGGATGACCAGATCCAACGGGAAGACATGGCCTCGACGCTCATCGGGGACGTCGTCGGGTCTGCGCGACTCGTCCACCAAGGCGGCGACACGTTCACCGACGACAGTCAAGAGCGCCCGCACGTGGCTCGCCGCGTGCGGATCCCAAACCTGGGGCGGGGTGGCCATCAGTTCTGATCTCTCCTGCGTGTTCGGATTCCCGCCTCGGGTGCTTCGGGATCCCGGCCGCGGACAACATCCCGGATCGGATCGTCCGTGCTGGAGACAACTACCTGTGGTGGCACGGTTTGCGGCGGTCCGGCCGGCTCTGGGACACCGGCCGCAACGGGCAGACTGACAACGACCGACAGGAACGGGTGGTAGTCGGTACCCATCGCCGACCACAACTCGGTGGCGAAGCGGTCCGAGAAGATCTTTCCGCCCACCCTCAGGTGGAGGTTGTGGCCCTGCTCGAGCAACGCGGTGAGTTCCCCAGCACAAAATTGCTCAGGAATGTAGTCGTATTGCACAAGCGCGCGGAGCGCGAGTCCGAGAAGTTGATGATCGTCCTCCGGGCGTGATGCCCAGGCAGTAAGGGCGTAGGTGAGGTTGTAAAAACGGAAAGGTTGGCGTCGTGATTCGACGATGCCGTTCTCGCCAACTTCTTCGATCAAGGTTGTGGTGCGACGGGTGAGGTCTTCTCGGATATCAGCCAGGAACAAGTTCAACGTCGGAGCCGTTCGCGCTGCCGCCCACTCCTTTTTCGGGGCATCGAAGGCAACTTTGGCGGCTTGACCACCCAAGCGCTCGGACTCGAGAAGGGCAGCAACAGCCCGGTCGACGTCCGCCAACATGAGCATCTCCTTCGGGGAAGTTGTCGCAACTATGGCAGCCCCTAGGAACCCCCTTGGGGAGGCACGACCGTTGTGCGTGTGAAATTTGTTACGAGAGGGGTCAATGTGGGACCGGAAAAGTCTGCGAAACGGATATTTAGTACATCCGTGACAACCAACGGATCCATGCCCTAGCGTCACGTTCCATGGCTCTCTACACGTGTCCCTCATGCGGAATGTCCGTCAACACCACCTGCGGCTCTTGTGACGCCGCCCTCGTCGACGAAGTTCTGGTCAAAGACGACGGCACGTCCGTGGCGATCTCCGTGTGCCCGAACGGCCACGGCAAGATCAAGTCGCCCATGTGCTGCGGCACGGACATGACCTGCACCGTCTGAGAACTGCCGCCTGAATCACCGGCCGATTGCGCGGCCGAATCACTCCGGTTGCGTGCGCGGCTACACCACTTCGTGCAACACCCGCACCGTGGAATCTTCATGGGTGATGCGGAAGGGTTCGAGTTCGTCGTCCCAGGGTGTTCCGATGAGTCGATGGATCTCGTCGCTCAGGCCGGCCACCTCATCGGGCCGCGCGCCCGCGAGAAGGCTGCGTAACCGATCTTCGTGGACTAGGACATCACCGTGGGACCCGATCGTGGCTCGAAACAGACCCAGCGTCGGCGTGAACGCATAGCGCTCTCCCTCGACTCCTGCGCTCGGATCTTCGCTGACCTCGAATCGCATCGTGGTGAAGGAGACCAAGGTGCTGGCGATCTTCGAGGCAGTCCCCCGGGGCCCATGCCAGATAATTTCGGCCCGGACATTGCCCGGAACGATGGGCTGAGGCGCCCAGTCCACGTTCACGGCGGTGCCGAAAACCCGAGCCAGGGCCCATTCCAAGTGCGGGGCAACCGCCGAGGCGCACGAGTGCACGAAAAGCACCCCGTGCGCAGAAAGCTCTTCCGCCCCTGCGCGGGGTGGTGTCTGCCGATCGTCCTGTCGGACGTCGATTACGACCGTCATGTCGCCTCCCGGGGTCGAGGGTCGCCTTCCCCTGCGTCCTCACTCCGGTACGACTTCCGCAAGGATAACCCCACAGGCCCCCCGGGCGGTACAGTTCCCTGCGCGCCACGCTGCACAGCAGGCCCCAAGCGGCCCCACCGGTCGCTTGTCAGGAGGAGGAGACCATGGCCGTTGCCACGCCAGCCCCCGCTGTTCTCGGTGACTACGTCGCCCGCACCAAGGTGGCAACCGTCGCCCTGGTCCTCGGCGGAGCGGCCTTCGTCGGCATCTCTGCCCAGGTCGTCATCCCGCTGCCCTTCACCCCCGTTCCCCTAACACTGCAGACCTTCGCGGTGCTCCTGGTGGGCGCGGCTTTGGGCACCTGGCGCGGCATCGCGTCCATGGTTGTCTATGCGGCCGCGGGCACCGCGGGGGTTCCATGGTTCTCCGCTGGATCCTCCGGTTGGGGCGGGGCGAGCTACGGCTACATCCTCGGCTTCATCGTCGCCGCCGGGATCGTCGGTCGTCTCGCCGAACAGGGGGCCACTCGGACTGCGCTTCGCACCGCCGGTCTGATGGTGATCGGCAACATCGTGATCTACGCCATCGGGGTGACATATTTAAAGTTCGCGATCGACGTCACCTGGGCGACAGCACTGAGTTTGGGCATGGTGCCCTTCCTCCTCGGCGACGCGCTCAAGATCGCCCTCGCCGCGGGTCTTTTCCCGGCTACCTGGCGCCTGGTTCAGCGCTTCAGTTAAGCCTTCTGTGTCCACCCTGGCAATCCTGCGCACCTGGTCCACGCGACGCTGGGTAACCGCGCTGGTCGCCGGCAGTGTTGTCGCGCTGGTGGTGGCACTCCCAACAGCCGTCATCCCCAACCCGATCTTCGGCCGCGACATAGCCGTCACCTGGTGGTCGTACCCCGTCGTCATCCTCAGCGGAATTCTCGGGGGCATGCTCATCGCAACCTATGTTCGAGAACCAGGCAATGAGGACATCGATAGGGCAGCCAAGGTCGGATCGTTCGGCGGATTGCTCGCCTTCTTTGCAGTCGGATGCCCGGTCTGCAACAAGCTCGTTCTCCTCGCCCTCGGCACGTCCGGGGCTATCACCTGGTTCGCTCCGTTCCAACCGATCCTCGCCTTTGCCTCGGTGTTGCTGATGGCCTGGGCCCTTCGCATGCGCCTGCGGACCATGGCGGCCTGCAACGTGTCGGTGCCGACCGAGGCAGAGAGATCCCGATGAGTAGCCCCGACGTCGACCGCTGGATCGTGGCCAGCAGCGGTGGCTTCGTGGGCACCGGGCTGTGGGGGGTGATGCGCCCAGGGCGCATCTTCACTCGGGCGCTCGAGCTCTCTGGGCGGCCACGGCCCCGCGTGCTGCTGGTGCTCACCGCCTCGGGTGACGATCCGCAGTACCTGGCAGCGATGTACTCCGCGCTCGCCGACACCAACTGCGACGTCGACCACTTAGCGCTGTTTCCCCAACCCAATCGCAATGTTGATGAGGCAATCGACACGGCCGACGTGGTCTGGGTCGGCGGGGGAAGCGTGGCGAACCTACTGGCCCTGTGGAGGCTGCACGGCGTGGATCGCGCCCTTGTCCGAGCGTGGGAGTCCGGGACGGTGCTCGGCGGCGTCAGCGCCGGATCGATCTGCTGGCACGTCGGCGGGCCCACCGATTCATTCGGGTCTCAACTCGCGCCGGTAACCGACGCTCTCGCCCTTCTGCCTTACGGCAACGGCGTTCACTACGACAGCGAGGAGCAGCGGCGACCACTGCTGCACACGCTCGTCAGCAACGGGACACTGCCCGAGTCCTACGCAACCGACGACCGGGTTGCCATCGTCTACCGCGGCGCCCAGCCGGTCGAAGTCGTCTCCGACGTGCTCGACTCAGACGCCGCCGCATATCGCGTTGTGCAGCGCGATGGGGAAACGATTGAGGAACGTCTCCCCCCGGGTCGCCTCGTCACCTGACCTCAACGATGGGGCGTCAACTCGTACGTCGCTGCTCCCGAAACGATCGCCGCGATCACTACCGCCGGCCAGGTTCCGGCGATCAAGGCGAGCGGGTGTGCCATGGCGAACGCCGCCGCGTACACACCGCCGGCGAGGGGAATACGCCACGGCCAGCCAGTCCTGCCCATCAGGACGGCGGCGACAACCCCGAACGCGACAAGGACCCCACCGGCGATGAGTCGATCCACACCGGCATCAGCAAGAGCGAAACCGATAATCAACCCGACGGCAGGACAACCCGCGATGATCCATCGTCGTGTGTCCTGTTGCTCGGCCCACGCTTTGCGCATCGACGCGAACGGGTCGAATCGGGAAGCCATGGTGGGCGTTGACGTCGTTCTCGGCGATCAGCCGTCGGACAGTGTGACGGGCGTTCCTAAACGATAGGACTCCCAGGCCGCGATTCCGATCGCTACCGGTGCACGGCCGTCCTCTCCGCTGACCGGTGACGAGCCGCCCTCGCGTGCGTACCGCACGAAGGCCTGCCATTCCCCGCGGTAACTGTCGGTGTATCGATCCAGGAAGAAGTAGGGCAGGACGCTTCCCTGGCGTTCGGTAGCGCTGTAGACCACCGCGGCGTTCTTCATCGGATTCTCCGACACCGCCATCCCGGTCGATCCGAGTACCTCCATACGCTGGTCGTAGCCGTACACAGCTTGTCGGGAGTTATCGATGGTGGTGATGCAGCCATTCGCGTGCGTCAACGTCACGACCGCGGTGTCCAGATCTCCCGCCTCTCCGATCGCCGGATCGATCCGCACGGCGCCCGTCGCGTAGACCTCGGTCACCGGGGATCCGACAACAAACCGCGCCATATCGAAATCGTGGATCATCATGTCGACGAATATTCCGCCACTGACCTTGATGTATTCCACCGGAGGCGGCGCCGGGTCTCGACTGGAAATCCGTGCAATGTGCGGATCTCCCACCCGGCCGGACGACACTGCTTCCTGAACGGCAGCGTGGGTGGGGTCGAATCGACGATTGAAGCCGACCATGAACGCTACGCCGTGTTCGCGAACCGCACTCAGAGCCTTGTCAACCTCGGCGATGTCCAAACTGATCGGCTTCTCGCAGAAGATCGCCTTGCCGGCGGCTGCCGCCCTGGCGATGAGCTCAACGTGGGTGTCGGTACTACTGCAGATAGCCACGGCATCAACGGAGTCCGATTCCAGAATCTTGTCGATGGACATCACCGGTACGCGCAGCGAATCAGCGACCTCCGCTGCGGCGGCAACGTTGACATCGAACACCGCGGCCACCTCGGCGCCGTCGGTTTCATTCGCGATGATGTCTGCATGCATTCGACCGATGCGTCCGACACCGAGAACACCTATACGCACTGTCACGAGAGCTCCTGATTCACCGGGGGTTGACGTCCCCATGCTAGTGACGCAAGCACGGCAACCTGGGCACCCAAGCCTGTTCGCCTAGCTCGATGACGTACAGGGAGTGAATCAGCCCTTGGCGCCGAGTTCGTGTGCGAGGGCTTCGAGTTCCGCTCCACCGGCCATGGCCTTCACGAGCTCTTCTCTGGACACATTGTCCTTGGTGTATTCGGCCATCATCTGTCCTCGATTAAGCAGATAGAAGTTGTCACCGACGAGATACGCATGGTGCGGGTTATGAGTGATGAACACGACGGAGATACCGGCATCGGCGGCGTTTCTGATGTGCTTGAGAACCACGCCGGACTGCTTCACGCCGAGGGCGCTGGTGGGCTCGTCAAGGATGAGCACGTTGGCACCGAAGTGCACAGCGCGAGCGATCGACACCGCCTGGCGCTCCCCTCCGGACAGGGTTCCCACGGGCTGCTCGGTGTCCCGGATATCGATTCCCATGTTGGCCAGTTCGGCTTTGCATGATTCCTTGGCGTACTTGGCGCGCAGTCCCTTGAACGGCCAAAATCCCCGAGTGGGCTCGTTACCGAGGTAGAAATTCCGCCACACCGCCATCAGGGGCACGGTCGCGAGATCCTGAAACACAGTGGCGATTCCCATGTCCAGGGCCTCACGCGGAGAACTGAACGTGGTGGGTTCGCCGTTGACGTACATCTGTCCGTCCGACGGCGTGTGGACACCACTAAGGATCTTGATCAGGGTCGACTTTCCGGCGCCGTTGTCTCCCAGGACGCAGGTGACCCGATTCTTGGGGACGCTCATCGAGACATCCGACAGTGCGATGACGCTGCCGAAGCGCTTCCCGACGTTTTCGAGCGCGAGGGCTGCTGGTTCGTGCGAGGAAGTCTCGGTCATTTTCGAGCTCCTTGGAATCGGCGGCGAATCAAAGAATTGGTAAGGACGGCGACGAAGAGGATCAAGCCGAGGAACAGCCAGGTCCAGTCGGTGTTCCATTGGGCGTAGGCGATGCCGATGAAGGCCATGCCGATGATGGCGGCACCGATGGTCCCGCCGATCGCAGATCCGTATCCTCCGGTCAGCAAACAGCCGCCAACGACGGCCGCGATGATGAAAATGAATTCCTGCGTCACACCCTGACCGGCCTGCATAGATTTCAGACGCATCAAGCTGATGATGCCCACCAGGCAGGACGACATTGAGACGTACATGAACAGCATGATCTTGGTGCGACGCACCGGCACGCCGACGTTGCGCGCAGCGTTCGAATCCCCGCCAACGGCGAAGATCCAGTTGCCAAATCGTGTGCGCGTTAGGACCAAGGTGGCAACGACGGTAAGGGCGAGCCACCAGACCACAGCGATGCGGAAACTGTAGGCCGAGAAGTCGGAAGCGAAGACGGCCTTGGCGCTCTCGTAACCCGGTCGAGGGGAGCCGTCAGGCAATTCAGCGATTCCGGCAACGCGGACGGTATCCGTCAGCAATTTGGTCACGCCGAGGTTGATTCCCCGGAGTGAGAAGAACATGGCCAGGGTCACGATGAAGGAGGGCAACCCGGTCGTGACGACCAGCCACCCGTTGGTGAATCCGATGGCGGCCGCGAAGAGGAACGTCAGAAAGATGGACGGCCAGACACCGATGCTGTACTCGGTCATCAGCAGGCCAGCGAAGAGACCCGATGAGCCGATCATGACCCCGCTGGAAAGGTCGAATTCCCCGCCGATCATCAGTAGCGCCACGGCGACCGCGATGATTCCGTACGTCGAGGCGACGTCCGTCCATCGAGCTGTTCCGTCGAGGGAGAAGAACGTTCCGGTCTGGTCGGCGACCGAGAAGAAGATGTAGACGACGAGGGCACCCATCAGGGCGCCGATCTCGGGTCGACGCATGATGCGCGTCAAGGGGCTTGCCTTGTTAACGCGCTCGTCCACTGCTGTTGCTGTCGACATCTGCCCTCTCAATCAGTGCTGAGTGCTGGTAAAAACGTACCGGCGCTCAACCCGTTCGTGGGGGAAACGACAGAAGTGGCGCCTAAATGCGGTGGAGGGGTGGAGCCTTGCGACTCCACCCCTCACCACTGGTTCTAGCGAGTGCCGTTTGCTGCCAGTTCCTGGACCAGCTCGGCGTTGTCCTGAAGAACGAAGCCAGGACCGGTGTAGACGGGCTGTCCACCACCGAGTTCATGGCCGTTGATCAGGTTCAGGTACAGCAGCACGACGGACATGTAGCCCTGCGCGTACTGCTGCTGATCGATGGCGAATGCGAGATCTCCATCGGCGATCGACTGAACGGCTTCGCCGGACAGGTCGACGGTGCCAACCATGATGTCGCGACCGACTGCCTCGGCGGCCGGCTGCGCGGCCTGCGTTGCGATGTCGGCGTTGAGAGCGAACACCGCGTCGATGTCCGGGTCAGCCTCGAGCTTGGCCTGGATCTCGGCCTGGCTCTGGGCGATGTCGGCGAGTCCAGCGCTGAGCTGCAGGTTCTCGACGTTGCCGAACGTGTCAGCGGCGCCGTCGCAGCGCTCCTGAAGACCGATGTTGTTCTGCTCCTGAATCGGGCAGAGTACCTTCGACTTGCCGGCTTCCTTGAACTTCAGGCCAGCCTCTTGGCCTGCGATGAACTCATCCTGACCCACGTGGGTGAACGCACCGAGGTCCTTGAAGACCTTGGAGCCGGAGTTCATGGTGACGATGGAGATTCCCGCCTCGTCGGCCTTGGCCAGCGCATCGGAGATCGCGTCCGGGTTCGGAGCGGAAACCGCGATGCCCTCGCAGCCCTCGGAAATGAAGGACTCGATCAACTGCGCCTGCAGCTGAGCATCGTTGGTCGTCTCCTGGTACGTGAACTGAACGGGAAGATCCTCGCCAGCCTTGTCGGCACCAGCCTTGGCGACCGACCAGAATCCGCCACCGTCACCGTGGGTGACCATGCAGATCTTGGGACCCGAGCCACCGGAATCGCCGGAATCTTCGCTTGCTGCGGCGTCGTCCGTGGACTCTGCCGCGCTATCGCTGTCGGAGCTTGAGCACCCCGCCAGCACAAGTGCCGATGCCGCGACCGCGGCGATGGCAAGCTTGCCAACCTTCATGAATGACCTCCTAGGCGTCTATGAGACGCATTGCTATGAACAGCGTTGAGTCCAAACTACAGACCGCCGGATATCCCCGCGACCAGAGTTTTGGAACGATGCAAGCCTAGAAGTGTTCTACGTCGCGCTGCTGAAGGGAAGCCCCGACTCCCATGCGTTATCAACTCGTTACCGCTCATCCCCGGCGCCGAGAGTCTCCGCCCTGGGGCACCCGACACCAGAGCACCCTCGCTGGGCACATCCCTTTACGGAGCTAGGTCAACCACCGGCTCCCAGCGACGCGAAGCCCACGAATCGATCAGAGCCTGCTGCACGCTGACGACATCGACGGCTTCACGAAAGCCCGGGCTGAAACGCTCGCCACCGGCCAGGGACTCCAAGAACACGTGGTCCTCGATCGCCACTAGGTCTTCGAAGCCGATCGCGTTGGCCTGGCCGGGAACGAAAGCTCCATGGAACGGAAAGCGGTCGCCGCCGTAGATGGTCGTGTATCCCGAACTCGGATCGTCCGTGAGCCGGTAGAAGCGCAGCTCGTTCATGGTCTCGAGGTTCCATTCCAGGGCACCTTTGGTGCCGTACACGGCGAAGGAATTCTGACTCTCGGGTCCGACCATGGTTCGACTTGACTCGAACGTTCCGGTCGCTCCATTGGCGAACGTGCACAGCATCGACGCGAAGTCCTCATTCTCGACTTCGCCCTTCGGATCGTCCGGTGCTCCTCGACCGTAGTGACCGGCGGCGCCCTGGGCGATCGGCCGATGTGTGATGGTGTTGTTCTTCATACCCGTCACTTCGGCGATCGGGCCGACGAGGAACTGCGCCATGGACACCGAGTGACTCAGGATGTCGCTGGTAACTCCATAGCCCGCCTGATCCATGAAAAAGCGCCACGTGAGCAACCCCAACTCGTCGCTTCCGTACATCGACAGGAAGTGTCCGCGGTAGTGCGTGATGTCGCCTAGTTGACCTGAGTCGATCAGGGACTTCGCGTGGATGACCAATGGGGCCCACAGGTAGTTGTAGCCGACGCCGGTGGCGACCCCCGCTCCTTGGGCCACCTGGTAAGCCCGTACTGCCTGCTCGGGCTTGCCGCCGATGGGCTTTTCGCTGAAGACGGCTTTACCGGCCGCAGTCGCCGCTTCGATCATCGGAATGTGCAGCATGTTGGGAGCGGTCACCCACACCGCGTCGACGTCGTCTGCGCTCACCGCATCTTCCCAGTTCTCCACCGACCGCTCGAACCCGAAGTCCTCGACCGCGCGGGCACGCCGAGACTCCTCGGTGTCCGCGCAGACAACCAGCCGGGGATCGACCGACCGCTCAGGAAACAGCGAGGGAATGCGCAACATCGATCTGCTGTGCGCCTGGCCCATCCAGCCGAGACCGAGAACAGCAACGCCAACGTTCTTCTTCATGGGCGCGATCACCTATTTCTTCACTCGTCCGGTTGCCGATGTCATCGGCAACCGCGGATCTTGTTCCACTCCGGCCCACGATTCCCGGATCCAGTGTTGGTCTGGGTCGTCGCAGAAAGCCATCGTGCGGTCCTCCCCCGGACCGGCCAGGACATTCAGGAAATACATCGGGTACTCGGGGTTCGCAACGGTCGGTCCGTGGTAGCCCTCGGGCACCAGATACGTGTCCTGGTCGGCGATGCTCAGTGTCTCGTCGTGGCTGCCGTCCACCGTGTAGAGGCGAAAGAGGCCGGTACCCGTGGGATCTCCGTGCGGGCCGTCTTCACGGCCGATGCGGAAGTAGTATATCTCCTCGTTCATCGTCACGCACTCGCCGATGCCGTCATGGCGGTGAGGAGGCCACGACGACCAGTTGCCTCCCGGCGTGATCACCTCGCACACATTGATTTTGTGAGCGCCATCGAAAGAGTCCGGGGTCGCGTAGTTGGTCACCTGCCGCGTGGCGCGGCCGGCGCCCCGGACCTCAACCGCAACGTTGTCGGCCGAGCCGTAGTGGACCGGGAACGCCTGCGAGGCCCGGGCGGTGACGATCGCGACCTCGCCTGAAGTGCCGGCGATGGCGACCCGTGAACCAACCGGGAGGTACATCCAGTCGGACACGGAGGCGAAGACACCGTCGCGTCCCTGCATGTCGAACGCCGTGCCGTCCACCGTGACGGTGAAGTTCTGCGCGGACAACGACACCAAAACACCCTCTTCGCCATTAAGCGTGAACTCGGCAGGGTCGCCCGCCCGCAGCGTGAAGACGTACATTCCACAGTAGGTCCATCCGGCAGATTCCGGCGTGATCCGACAATCGGCCCGACCGTCCGACGCACTGCCGGCGGGGATGAACCACGTGCGATCGCTGCTCATGCTGTTGCTCCTTGCTTGGGGTGGACGATCTTGGCCGCCATCGTTACGGCACCCTCGACGTCGCCGTCTTCGGGATACACCAGCGCACGGCCGGCAACCAGACCTCGTACGTTCGGCTCCTTCATGGCGGCCTTCCATCCGGCGAAGGTGCGAGCCGCATCCGCCCCCGGGTCACCACCGAGCATCACGATCGGCATGGACGTGGCACCCGCCACTTGATCCATATCGGGGGACGCGGGCAACTTCAGCCAGGTATAGGCAGAGGACGACCCCAAGCCCGACGCGATCGCGACGACCTTGATCAGCCGCTCGGTCGATGAATCGAGTCGTGCCCGACCAGCGTCGTCGATGACATACGGCAAAGGCTCGATCATGTTCAGCAGTTTGCGGTCTGCCAGTTCGGTCGACAGTGCCGCCACCATTTCGAGCGTTCTCGCCACACCCGCATCGGTGTCTTCGATGCGCAGCAGTGTTTTGCCCCCGTCGAGACCGAATTCCTCGATGTGGTCAGCGTCGTACGCAGTGAGCCGGTCGTCCAACTCCCAGCGAGCCCCGATGATGCCGCCTCGATTCATCGTGCCGATGGCAACAACGCCGTCAAGGGCTCCGAGCCACGCAAGTTCTTCCAAGATGTCGGCGCTGGCCATCACACCGTCCACGCCCGGCACCCGCAGTGCTCGCATCACGCGATCAAGCAAGGTGTACCGGTCGGCGACCGCCAACGGGTCCGATCCAGCGGCCAGCATGCCGCGAGCCGTATGGTCGACCGCGACGATAAGGAGATTGCCGTCGTCACCGACCAGTTCGCGACGGCGACGACCCTTGAGCGCCGACTGCAGCGAGTCAGGTGCGCGCACGCGTGCTTCGATGAGTGCGGCGTAGTCCGCCTTGTCGAGTTGATGTTCCATCTTCCTCACTCCCGCAATCCTCGGGTGCCGCCGTGTTCCACGACCTCATCCACCATCGTTGTTGTCGGCATCGCATCCGCGCAAGTCAATTGCGTGGCCACGTAGGCACCCGCACCGTTCGCGAAGCGACCGATGCGCTCGAGATCCCACCCCGACAGCAGGCCATGCACGAGCGCCCCACCGAAAGCATCACCGGCACCTAGCCCGCAGAGAACATCGATGTCGAGAGGGTTGATGCGGACCCTGTCGCTGTCATCGGCAACCAGTACGCCACCGCCGCCGAGTTTCACGATGGCCAATCGAACCCCACGCCCCAGCAAATCGTCGACAATCGCGTCCGGTTCGTCGAGACCCACAGCCATCTCACATTCGGTTCTATTGCCCACCACCACGCTGCTCTGCGCAATCGCGCGTTGGGCCGCAGCTCGAGCCTCGTGCACCGATGACCACATCGTCGGTCGGTAATCCAAGTCGAGAACCGTGTCTTGATCGTCGGATCTACCGCGCAGCTCCAGCCACGCGAAAGACGAGTCCGCTGTCGCCCCGAGCGCGAGGGCTCCTTGGCTCATCCACAACACCCGGCACCCGCGCATATCGTCGACGGGAACCTCGTCCTGCCTCACCGTTGTGTCCGGTGCAGCCTGGCCCCGATAGAAGATGATCTGCGGTTCCTCGGGCGGCGCCAAGGCGGCGAGCACGACGGGAGTCAGAGCCGAAGCGTCGCGGCCGACGTACCGGGTATCCACTTCCCACTCGTTCAGCAGCGCGATGACGTAGTCGCCGAGAGCGTCCGTTCCCACCTTGGTGACGACGGCGGCGTGGTGGCCGTGGCGAGCCGCCGCGACGGCCACGTTCGTGGGGCTTCCGCCGATGGACTTGCGGAAAGTCTGAGGGTCAGTGAAGGAGGCGTGTACTTCCTGGGCATACAAGTCCACGCTCACGCGCCCGACGGTGATGACGTCGGGAATGTCGGTAGACGAATAAGCGGGCATGTGGACTCCTTGGAACGCTCCAAAACGCTCGTTGATCGTGTCACACTATGGGCTTTAGCGGCAAGCGACGAACACCTACCCACGGCAGCACTACGGCAGTACCCCGGCCACGGCAGAAAGGAACGCACGTGACAACTCCAGGATGGACCGTTGTCGTGGTCGGAGCCGGACGCATGGGTGACATTCGCGCCACGGACCTCGCGTCCGACCCGCGCGTATCCGACATTGTGATCGCGAATCGAACTGCTTCGCGGGCAGACGACCTCGCTCGTCGCATCGGGGGCCGCACCGTCAACTGGGAGACAGCCGCGCAGACACCAGCGGACGCGTACGTCATGGCGCTAGCCACCGACGCACACGGCGACATCCTCAACCAACTCCTCGCACATGGGCGCCCGATTCTGTGCGAGAAGCCCATCGCCCTGACGATGGCCGACACGAAGAAAATCTGCGATTCGGTCGACCAATCGGGCGCACCGATGCAGATCGGATTCCAGCGGCGCTTCGATGCTGGCATGGCGCGTGCACGCGCAATGGTCACCCGCGGCGATCTCGGTGACATCTACGACATGGTGCTCGCGTCGCGTGATCACGTGCCGCCGGACCGTAACTTCATCCCCGGAAGCGGTGGCATTTTTCGCGACCTGCACGTGCACGACCTCGATATCGCATCGTGGATCGCCGACTCCCCCATCGAGTTCGTACAGGCAACACGGGCGATCCGCGGCGCAGGCGACTATGCGGAGTTCGACGATGCAGACGTCACCAAGATCATCGCGACAACCGAGTCAGGGATCCCGGTGTCGATCTCCGGAGCGCGCCACGACGCTCGTGGACAAGATGTGCGAATCGAGGTTTTCGGATCCAAGGATTCGGTGAGTGCTGGCATCACCCCGCGCACACCGCTCGTGGCAATCGACGGTCCGGAGATCGGCATCAACACCGACGTCTACACCGGATTCATCGATCGATTCCGGGACGCCTATCGCGCCGAAACGGCGGCGTTCGTCGATCTCATTGGCGGCGCCCCCAACCCGTGCCCCCCGCAGGCAGCCCTTGAGGCCCTCCGCGCATCGATCGCCTGCGAGCGTTCCGCTCTGACCGGTGAACGAGTAGAGGTCCGGACCGTGACCAATGAATGAGCGCCGTCCCACCATTCACGACGTCGCCGCACGGGCGGGGGTTTCCAAGTCTTTGGTTTCTCTTGCGATGCGTGGTTCCCCGAAGGTCAGCGACGCGAGCCGGGCTGCGATCGAGAAGGCGGCAGCAGAGCTCGGGTACCGACCCAACGCAACGGCGCGCAGCCTCGCGGACCGCAGAAGTCGCACCATCGGCGTCAACATGGCTGAGTTGGACAACCCCATTTTCCCGGACATGCTCGGGGGCGCCCACACCGTGATTCGCTCCCGCAACTACAACACGATGCTCGTGTCAGGGGAACGCGATCCGGAACTCGAAACCATGGAGTTGGCCAAACTGCTGGAGTTTCAGGTCGAAGGGCTGATTCTCATTTCCCACCGCCTGCCCGCCGAGACAGTGCGATCACTCGCCGACGAGGTTCCCATCGTCGTCCTGACATTGAAAGATCTCACCGGCCCTGGGATCGATTCGGTCGTCACCGATGACGAAGTGGGGACGCGCATGGCAATGCAGCATCTTTTCGATCTCGGTCACCGAGACATCGCCCACGTCTCGGGCGGCTCCCTCGAACCCGCCGTCGTTCGCGAGCGCATCTACCGATCAGAAATGCAGGCCGCCGGCCTGGAGTCGCTCACCCGAGTCATCGAGGGCGATTTGACCAACGTCGGCGGTCTCGAAGCAGCGCGCTCGCTCCTTTGCGACGGAGAGCCACCCACCGCCATCTTCGCCAGTAACGACATTTCCGCGCTTGGCGTGATGGCTGCTTGCCAAGAGTTCGGCCTGAATATTCCTTCGGACATTTCGATCATCGGATATGACGGCATCGCCCTCGGCGCTCTGCGCACCATGAGTTTGACGACCATCGCCCAACCGCTGGATCGGATGGGTCAGGTGGCGGCTCAACGACTTTTCGATCGCATGGCCGGCGCAGACATCGATGATCGCTCAATAGTTCTCGAACCCGAACTGCTCACCAGGGGCACAACAGCCCCGCCGCGGGTCTAGCGCCGGTGTCAGGACTCACGGCCCACAAGTGACGGCTCAGCCCGCCGATGGCGATTTCTCCTCGCCAACCCAGATTCGAAAGGCCTCCAGCGCGAAGGGATCGATCAGGCCACTGGTGTTGCGCACTGGGTCCCCGTTCACGATGTCCGTGACGGCGAGTTCCGCGAGTTTGCCGGTGACGGTGCGCGGAACGCTGGGCACCGCGACGATCTCGGCCGGTACGTGGCGTGGGCTCGCCGCCGACCGCAGAGCCTGGCGGATCTGTTGTTGCAGTTCTTCGTCGAGGTTCGCTCCTTCGCGCAGCACAACGAACAACACGATGCGGGTGTCGAGTCCGTCGCGTTGGCCGACCACGATGGATTGCTCAATATCCGCAAGAGCGTCCACCACGCGGTAGATCTCCGCTGTGCCGATGCGGACACCACCGGAGTTCAATGTCGCATCCGAGCGGCCGTGGATGACGAAGCCACCGGCGTCGCTACGAGAGATAAAGTCGCCATGCGCCCAGACTCCGGGAAAACGCTCGAAGTACGCCGCGCGAAAACGCGATCCGTCGTCGTCCCCCCAGAACCCGACCGGCCGCGAGGGGAACGGCGTCGTGCACACCAACTCGCCGCGGACCCCGGCAGGAACATCGGCTCCGGAATCATCGACCGCCCGAACGTCCAGGCCGAGGGCTGGTCCCTGAATCTCTCCACGAAGCACCGGTTCGGTGGGCACTCCCAGAACGAAGCATCCGCAAATATCGGTGCCGCCGGAAATAGAGGCGAGGTGCACGGACGGACACACGTGCTCGTAGACGTAGTCGAACAATTCCGGGGCCAAGGGTGATCCCGTGCTGGCGATGGTTCGCAGCGAGGAAAGTTCGTGTGGTGCCATCGAGACCGAGTATTGGCGCAGCGACTCGATGTATTTGGCCGAGACGCCGAGGAAGGTCAACGTCTCGTCCGCCACGAGCCGCAGGAGTCTGTCCGGTTCGGGATACATTGGTGGCCCGTCGGCAAGGACGACGGTGGCGCCCGTGCCCAGCGCCATGACCAGCCAGTTCCACATCATCCACCCGGCGGTGGTGTAGTAGCAGACACGATCCCCCGGTGTGATGTCGAGATGGATGCGCTGCTCTGCGAGATCCTTCAGCAGCACCCCCGCGGCACTGTGAACGATGCACTTCGGCGCACCGGTGGTGCCGCTGGAAAAGAGAATGAACCCCGGATGATCGAA
>PBTV01000028.1 GCA_002729215.1 Rubrivirga sp.
GCTGATGACGACCCTCGTGCACCGGATGCGACGGGAAAACATCCGATTCGGTCTTCAAACGATGTGTGAAGGCGGAGGAATAGCAAACGCGACAATTATCGAGCTTCTTTTGTCACATTCGCCACGGTGATGCACAGGCCACCCATTTATCCACACTGTTTCCACAACTGGGGATAGAACTACACGCCTGTAACTAGTTTTCCCTCACAAAAACACATGTCAGCAACGAGTCCAGAGTGAGACATGGTGTGGACAACTTCACCCCAAAGGGTGCGGAAGGGTCTATTTCCACTTTGTGGACAAGATGAAACCCGTGATGATGAAGGCGAAGCCGATGGCCACGTTCACCAAGCCGTTGGCTGCTCCACCGATCGAGTTCATGATGGGAATCTGCGACCCGGCAACGTAGTAGATGACGATGTAGACCAGCCCGATGACGAAGCAGGCGATCATCGCCGGGGCGAGCCACCCGGGCGAACCAATCTTGGCGACCTTCCGCTCACCCTTGGACGGGGGCGGGGTGTAGGGCGTCTTCTTGCGGCCCTTGGACTCCGGCACGGCAATCTCCTTCTGCTTGCGGTCAGCACCCGTAGCCTGCCACACGTTGATGGGCGGCGTACCGGAGAATAGGTACGTGAGCGGCCCGCGCATCCTCGTGGTGGACAACTACGACTCCTTCGTCTTCAACCTGGTGCAGTACTTGGCGCAACTAGGGGCCGACGTCACCGTGGTCAGAAACGATGCCGTCACACCGGCGGACTGCCTGTCCTACGACGGAGTGCTGTTGTCCCCGGGACCGGGAACCCCGGCCGATGCAGGAGCGTGCATCCCGATTGTGCGCGAGTGCGCAGGGAAGACCCCGATCTTCGGTGTGTGCCTCGGACATCAAGCGATCGCCGAGGCGTACGGGGCGACGGTCCGCCAAGCACCGGAACTTCTGCACGGAAAAACCTCGCAGGTGGTGCACGACGGTCACGGAGTGCTCGCAGGACTACCGAACCCGTTCACCGCCACCCGGTATCACTCACTGGCCGTGGACCCCGCCACCATTCCCGACGTTCTGGAAGTCACCGGAGCAACAGAATCCGGTGTGATCATGGCGGTGAAGCACCGCGCAGACATGGTGGAGGGAGTGCAGTTTCACCCCGAGTCGGTGTTGACCGAGGGTGGCCACGAGATGTTGGCGAACTGGTTGGCCGACTGTGGATACCCGACAGCGCGGGAGCGAGCGCGGACGCTGCAACCGGTGATTGGCAAGAGCGACGACGATCCGGACGAGTAACGACCGCCCATTCGGCGCACACAACCGGTCGCCTGCGTGGGAAGAGAGAAGCCTTAAGGGACCGGGACGGTGGGAGCCGGTTGCGGATCCGGCGGCGGTGCGGGTGGCTCTGTCGGCGCAGGAGCTTCCGTCGGTGGGGGCGGTGCCGTTGGTTGCGGAGCTTCCGTGGGCTGAGGCGGATCGGTCGGCTGCGGAGCTTCCGTCGGAATCGGCACCTCTGTCGGGACGACCGGTTCGGTTGGCTCCGGGGTGGGTGACTCTGTCGGTTCGGGCCCGACCGAGATAGTGATGGTGACGATCGACCCACGCTCCAGCGACGTTCCGGGTGGCGGTGCCTGCGCCAAAACAATCCCGGGCGGTTCGAGATCAGCGGACTCCTGCTCGATTACTTGGATCTCGAAACCAGCCTGCGCGATGTCGCTACGCGCTTGGGCGAGCGAGACCCCGGAGAGTTCGGGTACTTCCACCAGGCCGGACGACACCACTACCGACACCGCGCTTCCCGCAGCCAACTGCGCACCCTCAGCGGGGTCCTGGGCGAGCACGTAGCCCGCAGGCTGATTGGAGTCCTCTTCAGTGACGTCACCAAGTTGGAGACTCGCGTCACTGAGCGCCGTACGCACAGCATCCAGGGACGTCAGTCCGAGAAGTTGCGGAGCCGTTGCCTGCTCCCGTCCGGTGCTGATCGTGACGTTGACCGCTTGACCCTGTTCGATGCTCTCCCCGGGCGCTGGTTGCTGGGCAATGACGGTGCCGGGTGCGCGGTCGGAGATTTCTGGGGTTTGCGCACCGAGACGTAGTTCGAATTCGGCGAGGCTCGTGGTGGCTTCCTCGAGATTCAGTCCGTCCAGGTTGGGGACCGTGACCAGGTCGGCGGTGTCGCCGCCGAAGACGAACCGGCCGATACCCAAGGCTCCGAGGACCGCCACCGCGACGGCCGAGAGGCTGATGATCCAGAAGATTGTGCTCCGCCCGGCACGCCCGCGACGGCGCCGCGAGGTGTCGTAGATCGGATCTGTCTCGGGTGGTTGCCCTCCGGCGGCCTGGACGGGTGTCATCTGACGGGTGGAGTCGGCGACGATAGTCGGGACGGCGGCGGTGACCGGTGCACCGGCAATAGCTCGCTCGACGTCAGCCCGAAACTCCGTCGCGCTCTGGTAACGATCATCCGCGCGCTTGGCGAGCGCGCCAAGCACCACCGTGTCGATCTCCGGGGACACTCCGCTATCCACCTGGGACGGCGGCGTGGGCATCTCGCTGACGTGCTGGTAGGCGATCGAGACGGCGCTCTCTCCGGTGAAGGGTGGCTGCCCGACGAGTAGTTCGTAGAGAAGAACGCCCGTGGAGTAGAGGTCGCTACGCGCATCGACCACTTCGCCGCGGGCTTGCTCGGGTGACAGGTACTGCGCCGTTCCCATCACCGCGGAAGCCGACGTCATTGTTTGACCGGACTCGTTGACCGCTCGCGCGATACCGAAGTCCATGACTTTGACGTCGCCGGTTCGGGTGAGCATGACGTTGGCCGGCTTGATGTCGCGGTGAACGATGCCGTGCCGATGCGCGTAGTCGAGCGCGGTAAGCACACCCGCAGTCATCTCGAGGGCGCGCTCGGGGAGAAGCCGTCGACCACTGGTGAGTAACTGCCGTAGCGTCATGCCGTCGACGTACTCCATGACGATGTAGGGGACGACGACGTCCTGACCGTTCGGGTCAATGAGGGTGTCCTCGCCGGTGTCGTATACGGCGACGATGTTCGGGTGGTTCAGCGCAGCGGCGCTTTGGGCTTCGCGGCGGAACCGTTCCTGGAATGTCGGGTCCTTGGCAAGGTCTGGTCGCAGAATCTTGATAGCGACCCGTCGGCCGAGGCGAAGATCGCGCCCCTCGTGCACTTCGGCCATTCCACCACGACCGATGACCTCGCCGACCTGGTAGCGGTCGCCGAGCATCTTGCCGGGCTCAGCCTGNGTCACGAGNNTNCCTTTCCNACGTGCCTGCCCACNTANCGGGCAGGTCTTTCATTNTCTCAGGAGTNNNNGCGTCGACCGGGNAGGCGCNTGANNNNCCCNTGNCNGCACGCNCCTCNGGCCNNTCTNCGNGCNCCATCACCGACGCTCNAGGACTGCCTCCATGACGTCCTTCGCGATGGGGGCGGCGAGACCGTTTCCACTGACCTCCTCNGCACCGGCNTCCTCCACGAGCACCGCCACGGCAACCTGGGGCGCCGCCGCGGGGGCGAAAGACACGAACCACGCCACGGTCGGTTGATCGTTGCCGGTCTGGGCGGTACCNGTCTTTCCCGCTACTCGGACGTNNGGGATACGGGCATTGGTTCCGGTGCCGTTCTCGACGACGTTCACCATCATTTCGGTGAGCGCGAGTGCCTCGCTCGGGCGAAGCGCATCCGCGAANACCTCCGGTTCTGTTGTCTGCAAGATGGTCAGGTCGGGGGTCCGCACCTCTTGAATCAGGTAGGGAATCATCGTGCGTCCGCTGTTGCCGATGGATGCGGTCACCATCGCCATCTGCAACGCGGTGGCTCGAACATCGAACTGCCCGATGGCACTCATTGCGGTTTGCGGCTNNTCCGGGTCGNCGGGGAAGCGCGACGTCGCGGCGCGCAGCGGAATCTCGAAGGTCGTATCGAAACCGAAAAGTTCGGATTGGTCCCGAAGGGCGTCGGCACCGAGCTCGTTACCCAACCACGCGAACGCCGTGTTGCATGAGACGGCGAGCGCGTCGCGGAGGGTGACCTTGCCGCCGGGCCCGCACTGGCGACGGTTCCAGTTACGCAACTCCTTGTTGGATTGCGGGAGATCGTAGGTTCGCGGCCCGGGGATGACGGAGTTTGGATTGAACCTGCCGGACGAGAGCGCGGCGGCTGCTGTGACAAGTTTGAAGGTCGATCCNGGAGGGNTGAGGGAGACGATCGGCCGATTCAACAAGGGCTTGTCCGGGTCACCCTCGAGCTTGTTGTAGTACTCGCGGATTTCGGTGGGGTCATGGCTGGAGAGCTTGTTCGGGTCGAAGGANGGTGCCTGAACNGACGCCAGGATCCGTCCCGTCGCNGGNTCNATGGCGACGACGGCGCCCTNCTTNCCGCGAAGACCNAGNTANGCGGCCCGNTGNGCNGCNGCATCGATGGTGGTGGTCACCGCNCCNCCGACGGGTTGACGCCCNGACACGAGTTGTTGGATCCGGTCGACNGCGAAAATGTCGGATCGTCCGTTCANGATNCGNTTCTCGGTGCGCTCCAACCCGGTCGCNCCGTAAATGAGCGAGTAGAAGCCGGTGATCGGCGCATACAGCCGGGGGTTGGAGTACTGCCGTAGGTAGGTCAGCGTGTTACCCGTCTCCACCGATCGCGCGACCGGATCGGTACCGACNAGAATTGGTCCGCGTTCGCGGTCGTACTCGGNGAGAAGGATGCGCTGATTGCCGGGACGGTCTCGGTAGTCGCCGGCGTTGACCACCTGAATCAGGGTGATGTTGACCAGCACCGCCACCATGAGCAGCGCGAACACCAGAGACAGCCTGCGCACCTGACGACTCATGCCGTGCTCCTCACACAGCCCGCACGATTTGCGTCATCGCATCGTCGGGGGAAGGAGCGACNGGTGCGGGTCGACGCGACCGGTCGGAGATCCGCAGCAGGATGGCGACAATCACCCAGTTGGCGACCAGCGACGATCCGCCGTAGGANAGGAACGGNGTGGTCAGTCCNGTCAATGGGATGAGACCGGTGACCCCGCCGATGATGACGAACACTTGAAGNGCGAGAACGATGGAAAGACCGGCGGCGAGTAGTTGACCGAANGAGTCGCGGGCNGCNACCGATGTNCGNANTCCGCGCTCNACCAAGATCGCATACANCAACACCAGGGCGAACAAGCCGGTGATCCCGATCTCCTCACCGAGCGCCGCCACGATGAAGTCGGTCTTGGCAAACGGCACGAGGTTGGGAAAACCTTGACCCAAGCCGGCGCCGAGAACCCCACCGTTGGCGAACCCGAAGATCGCTTGCACGATCTGGTACCCACCGGTGTCCGCGTAGGCCCACGGGTCCAACCAGACGGTGACACGCGAGCGCACGTGGGCGAAGTTGTAATACGCCAATGCGGCGCCCGCGAAGAACAACAACCCACCAAGGATGATCCACGACCGCCTTTGCGTCGCGATATACAGCATCGCGACGAACAGGCCGAAGAACAACAACGACGTCCCCAGGTCGCGTTCGAACACCAAGACGGCGAGGGAGACCAGCCAGGCGATCACCAGCGGCCCGAGATCCTTCAATCGGGGAAGCTCGATACCGAGAAACTTCGTTCGGACTACTGCGAGAGAATCTCTCTTCGCGACGAGATAACCGGCGAAGAAGATGGTCAGCAGAATCTTCGCGGCTTCTGCGGGTTGGAAGGACAGATCACCGACACGGATCCACAACGTCGCGCCGTTGACGGTGGTGCCGATCGCCGGGACCAGCGGGAGAACCAGCAACACCAGACCGATGAGGCCGAAGGTGTAGGTATAGCGCGCGAGCCGGCGGTGGTCCTGCAGCAAGACGAGGACGGCAATGAACAAAATGATCGCGATGGAGAACCACGTCAACTGCGAGTAGACATCGGGCGTCGGCATCGGTGAGTCGCTGAGGACGGCCCGACGGGCGGAGGCGACATCGATCCGGTAGATCATCAGCAAACCCAGCATCGTCAGCAGCGTGGCGACGGGCAGCATGATCGGGTCGGCGTAGCGGGCGAAGATGCGGATGGTGATGTGTGCCGCCAACGCGAGCCCTCCGACAACTCCGGCGGTGACCCACAACCGGGTGGTCATGCCTTCTTCGGATACCAACCCGATCTGCATCGTGCCGAGCAGTCCGATACCCCACGCCAGAATCAACAGCAGCAACTCGACCCAGCGACGCGTGGGCTTCTTGCGATTGCGTGTAGTCGCCTGCGTGGGCGCTTCCCCGCTCACGGCGCATCCTCGACCGGCTCGTTGCTCAGACTGCCAGGGCAACCGGCGGGCGGGAAGATCGTCTGGCACTCATCGGCCCGGACCTGTAGTTCGGTGACGATGCGCTGGGCGTCGGCCTCACTTTCCGCAGGTATGCCTTTGCTGACGAGTTCTTGGTCGAACAGGGGCAACTGGCCGGCGGGCAGTCCAGTGTCCGTCGTGAGTGTCGATAGCGAGACACCGGCCAGGTTCCCGGGAACCCCCTGGTAGATCGCGACAGTGCCGGTGCCGGGGCTGCCGTTGACCGCGATGTACCACTGGGATTGCAACCATGCCTGCGCGGCGATCAGAGCCCCGTACGTCACCGCGGCGATAGCGACGATGAGGGCGACGTAGATGCCGACCCTCTTCCAGCGACGCGCACGCCGGATCTTGCGTTGAGCCACGGCTTGCTCATCGCGCATCGCCTGCTCGGCCGCGGGCACCACGATCTCGGCGTCAATCAGAGGCTGGGGAGCCGTCGGCGGCCCACCATCCACCGGCGGCAGAACGTCAGGGGCGTCGGGATCTGGTTGAGCGTCGTCGGGGAAACACACGCCGGGCAGCTGCGCTCGCACCCGGGGTTCACCCGCGGCTCCCACAACGACGGGCGCGAAGAGCGCCTCGGATGTTCCGTCCGATGCGATCGCGTCCGCAACGACGTCCGCAACGACCACGGTGACGTTGTCCGGTGCACCGCGTTCAAGCGCGAGATCCACCAGACGCGTGACGCACCCCGTCGGGTCGCTCATGGTCAAGGCGCCCGCGATGTCGGCGCTATCGACGACACCGGACAACCCGTCCGAGCACAGCAGATACCGGTCTCCGGTTCGGGCTTCTCGAACGGACAGATCCGCCTCGACAGGGTTCATCCCGTCCAGGGCGCGCATCAACAGGGAGCGCTTGGGATGAGTGGTTGCCTGCTCCTCGGTGATCCGTCCAGCGTCCACCAGTGTCTGCACGTACGTGTGGTCGTGCGTGAGTTGCACAAGTTCATGATCACGGAACAGGTACGCGCGAGAGTCCCCGACGTGAACAATGGCGACTCGACTGCCAAACCAATACAACCCGGTCACGGTCGTTCCCATGCCCGTGAGGTCAGGTTCTTCATTGATGATGGCGTTGATGGTCTCGCCGGTGGAGTCAATCGCGTCGGTCAAGGAATTGAGGAGTTCCGACGATGACGGCGGATGGACATCGAGATCGGCAACGGTCGCGATAGCAACGGCGGACGCGAGTTCCCCAGCCGCGTGGCCACCCATACCGTCCGCCACCATCAACAGGCGAGGTCCGGCGTATCCGGAGTCTTCGTTTCCGGCTCGCACCAAGCCGACATCGGATCGGGCGGCGAAGCGCAGGGTGACCGGGGGGGCCGCGTCGGGAACGACGAGTGCTGCTTGGCCGTCATCATCCACCTCGATAGCGACTTCGATAGTGACGTCGTCCGCGTCCTTCTCGGGATCCGTGTCGTTCATGGCCGCCTACTTCTGGATCACCAGCGTCGTGCGGCCAACCCGAAGAGGAGCGCCAATGGGCAGAACGGTGGGCGTGGTGAGGCGCGTGCGATCGATCCATGTGCCGTTCGTTGACCCGAGGTCCTCGGCGACCCACGCTCCTTCGGATTCGTAGATACGAGCGTGGCGACTGGAGGCGTAATCGTCATCGATCACGATGGTGGAGTCCGGCGCCCGACCCAGAGTGATTTGTGCCCCCTCGAGCGGGATCTCGGTTCCTTGCAGCGGCCCTTCGGTGACAACGAGTCGTGTCCCCTTACCCCTCGATCGTCGTGACGTGCGCCCAGTCTTCCGCGTGCGCGGGGCGCGTCCGGGACGTGCCGCGAGATCGTCGGAACCACCGGAGTCGCCGCGTAGATCGTTACGAAGGGCAATTAGAGCGAAGACAACGAACAACCACAGCAGGCCGAGAAACGCGAACCGTGCCAGCGTGAGCGTGAGCTCAGACACGTCAACTACTCCGGAAGGTGAATGCCGTTCCGCCGAGTTTCACGATGCTTCCCTCGGTGAGAGCGCACTCGTCGATGCGATTACCGTCGACGAAGGTCCCGTTGGTGGACTTCAGGTCGCGAATGATGGCGGGGTTGCCGACGACTATCTCGCAGTGTTCCCGGGATACCCCCGGGTCTTCGACGCGAATGTCCGCGTCCGTCCCGCGGCCCATGAGGGTGATTGCACGCACGAGCGGGTAGGCCTGGCCACCCACTTCGAGGCGGGGCTGTCCGCCGGATTGCGGAGCCGGCTGTTCGTCGGGACTCGACGTCGATTCAGGCTCAGCCGGCGCAGCCGAGGACGGCGCGGCCGGGGCCGGAGGCGCGGGGTCCACCGCTTCGACGACGCCTGCTCGGGAGGTGACTTCGGCTTTGGCTTCACTTCTGACCCGGAAGATGCCGGTCTCGAGTTCATCATCCTCGCCGAATGTGACGCGAACCTCTCCGAGCAGGGTGTAGTGCTGCTCTCCGGCGTAGGTGGTGACGAGGGTGGCGAGCTCGGCGGCCAGAGCGTCTTTGAAGACAGCGAGCCGCTTGTAGTCGTGGTCGGAGAGCTCCACGTGGAAGACATTCGGAATGACAGTCCGGTCTCGATCTAGGACGCTGGCGCGGTCATCGACGTCCCGCTGCAGGGCGGCAGCAAGTTCGACTGGCTGAACTTCTGCCTTGAATGCCTTGGCGAAAGCCCCGTTGACCACCCGGTCCAGGGAGTCTTCGAACTTCTGCAGCAAACCCACCCATGGATGCTACTTCCCCGACCACGGTGCACTGTGAAGCCGGACCGCAGCGCACAAAGGCAAGTAGTTGGCTCACCAACGATGACCGAAATGCGGGCCTGTACCCTTTCGACGCTGCCCACTGCGGTGGGTTAGGCGCGAGTGGCGGAATAGGCAGACGCGCACGGTTCAGGTCCGTGTGCCCGAAAGGGCGTGGGGGTTCAACTCCCCCCTCGCGCACCACACGGTGCAGGTTCGCTCGGTGCAGGCTCCTGCGGCTAGCCGCAGCACCCTCCTCCGCAGCACCCCCCCGAACTTGGTGCTGTCTCCGTCGAGGATCCTCCGGTTGATGTTGTCCCTACGGAGGCGACGTTCAACAACCGGACGGTGTCGTCGTGGCCGGCCGAACACGGAGCTGCATCACTCGACTGGCTCATGGGTCGCTGCAGGACGAACGTGTCACCGCATTGGCGGCATCGGAACTCGTACGCGGGCATGACGACAGATTACGACGCCCACCGAACAGGCACGTTCTGGTACCCGCGAATCACGTGAGACGGATACCGAGTTGGTTCTCCATCGAGTTCGAAGGCTGGCAGTGTGCGCAGCAGTTGGCGCATTCCCACGCGGGCTTCGAGTTTCGCCAGCGGCATCCCGATACAGAAATGAATTCCCTCACCGAACGCGAGGTTCCGACTCCCATCACGGTCGAGAATCAACTCATCCGGGCGATCGAATACCTGCGGATCTCGGTTGGCGGACGCGAAAATCATCAACACCCTTGACCCTGTCGCTAACTCGACGCCGTGCAACGAAACAGGCTTGGTGGTGACGCGGGCGAGCCATTGCGCGGGCGCATCGAACCGGACGAACTCATCGATCGCAGCGGCGGTGGGAAGGTCGACCCCGTCGCCGAGTTCCTCACGCGTCACGGCACCAGTGGCGAGGGAATGGACCATAGTGCCGAGCAGGCTGGTCGTTGTTTCCATCCCCGCGGCGATGAGCAGCAACGTGAGCCCTTGAATTTCCTCGTGCTCCATGGAGCCGTCGTCGATGGCACGCGCGAGGTCACCGAAGACGTCGTCGGTGTAGTCGCCACCGCGACGCTGATCAACTTGCTCTTCTAAGAAGCCCACGAGTTCGGCCCGCAGCTCGTAGGCCTTGGGAGACGGACCGGATTCACCGGGGGGACGGTTGAGCATCTCGAGTCCGGTGTCGGTGGTCCAGGCGATGTCTGCTTCGGGGATACCCAAGATGCGGAAGATCGTCATGATCGGCAGCCGCTGCGTGAACGCAAGCCCGAGGTCCGCGTTTGCTTGCTTGGGCAGATCTTCCAGCAGTTCCGCGGCCGTGGCTTCGACCATCGGTTCATAACTCCTGACCGCCTTGTTCAGGAATCGCGGCGCGAGGACTTTGCGTAGCACGTCGTGCCTGGGTGGATCAAGTTCCTGGATACTTCCCGGCCCGAAGAACTTCACGTACGTCCCGAGTTCGACGCCTTCGGCGCTGGAGAACGTTTCCCAGTCACGCAGACCTTCTTGCACGTCGGTGTACCGCGAGAGCGCCCACACGTCGTGCTCGGCGACGTAATACAGCGGGTGATGGTCACGTAATTGTTGGTATATCGGGTAGGGATCGCGATGAGCATCAGGTGA
>PBTV01000005.1 GCA_002729215.1 Rubrivirga sp.
TCGATCCAGGCCTGCATCTCGGCTCGATAGGCCTCGCCGAAGCGCCCTAGCCACAATTCCGGAATGTCTTGCCCCCGGCTTCCCTGCGAGGTGCGCGTGATGAAGGTGCCGTCGCCCATGTCGAGGATTCCGTTGCCGGCGACGACGGAGCATCGGACCTCGTAGCCGTATCGAGCGGTCATAAACATCTCAATCGTGACCATGACTTTGGAGGTGGTCCGGAAAGTGATCAACAGCGGGTCTTGCTGACCATCCGGGACGTCCGGGCCGGGCCTTCCGGACAGAACCTGCACCCACTCGTAGTCCTCGTCCAACAGCCACCGGCTGATGTCGACTTCATGGACGGCCGAGTTGTTTATGCTCAGGGTCGTGTCCAAGCCATACGCCGCGTAGGCGTTGCGGTGAATGTTGTGTATAACCAGTGCCTCGCCGACGTCACCGGAGGCCAGCGATGCTTTCAACGCGACGTACCCGGGATCGAAGCGCCTCATGAAGCCGAGCATGATGAGTTGCTCTCCCCGAGCAACTTCAGCGTCCATCACACGTTGCGCATCTTCCAGCGTCGACGCCAGTGGCTTCTCCAACATCATCGGCTTACCGGCCGCCAGGCACGCAAGCGCGTGTTCGGCGTGCAGATCATCCGGGCTTGCGATCACCACCGCATCGACGGACTCGTCTTCGATCACCGCCTGAGCCGAGGGAAGCGATCTCGCGTCGAGATCGGCTGCCACGGCTTGGGCTCGCTCCGCTGCGACATCAAACACCGCTGTCACAGTGCTGCCGGACACTTCGCGCGCGAGGGAAACCGCGTGCGTTGTGCCGATGTTTCCCGTGCCGATGACTCCCACCCGAATAGCCATGGCAGCCATTGTGCTCCATCGATGTCGATCCACCCGCTCGCACTACTCTTGCCGTGTGCCTGGGTTCTTAAGTGATCTGACGGGATCGTTCTCCACGTCGTCGGCGCAGAATCCGACCGTAGCCATCATGGAAGCCGCGTACGCCGACGCACGAATGGACGTCCGCTACCTCAACTGCGAGGTGCCGCCGGCGCATCTCGCGGATGCCGTCCGGGGTGCGATCGGCATGGGGTGGCTCGGCTTCAACTGCTCTATTCCCCATAAGCAGGCGATCCTGGAGTACCTTGACGAGCTCGCTCCGAGCGCGTCGATCACCGGTGCGGTCAACACCGTGATCATTCGCGACGGTCGCCTCACCGGGGAGAACACCGACGGACAGGGCTTCGTGCAGTCGCTGAAAACCATCACCGATCCAGCCAGCACGAACATGGTCATTTTCGGCGCGGGGGGTGCGGCGCGGGCGATCGCGGTCGAATCCGCTCTCGCGGGTGCATCGAGCATCACGATCGTCAACCGCACCGGCGACCGCGGCCAAGAGCTCGCTGCTCTCGTGGACTCTCACACCAACGCCCAGGCGGCTTTCGCGCCGTGGACTCCGGGCTTCTCGATTCCGGACGGCACAGACATCGCCGTCAACGCAACGTCTGTGGGGTTCCACCCCAACGCCGACGCGACCTTGGACGTCGACACGTCCAGTTTCACCTCCGGGATGGTCGTCGCCGATGTCGTCGCCAACCCTCCGATGACCCGCTGGTTGCAGGCGGCCGCCGACGCTGGTTGCACGCCACTGACCGGACTCGGGATGCTCGTCAACCAGGCCCTGGTGAACGCCAGACTGTGGACGGGGCAAACCCTGAACGCTGACGTGATGCACCGCGCCCTGCAGCAGGCGCTGGGGATAGAGGAGAAATCATGACAACCGCCGCGTACGCCGCCATGAGCGCGGGAGCACCACTGGAGCCCTACTTCATCGAGCGTCGTTCGCTGCGCCCGCATGACGTGTGCATCGACATCGCGTACTCGGGTATTTGTCACTCCGACATCCATCAGGCGCGCGAGGAGTGGTTCACCTCTCTGTTTCCGATGGTTCCCGGTCACGAGATCGCCGGAGTGGTGTGTGACGTCGGTAGCGACGTGACGAAGTTTTCCGTGGGTGACCGTGTCGGCGTGGGCGTGTTCGTGGAGACGTGCATGGAGTGCGACAACTGCACCGCCGGGCTCGAGAACTACTGCGTCAAGGGGTTCGTGCCGACCTACAACGGCAAGAGCTATGACGGCGAAGTGATGTACGGCGGGGACTCCTCATCCATCGTCGTCGACGATCACTACGTTCTGCGCATCCCGGACTCACTTGCGCTCGATGTCGCCGCCCCACTGCTCTGCGCCGGAATTACGACNTACTCNCCNCTTCGCGAGTGGGAAGCCGGCCCGGGCAAACGGGTGGGCATCATGGGTNTGGGTGGACTCGGNCATATGGGTGTGAAGCACGCTGCAGCGATGGGNGCCGACGTGACACTCATCTCGCACTCCCCCAGCAAGGAAGCCGACGCGAAGCGTCTCGGGGCGCACGATTTCTTGTTGCTGTCNGANCGCGCGGCGATGAAGGAGCGTGCGNTGACCTTCGATCTNATCGTGAACACGGTCTCTGCGCCCATCAAACTCGATCCTGTCATCCGNTTGTTGGCGACNGACGGGACGATGGCCTACGTNGGCCTGCCCGACAAGCCNCTGGANATGANCATCTTCGGGNTGAACAGCCAGCGTCGTCGTATCGCCGGCTCGAACATCGGTGGNATTCNCGAGACGCAGGAGATGCTCGATTTCTGNGCCGAGCACGGATACGGNTCCGACGTNGAAGTNATTGACGCCGCCCAGATCAANGAGGCNTGGNAGCGGGTCGTNAACAGCGACGTCCGCTATCGNTTCGTCATCGACGCGACGACCTTCTAGCGTTTATCCGCGCAGCAGNGGGCGGGTCAGGCACGTCGGGCCGCCCTCGCCCTTGCTGATTTCACTCGCCTCATACACGTGCACTTCCACGCCGTGGTCGCGCAGCAGCGCCACCGTCGCGTCGTTGCCGGAGGCGATGACGGCGACTCCTGGCCGGATCGCCAACACGTTGCACCCCAAGGTCAGGTTGTCTTCTTCGGGAAGCGGCAAGACCTCGACCCCACGCGTGTGCAGTTCGTGCAGCAAGCGGACCGGAGCGAGCGGCTCGTACACAACGGCGAGGTCCTCACTCACCGGCGAGACGACGCTCATCAGGTGCAGGCAGAAGTCCGGCCCTAGACCGTGAGGAATATCGAACGCCGTCACCGTCACCCCTGGCTCGAGGATCTGGCGCAGTTGACCGATCGCTGCATCGTTCGTGCGGTAAGAGCGACCGACGGCCAACGTCGTGGCATCGAGCCAGAACATGTCTCCACCGTCGGCGGTGGCGTCGCCGGTGAGCTGTCCCACTCGGGGGATGCCGCACTCGTGCAACTCCGCCGCGAGTACGGCGGGTTCTGCGACGCGCGCGTCTTTGGCTCCGCGCAATTCGATGAACCCGGAGCCGACCATGAAGCACGGGTCGTAGGTGAAGATGCCGTCCGGCATGTCGTCCACCGGGTTCAGGACCTCCACCTCGCATCCGAGTCTCCGCAGCAGTTCGACGAAAGCGGCGTGCTGTTCGGTGAGGAGGTCGGGGTCGACGGGCTGCGCCCAGTGGGCGGCGGCGTAGTCCCCTCGGGTCGACGGTGGTCGCACAGCCACTCGTCGCAATTCCCCAGTCATGGATGTCACGCCAAAATCGCTCACGAACCGGCCTCCTTCTCTCGGCTGCGCGCGATGCGAATCATGCGCGACAGCCGAACGTTATTGCCCCGGAGAATGAGCAGGAACGGGATGTTCACGCCGACCGCAATAACGGCGCCGGCGAGGGACAGCCGCCACGGGTTGAAGGCGAGCAGCGGGAGCCAGGTGAGCATGGACAACTCGTGCACCACGATCGCCCGTCGCACCTCACCGAGGTAGGCCTCGAGAGATTTGAGGTCGTTCCCGGGAACATTTCGTTTGCTTCGACCACCGAACACCGCCCCGTACTCCGGAAGTCGCGTGGCCAGTTGGGTAGCGCCGAGACGGCGAAAGAATGCAGCCGTCTCCCATGGCGCGGGTCGCGTGAGGAAGGAGTCATGGTCGAGCCATCGCTTCGGCCAGTGGGGTGCACTCGCGCCAATGGCGACCGACAGTCCCGCGATGATGGCGATGTCCATGACTGCCAGCAGCGCGTATCCGCCCGGAGTCATCGGTGCATCGAGGTGGACGCGTTCACGCGGCGAGGGAGGGATTTGAACCCCCGGAGGGTTTCCCCTCGGGCGCTTTCAAGGCGCCTGCAATCGGCCGCTCTGCCACCTCGCCTGAGGGTCCCACGCTAGTAGGGGCTGGCTGCGGGTGCGTAGACGGGAGTTACGCGGCCGCGGGCAGTCCGGGAACGTCGACTTCGACATCGTCGATCCACACCTGCACGTGCGCCTGGTGCACGGTGAGCTCGTGGCAGTGACCACCGCTGTCGTGGTCGCGCGCGATGGCGTGCAGGTGGAGGCCGGGGATGACGATGTCGTCGGCGACGTCGGGGAATCGAAACCCGGCAAGGGTTCCCGCCCACGGTGCGAGGTCGAAACGCACCTCCCCGGTCACTGAGCCAGGTGAGCCCAACGGTTGGTACGGCGGGGTTTGGCCGTGCTCACTGCGCAGCAGGACGTGCGAGAAGTCGCCGGTGACGCGGACGGCTGCCACCAGGTAATCGTGGTGCAGGTTCTCTTCGGCGAGGACGCCGTCGACGACGGTGGTGATCTCGGTCATCGTTGCGCCGGACGGGAGGTCGCGGGTGATCGGTGTTCCGCCGTACGCGGCTACGGCGAAGGGCATGCCGAGGTCGGCCCCGGCGCGCTCGGGTACTCCGTTGGCGGGGATGCGCCAGGTGATCCCATCGACGTGGATGATTTCTCCGTCGACGCCTTCGGCTACTCCGATGCCGAGGACGGCGTCGGTGAATGTCTCCCCGACGGTGGTGACCGCTTCGTAGCGACCAGCGAAAAGATCGTGCACGGTTTCGATCTGTCGAATGTGGCCGGCATGGTCCGGGGGTGCACTGGCGTGCCGCGAGTGGTGAATGGCGGTGGCCAGGGACATGTTGATCATGGCTGCTCCTTGCGCACGTTAACTACTCCGCGGATTCGATGGGGATCTCGTACCTTGATGATCCTCGGTTGTCGAGGAAGAGTCCGACGATCGCCAACGCGAGGGATACGCCGACCACGGTCGTCACGATCGACACCAAAGAGTCGTTGCGACCGAGCGCGACGATTGCTACGAGCGCAATGAGAGCGACCCACACAGCAAGAACGGCCTTTTGGTCTTGGGCGGCTAGTCGGGAGTACAGCAGCACCTGAACTAGGGCGAAGGCCGATCCTTCGAGGGCGAAGAGCCACATGTTGTCGGCCATCGACTCGTATTGCACGCCGCCGAGGATGCGAACAACCAGTGGGCCGAAGAAGAAGGCGAACGCTGTGATGACAAGTCCCACGGCGACGGTGAGCCCGCTGGCGATGAACACCGGCCGCCGAGAGTTCTGTCCGCTCATTTTCGGGAAAAGCACGATAAGTACCGCGTTGGGGAGGAAGAACGCGATCTTGGCCAGCAGTACACCAACGGAGTACTCACTGGACCCGGTATCAGAAAGGTAGAGACGGGCCAGGAGGACATCGACGTTGGTGAGGGTGAACAGGACCATCAGGGCGTGCACGATGTGGCCGAGTTCTCGACCCATGCCGTCGCGGATCGGCGCGAACTTCGTTCCTGGGCAGGCTTTTCGGTAGGCGATCAGGGCTCCCATTGCGCACCCGACGAGAATGCCGAGGCTCGCGCCGATGATCGAGGACAGGGCGAGGACGCCGATGATTCCGCCGACCGCGCGGGCGCCGTTGAGGGAGATGAATGCGATGGAGAAGGACGTTCGCTCTTCTCGGCCTTGAGCGATTCCCATGGCGGCCGACCCGAAAATCATGAAACCAAGAGAGGCGATACCCGCTGCCACGGCAAGCCACGGGATCGAGAAGATCACTCCCAGAGGCCACGCGGCGATGATCCCGCCCACGGCGATCCCGAGTCCGACCAGCGCTGCTAGCCGAATGAGTTGGCCTTCGACGTCGGCGTGGTCCGGACCGGCTTCATTCGACTCGGCTAGATCCGATCCAGGTCCGCCTGATCTGGCGGTAGCCACCCGTCGGGCAGCAAGCGCTTGGGTGGCTATTGCCACCGTCACCAGGATCAACAAGATCCCGACGAGCGCCCCGAAAGCACCGAAGTCGTCCGGTCCNAGGACGCGCGCNGCGACCATGCTCAGCAGGAAGGCGGCTCCGTTNCCGACCAGNGTNGCNACACCGACGAGGATNAGNCCCTTNGCGAGNGCNGAGCGTGACTCCTGTTCCACGGGCGTCACTTTATTGGCTNGATCANGTGAGTTNAGCGTCTGGCAGCGTCNGCAGATCGCGTTGGTGGCGATTCAGGNGCTGTGNGCGTNAGGCCGGGAGTATNCGNCCNATGCCNGTGAANNTGCGACCCCACCACGATCCGCTGATGGGGTTGACGCTGATGCGCTTGCCAGGTTNNGGTGCGTCGATCATCTGGCCGTCGCCGAGGTAGATGCCGACGTGGTGCGCGCCGCCTTCGAAGAAGAAGACGAGATCGCCGGGGAGGGCNTCTTTGGTCTTGACCCGTTGCACCTGGTCATATTGACCCCACGAGGTACGCGCGATGTCCATGCCCAGTGCGCGCTTGAAGACGAATTGGGTGAAGCCACCGCAATCGAAGGAGTCGGGTCCGGCTCCGCCGGCTCGGTAGGGATCGCCGAGTTGCTTGCGCGCAATAGTGAGGATCTGCTCGCGCATGCCGGTTACTTCAGTGCGAGCCGCTTCGACCGACGCCACGTTCAAGGCTTCGACCAGTTCGATAGAACGCTGGGTCATCGCCTCCGCGTCGATCTCACGGACACGAGGGTGCAAACCGACATCGGACCCGGCCAAGCGATCGGCGGAGATCACCGGCTCGGCCTGACCGCTCGCCGTGCTGGGAACCGCGGTGGCCAGCAGCCACACCAAGGCGGCAGTCACGACGGTGGCGAGGGCGGCCATGGAGGCCGACAGCCACTTCTCCCGGCCGGTGCGCAGGGAAGTACGCACGGACGGGGCGCTGTCGGGGAACGGCGTCATAAGCGTGGACGCTAGCCGTGGAGCACTAGATCACGAAACGGTAACGACCGCTTTTCGGACACTGCCCACGGTCATGTATGAGCCAGATCACAAGTTTCTTGCGACANTTCTAGGATATTNGCGCGGTTCTTTCGCGACAGTCTCGAGTNCTCCTTGAGACCTCAGCCCTGGCTGCGAAGCCCGTCCCAGAAGCCGTTAGAGAGGGCGAATGAGCGACGCGTAGTCCAGAGCGGTTGCCGGTCGGTCGAGCAGGCGACCGTCGGGCAGGGGCACCGCCAACGTCGCTCCGGCCGCGTCCACCACCGACACCGTGGCGAAACCCGCGGACGACAGACTCAGGACCACCTGGCCGAGGAGCAGAACCTGTTCGGTCGGCGGCAACGANGAAAATGACTCGGCGACCGCGATCGTCACCGACGCNGTTGGCAGCTCGATGTCACCCGTCGGCGTGAAGACGCTGACCAGAGCTGTGCCGGTCAAGGGGTCGACGACGACGCTTCGCAACCCTGTCTCCACCGGCGGACCTACCGCCAGGCCGTCGAGCACCGTTTGCGCATCGGTCGGGACGGCCACGTCGCTGGCCAAAGGAACAAGCCCGTCTTCGCGAATGAAGTACAAGTCCACCAACTCGACCGCCGGTGACTCCGTCGGCAGCGGTGTCGCCGTGGCGGTAGGAGACGGGCTTGCCGTGGCGGTAGGGGACGGGCCCGGGCTTGGCGGCTGACTTGGTGCCACGGCGGGCGGTGGAATGACCTCCGGTGGCAGTGCCTGTGCCGAATCCTCGAGCGGGACACCGCAGCCCGCAACAACGAGCAGCACCGGTGCCCACGCCGCCATCAACCGCCTGCTCGTAGGTCGCGTCATAGGTCGCGTCATAGGTCGTCTCCGTCGCTCGTGACGGGAATCTCCACGATGAACCGAGCGCCACCGCCATCTCGGTTGTCGACGATCAGCTCAGCGTTCAGCAGGTTCGCTTGCTCGCGTGCGATCGCCAATCCCAGTCCGGCACCCGAGGTGTGGTGGGCATCCTCGCCGCGGGAGAAAGGCTCGAAGAGTTTCTCGAGTTGATCGGGGTCGATACCCGGACCGCGATCCTCTACATACACGCGCACNGTGGTCGCGAGTCGCTCNACGCGCACGCTGTCGACNCCGCCGCCGTGCCGTTGTGCGTTCTCCACCAGGTTGCCCACGATTCGCTCAAAACGCCGTCCGTCGGTGCGGATGATCGGCGAATCACCTGTCACCAAGTCGTCGGGAAGGTTGCGCACCCGCACCGTGTCCAAACACAGCAGGGACACATCGACCGTCTCGATTTGCAGCGGATCGTCTCCACCAATCCGGGAGATCTCCAGCAGGTCGAGCAGCATCTGCGACATGCGGTGCACCTGCTCGACAAGTACCGCGATCAAACCCGCCTCACGTTCGGGAAGTTCTTCGCGTCGTCGATCCAACAGGTCCGCGGTGCCTACCACCGTCGTCAACGGTGACCGGAGTTCGTGGCTGACGTTGGCGCTGAACCGGCGCTCGCGCTGCACCCGGGACTGCACCGCTTCGGCCATCTCGTTGAACGACCCCGCAATCGGGTCGAGGTCACGGTCTCCGGTTTCGTCGATCCGAGTGCTGAGGTCACCGCTGGCGATCCCCTGGGCGCCCCTGTTCAGGCGTCTCAAGGGCCGCAGCAGCCGGCCGACGGTGTAACGGCCGATCAAGACACCGATCAGTCCGGCGGCCACGGTTTGAGCAGCGAGCACCCAGGCGCCGATCGTCATGGTTTGGTCAAGGTCCTGCAGGGAGAACACTTCGACATACATGGCGTCGGTCAATTGCACGGCGACGACGAAGTACGGCTCGCCACCGATCTCCGCCCGCTGTTGCGCCCCGCCTTCGGCGGCCGCGAGGTCCAGCAGGCCTTCGGGGAGAGCGTCCGGCGGCACGGTGACGCCGGCGGTGTACCAGGTGCCGGATACCCGCACCAGAGCTTGGGACTGACCCACCGAGGGGATCTGCTCGAGCGCTTCGGTCGGAGTCGCGCCGGCCGCGAGCGACGCGTCCACGGCCCGGGAATCNAGGAGAGCCCGGGTCAGTGCGGCGTCCTCGCGCTGATTCAGCAGGTAATAAGACGCGAAGGCGTACGTGGCAATCGAGACGGCAGCGGCNATGACGAGGGAGAGCACCCCGAAGGCGATCGCAACTCGGGTCCGTAGACCGAAGCGCATCTCAGGCCTTCATGCGGTACCCGAAGCCGCGCACCGTGAGCAGCAGCTCGGGGTTCGCCGGATCATCTTCAATCTTGTTGCGCAGTCGATAGATGAGGTTGTCCACGACGCGGCCATCGCCGGCATTTCCGTACCCCCACACCTTGCGCAGCAAGTGATCCCGGCTCAGCACGCGTCCCTTGGCACCGATCAACTCGGCCAGGACGAAGAACTCAATCCTGGACACCGGAACCGGCTCCCCGTTGCGCATCACTTCCGCGGTGTCCGGGTGCAGTTCAATCGGCCCGCAGGTGAGATCCTCGCCGCCCTCCTCGGGCTGCGCCGAGCGCCGCAGTTGGGTGCGGATGCGCGCCATGAGTTCTTTCGCNACGAACGGTTTGGTGACGTAGTCGTCGGCCCCCGCCTCGAGCCCGGCCACCACGTCGTGGCTATCGGTTTGCGCGGTGACGATGATGATCGGCACCTGGCTGGTCGCACGCAGGCTGCGCACCAGGTCGAGTCCGTGAATACCCGGCAGTCGGAGATCGACGAGGACAACGTCGGGTTGCTCGTCTTGAACGATCAACAGTCCCTGCTCCGCGGTCGTTGCTTCCAGGACCCGATACCCCTCGTCTTCGAGGTTGGTGCGCAACACCATCCGAATAGCGTCGTCGTCCTCGACGACCATGACGGTGCGAATCATCGCTACGGGTCAACCCCTCAGGTCCAGCCGAGAGCGGTCCTCCCAGCGAGCGTCGCGCCACACCCTACCTGCGACACTCCTGCGACATAACCAAAACAGTGTGGATGTTCGCATCAGACCTAGGTGATCTGGTCAATCACGTGCTCGGCCACCGCAAGNGAACTCGTCCACGCCGGGGAGACCGCGTTGAGCATGTGGGTCGACTGCTCGTCGCCCTCCACGACGAAATCCATCTCCAACTTCCCGGACGGCACATGCAGCAGTTGGGCTCGCACGCCCGGCTTGCCCCGCTCGGCGAAATCGGCCGGGGTGACCGACGGCNCCAGGGCTGAGGCTTGATTCACCAGATAGGAGCGCGAGTACTTGGGCAGTTCGCCCCGAATCAACCCGGGCACGTCGTGGTGCTTGCTGGTCAGGAAGCGCGGGTAGGAGCGCACGACGTCCCACACCTCGCTGGCTTTCAAGCCGTCCACTCCTCCGTAATCCTCGCGCCAGAGCGCGGGGATGGCGGTCGGCCCGATCTTCGCTCGACCATCGACGGTGACGGTCAGGTGCACTCCCAGGAACGGGTTGCGAGCATCGGGTACCGGATACACGTGGCGTTGCAAGCGCCCNGGTTCCCAGTTGCCGTACCAGTACAGCCCCTTGAACGGCAGCATCCGGTACTGAAGTCCGAAGCCGAACCANTGCGCCACCGTGTCCGCATACAAGCCCGCCGCGTTGATGATGTGGCCGGCCGACACCCGGCCATCGCCGACGCTCATCACCCATCCAGGTCCGGCGCCGGTGACCTCACTGCCGAGCGCTACTCGCCCGCCCCGGTCTCGAACTCGTTGCGCCAGCGCTTCCACTACCGCGACCGACCCTGCGACCGCGGTGTTCGGTGACCACAGCGCCTTGTCGACGGTGCGCGCGAGTGGCTCGAGTTCGGCCAACTGCTGCTCGTCGATGACCTCGAGTTCGACACCGTTGGCGTGCCCACGTTCGACAAGTGTCTCGAGCGCGGGAATCTCCTCGGCCGATGTCGTAACCACCACTTTGCCGGTTTCNCGTATGGGAACGTCGTGCTCGTAGCAGAACTCTCGGAGCATCTGGTTACCGCGCCGCGTCAGCTGCGCCTTGAGTGAGTCGGGTGCGTAATAGAAGCCGGCGTGCAGGACTCCACTGTTGCGACCCGAGGCATGGGCCGCGACGTGGGTCTCTTTGTCGTANACGACGACGTCGTCCCCGGGGGAGCGTGCGAGCCACGCATCGGCGAGCGCGAGACCGACAACACCCCCGCCAATAACCACCAGATCCGGCATGACGTCACCCTACGCCGGCTTTCTCGTGGGACGATCCGCACGTGAGTGATCACGAGACCGAGGGTGCGCTCGGGCTAGACGGACTTCTCGCGTGGTCACAGGCGAGGTATGTGGCGCGCCAGGCAGCCAAACCGTTGGCGCCCCGTGCCGCTCGACTCGACGAGGCCCACGGGNCGATCCTGGCGTCGCCGCTGCGCACCCCGTACGACGAGCCGTTCGCCGACGCTGCCGCCTTCGACGGCTACGCCGTCTGCGCGGGCGGGCCGTGGACGCTGGTGGATCTCGCTCGCGATGTCGCACTCGCGCCGCANCATGCNATGCGGGTCCGGGNACGCCAGATCCTTCCCGGTCACACCGATGCGGTCCTGCCCGTGGCTCGCGGCGTCCTCGAGCAAGCAGACGACGGAACCGAGCGCGTNACCGCGCTCGACGCGCTCACCGACCTTCCCGAGGTCAACGCGCGACCAGATTTCGGTACCGGGGTCATCACCCGCGGCAGCATCCGGCCGGCCGGCAGCGAACTCGTCGGCGCGCCGACCCAGGTGACGCCCGCGATCCTCGCGATGGCTGCCGCCGCCGGTGTCGACGATGTGCACGTCATCCCTCCCCCGACCGTCGGCACGCTCGTTCTGGGATCCAGCCTCCTCACGCAGGGCCCACCCCGCGACGGTCGGGTTCGTGACGCCTTGGGGTGGACGCTTCCCGCGCTGCTGGGTGCCCTGGGTGCGCGCGCTCATCCGCCGGTGCGCGCGCCAGACACCCGCGACCTGCTGCTGCGCGAGATCGACGACGCCGGTGTCGATCTGCTCGTCACCACCGGCTCCACCTCGCCGGGAGACAACATTCTTCGTTCCGCCCTTCGCGACATGGGTGCGCACTGGTTGATCGACGGCGTGATGGCCACTCCGGGGGCCCAGACTCTGCTGGTGAGACTGCCCGACGGGCGACTCCTGCTCGGNCTTCCCGGGCATCCGGACGCCGCGATTGCTGGCGCCATCACCCTGGCGGCACCGTTGATCGCCGGTCTGCGTGGCGAGCTGACCGACGAACGATTGGCCGTTCCCGGGACCGTCCCCGCCCGGGCCACGTTGACGACGGATGCCCCACCCCCGGACTACGAGGAAGACACCGTCGTGTGCCCGGTTCGACTCGAACCGCGTGGTGTCGATACGCACGGCTCCCCGGTGGTCGCGTCCCCCGTGCTCGTGCACCCACTGACGTCGGACGGGCCCGCGAATCTGCACGGCTGGGCGAACGCCGACGCGGTCGCGGTGATTGACCCCGAATCCGGTGCCGCGGGAGACGTGGTGGAGCTCGTCGATCCCCTCGGCCGACCGGCTCAGACCTCGGGGGGTTCCCCCCGTTCAACGATAGAATGAGGTACGTGCTGNACGTGCCCGATCTCGTCATCGGTGGACTCTCCATAGATCCGATCTTGGCTTTCGGTGGCCTGCTCGCTGGGCTGCTGGTGGGCCTGACCGGTATGGGCGGCGCCGCACTCGTCACCCCGATGCTGGTGCTGGTGTTCGGAGTGCCGCCAGCGGCCGCGGTGTCCAGCGACGTTGTCGCATCCGCCGCGATGAAACCGGTCGGCTCCTGGGTTCACATCCGTGCACGAACCGTCCATTGGCGGATGGTCTGGNGGTTATCCGTCGGATCGATTCCCGGCGTACTGATCGGGACGTGGATCTTCGCCCGTGTGCTAGACACAGAAGCCGCCGAGGACACGATTCGCGTGTGGCTCGGGAGCGCGCTGGTGTTAGCGCTCGCGGCCATGCTCGCCAAGGCATTCATCGCCCGTCGGCGTCGGGCCGCCACTGGCATCACCCCCGAGATGCAGGGAACCGAACTCGCGGTCAAGGTCGTGCCGACCGTTGTTCTCGGTTTGCTCGTCGGCGTGCTGGTGGGGACCACCAGCGTGGGATCAGGTTCGCTCGTCGTGACGGCGCTGCTGTTGTTGTATCCGCTGCTGCGGCCGTCGGTGCTGGTCGGTACCGACCTGACGCAGGCAGTCCCGATGCTGGTCGTCGGTGCGCTCGCGCACGCTGGCTTCGGTGCNATCAGCGTCGCGGTGGTCGTCTCGTTGTTGATCGGGCAGATTCCCGGCGTCTGGCTCGGCGCCAAACTCAGTTCGACCTACGACGGACACGCCCTGCGGTGGCTACTGATGGCGATCCTGGCCGCCACAGCCGTTACATTGCTTGGTGCACCGCGTGCCGTAACCGGTGTCGTAGCGATCGTGGGAGTGACCATCGTGATTGCCCTGATCGTCCGCGAACGACGCGCGGATCGAGGCAGTGCGAGCGCCGTCTCACGCACAAGCAAAGACACAAGCGAAAGCAGCGACGATGTCCGCTGAGCCGAGCAGCAACGAGTTCACCGACGAGCGTCGCACCGGCAGCGCCTTAACCGAGACCGGCAAGCGGCTGCTGTTGTTCGGCGGCCGCAAGTGGGGGCCGATCAGCAACATCAGCGTTCGTCTGTCGATCGCGCTCGGCACGCTGCTGCTGACCGCCGGGATCGTGTACTTCTCTCGTGACTGCTACGTCAACGGCGGTGAGACCGGCGATCTGACGTGGATCGACGCGTTTTACTACGCCACCGTGAGTTTGTCGACCACCGGTTACGGAGACATCGCCCCAATATGCCAGTCTTCCCGGCTCGTGAACATCATCATCATCACCCCTTTGCGCTTCATATTCCTGATCGTTCTCGTGGGAACAACCATCGAAGTGCTCACTCAGCGCACCCGGCAAGAGTGGCGCACGCGTAATTGGAGGAAGCACGTGGAAGACCACACCATCGTCGTCGGCTACGGCGTTAAGGGCCGTTCCGCCGCACGCTCACTCAAGGACGCCGGTCACGACGGCAACTCGATCATCGTCGTTGCTCCGGATCGCGACTCCATCGACCTGGCCACCCGCGACGGTCTCGTCGGGATCATCGGCGACGCCCGCAGCGAAGAAGTCCTCAAAGACGCCGCCATCGAGAAAGCCGGCCGCGTCATCATCGCCACAGATGAAGACGACACCTCGGTCCTCGTCACGCTCACCGCGCGCCGGGTCGCCCGGCCAAGCTGCACCATCGTCGCGGCGGTTCGCGAATCGCAGAACGCCCAGATTCTTCGCCAGTCCGGCGCAAACAACGTCATCCCCACGGCGGAATCGGCTGGACGACTCATGGGGCTATCTGTCCTGAGTAACACGGCCGGCGAGATCATGGAAGACCTCTTGGACTCCACCCGCGGCCTGGAAGTGATGGAACGCGACATCACACGCGAAGAACTCGGGTTGGCTCCCACTCAACTCGACGAGCGTGGACAAATCGTCCTTGCGGTGATTCGCGCGGGTGTCGCACATCGATTCGACACCGACGCAATCCGACAATTGGAGAACGGTGATCGCCTCGTGGTGATCCAAAACAGCGAGACCAACGGGCACTCGTAGGGCTCCCCGAGCCGACTACGGGACGACCTGCCAAACAAGCGACCNGCCAGACAGACCACCCGCACACGGCCCCGCTCNACGATCAGGAGAATCGATGTTCGCGATCACGCAGGACAAGCCCGGCGGACCCAACACCCTGCGGTGGGAGAAGGCCCCCGACCCGACACCCGGTCCCAACGAGGTCATCATCGACATTGCAGCGAGCGCGGTGAACCGTGCGGACCTGCTGCAGCGCNAGGGCAAATACCCGCCGCCTCCCGGGGCAAGCGACGTCATCGGCCTGGAATGCTCGGGCACCATCGCCTCGGTCGGGGCAGCACTGACCCTCGACCGCATCGGCGAACGCGTCACCGCCCTGCTCTCCGGTGGCGGCTACGCGACCCGCGTCGCGGTTCCCATCGGCCAGGTGATGAGCGTCCCGGAGGGCGTCGACATCGTGACCGCCGGCGCGCTCCCAGAAGTCGCGTGCACGGTGTGGAGCAACCTGGTGCACGTCGCNGCNCTGCGCGAAGGCGAAGTGCTCTTGATTCACGGNGGCGGCTCCGGNATCGGCACCATGGGCATCCAGATAGCCCGCGTCCTCGGCGCGAAGGTAGCCGTGACCGCCGGGAGCCAGCGCAAACTNGACGCGTGCGCGGAACTCGGCGCCGACATCTGCATCAACTACAACGACGTCGATTTTGTCGAGGCGATCAAGGACGCGACCGGCGGCCGAGGCGCNGACGTGATNCTCGACAACATGGGGGCGAAGTACCTCATGNGGAACATCGACGCGCTCAACCGCAACGGACGGCAGGTCACNATCGGCATGCAGGGTGGCGTCGCNACNGAGNTGGACCTGTCTCAGATGATGGCGAAGAACGTCGGCCTGTTCGGGACGAGTTTGCGTCGTCGTCCGGACAGCGAGAAGGCGACCATCTGCCGGGAAGTCGAAAAGCACGTGTGGTCCTGGGTCGGGAACGGCGAGGTGCGACCCGTGGTGGATCGTGTGATGCCGATGCCCGAGGCCGGTGCTGCTCACACACTGCTCGATAGCGGCGACGTCATCGGCAAGATCNTCCTCGANACGCCNTAGGGACGCGTGACACGATGGGGCGATGAGCGAGCACGAGGCCCCCACCGNGTGGCTCCAACCATNGGTCNGGAGATANGTCGGACGATGGATCAGGCGCGACTGGTTCAAGTAGCGTCGGTCAGNACCTGTAGTCNTTCTCGATCTCTGCTCGCCGGGTAGGTTAGGCCGGTGATCGATTCGGCCATNCTGCGTTCTGATCCNGATCGGATTCGCGAGTCNCAACGCCGTCGAGGCGAAGACGTCTCGATCGTCGATCGACTGATCGAGGCGGACAAACACTCGCGCGAAGCCCGNCAGCGCTTCGACGAACTCCGCAACGAGCAGAAGGTCCTCAGCAAGCAGATCGGCCCGCTGCAAGGACAGTTGAAGAAGGCCGACGACGACGCCAAGCCCGGCCTGCAGTCCGACGTCGATGCACTCATGGCACGCGCGCAGGACCTTGCCGACCGCGTGAAGGCCGCCGAGATCGACGCGGACCAGGCCGCTGCCGCCGCGGACGTCTTGTGGCGCGAGGTGGCCAACCTGGTCGACCCGACCTCACCCGTGGGTGGCGAGGAGGACTTCGTCGTCCTCGAGCACGTGGGCACGCCGCGGGACTTCTCCACCGAAGGATTCGAGCCAAAGGATCACCTCGAATTGGGAGAGGCTCTCGGAGCGATCGACGTGGAGCGGGGGGCGAAGGTCTCGGGTTCGCGGTTCTTCTATCTCACCGGTCCGGGCGCCGAGCTCGAGTTCGCGCTTCTGGGTCTGGCGATGGAGCACGCGAGACGCAACGGCTTGGTTCCGGTGATCACTCCGGCGTTGGTGCTTCCGAGCGCGATGGACGGCACNGGTTTTCTCGGNCAGGCNGCCGAGCATGTNTATCGNATCGAGTCCGATGATCTCTACCTCGTGGGNACCAGCGAGGTTCCTCTCGCGGCGCTGCACTCGGACGAGATCCTCNANGCGGANGATCTGCCGCGCCGTTANGCCGGCTGGTCGAGTTGCTTCCGCCGCGAAGCGGGCTCGCACGGGAAGGACACCCGCGGGATCATCCGCGTGCACCAGTTCGACAAGGTCGAGATGTTCGTCTTCTGCGACCCTGCCGATGCTGACGCAGAGCACGCGAACCTGCTGGCCTGGGAGAAGCAATTCCTGGACGCACTGGAGTTGCCCTACCGCGTGATCGACGTTGCCACCGGTGACCTCGGAGCCAGCGCGGCGAAGAAGTTCGACATCGAGGCATGGATCCCCACCCAGGGTGCGTACCGGGAAGTCACGAGCACGTCGAACACCACCGAGTACCAGGCCCGCCGGTTGAAGATCCGCATGCGCAAGGACGGTCACACCGCGCCTCTAGCGACGTTGAACGGCACGCTATGCGCGATGCCCCGCATCATCGTGGCGCTACTGGAGAACCACCAACAAGCCGACGGCAGCGTCTCAATTCCCACCGCCCTGCAGCCCTACCTCGGAGGCCGATCCGCTCTGTGAGTGTTCCCCATATCGTCGATGGGCTTCCCATTGACTGGACTCCGCAACTCA
>PBTV01000029.1 GCA_002729215.1 Rubrivirga sp.
GACGGCACTTGGGCCCCGCAGATACAGAAAGGCGACCCTTGGAGACGAGCTTGCAGGTGCGGGATCGGAAACAGCAAGTGCCAAGCCCAACTGTGCGGCAACATCATCCGAAGCGCCCACCGAGTCAGCGAGCGCTGCCACGCGCTGTGGAACGTCAGCGAGGTTCCATACCGGAGGCACCGAGACGACGTCAGCGCCAGATTGCTTTAGTGCATCGATTGCCTCCGGCGGCCCAATCAATTCATCCACGAGAACAAGCGTTGGATCAACGTCAAGAGCCTTTTCTATGTCAATCTGATGGCCCAGCGTTACTACCGGGACATCGGTGCGGCGCTCACTCGTCTCATCTTGCCCCACGAGTTGACCGCCAGCCCCGAGCATGTCTACAAGCTCGGCGGACCCAGCAGCCAAAGCAAGAATCCTTTGATCACGATCAATGGGATCGCTTGTGAAGTCAATCGGCGCCAACTGTTGGATCCCAATCGNTACCGGCCAGGAAGTTCTCTCCCCAGAATTCAGCGACAGCCCGGAGGGACCAGAACTGGGAGTTGCTGAAGAAGTGGCAGTCGGCTCAGACCTCGGCGAGCTCANGCTGGAGACTTCGCAGGCACTGACCGTCGCGATCATGACCGCTAAACCGACACAGGAGAACCAAATTCGCACCCCCTGAGTATGTCGCAGCGTGGCTAACTTCTCTCCCCAGCCAATTCGGAATTCTCGTACGACGGCTTTGCTTCCTTAGGGAAGTCACGGAGGATCTGACAGAGGGTTGGGGCATCCCCGTGGTCAATGCAAAGTGCAGCCGAAGGCGGACGNGGACGGCTGAACAAATCGTTTTGCGGTCACCGGCGACTGAGCCTGGTNAGTAGCAGCTTCAAGTGTTCTCGTTGTGAGAGCCTGCAGGTCATCTCCAAGCCACCCTCTGCACGTCGTCCTACGTGACGCAGATGCCGGAATGCTCCATGGCGGTCTAGAAGACTTTATTGTCGGTTTGCGCTTGGTATGCGTGAGCTACGCACGTTTCTCAAAGGCGGTGCCGTATGACATCTGCGAGGTCACACATTGCACCCGCCTGGTAGACACAACTAGATCGCCACCGTGAGTAGCGAAGCGGGCACCCCTAGCCGTTACGCGTAGTAAGTAACTCGGACGAGAGGCTCCGCCCACGTCGACGAACAAGGATGGGACGACAAGTTCGAGCATAGGGATTGCTCGTGGCTCTCCAGACTCCCGGAGACCGACTGAAGCCGTTCAGCGATGAGCGGCAAATCGCCCATGGTCACGGTCGTAAAGACATCACTATGAATTTTCCGCTATTCCGCGTAATTCATCACCCATCGCACGACGTCTTGCGGACCTGACAACAAAGCCCCGTACGGGATTGAAACGGTACTTGATCCGTCATCATTCAGACATACGAGTTGAAGCCCATCTCGATTCATGGACTCAATGCAAATAAATGTCGAAACGGCGCCCAGTCCCGGTGTGAAAACATTTACGAGGTTCCTGAGTTCACTCTGATGCTCGCTCTCAAGGTGTGACACCAACACTGTTGGATCAAGTGACCAGGAATCAAAACGCGCGTGAAAAAAGTCCAACGGCGCCACCTGTANGGATTGNACCCGGCGTATGTCCGCCTCAGTGTCACACACCACGTCTACACGAATCGTGTCAGGAATAAGCTGCACGCCGATGAATNNTTTCGCGCCGGNATNATAGACATNNNTNTCGTCTGACTTTTTTATGTGTTGCAATNNCTCTGGATCAATCATTTGTGGGCGACNGAAACTACCACTTATCGTAAGAGTGCCGAGTTCTCGCCTCTCCGCACGTATCGAAACCCGTATCTCTCCCGAGGGAATATCGGCAAGGTCTCCAAAGACATACGTGACGCAACCAGACCAGGGGCAAACCACCAATGTTTCTACATCAAAGTGACTCGTGACCGGCTCTAGACGCAGAAGTTGAAAGGTGNCTGCCTCGGCTAATACCTGCCTCGCCCTTTGTGCTCCACTCGGATCGGCTTCACGGCGCTTCATTCTCATCTTCCCCTCAAGGCGTCTTGTGATTTTGGACGATGCGGATTGGTGTGAGTCGACTCTTCAACGACAGAAATCGCGATGGCTATTCCGATGTCGTGCGAAATCGAAATCGTCCATCGACTCAATTCCTGCAGGAGACTGAAATACAGAGTTGAGCGGTGCAGCCGTAAGCGGGGCGAACCATCCAGTGGGCTTTTCAAGACTTCAATGTTGGTTAAAGGGTGCTCAACTATCCCTGACCTCAAACACTTCAGAACAGCTTCCTTCGCGGCCCATCGCCCGGCAAGAGAGTCGAGACGTCCATCACACTCCTCCAATTCGCGATCAGTCCAAATTCTCCGTAGTTCAGCAGAGCTCGATGCGCTAACTAGGTCGCGGATGCGACCTGTGTGTACAAAGTCAATGCCGACGCGANTAGACATCCGCGGAGACCNCTTCTTTTTGACTGNGTGATGTTCGCGGTGATTTCTGATTCGAGGCTAAAGCCCGAAAGAGTCGCAGTGACATTTGATTGAACAAGAACCACGCCACACAACCGATAAGCAACGACACCAGAGCTGACACCAGAGCAGCACCCGCAAAATCGATCCCGTGTTTGATCGGTGGATATATCTGCCAGTGCGTGAGGTAGATAATCAGAGACGCTGAGGCAAGTACGGAAAAGATTCTGGCCAAGAAGGTCGGTACCCGGATGTGATCCATCCAGACAACCAATAAAACCAGTGCGCTGCATACAACTGCTCTCGACCACTCATCAAAATATATAAAGAGCGCGCCGCTCAGGAGAATCGAAAATGCGAGTTTTTTGCTGTCTAGGTAATACAGGGTCAGTCCGGCAGCAAAGAGCCAGAGGGTGCCTACTGGGGAGTAAGCGCGATACAGAGAATCTGTACTCGTAACAAGTAAACTCAAGGCGAAGCAGGCCACTGCGAGGAGCCCCGTGACCTGCACAGGCCTGAATCGCAATAGATCTCGAAATTGCGGCCATGCGAAGAGCAAGCCGAAGGCCACNAGTGCGTACAACAGAACTTCAACAAACCAATACCTGAGATGCGGGCCATTAAATTCATCACTCGAGACTGTTGACGAAGAAGAGAGACGGCCCGTATTGATCACTAATCAAGACAAGACAGATGAGCCACATGAGTACTGGGGTGTACAAAGTGACGATGTAACGTGTTGTTCGTCTGACGTAGGGNTCGCTCAGATTAGAGGGCAAGACAAACCGTGCAAAGGCGTACCCTGCAAGAAGTAAAAGCGCGTGCGCAGTGCCCGGAATCTTTACGAAATCTGTGTGGTTAAAGACGATGAGAACAATGGCCACGGCTCTTACGAAGATGCTTGTCTCCAGCATTTCCATCCACCGAACTCGACGCGCGGGTCCCTGTCGATCCTGAAGTGCCTTTAGTTCTCTTACTGTCATTGATGGCCAATAACCGGGAAGATTAGGGATCAATCTCTGCAGAGCGTTTGATACCGATATGTAGTTCAGAGAGTCCCCCCTGTAGTCGGCAAAAGAACGGTCAGGGTCGACCTGGGAAAGCAACAAGTGATGTTGAAAAACCGCGTCGATAGTGGAGTCAGGGTGGTCGCCGGTCAACGCCGAGCAAGACTCTGTCTCCACTATCTGTTGGATTTGTTTCATTGACACTTTGCCATTTGGAGAGCGAGGCAATGCTTCCACTAGGAAAAGTCGAAAAGCGTCGGGAGGCAGGCCGGAATTTGTGCACACTGTTGATAGGAGTTCTTCCGGGGTGATGGAAGTTGTGACAACGTTTATGTGCTTTGCGCTCGCTATGCAGGCAACCTCGACTCCACTTTGTTTTGTCGTATCTTCAAGGTGCCGTAAGTCAATACGGTGACCGCGAACTTTTGTAAAGTGTGACGTCCGACCCACGATTCGTACGCAGCCCGACTTGTCAATCGTGGCAAGATCGCCCGTAGCGAGCTCCGTCAAGTCGTACCCACGGCTAAGGTCTTTAACCGAAGTCGCGTAACCCATCATGACGTTGGGACCGCGGTAGATTAATTCTCCTGTGGATAGCGGATGACCGGCGATGTGTTCCAAGCGCACAGATCCACCTTCGATTGGGAATCCGACAGCGTCAGGGCAATCGAAGGCACGATCTGGGGGAAGCATGGCAATACGTGCCGTGGCTTCCGTCTGCCCATACATGACGTACAGATCCCATCCGATTGCACGTCCGAGGTCGGCATACTCGGTGACCTTGGATGGGAGTAGAGCACCACCGGCAACGGTGATTCGTGAGAGANTCGGTACCTGNAGAACATTNAGGCCCTGGGATTCAATCAGATCCCACATGTATGGGGTAGTGCTCAAGGTCGTAGCGTTTGAGGCTCGTNCGCACTTCCAAAAATTTGGTTGCGTGGCCGTTCCGGGAATCAAAAGGATGCAGCCTCTGGCCGCAATCGTGCTGTTGATGACGGAAAGCCCGTAGGAGTAGGACATTGGAAGGCTGGCGACNCATCTGTCTTCTTTCGACAGATTCAGTGCTTGCGCTATCGNCGTCGCGTTTGCGGTCAAATTCTTCTCGGACAAGCGCACAAGTTTCGGTGATCCCGTGGAGCCAGATGTGCTTAAAAGAATTTGGANTTCAGGATGCAGTTTGTGTTCTGTTGCCGATCGATAGGTCACGCGTCCTGAAGGCCCGTCGACAAGAAAGTTCGCGTCGTATTGCAGGGCAACCTCAGACAAGAAGTTGTCGTCGCCATGTGGGAGAAGGATTGTCGGCAGGTCGGAGGCGATGCACGCGAGGTAACTCACGATGCTGCCCCATGAATTGTCAACAGCTAGCAGGATCAGAGAGCGACGGTCGGGCAAGCGACTTTGCTGCTGGCTTACGAGTGTGACCAATTCCCCGTACGTAATGGTGCCTTCCGGGGTCCAGATNGCTGGTGTGCTGGGGTCTACATCGGCGGCGAGATCGCTCAGGTCGAGGGGCTGACCCCAACTAGCATCCTCCATAAGGTTAGGCTAACCTAACTTTCAAGAAAAGGTAAGGTGAGCCTAACCNAANNAGAAGANAGCATTTGGGGNNGGTCCTGCCCTGTGCTCCCCCACCATTCGTATCCGNTANTAAGAGAGGTCAAGATGAATTTCCGCCACAAGGTCTTTGCGCCGNTGCTTCTGGCCTCGATATCGCTGTCAGCACTCTCGGCTTGTGGGGGGGACGACTTCGCAGACGGAAGCGAGNGCGAACCTTCTGGTGATGCTGGATCCCTGACTGTCTACTCAGGCAGAGGCGAGTACCTTGTCGGTGATTTGCTAAATCAATACGTGTGCGAAACCGGCGTTGATCTCGAGGTGCGCTACGGGAAGACGGCAGAATTAGCTGCCCAGATTGGGGAAGAAGGTCTCAANTCACCGGCGGATGTCTTCTTTGCTCAGGATGCAGGAGCACTAGGTGCAGTCGACGCGGCCGGTTTGTGTCTTCCTACATCACAGGAAATCACNGATAAAGTNCCTGCCGCCTACCGAGCNGAAACTGGAAATTGGACGGGAGTGACGGGCCGAGCTCGAGTNATAGCTTACGACTCCTCTCAGCTAGACCTGAGCGAAGTTCCAACGTCAGTACTGGANTTGGTCGACCCCCAATGGGCCGGAGAGGTTGCGATTGCGCCCACGAACGGCTCATTCCAAGCATTCGTGACAGGAATGAGAGTTGCATTTGGAGANGAGGTCACGGAGACATGGCTCAAAGGTCTTATCGATAACGACGTCCAAACATACGACAACAACATCGCGATTCAGGATGCGGTTGACGCCGGCCAAGTTCAACTTGGATTGATCAACCACTATTACTGGTACCGGCTTGCAGACGAAATTGGCGAAGAGAACGTCAACGTGCAACTGGCCTTCACGGAACCTGGTGACCCAGGCGGTTTAGTAAACGTGGCGGGCGCCTGCGTTTTGAGCGCCTCGGAAANCCCCGCCGAAGGAACAGCTTTCATTGAGTGGCTCTTGTCGGACGCGGCTCAAGAATGGTTCGTTGACACAACTACCGAATATCCGCTTGCCCAGGGTATTCCGGGGCCCGGTCATGTCCCGCCTATTGAAGAAGTGTCGGGACCCGATATCCCTCTCGCTGAAATACAGGACCTTCCTGGCACGCTGAAAATGCTGGAGCGGGTCGGCCTCAGTTAAGGGCCTGAAAATGCAAGATGGCAAAACAGTACGTAACTTGGAGGATCTCGATCTCGGTCTACGTTTAGGACGCCTTACGTGAAGATATTTTTGCGCCTTACGTCCGTCACCGTCGTTCTCCTAGCGTCACTGCTGCTAGCCGTCCCAAACGCGGCCGCCGACTCTTCGCGCGCCGTGGCCAAAGGGGATTATGGACAGCGTGTCATCGTCTCTGAGACCCAAAATCTGGATCCCACGGGGCAGCGCGTAGTGGTGCGTGGTCGCCAGTTCAATCCACGCGTAGGTGTTTACGTCGCGCTGTGCGTGAAGCCAAACGAGGGTGACGCCCCCAGCCCCTGCGGCGGCGGCGTCAACTTGGATGCTTCCTCCCAATCTTCCGCCTGGGTGTCGTCTAACCCACCTCCGTACGCCCGGAATCTTGCTACCCCTTTCAAGAAAAAAGGTCGATTCAAGGTGACTCTGTACGTTTCGTCGAGGATCGGCAACGTAGACTGCCGCCGCATTCAGTGCGCCATCGCGGTTCGCGCGGACCATACCCGCTCTCAAGACCGGTCACATGACGTCATCGTCCCTGTCGATTTTCGCTAAACCGTCGCTCGGCGGAACCGGGCTTTGATTATGGAGGAAAGAGTGTTCTCACTTCGCATTGGGACAACACTGCTAGCTGCTGGCGTCCTCGTGGGGTCGGCCACGGCATCTGCGCATGCAACCACGGAGGGGTTCGGTGTCACTATCGCTGAACAACCGGCAAACTCGGTTCTCGCCGCGCTACCGCCGAGTGTCAATTTGGACGTGGCGGTCTCTGGTCTCCCCGAGACTGTAGGAATGTATGCGCTGCACTGCGCAGTGCCAGATAACCCGCGCTCCGCGCCAACGCAGTGTGACGGAGGCACGGGAACCCTGGTTTATCTTCCGGCCGGCTCTGTTCGAGGTGGTTCTGCCCAACTCCCCTTGAAGATAAACGCAGAGTTCCACGGGTTAAACCCGAATCCGCAGGGTGCATCCGATACACCTGAACTTGTGGACTGCCGGGTTGATACTGGTAATCCACGCTCCACCACCTGCGCCGTCTACATATTGGGGGCCGGCCGCGAGTCAAGCAACCCGGCTTACCTGCGGGTATTCCCCACGCAGTTCAACGCGTTGACGAAGGACCGTCGCAAGGACACCATCAAGGTCGTGGTGGACGGCAACCGAGTGACCAAGCGCTCTGCTCCAGCCCTGGCCGAGGGCGTCGCTACACCATTCAAGGTCAGTCTCGGGTCAGGACTTACCCCAACCGTCAGCAGTACGACCTGCTCGGTCGAGGACTCGTCGATAACCGCACTTTCGAATGAAGGTACGTGCACCGTCACCATTACTTCTAGCGGCGGAAAGAACGTGAAGCCGCTCATTCGGCCATACAGCTTCGACTTGACGTCGTAATTGCCATCACTTTTGGCGGGTCCCATGGTTCCATGGGGCCCGCCATCTATGGTTCTAACTGCAGGGCCAAACCCAGGAGGTCGTCATGGACGTTCGCGCCGCAGTCCTAACGGCACCGGGCAAGTACGAAGTTCAAGAATTCGCCTATCCAGAGCTGCAAGACGGCGCGCTGCTCATGCAGATCGAGATGTCTGGCATCTGCGGCACAGACAAACACACCTACCTCGGTGAGGTGAAGCAATACGCCGGCACAGCCGCCGAGACTGACACTCCATTTCCAATTATTCAGGGCCACGAGAATGTTGGTGTGGTTTCGGAGATCACTCCGACGGCTGCCGAGTCTCTCGAGTTCTATGGCCGCAAACTCAAGGTCGGCGATCGGATAACCATGTGTCCGGACGTGGTTTGTGGCCAGTGCTACGAATGCAAACACGTCATGGGATACGTGTGGTGCGAAAACAGCGATTGCTACGGAAACTCATACTCGTCGGCCGATCCACCGCATCTGATGGGCGGCTGGGCCGAACAGATGTACATCCGTCCTGACACGTTCGTCTACAAAGTTCCTTCGGGCCTAAGTCCACGCGTCGCTGTTCTCGCGGAACTCATGGCCTGCACGGCGTCGCTCGACAAACTGAAGGAATTCTCGTCCTACGCGATCGAGGGTTTCAACTCCGGAGACACCGTGGTCGTAATCGGTTCCGGGCCGCTCGGACTTCTGCACATCGTCAAGGCAGACATGATGGGGGCAGGTCGGATTATCGCCACCGACCTCAGCGAGCACCGGTTGTCCTTCGCCAAACGGTGCGGCGCAAACGCGACATTGAATGCCTCGCAATCATCCGCCGAGGAACGCATCCACCAGGTCATGGAGATGACTCGTGGGCGAGGTGCAGACGTTGTTCTGCATATGGCAAATACCCCGGCCTCCTTTATCGAGGGCATCGAGATGCTCAAGCGCGGCGGCATGATGCTGGAGATGGGAAATTTCGCTGATACCGGGGATATCAACATGAACATTCACCGGCACATCTGCAGCAAGAACATTCGACTCATCGGTCTCACCAACCATCCCTCCACGGGCTACGGCCCCGCCATGGATCTACTCGAGCGATACGCCGATCGATACCCCTTCGACGACTTTGTCAGTCACGAGTACGCGCTCGCAGATGTAGACGAGGCCATGCGCATGTCGATGGATACGGAGAGTTTGAAGGTGGTCATCAACCCAAACCTGTGAGACATGGCTCAGGTGTCGTGAGTCTTGGCACCCAGACTTGGAAATGGTGCGCTTCCGTGTTCTAGTGGAGACATGGATCGACTTCTTTTGTTCGCCGACGACAGCTCCGATGGCTCCACCCACGCATGGGAGTGGATTAGCGCGCAGTCATGGCCTGGATGGCAGGTGCGCGTACTCACCGTTCAGCGTCAGGGAATCGACCACCGCGATCCCGAGCCACCGCAGCCGTGGTCTCCTGCATCACCGAGAAAGCTTCCCGCCGCGGCGGAGGTGACATCGCTGACGCATACGGTCGCCGACGGTGATCCGCGAGAGGTCCTGTCCACTACCCCGGCAGACTTGCTAGTCATCGGGCCACGCGGCTCCGGGCTACTCAAACGGCTGCACGTCGGCAGCGTCGCCGAAGCGCTCCTGGACAATCCATCGGCTCCGTTGCTGGTCGCTCACGACAACCACACTGTCGAACACATCACCATTGCGGTCGATGGATCGGGATACTCCGAGCAGGCCATGAGGATCGTCGCCGCTCTACCGTGGGTTGGGGCTACCCGCATCACCTTGTTGGGTGTGGACGAGGGTGACGGGAGGGCGCCTGCGGCCGTCGAGAGCGCTGCAGCACTGATGGAGTCCCATGCGCTGGTAGTCGATCGCCGGGTCATACCGCACGATGAGAACGCGTTGACGGTGAACGTTCGACATGAGATCGACAGTTTTCTCGCCGACCATCGATGTGACCTCGTCGTCGTCGGAACGAAAGGCTTGACGGGAAGCAAGCGACTCAGACTGGGTTCCGTGGCCGACTACCTGGCTCATCACGTTCAGTGCTCGATCTTGATCGTTCGCGACACCTACCCACCGAGGTAGCCGCGCGACTACGGCACCATCACGCCGCGGATCACCGCCGCGTGCTCTGGAGTCGAACCACAACAGGACCCGACAACGTCCACTCCCAGATCCTTCAACAGTCGAGCCAGGTCACCCATCCCATCTGGTGTTCCGTTGTAGACGAAGTCCGCACCGACAAGCTCTGGCAAGCCCGCGTTCGATTGCATCAGGAGCAACGAGCCGTCTGGGCGCGCTTCGACCATCTTTCGGGCAATCGACTCCAACTCTTCGAAACCGCGGCCGCAGTTCGCACCCACCACATCCGCACCCATCGCCGACAGTTCGACAACGGCCTGCTCCGGGGACACACCCATCATCGTGTGCAAGTTGGTATCGAAACTCAATGTCGCGAAAACCGGAATCTCCGGAGCCACCTGACGACTGGCGTCGACCGCGGCCCGCACTTCCGTCAGATCGCTCATCGTTTCGATGATGATGCCGTCCACACCACCGTCGATGAGTCCCTCGATCTGCTCGGCGAACAACTCTTGGGCCGCTTCCGCGGTTAGCGTTCCCATGGGTTCCAGCAATTCGCCCGATGGCCCCACATCCCCCAGGACGAAAACACCCTCGTGGGAGTCGGCGACGCTGCGCGCGATCTGCGTAGCCGCCTTATTCAATTCGTGGACGCGGTCTTCGAGGCCGTGCATGAGGAGCCGAGGCCGACTACCTCCGAAAGTATTTGTCGTGAGCAATTGAGCGCCGGCATCCGCATACCCCGCGAGGATCCGCTCGATCTCCTTCGGGCGATCAACGTTCCACAGTTCCGGCGCTCCACCATCATCGAGCCCCGCCGACTGAAGCATGGTGCCCATGGCGCCATCACCGGCACGAATGTTCCCAGCGCGAACACCGTCCAGAAGATCTGTCACAGGGATTCCTTTCCAACGAACGACTAATTCTTTCATAGAGAAGCCGTGTCCAACCCCATGATTTTGCTGGTTGTCGCGTCTTTGTGGGTCGCCGGGGACTCGAACCCCGAACCTACGGATTAAAAGTCCGCAGCTCTACCATTGAGCTAGCGACCCGGCCGGCTCAGGCTACCTGCACTGAACACGCCGCACTCGCAGCACTCACGTATCAATAGATAGTTGGCACAGCTGGCGGCCCTGTCACAGTCGGCAGATGCGGGTGACGAACTTCTTGGGGTTAACCGCCGCCGACTCTCGACCGCTCTTCCAGTACTCGAAGTGCAGATGCACCGCGCCCGGAGAGCCACTGTCACCCATCGTGCCGATCACTTGTCCGGCGACGATCTTGTCTCCACCCTTAATGAAGACTTCGTCCATGTGGCCGTAGTAGTACTTGGGTCCACTCGCGCCCCTCAAGACGATTTGCAGGGCGCCATTGGCTTGCCGCTTGGTCCGATTGATACGTCCGTCTTCGACCGCAAAAATGGGGGTCCCGCGATCAGCCGCGAGGTCGATCCCTCGATGCTTCCGGCTGCCACGGCTCACCCCCCAACCATCGCCAACCCAGAAGCTCTTCGTCGGACAGACCTTCTTTCCCACGGGAGTCGGCGACGCCCATCGGCCATCCAGATCCTCAGGAGCCCCGAGGGATCCGCCGCCTTCGCTCGGGTGATCTGCGGCAGCCTGCGGTGCCACCGCAAGTGCTGATGCGGCCACGACACCTAACCCCGCTACTACCGCGCCGATGCGCGTCATCACACTCCTCGCCACGAGAATCGACGTTACCTTCCCGTTACCTGGCGCGCATATCTGGAGTGCGGGCCCAGTGCGAAACGCGAGGTTAGACGGTTGTGGCGCGGGCGACGATCGCGTCGGCCATCTTCTGGGCGCTGCCTTCGTCGAAAGAGAAGAACAAGGACGGCTCGATGAGTTCGAGTTCAAGGACCATCGGCGCTCCGTTGTCATCGTCGACAAGATCCACGCGCGCGTACAGCACGTCAGCCGGCGGGGCCGCTTCGAGCGCCGCCCTCGCGACGACGAGTTGCTGTTCACCAACCTCTCGATGGTCGATGTCTTCAGCAAGGTAGAGACCCTCGACCCATTCGCCGCCGCCGTCGCGACGAAGCAACGGTCCCTTACTGACCGAGTGCGAGAACTGGCCGTCGATGTGGATGAGCGCCGTTTCGGATCCGGAGTCCACACTCGCCAGATACGGCTGAACAACGGCGCTGTCTCCTGAATCAACGATCGTGCCTGCATGGTGGCGTGCAGCGTCGATTTCGTCGGCAACGCGGAACCGCTGAGCTCCCCGCGATCCGGCCCCTACCGCCGGCTTCACGACTATCTCCTCGCAACCATGCGGCACCGACCAGTCCTGGTCGAGTGTTGCCACAATGTGAGTGGGGACGGTGGGAACTCCCGCCGCAAGCAGGTCCAGCATGTACGCCTTATTGCTGTTCCAACGGACGATACTCGTGGGATTGAGGACGGGAACCGAACAGGCCTCGACCCAAGCGAGGAAGGCCTCACGGTCATCGACGTAGTCCCATGTGGATCGAATGACGACTACGTCGAACCGCTCACCCATCGCTGCCGGCTCGCTCGCCGACCAGACCACCCACTCGGTGTCGAGACCGCGATCATTCAGCGCCGTGGCCAGGAGCGACTCATCCTCATCCCCGTTCGGAAGGGCCGCGCACGTGGCTAGGCCAACCCTGATGGGTTGTGCGTCTCGCGCCGACGTCACTCCGTGACGGTTACAGCGATGTCGTAGGAGGTATTGTCCGGCAACGTCACCGTGATCGTCGCGTCCCCAGCAGCTAGCGCCCTGGCCCCCGGATTGAAGATCGCGTCCCCATCCTGACGAGCCTGATAGATCTCTAGTACATCCGAGTCATCGGTCGAGATGGTGGTTCCGAGCACCTCGTCAACAACAATGTCAATGAAGTCGCCGACCGTGGCGGTGGCTTCCTTCTGTTCGGGTTCGATGATCACCGGAGGCAGCAACTGGGTCGACTCCTCAGATTGCTCGCTTGTGGTCTCGTCGGCGGCCGGTTCCTCGGACGATGACGAGCACCCAGCGAGCACGGTGATGCCCAGCAAAGCCGTCACCGCGACGGCAGCGGACTTAGCTAGCGGCTTCAGCTTCGCGTTACGCATAGAGCGCATGAACTCATCCCTTCTCCTACGCCCGGGTCATCCGGACTTCGTGGTTATTCCCCTTGGACGGAGTGGTTAAACCATCCAACGAACAATATGGTTCGGGTCATATTCGGTGATTCAGACGTCCTCGCCCCGGTCGAGTGCAGCCAATTGATCGACCCGAGCCTGATGTCGACCTCCCTCGAAGTCGGTCGTCAAGAACGCGTGTGCAGCACTGCGTGCCGTTTCTTCATCGGTCGCCTGCTGTCCGAAGCACGCGATATTGGCGTTGTTGTGTTTGCGCAGCATCTCGGCGTCGTGCACCTCACGGACCACTCCGGCTCGCGCTCCGGGAACCTTGTTCGCCGCGATGCTGACGCCTTGGCCGCTCCCGCACACCAAGATCCCCCGCTCGACATCACCATCGACGACCATTTGCGCAACGGCGGCCGCGAAGTGCGGGTAATCGACTCGATCATCAGAGTGCGTTCCGACGTCGGTGACCTCGTAGCCGCTGTCCCGCAGGAAATCCGCGATCGCGGTCTTCAACGCATAGCCGGCGTGGTCGGACCCGATCGCCACCGTCCTAATCGCAACAGTCTCCATCGCCGCTACCCCTTTCGAGAATGCTCATAACTCACTGTTCGTGACTTTGCTGAACGTACTCCACCAAACGTTGTTGGCGAGCAGTGAGAAGCTCGTGGGCGGAATTCTGCGGTTCGATCACATCGTCCGCTCCGCTCGCCGGCGGCGCTGTGACACCCAGGGCAAGAAACGCCGCACCGACCACCGCCGCGTCCGGCTGGTCACGGGGGGCTAGTCGTCGACCGGATGCATCCGCTATTAACTGGCGGAACCTCGCGTCGACGGACCCACCACCGATGAGGGGAAGAGGATCGGGAAGCGGGGCACCCGCACCGAGGACTGCATCGATACCCAAGGCGACCGCGTGCGCAACACCCTCGACGACACTTCGCAGCATCGCCTCGCGGCTGGTATCCAAGCCCAGGCCAAGCCACGCACCCCTCAGTCCGGGATCAACGAACGGCGTGCGTTCTCCCGCGACGTACGGGACGAAAAGCGGGTCGGATGGGTGTACTCCCTGGTCAAGCGCTGTATTCGCTTGCTCAGCGGTGGCGTCGAGCCACGTGAGAGCTTGACGCAGGGCGATGCCGGCATTCTGCACCGCACCGATCCGATACCACCCCGACCCCGGTGCCCCTGCTGTTGCGAACAGGTGTGTTCCGTGACTGATGCCGCCGGTGGGTCGGGGTACGAGTGAGACGGTCTGCGATCCCGACCCCACCGCGGTGAAACCATCTCCGATCGACAAACCCAGTCCGGTGATCGCGGCGGCGGTGTCGGATGCGCCGGTGACGCACTCGAAAGTCTTGCCTGCGAGGTGGATCTCTCCGGCAGCATCCGAAGATCCGATAATCGGCGGAAGTACATCCCTGTCGACTCCCGACCAGGTAATTGCATCGTCATTCCAGGAACCTTCATCAACGTTCGCCAACAGGGTTCCGCTGGCGTCGCTCGGCTCGGTCGCCACCATGCCGCCGAGACGGGCACGCAGCCAGTCTTTTGGTTGCAACGCATACCGAGCGCGCACCAGGGCTTCGGGCTCGCGCACCCGGATCCATCGAAGCGACGTCGCGGCGAACCCGGACACCGCCGGAGAACCCAGGCGAGCGAGAACCTCGGGGCCGAGAACGGTCTGCATGTCGGCGGCCTCGTTGCCCGCGCGTGAATCCGCCCACGTGATGGCAGGACGCACCGGATCGAGGCTCTCATCACACAAAACCACGCCGTGCATCTGGCCACTGAAGCCCACCCGCACGACAGCTGCGCCGTCGCCGTTATCGAGAACCTGGCCGGCTGCCGCCGTCGTAGCGTGCAGCCACTCCATCGGGTCGGCTTCGGCCCACCCGGGGTGGGGAGAGGAGAGGTCGTACGCCCGGGAGGCAGATCGAAGGGTCTCGCCGGCCTCATCCACGAGCGCGACTTTCACCGAACCTGTGCCCAAGTCCACACCCAGAGCCGCCCGAACGCCCGTCACGCGTGGAAGTATCGCGTATATGCACAATCGAATTGCCGTGGTGGGCAGTCTCAACATCGATCTTGTCGTCGACCTCGACCGGATGCCCAGTGCCGGGGAAACCGTCTTCGGGACATCCCTGCAGCGCCATCCCGGTGGCAAAGGCTTGAACCAGGCCGTCGCCGCAGCCCGACTGGAGTCCGAGGTTCACATGATCGGGGCAGTCGGTGACGACGGATCGGGGGATTGGTTGCTCGACGTCGTTCGCCGCGAGAACATCGAAGCGCGAGGCATCTCACAGGCGTCGGGGACCTCCGGAACCGCCTTAATCGAAGTCGACTCCACCGGAGAGAACCGAATCATCGTGATTCCTGGTGCGAACAATGCTGTGGATCCTGGAGCGGTCGCCTCCCACCTGAAGTCCCTCGGCGCCGTCGACGTGGTTTTGACCCAGGGGGAAGTGCCGATCGATGCGATGGTCGCCGCAGCCGAGACGGGGCGCTCCATCGGAGCCCGGATCGTGCTCAACCCCGCCCCGGTTCGCGACTATCCACCCGAACTCTTGCGCAACGTCGACGTGCTGGTCCCCAACGAGCACGAGGCACATGAGTTGACCGGAATGCCGGTCGGAAATATGGTCGATGCAGTCGAGGCTGCCCAGGCCCTTCAGGAGAAGGGGCCGTCGTGCGTCATCATCACTCGGGGAGACAAGGGCGCCGTCTGGACCTCACCGGAGGGCTCTGGACAGTCGGCGGCGTTCAAGGTGAGCCCGGTGGACACGGTGGCAGCGGGGGATGCCTTCTGCGGCGGATTGGCGTCGGGTTTGGCTCAAGGCGCCACCATGGCGGAAGCCATGCGTTGGGGAGCAGCCGCCGGAGCCCTCGCCGCAACCATCAAGGGGGCGGTCCCCTCGCTGCCCTCCCTCAACAAGGTCACCGAGCTTCTCGAGCGCTAAGCCTCAGGCCGGCTGGACTTCATCGAGTCGTTCGATGCGGTCCGCTGCATTACGCATCGACGGCGACGTCGGGCCCAGGACCATCGACATCCCACCGAGCAGGGCCGAGACAGCGGGCTTGACCGCGGTGATCGGCACCCGTGGCAACTTCAGCAGCCGTCGATGCGACTCGGGGATAGTCGCGACCGCTCCTGCGAACAGAACGCTGTAGGGGCCTTTGGCGGGTAGCGGCACTGGCGCCGACCGTATGAAGTTGACCGTGTCCCACGCCGCTTGATCACCTCGTAAATCGGGTCCGAAGGCACGGATCTGCTCCTGGAGTTCAGCAACAGACCGCGGCGGATTATCAACACCAACGAGCTCTCCGGCTTTCGCCCACTCCCGTACGTACGCGTCTTCGCCCCCGGGTATCGGGCCGCCCCACACGCGATGGGTTGCCAAGAAGGAATCGGTGAACGCGACGTGCACCCAGCGCAAAAGATCAGGATCACCGGCCGAGTACTCGCGCAACTCTCCATCCACCGGATACATGCCTCGAACTTTTCGATGCATCCCGCGCACTCGAGCACACTCACGGTCGGCCATCGCCGTATCGCCGAACGTCACCACCGTCAGCCACTGGGTGGTTCCTGCCAGTCGGCCCAGCGCGTCCTCTTCGTAGCGCGAGTGCTGCACCACTCCGGCGAGCGCTCCAGGGTGCAGGGCTTGCATCAACAGCGCCCTCACTCCCCCGACGAGCGTGGGCAAGGACCCGTGCACCGTCCATGCCGCGGATCCAGGGCCGAAATAGCCGGAATCGACTCCGTCGGCCAACTGTCGCACCCACTCGGGGGTTCCTTCCGGATCACCGGAAATGATGCGACGGAACCCCTGGGCGACGCGCGTTCGCGCCATGTGGATGGCGCCGGTCATGGGAAGCATGTAGTAAGCGTGCCAAGCGACCGGGTGTCTCGCACCTTGACGTGGTCGCCGAGCACCATCACGCCACGGCGCCGGGACTCGTGGAGGAGTCGAGCCCCGGCGCCGTTTCGCGTCAACAGACGCTGCGAGCTATTCGGCAGCGGTCAACGTCACCGTCACGTCCTGCGTTCGCCCATCGCGAAGAATCGTCAGTTCGACGGAGTCTCCGGGTGCGTTGGATCGAATGGACACGACGAGTTCCGTCGACTCGGCGATGACGTCGCCATCGATAGCGGTAATGACGTCACCGTCTAGCAGTCCTGCTTCGTCCGCTCCCGATCCCGGCGTGACCTCAGCGACACGGGCTCCCGGGCCAGGGAAGGACGTGTCCAGGGAAACGCCGATCACCGGTGTGCTCGACGAGCCGGTGGAGATGATCTCGTCGACGATGCGCTGCGCCGTGTCGATCGGGATCGAAAAGCCGAGTCCGATACTTCCGGCAGCTCCACCGACGGCACCCAACGTCGCGATCGCTGTGTTCACGCCGATCACCTCACCGGAGCCGTTCAGCAACGGTCCGCCAGAGTTCCCCGGGTTGATTGCAGCATCGGTTTGGATCGCGTTGATGAAGGAAGTCGACCCTTGACCGCCAGCCGTTACCGGTCGCTCAAGGGCGCTGACGATCCCGGACGTCACGGTGCCCTGAAGCCCCAGCGGTGAGCCAAGAGCAACGGCCACGTCTCCGACACGGACATCGGACGATGTCCCCAGCGGTAACGACGGTAATCCGTCGCGATTGACCTTCACGACGGCAAGGTCGTAGCCGGCATCGGATCCCACGAGGGTGCCGGTGGCGGTTGACTCATCGGAGAAGACGACCTCGACGGTCCCGTTTTCACCAACGCCGCCGGCTACGTGATGGTTCGTGACAATGTAACCGTCTTCGCTAATCACGAATCCGGACCCGGTTCCTCCCTGGCTCCCCTCTCCTACGTTCAGTTGCACGACGGCGGGCTGCGCCTGGGCAGCCAAATCAGCGATGCCGGTCAGGACGGGTGTACTTGACCCTGCAGCGGCCTCTGGTTCCGCGACCACGGGGATCGGCACCGCGGCGGCCTCCGGAGAGGCCGCGTTCGAGGCGGCCAGGTATCCGACGGCGCCACCGATGCCGCCTGCCACGAGACCGACGGCAGCGACACCGGCGATAGCACCGGTGATGACGCCGGCGTAACTCTTCTTTTTTGGCTCACTGCCCATGGGCGCCGGTGTGCTGGGCGGGCCGTACGGGTAGCCGACGTAGGGGCCCTGGTTACCCGACTGGGTGGCAGGGCCCGGGGGCATAGTTGGTACTGACATAGCGTTCTCCTCCTTAGTCCGGATTGAATCCGGATCGAGTCCTATCTGCGTCTTCCCCACTTTGATCCCCGAGACCGGGTTTGGGTTGCATGGATGACCACTCTTTACGGACCTCGTACAAAGCCCCAAAAATCCCTAACAAAGCGAGCCATTTATACGATTTTTCAGACAGTTCCCCTTGCAGGCTGCCGGACTAGCGCACACACTCGAAGTGCACGGAACCCTGACGGGAAAGGAAGCGTCCACATAGGAGGGAGGAAAGACCATGGCTTCACGGCGCATGGGCGCAGTTGCGCTTGCTTCGGCATGCCTGGCTGGCTCCCTTGCCTTGAGCGATGTTCCCGCGATCGCGACCAGCTCCCAGGCGGCGCCTGCTACCAGCGCTACCGCTGACGAAACTCTCGGTGATGAGGCCGGCACGGACGGTGACGGTGCAGATTCTTCGACCCCCGCCCCGCAATCCAGCCCATCTCCTAGCCCGTCACCCAGTCTTTCTCCGAGCCCATCGCCGGGCTCGTCTCCCGGGTCGTCGCCTGAATCACCGGATGCAACGGAGGATGCAGAAACATCAGAGACATCCGACGACTCACCGTCCGAAAGCCCCAGCCCTACCGACAGCCCACCGACCTCGGACGACGTCGACGACTACATCGTTGTTGTGCGAAATGCGGCATATATCGACTCCATCAAATCAAAAGCTGAAGATCTGGGTGGGGAGTCTGACAAGGAGTTGCGCGGAGCCGTCGACGGATTTACCGCCGCTCTCACTCCCCTGGACGTAAACGAGCTGCGAGCCGACCCAAACGTCCGATACATAGAACCCGACGCACTCATCGAGCTCCATTCGGCGACGTTCCGGACGGTCACAAAAACAACCACCAGCAACCTCAGCAGTTGTGACGACTGCAGCTCACCCTCGTTGTCTCTCGGGTTCACCCTCGACTGGTTCGGCACGCAGTACACCAACATTTTCGTCAACGCTAACGGCGGCGCGGTCCTCGATGACGGTCTCGGATCCTTCCGCAGTTACCGGAACTTCGACCTCCGTACCGCCACCCGGCCCTATATCCTCCCCCTGTTCACCGACTTAAATCCAGCGGCGAACGGCACCGTCGAGTTCGGCCGGGGGACCATTTCCGACGGATCAACCAAGAACGTGTTTTGGGCAGAGTGGATCGACGTCGCCGAGTACGGAAACAACTCCGCTCGTCAGGAATTCCAGATGCTGATCATCGAGCAGTCCGATGGCGCCACGATCGAGTTCCGCTACGTCGACCTCACCAACGCAGGTTCGACCACGAACTCCGTCTTCGAGGTCGGCTTCGCCGACCCCACCGACTCGAACAACACGGTGCGGATTCCCGACAGCAACGGCGATCCGTCCGCGTCCGAGCTTCTGTCCGGAAAGTCCGGCGGATCCACCGGAGTGTGGTCATACAGCGTCGCGGACTCGGGCTCACCGTCCCCCGCACCGACACCAACACCAACCCCCACCCCCATCAACACCATTCAGCCGGATCCTCCGTGGGGTCTGGATCGCATCGATCAACACTCCCTGCCACTAGACAGCACCTTCACCCCGGCGGGCACGGGTTCCGGGGTCACCGTGTACGTGATCGATACCGGCATTCGGACGACGCACACCGAGTACGCGAGTCGCGTGGTTGCCGGCTACGACTTCGTCGATAACGACAGCGACCCTTCGGACTGCGATGGGCACGGGACGCACGTGGCCGGCACCGCCGTCGGATCCACCTACGGGGCCGCCAAAGCGGCGAGCGTCTCCGGTGTTCGGGTCTTGAACTGCTCCGGCAATGGATACACATCCGACGTGGTCGCAGGCATGAACTGGGTCCGCACCAACCACAGCAGCGGTGATGCCGTCGTCAATATGAGCCTCGGGGGCGGCGGGTCCAAGTCGATCGATGACGCAGTCGCCGCCTTGACGAGCGCAAATATCACCGTGGTCGTCGCCGCAGGAAACTCCAATGACGACGCCCAGTACTACTCACCCGCGCGCGCACCGACGGCGATAACCGTCGGCTCGACCACGAGTACCGACGCACGATCGTCCTTCTCGAATTACGGATCGACGGTGGACATTTTTGCTCCCGGCAGCAGCGTCCTGTCCGCCTGGCACACCAGCAACACAGCCTCGAACACTCTCAACGGAACATCAATGGCGAGCCCGCACGTGGCAGGTGCGGCGGCTGTCTACCTGGGGTTGAACACCGGAGCGACGCCCGCGCAGGTGGCAAGCGCTCTGACCTCCGTGTCGACAACCGACGCGGTCACCAGCGCGGGAAGTGGATCCCCGGATCGACTTCTGTACGTCGCTGACTTCTCCAGCGGAGGCGGATCCGCCGGTGGTGGCGGTGGTGCCGGCGGTGCCGGCGGTGGCGGTGGCGGCGGTGCCGGCGGCGGCAGTGGCGGTGGCGGCGGTGCCGGCGGCGGTGCCCCGGTCGTGGAACCGGAACCAGTGCCGAAACCAATAGCGGCAGCACCAACACCGGGACCGGTCACGCCGGTCGTGCCGGTTGACATTCCAAATCCGGGATCTGCCACCGGTGATCAGATCAACGCGATCACTCCTGATCAGGTGGCGGTCATTCCCCCCGAGGTGTTTGGGCAATTACCGTCCGAGGCGCTCGCTGGACTCAAGCCGGAGCAGGCTTCTGCCCTGACCGCGGCTCAGGTGAGCACAATCAAGCCCAAGAACGCACGTGGTTTGCAACCGGAGACGATCGCTGCGCTGAAACCCGAGCACATCACGGCCCTGCGGCCTGCCTCGGTTGCACGACTGCAACCNGCAGCGATCGCGGCACTGAGCGGTGAACAGGTGAGCGCCTTGCGGCCCGCCTCGGTACGTCGGCTCGTACCGGCGCAGCTTCGTCGCCTAGCGCCCAGCCACACTTCCGCACTACAGCCCGAACACATCCGCGCGATGAAACCGAAGCAGTTCCAGAAATTGAAACCCGCAGCCATCGCAGCGTTGAACCCCGATCACATTCAGTCTCTGGCCAAGGCTGACCTCCGTGGGCTTCGCCTTCGTCACATTCGAGCGCTCACGGAAGAACAGTTAGCCCAGATGGCGCTACGACAACTGCGTAGCTTGAAACCCAAGCAAGTACGCGCTCTCTCGCCAGAGCAGTTAAGCGAACTGACAGCATCCCAACGAAGAGCCCTCGGCGTTCGAGCCTAGGCAGTACGGCCGCTAGATTTCCCGAATGTCCTTCCGCACCATCGTGCGGCCTTCTGAGGCCGCTCGCGCTCTCGCGCAAGAACACCTCGCGNTACTCCCGACGGAAACCGTCTACGGGTTAGGGGCATTGGCAACGTCTGCCACAGCAGTCGGCCGAATCTTCACAACCAAAAACCGGCCAGCCNACCACCCGCTCATTGCACACGTCCTCAATGACAAGGCAGCTAGCGCGTGGGCGAGGAATGTCCCTCCCTTCGCCCACTCGTTGATGAATGAGTTCTGGCCTGGCCCTATGACACTCGTTTTTCCCCGCTCCTCTAGGGCCGCTGATTTCATCACAGGCGGTCAAGACAGTGTGGCTATCCGGGTTCCCGGTTCACCGATCATGCGCGATGTCCTGCAGGAGTTGTGCTCTCTTCGCGATGACCCCTTTTCAGCCATCGCGGCTCCGAGTGCCAACCGTTTCGGGGGAGTCAGCCCGACAACCGCGCAGCATGCGATGGAAGAAATCGGGGACCTGCTCACCGACGATGACGTCGTCCTCGACGCAGGCCCGTGTGCGATTGGTATCGAGTCCACGATTGTTGATTGCACTGCCGATCAACCAAGGATTCTGCGTCTGGGAAAAGTGACGGCAGAGGACGTCGAACACGCCACGGGCATGCAACTCGGTGGATCATCACAGGTGCGGGCTCCGGGGATGCTGGCTGCNCACTATTCGCCCCGAGCCAGTGTGCTCCTCGTCGAAGAGGTGGAACTCCCAGAGCAGGCAATGCCCTCGGGGGCTGGAGTAATCGCCCCATCCGGCGTACCAACGCCGCCGGGATTGGTGCGGCTCAGTGAGCCTTCCACTACCGAGGAGTACGCAGCCGACCTTTACCGCGCTCTTCGAGAAGCCGANTCACTCCAACTGTCCACCGTTGTCGTCGTACCGCCGTCCGGCGCAGGCTTGGCGGACGCTGTGCGCGATCGCATCACCCGAGCCGCCCATGCGTGAGGTCAGCGCGGTGGTAACCGTGTCGCAGCGTCATGTCGGATTGTTTCCCCGTTGAGGTAGCTGTTCTCGGCGATCGCCTGCACGAGGTGGGCGTACTCATCCGCCGCGCCGAGTCTCTTCGGGAACACCGTGAGGCCAACCAAGCGTTCCTTCAACTCCGCTCCCCCCACCGGGTCGTAGATGGGTGTGTCCATCAAGCCGGGGGCGATAGTCATGACCCGGACGCTCACGGGTGCGAGGTCGCGGGACATCGGAAGAGTCATGCCGACAAGGCCGCCCTTGCTGGCGCTGTACGCGGATTGACCGATCTGGCCGTCGAAGGCAGCGAGGGAGGCGGTCATCACGATCGCGCCACGCTCACCCGAGGTGTCGAGCTCATTCTTCGCCATCAGGCTCGCGGCCTGCCGAGCGAAGTCGTACGTGCCGATCAGGTTGATCTCAATGATGCGTCGGTAAGCATCCAAATCTGCGGGTGATCCATCTTTGGCAAGCGTTCGTTCGGCCCAGCCCACCCCCGCGCACGAAACTGCGAGGTTCAAACAACCAAATTTCTCGGCCACCGTCGACATCGCCTGAGTGACGTCACTGGCCTGTCGGACATCGCACGGCAGCGCGAGCGCGCGATCACCGAGTTCGGACGCCAACGACGTAGCCGCGTCGGCATTGACATCGAGGATGGCAACGCCTGCGGCACCCTGGTCGATGCATCGTCGCGCCACGGCTTCGCCGAGCCCGGAGGCACCACCGGTTACCGCAACAACTGAATCTTCAATACGCATGGCGCCATTTTGTCGTACTCGGAACTATCCGTATCCCAATTCATGAAGTCGACTCTCGGGTATTCCGAAGTGGTGACCGACCTCGTGCACCACGGTGATCCGCACCTGCTCCACTACCTGCTCCCCGGTAGCGCACTGCCGCTGAATGGGTTTACGAAAGATGGTGATCCGGTCGGGTAGGTGGCCCGCGTAGTAGTGACCACGGGCTGTGAGCGGAACACCCTCATACAGGCCGAGCAGTCGCGGGCTCCCCGGCTTCTGCTCTTCCACGAAGACAGCCACGTTGCTCATCAACGCCACCAGTTCTGCTGGAAGCGTGTCCAACGCCCGCGCGACGAGCTCGTCGAAGTCTTCGGGGGTCAGGTCCACCATGTCCCCATCTTGACCTCTGGCCGAGCATCGGCACCCAGGTGCCCCGGGACTGCCCTGTTGTCCTATGCTTCATCGGTCACCGACGGCGTTCGGAGTCGACGGAGATCGGCGAGAAGGTTCTCGGTCCCCATCGTCTAGCGGCCTAGGACACCGCCCTTTCAAGGCGGCAGCGCGGGTTCGAATCCCGTTGGGGACGCGGCCTGTACCAAGGCCCCGTAGCGCAGTTGGTTAGCGCGCCGCCCTGTCACGGCGGAGGTCGCGGGTTCGAGTCCCGTCGGGGTCGCCACACACGGCGCAAGCCACCTTCACCTTTGGAAGGCGGCAGCTACTCCGGAGTCCACCGGAACAATCAAACCCGTCGTCCTCGAGAACGATTCTCCCGTGATCGCGACGACGACCTCAGCGACGTTGTCAGGAACCACTTCCCGCTTCAGGATTGTGCGCTCGGCGTAGAACTTCCCGAGATCGGTCTGGTCGATTCCGTAAACCGCCGCTCGGTTGGCTCCCCAGCCTCCCGCGAAGATGCCCGAGCCCTGGACCACGCCGTCGGGCGCGACCCCGTTGACGCGGATTCCGTGCTCACCTAGTTCGACCGCGAGGAGCCGGACCTGGTGGGCCTGGTCGGCTTTTGCTGCGCTGTACGCGATGTTCGACGGTCCGGCGAAGACGGAGTTCTTGCTGGCTACGTAGATGATGTCCCCGCCAAGACCTTGAGCGATCATCGCCGGGGTGCACTCCCGTGAGACGAGGAAGGAGCCACGAGCCATCACATCGTGCTGACGGTCCCAGTCATCAACGCTCGTCTCGAGCAGCGGTCGACTCAGGGACAACCCGGCGTTGTTGACGACGAGATCGACGCCGCCGAAGGCCACACAAGCACCTCGCACCATTTTGCGCACGGACTCCTCGTCCGATACGTCTACGTGAAGGGCGACAGCGATATCTGCGCCGCCCAGATCAGTGGCAACCGACTGGGCTGCTTTGAGATCGACATCGGCGATCACGACGGCGGCTCCGTCTTCGACTAGCTTCTCGGCGATGGCTTTGCCGATACCGCTGGCAGCACCGGTGACGACGGCGACGCGACTTGCGTGCATCTTGGGCTTCGGCTGACGCTGCAGCTTCGCCTCTTCGAGTTGCCAGTACTCGATGCGAAACTTCTCGTGTTCGGGAATCGGTTGGTATCTGGAAACCGCCTCGGCTCCTCTCATCACGTTTATGGCGTTGACGAAGAACTCGCCCGCGACCCGCGCTGTCTGTTTGTTTGCACCGAAGGAGAACATCCCGATTCCGGGAATCAGGATGATTGCCGGGTCTGCACCACGCATGGGCGGGCTATCCGCACCCGCCCAGCGCTGGTAATACTCGGTGTATTCCGTCCGGTACTCCGCATGGAGATCCTGAAGTCTCATGATCATCTCGTCGACAGGACTTGTCGCGGGAAGATCAAAAACGAGAGGTCTCACCTTCGTCCGGAGGAAATGATCTGGGCACGACGTTCCGAGTCTGGCGAGATCGGGATGCTTCTCACGTGCGAGGAAGTCAAGAACCACTTCACTGTCTACGTAGTGACCGACCATGCGTCGATCGTGGGACGCCATACCCCTAAGCACCGGCGCCAGCCGAGCCGCGATCGCGTGGCGATCGACGAGATCTAGTGGCTCGTAACCGGGAAGGANTTGTCCNAAGGGCTCACGGTGACCGTTTTCGGAGATGTATTCCTCTGCGGTCCGGACGATGCGCAACGAGTTGGCTTCACACTCAGTGGAATCAGCTCCCCACGCGGTAATGCCGTGTCCGCCGAGGATGCATCCGATTGCCTGTGGGTTTTCGCGTTGAATGCGCGACAGTTCCATTCCGAGGACGAATCCCGGGCGTCGCCAAGGGACCCAGATAACCGAATCTCCGAAACATCGCTGCGTGAGTTCCGGTCCATCGATAGCCGTCGCGAAAGCGATGCCGGAATCGGGGTGGAGATGATCTACGTGAGCCATTTCGATGAGACCGTGCATTGATGTGTCGATTGACGGGGCGGCACCACCGTGCCCGTGCAAGCAGTAGTCCAGGGCGGCCACCATGTCGTCTTCAGCCTCTTCACCAGGAAACACATCCACCAGGGAACGAAGGCGATCTAGCCGCAACACCGCCAGGCCTGACTCCGTCAGAGTCCCGAGATCCCCACCGGATCCCTTGACCCACATCACCTCGACGTCCTCACGGGTGACCGGATCCTCAAGAGCTCCCTTTGCGGAGGTGTTGCCCCCCGCAAAGTTGGTATTACGNGGATCGGAACCTAGGCGGCNTGAACGCCCGATGAGGTCGGTGACCGGGGACGGGGTCATCTGAAGCCTTCCCAGTGAATGTAATTTAGGGTTAACTTCACCAAGACTAACAACCAACAGGCGTAAGGGGCGTGAGGTGGCCGTCGAGGGATCGCTGGCAGCCGAGGAGCGGCAGGCTGCCCTCCTGACCGCGCTTCGCGACCACGGACGGGTCGCGATCGATGAGGCAGCCGAGCGCTTCGGGGTGCATCCAATGACTATCCGCCGCTCCCTCAAGGCTCTGGAAAAGGTCGGGCGCGCCCGCCTGGTTCGCGGTGGTGCAGTGCACGTCGGTACTGAGGAGTTCGAGATTCGTCAGTCGCGGGCGCTCAGCGCCAAGAGGCGCATCGCCGAAAAACTCCAACCAGAGATGCGAGAACACGAATCGATAGGACTCGACGCGTCCAGCACAGTTCACGTGTTGGCGGGTCAGATGCCCACAGTCGACCACCTACTGGTGGTCACCTACGGAATCCCGACCTTCCAGCAACTACAAGGCCTTGCCGGAGTGCAAGCCATCCTGTCCGGTGGCGAGCTCGACTCGCGGACGGGAAGCCTCGTCGGGATGGTTGCGCAGGAATCGATCGAACGCTTCGCGCTGTCCTGCTGTGTTCTCTCCACCAGCGCGCTCGATGCAGAGACCGGAACCATGGAACCGACAATCGATGAAGCGGCGATGAAGCATTCGTTGGCGCGTTCATCCAAGCGCGTGATTCTCGCCCTGGACAGCACGAAACTGACCCAACGATCGTCTATCCGGTCTGTTCCACTTTCCGATATCGATCTACTCGTCACCGAACTCGATCCCGATTCCGTTGAAATGGATCCGTTCCGAGACTTCGTGGAAGTTCGATGACACTTCGATCTGTTGACGGAATGTACGACGCCCGCGTCGCCCAGACAAGCAGGCAAATGCGAGAGGACACACCATGGCCCAATTAACGGGATCGACCGCGATCATCACGGGAGGTGGTCGAGGCATCGGCTTGGCCATTGCGCAGGCCTTGGCCGAGCAGGGCGCATCGATTGGCATCGTCGACGTTCTCGAGGAATCATCGGCGGCTGCCGCACACCTAGCTGAGGACTATTCGGTCACCGCCGCTGGCGTGGTCGCCGATGTGCGGGATGCCCAGGCACTTGATCAAGCATTCTCGGATCTGTTCGACGTCCTTGGCACCGCTGACATCCTCGTAACCTCAGCCGGGATCACCATCTGGGGTGACAGCATCGACGTGACCCCGGAAGACTGGCAACGGGTACTTGACATCAATCTCAACGGCACCTTCTACGCCGCTCAGAGCTTTGCGAATCGTCTATTAGCGGAGCAGCGGACCGGTTCAGCGATCCTCGTTTCATCGATGTCGGCCCAGATTGTCAACGTTCCGCAGTTCCAGGCGTCGTATCACGCTTCGAAAGCCGCCGTCTCCATGCTGGCGAAGTCTCTTGCGGTCGAGTGGGCGAAGTCCGGAATCCGAGTCAACGCGCTGGAACCCGGTTACACGCTCTCAGCGATGACCCGCGAATTCATGGATGCCAATCCCGACCTCGCGGCTCAATGGACGGCGATGATCCCAGCAGGCCGGATGGGCGAGCCGGAAGACCTCGTCGGAGCGGTGGTCTACCTAGCATCGAAGAATTCGTCGTACATGACGGGCCAATCGATAGTGATCGACGGCGGCTACACGGCGATCTGATGTCGAAAAGTTTCGCTGCGATCGATCTGGGTGCCACCAGTGGGCGGGTGGTACTCGGATCGTTCACCGACGAGTCATTCGACCTGAAAGAGGTCCATCGCTTCCCAAATGTTCCCGTGACGATCGACAACACCCGGTGCTGGGACACCGCCAGCCTGTTCAACGAGACTCTAACTGGGATCGGTAAGGCTGCTGCGAGCGTGCAGAATCGTGGCGATCGGCTTGCAGGGGTTGCTGCTGATTCCTGGGGAGTCGACTACGGGCTCGTCGATTCAGAGTCGAAGCTTGTCGCCCCGGCACGCCANCACCGCGCAGCTGAACAGTCGTTCGTCGAACTCGCTCACCAGCAGGTTCCACGCGAGCGGGCGTACCGGCGCACCGGCATCATGGACCTGGCAATCAACACGTGTTTCCAACTGATGCGCGACTCGCAGCAGGGTCTCTTGGAGCCAGGAGTCAGGGCGTTGCTCATTCCTGATCTATGGACCACCTGGTTGGGCGGGGAGCGTGGCGCGGAACGCACAATCGCATCGACCACGGGACTGCTCGACTGGTCAACTCGGGAGTGGGACACCGAACTGATGGAAACGTGGTCCATTCCCGTGGACGTCATGTTCGATCTGCGCGATGCATGCACTTCAGCGGGAGTCCTCTCGTCGGAACTGTCGACTCGGCTCGGCATCGGATACGACGTACCAATCTTCCGTGCGCCGGCCCACGACACATCGAGCGCTTTCGCTGCAGTCACCGACCCCAGTGATCGAGCTGCCGTCATCTCCTGTGGGACCTGGGCACTCGCCGGCTGCGTTCTTTCACAGCCAGTTCTGACGAGCGATGCGATGAACGCCGGCTTCACCAATGAGATGTCCGCAGACGGCTCGGCACTCCTCGTCCGAAACCTCAGCGGCACATGGCTAATGGACGAATGTATTCGAGCCTGGGCGAAGGCCGACGGGCTCAGCGACATCACCGAATTTCGCAGCTCGCTTATCGCTTCCGCCAAGACTGAAGACGTCAACGTCCGCGGAGTGATCGACTGCGGACACCCCGACCTCATCACCACCACGAACATGCCGGAACTGATCGGTCAGCTGTATCGCGATCGTTTCGGAGCAAAAGACCTCGATCGCGTTCACACGGTGCGATTGATCCTGGAGAGTTTGGCCGCGTCATTCGCTGAGACCGTGGAACAGATCAGATCCGTCACCGGGACTGCGATCGACGAGTTGGTGATGATCGGAGGTGGCTCGCGGATCGAACCGCTGGTCGACCTAACAGGGAAAACCACCAGTCTTCCCGTTCGGGTCAGCTATCAAGAAGCTACGAGTATCGGAAACATAGCCACTCAAGCGGTCGCGTCAGGACTGTTTGAGTCCATCGGAAGCGCACGGAACTTCATTTCCGACAACCTCAAGGAGAGCTGTTGACCACGAACTTGGAACTGCTCGACCTCTGTCACGACCTCGGCGAACCATCACTTCAGTTGGCCATTGCAGCCGAAGGCAACGCCTCGTTTCGAATCGACTCCGATGCGATGGCGATCAAGGCCAGCGGGAGCTCGCTGTTGACCATGCAGGACGAAGACATCGTCGAGGTGCGGCTGTCAACGCTCCTCGCTTTGCTGGATGCTGAGCCAACGGATGACCAGATTCATGAGGCCTATCAGTCGTCGAAGATTGATCCTGATGCCGGGAAACCATCCGTCGAAGCAATCCTGCACGCGATTCTTTATGCGACCACTAATACATCGGTTATCGCGCACACCCATCCGGTCTCGATCAATGCCATCGGCTGCTCAAATCATCCCGAATTACTCGTCTCCGGATCCCTGTTTCCNGACGCCATCGTCATGCTCGGCAGCGCACAACTCCTGATCCCCTACACCGATCCCGGCATTCCGTTGGCTAGAGCGGTTCGTGCCGGTGTCCAAGAGTTTTCCGATTCAGAAGGCACGGCCCCTCGGGTCATCTACTTGGCGAACCACGGGTTGTTCGTCCTCGCAACCTCCCCATCAGAGGCTTTGCAGATTACTGAAATGGCCAACAAGAACGCGACTATTCTTCTTGGAACTCTCGCAGCCGGCGGGCCCAACTTTTTGTCGCCCGATCATGTCCGACGCATCGACAGTCGACCAGATGAGTTGTATCGACGCGGTAAACTGGCAACCGATGAAAGGGGTTCTCATGGATGAACAACGCGTGGCAATCGTGACAGGGGCCAGTTCCGGCATCGGNCGTGCCAGCGCGACAGCCCTCGACGCGGCTGGCATCCGACTTGTCCTCGTAGCCCGGAATCAAACGAAGCTCACCGAACTCGCGAGCATGATGCACGGCGATCCCCACATCGTCACGGGCGATGTCGCCGACCCTCAGACAGCGGTCGACGCACTCGAGGGTGCACTGCAGTCCTTCGGCCGCCTCGACATTCTGCTCGCCAACGCCGGGCTCTACTTACCCGACAAGGGTTGGGACGTTGATCTNGAACGCGTAGACATGATTGGACGTACGAATGTTCTTGGTGTCATGCACTTCGTCCACGCTGTCCTCCCCCACATGATCAACGAAGGAACCGGCGACATCGTTGTCACAAGTTCTGTCTCCGGACACCAGGTAATTGCCCGGGAGCCCGTCTATTCCGCTACAAAGCACGCCGTCCAGGCGTTTGCTCACGGAACACGGCAGCAACTCGTCGGTACGGGGGTTCGCCTTGGGGCAATCGCCCCCGGGATCGTGCTCAACGAACTCTGGGGGGTGGCGAACGGTGACGCATCGATCGATGAGGAAGTTGCAGCCGGTCGGGGAATGCGCTCGGAAGACGTCGCGGATGCATTTATGTACATGCTCCAAACACCACGCCACATAACAATTCGTGACCTCGTCATGCTCCCGACCAATCAAGAAATCTGAGGTCTTGGCCAAAGGCGCCACAGNGATCCTGATAACCTTNTGCGTCCCGGCCAGGTAGCTCAGTTGGTACGAGCGTCCGACTGAAAATCGGAAGGTCGACGGTTCGATCCCGTCCCTGGCCACCGTTTTCCCTCCTGGAATGGGCCCAAAAGTTGGTTTGATGTGGCCTGATTTGGTTGTGCTAACCCTGTGCTAAACCGTGGTTTGTGCTAATTCTGCGCTAAGTCCAGAGGCCCAATTTGGCATCTCACCACGATGAGACTGATTGCTTCGATCTGTCCCATCTCGAGGTTCCTTTGCATTTCGCTGCCCAATCATGATGTGCTCAATAGAGATCTATTTCCTACAAAAAATNGTCACGGCACTCGGAGGGCTCTTCGGTCGACTACCTGTTCAGCCNGTGGTGGAGACCACCNGTCGCCGTCCGAGATATCTACATCCGAGCGCCTTGGGGCGNANGTGTCGGATACTCGACGAGTGCGAAAGGAGATCGAGCTCTAAACACCTTGCCGGGACTCGCAGATCAAAAGTCCCGCGTTCTCCTCACACACGAAGCCCTCGTCCAGCTTCCCACGCACCCCGGCGATAAATGCGTCGTAGGCCGGGAAATTAGTAGTCACATCCAGAGCCTGGGAAACCACGATGACCTCCGAAGATGGGAGGCACTCAATGGTCTCGTCGAAGACCTCCTCGGGGTTAAATGGCCGCTGAGCAATGTGTCGACAGGCGATGGTCCATTTCTCGAGTCCCGAGGCCTGCGGCACTGTCTCACCGACGAAGGAGACCGAAGCGGGAGAACGCTCGCGAAGGATTGACGTCAAGGTGTCCGGAGACGTCGCCTGTTCCCACCGATTTGGCAGGTTTGTGACGGCAGTGGTGTACAGACTGGGCTGCGGAAGCCCGGCAAGTGGATAGGTCACTAGGACACACAGTCCAGCAATAAAGAGGCTTCGAATGGTCGTCGCATTGACGAGCCAACTGGCGAGGAGTACTAGAGATAACGCCGCGCGGATGTGGAGAGCCTGCGCGTGATGGAACCACTTTCCGGTAATCCCGATTACCGCGACTGCCCCGGTGAGGCCGCTGGCGGTGATCCACCACAAGGCATTGGTCGATACGTTCTGCAACTTCGATCGTGACCACCAGGGAGCCGTGAGAATGGCAATTGCGAGTGTGGTGAATTCAATCGCCGCCACTTGAGGGTTGGCCAGGATCACGATGTGCTGAGCCATCTTCTGAAGGAGACCCGATTGTTCGGCTGTCACGATCGGTGACTGTGAGTAAAGCACATTATGGATCTGGGTCTCAGCGAACCCAGCAAGTTCTCCGCGAACGAAAAGCACAACACTCATGGCGGCAATGACGGCCCCCATGCCAAGCGCGAACCACCGCAGATCAGTGCGTCGCTTGAGCGCAAACAGAGCAGTCATTGCAATGACGATTGCCATCGGGGCCAAGACCAACTTGAAGAAGATAATCAGCCCGACGGAGATGCCTGCAACAACGGGGTGACGGGAGTAGATGCACGCGATACTTATCAACGTGAGAGCGATCGCCGGAAGGTGGGTGGACCCCATAAAGTAGGCGACGCCGAGGATCACGAAGGGTCCTAGACCGAAGCCGACATAGGCAGCCAAGGGACGGCTCACTCGCTGAAAGCGTGCAATCACGTACAACGCCGTGGCCGCAGCTACCACCCAGAAGATCTCCAGTAGCCAGGCACCGATGACCCCGTTTGGCCCGAGAGTGCGTGCCATTGCCAGCGAATAGAAGACGAGTGGGTCCTTGTTGTCCCAGACCTGGACGTACAGGACATCTCCAGCGCGAAGCCGCTCTGCGATCCCTGTGAAGAAGCCATAGTCACCAACGTCTCTGCTGATCGCTCGAGGAATCGTGAACAGCGCCAGAAGAAGCCACGTAAGAGTGACAAGAGCCGAGACAACAAAAACACCCGAACGCGAATTCGTCACGCCATGGAGCGTAACTATTTGCCTCACGTCCGCTAAGTCCGCAACCTAGACCGAAGTAACGACCTTCCCGGTCGCGGCGACAATCTCTCGAGGGTCATCGCCTGGACAGCGCGCATGGCGCGGATCCCCGTCAAAGGCTCGGGTTGGGG
>PBTV01000006.1 GCA_002729215.1 Rubrivirga sp.
CGGAGCAGGAAAACGCCGTCGCCATGGTCTGCTCGTTCGAGAATCAAGTCTTCGACCAGGCGGACGACATCTGGAACATCTACGCCAGCGAGGACAACACCGTCACGTTCTACTCCAGCTCCGGCGAGCAAGCAGCCGAGGAACAGGACTCAGGTCTCCTGGATGATCTGGTGGATTTCGACTTCGGTGGGTACCAAATGGACGTCGATATGCCCGGCCCGATCGTCAGTGTCGATGGCACCAACGTGGATCAAACATCCGAGACGAGTTTTCGCATCGAAGCCGGACTGAACGACAGTTTCGAAGCCATCATCGTGGCCGAGGACGGCTCGAGCAGCTTCCCGTGGATCTTGCTGATCGTGATCGGCGTCGCCGTGCTCGCGGTCATCGCCCTGGTCGCCTTCCTCATCGGCCGCTCGCGGTCTTCTGGCGACTCTGATGCAGGTAATGGCACAACACCTATGAACGACCCAGCCGACGCAGATGTCGCGCAACCGGAATTGATGGCGGCGACGCCCGCGCTTAACTCGCCTACTCCCCTACCAGCGGTGGAGGCCTCACCGGTGCCGCCGGCCATCGAGTCCGCCGACACCCCTAGCAATGACGCTCCCGGCGATGATTCCCCGGGCGATAACAATTCGGGCGACGAGTCTGCGAGCGATGACGCTCCGGCTGACCCGGCAAACGACTCACCAGGGGATTCACCCGCAGACAACGGCGGCGGAAGTTTCGGGTCCGACGACAACAACTGATCGTTGGTTGCTGCGGGCTAACTCAAGGTGATCGGCTTCACCAGGTCGGCCCAGATGACCACGAGGCCAACAGCGAGCAGCACGGCGGCCACCACGTAGGCGACGGGCAAAAGTCGAGCCGTATCTACCGGCCCAGGGTCGGGCTTGCCGCGAACGCGCGCGATGAATCTCTTCACCGCCTCGTACAACGCTCCGGCAACGTGCCCGCCGTCGAGCGGCAGGATCGGCAGCAGGTTGAACAGGAAGAGGAAGAGGTTCAACGACGCGGCAAGGCCGAGGAACGTGGCGACCTTGGCGGTCACCGGTTGCTGCATGGCCGCGATCTCGCCTCCGAGTCGCGACGCACCGACAACCGACACCGGCGAGTTAATCGACCGCTCGCCACCCCCGATCAACGTTTCGTCGACGAGTTCGTAGATGCGGATCGGCAGCGTCAACAGTGCGGCTGCCGTTCGATACGTGATAGTCCACATATATGCGGGGACGCTGGAGACCGGCTGCGATTGGTATTCGAACACCGGAGCCACCCCCAGGAAGCCGATCTGCTCGACCTGCTCGGTGATCTCTCCATACTCGTCGTAGACCGGTCGCTCGATGTCGGCGACGGTCAACGGCAGGGAGACCTGACCGCCGTCGCGCTCCACCACCACCTGGGTGCTGCGTTCGGGGTTGGCTCGGATCCACGCGGTGATGTCATCCCACGATGACGACGCCACCGGGCCCACAGCAACGATCACGTCTCCGGGCTCGAGGCCGGCCGCCGCTGCGGGTGTCGCCGACGTTCCCGACGGGCATTCCCCAGACGGCAGGGCGTCGCCGGCTGGCAGCGCCACGGTCGGCGTGCATGGCACCACGGAATTCACCGCCGTCGTCGGCGCGGGAATTCCGATGCCGACGAGCACGATGCCGAACAGCAGGAAAGCCAGGACAAGGTTCATCACCGGCCCGCCCAGCATGATGATCACGCGCTTGCGGACGGGAAGTTTGTAGAACAGGCGNTTCTCNTCNCCNGGNCGNACCTCTTCGAGGGACTGCTGGCGGGCNTGAGCNACCANCGCNGCGANNCGTCCGGTGTTCATNGAACGAGCAGTGCCCTCGGGGTCTTCTTTGCCTGGGGGGAGCATCCCGATCATCCGGATGTAGCCGCCTACCGGGAAGGCCTTCAGTCCGTAGCGGGTCTCGCCTTTGGCCTTGGACCAGATGGTGGGACCGAAACCGACCATGTAGTCGGTGACCCGGACGCCGAACTTCTTGGCCGGCACGAGGTGTCCGATTTCGTGCAGGGCGATGGACGCTCCGATGAGCAGCACGAACAGCGTGATGCCCAGAATCTCCAGCCCCATAACCTCATTCTCCCTCGCCGTGCCCCGTGGGGACACTTATGGGACGCATCGTGCCCCCCGCAGGATCCCGGCTAGAGGCGAATCACTAGTCGGGAGGGCGCTCCCGCCTCCTGNGTCTCGTGGGCGGAGACGATGTCGTCCAACTCGAAGTATCGGACCGGAGGCATTGTCAGCGCGCCCTCGGCGAGGGCGGATTCCACCTGAGAGACCGCGGTTGCGAGCTTGTCCGCGGCTACCGTGTAGAGCAGCATGAACTCAAGGACCAGCCCCGCGGTCATCAACTGCCGCGTCGGTATCTGNATATCGGCGCCCGTCGAGGCGTAGACGACCACGACGGTGTCGGGCTTGCTGACCTCGAGATCCATCTCGAGGTTCGCGGAAAGGTTCACTTCGATGATGCGATCCACGGATCCGACGGCTTCGCGGATGTCGAAGATGATGTCCGGGTCGCGGTAATCGAAGACGAAGTCCGCTCCCGCCTGCCGGGCAACCTCTTGCCGCTCCGGCGTGGACGCGGTAGCCACGACTGTGGCGCCGGCCCACTTCGCGATCTCCACTGCGGCTCGCCCGACTCCCCCAGCGCCGCCCTGCACGAGAACGACCTTCCCTTCGACGGGTCCGTCACCGAGAACACAGTAGGCCGCGGTCACCGCGGGGACGCCGAGCGTTGCCCCGAGTTCGAGATCAGCGTTCTCCGGTAGCGGGCGCACGTTCGCAACATCGACGATGCAGTACTCGGCGGCCGTGCCATACACATTGTCGAACGCCGACAACATGATCCACACCCGCTCACCGATGCGCGCCGGATCCATGTTCGCGCCGACGATGTCGATGACGCCGGACCCGTCCTGGTGGGGAATCTGGAAATCGGCCATATCCCGTGCCGTCGACCCGGCACGGTTCTTGACGTCGGTGGGGTTGATGCCCGAGAAGGCCACCTTCACTCGAACCTGATTGGGTCCCGGCTTCGGGATTGGTATCTGATCGACGCCCAGGACCGAGGCTGCCGGTCCTACCTGCGAATACCGTGCGGCGCGCATAGTGCTCATGCGGAGCATTGTGGTGCCTCACCGGGCGCTGCGGCTACCCACCGGCGAGGTGACTCACCCGTGGACGAGTTGCTGGACCCGCGAGCGCGCCCACNGATCGGCGTCCAGGACGTCGGCCACGCTCACGTNCTCCCCCGCTATCCACCCNGAATCNAGGTGCTCATCGACCAGATTCGACACCGTGGACACGATCCCGTTGAAGGGCAAGCGCCCCTGAAGGAACGCCTCGACACACACCTCGTTGGCGCCGTTCAACACCGCCGGCNCCGTTCCACCGGCCTGCCCGGCGCGCCGGGCCAGGGTCACCGCCGGGAACGCGTCCTCATCCAGTGGGAAGAAGTCCCACGAGGTCGCCTGCTCCCACGAGCACGCGGGTGTGGCGCCGGCCACTCGATACGGCCAATCCAGACCCAGCGCGATCGGTAGCCGCATGTCGGGTGGGGACACTTGCGCGATCGTGGATCCGTCGACGAACTCCACCATCGAGTGCACGATCGATTGCGGGTGGACCACCACGGAGATATCCGAGAACTCCACGTCGAACAGCAGGTGAGCCTCGATCACCTCTAATCCCTTGTTCATCAAGGTGGCGGAGTTGATCGTCACCAGCGGGCCCATGTCCCAGGTGGGATGCGCCAATGCTTGCTCAACAGTCACCGACTCCAAGTCCGTGGCCGACCATCCACGAAACGGCCCGCCCGAAGCCGTCAGGATCAACCGGCGCACATCACTGCGAGCACCGGCGGCCAGGCACTGCGCGATCGCCGAGTGCTCGGAATCCACCGGAACGATCTGGTCGGCGTNGGCCACNCCGCGAACGAGGTCACCGCCAATGATCAAGGACTCCTTGTTCGCCAGGGCGACGACAGACCCGCTACGCAGCGCGGCCAAGGTCGGCTCCAGTCCGGCGGCACCGGCGAGGCCGTTCACGACCACATCGCACTCGACCCCGGCGATATCGACTACTGCCGTCGGCCCGGCAATGATCTCCGGAATAGACGCATCGCCGGCCGCGTAACCGTTCTCTTGAGCCCAGGCGTAAATACCCAATTGCAGGTCCGCAACAGCCGAGGAGGCAGACACCGCCACCACCGACGGCCGGAATTCGCGCACCTGCTCGAGCAGCAACTCCCCTCGCGCGCCCGAGGCCGCCAACCCGACGACCTTGAAGCGTTCGGGGTTACGGCGGATGACGTCGAGCGCCTGCGTCCCGATGGAGCCGGTACTGCCCAAGATCACGACGCGCCGCACGGGNCAACCCTAGGCGGCCAGCCAGAGCTGCGGTTCCGGCCGCTTGGCCCGGGGTCGGAACTACGAGCCGACGTCCACGACATCACGAGCCGGGAACACACGCACCGGTACGTCGTCAACGACGATGCTTTCGTCCTCGCCGACTAACTGGCAGGCGCCCAGCGCCGTGCACGCTTCCGCGCCCTCGGGCAACCCGCTCACCTGGCCCTCACCAAAGTCCGCCCACAGCAACCCACTGACCTCGCCGTCTTTGCGCACCACGCACATATTGACCAAGCCGGAGACTTCACACCCGCCCCACTCGCCGCCGACCAACCAGTCCGAGACCACCCGCAGCCCGGCCGCAGCCCCGGAATCGTTCGTCATCTGCATGCCGAGCAGCTCATACGGCTCGGGAGTCCAGATATAGAAGTACGTGCGACCAACCCCGAAGCGCATCGAGTCCAGATACGTCCGCACCACCCAGCTGGTCGCTTGGTCTCCCACGATCTCACCGCGCGGCACATCTCCCGGACCGGCGAGCCCATAGTTCAACTCCGTGTCCCACACCGGCAACGCCGGAGCGTCCAGCCGATCGAGCGTGTGCCGGACCAGGCGAAGGTTGCGCGCTCGATCCAGCGGCCCCTGGACCCCGCTGGGGTAGGAGTGCACCGCCAAGACGTCCACCGGCCAATCCCGGGCAGCCAATTCCTCCACGTACGCCGGGAAAAACCGTTCGAACGCCCCGAGTAGCCGCACTGTCGTGCTCGCCCCCACCACCAGCGCCGAGGGATCTCGCTCCTTGATGATCCGATAAGCCCGCTCGGTCAGATCAGCCATCTGTTCGGGGCTTCCCTGCCAAAACATCTTTAACGACGCCTCGTTCCAGATCTGGTACGCGGTTATCCGACCCGCATACCGATCCACCACCGCCGTAACGAAGTCATCCCATGCCTGCACGGACTTGGGCTCCGAAGCGGCGCCCGCCACCGGATACTGAACGCCCTTCAGCGAGCTCGCGTTCCATACCGGCGTGGGCCCGAGCACCAGCAACACATCGGTAACCCCCGCATCCGCGGCAGTCTCCAGCGCCGTGTCCAACAAGCCCCACTCGTATCGACCACGCGTCGCCTCGATCTGCAACCACGACGTCCCGGTATCCCACAGCCGCAACGACTCCACCGGCACCGCATCCGAAGGCCAATCACCCTCCTGCGCCCCCGCCACGTGCATACCCAGCATCCCTGGATCCAGCGGCGCGAATGTCACCTCACGGGCAGGCNCCTGGGTCGACGACGGCGTAGGTTCCGGGCTGGGAGTGGCGGACGGTGGCATGGACTCCGACGGCGCGACTGTCGGTGACGCAGATGGCTCCGGGGCAGCCTCTTGCGACGAGCACGCTGCCAGCGCGAGGCCTGACATACACAGCACGGTGACAAAGACTTGAGAACTACGCATATAGATCCCATGAAAGCACACAAGCTTGGCGCGGAATTGGTGCTCCGCCCATGCGCCTGTGGGCAACTCAGAGTCTCCAGCACATTCGTTAGAAAGCCCGCGCCTTCACTCGAGCGCGAAGCGAAGAGGGGACCGTTTTACGGGACAAATAGTGGTGGGGCGGGTCGGGCTCGAACCGCCGACCACCAGATTATGAGTCTTCGAAGCCCTCAGACATGCGTGGACTGATGGTCCCGTAAGTGGACTGTTTTCCTCGTGGAATCACCAATGCACAGGACTGGAGTGGACACGCTTAGACAGGCCTAGACCGCCTCAGAACGCGGTCCCCGTTAGCAAAAACGTTAGCAAGGAAGCTCGAGCGGCCGTCGGGTCTTGAGGTGTCGACGACCGCGCCCACTACTCTGACGGCCATGGACCCAACACGCAAAACTAGTTTCGCAGCGCTGATTACCGCAACCCTCATAGCCATATCCGGAACCTTAATCGCCATCTCTCCTGCCTCTTCCGCTTCAGCGGAAAAGTCCGACCTCGTCTGGTTCATTGACCGCACCTACCGCGAGGTAATCGACATCAAGGGTGACGGCGATAACACCGGCGACATCACCGTCACCAACGGAATCATCAGCGAGGTACGCGGCGGCGAGCCGGTAGGCACGTACAGCACTAGCCAGATCACCGCCTTCGTCGCAATTCCCGGTGGTCGCCAGAACCGCCAAACCACCTTGGCCATGAAGGTTGGTAAGAACACGATATACACGATGGCCTTGGTCAGTGCGAACGCAGGCACTCCCCCACGTAAGAAGATCACCCACGCGATCATCGGTGGCACCGGCAAGTACTCAGGGGTACGCGGTGAAGTGGTCCTTCGCCCGCTCACAGACACCCTTTACAGAGTCAGTTTCTACTTCGTCGACTAGCAGCCATCCGCCATCGTTTCCCCTATGAAGTGGGGCGGGTCCGGCTCGAATCGACGACTACCAAAGAGCCTGTCCACGCGTCCCGCCGATGGGCTATTGACCCTTCGACGGTAACACTCGAAATACATCGACTAGGGGACGAGTGGTCCATGGGTCTTCCTCGTAGTCTGATGGTGTGACCCGGGAACGGAAGTCTGTCATCGCGGGTGTTGGTGTCCTCATCTTCACCATCATCTTGGCTGGCGTCGCCGTCATCGCGCAAAACAACAATGAGCCGCAACCTGAATGGTTGATGAAGATGAACGCAGAAACCGGTGAGTTTAAGCCGTCAGGCAACGCCTACACGCTGACTCTGCAGAGCGTGGACCCGGAGATGCTGGCGTTCACCCCGGAGATGCTGCAGGTGACCGACAGGCCCGAACTCCAAGCGAAAACCTTGGACACCACCGTATTCCTGAACTACTGGGCGAATGAGTTCTCGGGTGAGCCACTCAACACCGTTTTCACCGGAGCCATCGCGAACGGCGTGCGGGTTGCGGTCACGTTGACTGACCCCCGAGTAGGGATGAGCGCCCGCGACGACGGAGCCGTCACTCCAAGCTCAGTCGCAGTCACGTTCACCGCTGCCCCGCTACCCGGACAAGAACCACCCACCAGCCTCATCAACCAACCCACACTTTTCGTCGATTTTTGGGGAAATTTTCCGTACTGAACACCAAAGCGCACGCGGGGCTCTTGATTTTTCTTTGCGCCAGTAAGCGAAAGGATTCACGGTCCTTTTTCTTTCCAAACCCAAATAAACCTGGATGATTCAAAAAGCAGGAGATTTTTTTGTTAGCAGTAGCGGGCCGACGGAGTTGTGGCAGGTGAAAGCCGGAGTCGCCTGACTTCTGAATTCACTACAGGTTGACGCAATCGCAGGGGAGTCCCCCGTGGACGAAGACGTAACCCAAGAGAGAGCCGAGATGGCCCCCGAGGCGGGCACGAAGGTGTTGACAGTCCGTTACGACAGTTAGCTAGTCGTACGTTCGCTCGACATGGCTTGGTCGAGGATGAGCATCGCAGATGGCTCCTCGCCAGCGCGTTCCCACTGTGCAACGAGATCCATCGCCGTCTTTTCCTCTTCCACCTGCTCGGAAAGGAACCACTGAAGCTTCGCTTCTGTTGCGTAATCCTCAATTTCCTTCGCCAGCGCGTACATCTCATGAATGGCCGCAGTGTTCGCCTGTTCGTGATCAAGGGCACTCTTGAAAACCGACAGAACGGACTCAAAAACGTGGGTGGGCTGCGGAATGGTTTCGAGGATGACCTCACAATTCCGGTCTGTTATGTATTCAATAAGCATCCGTGCGTGTGTCCGTTCCTCCTCACTTTGTACCTCCATCCAGCGGGCCGCCCCCGGGAAATTGTGACCATCAAGGTAGAGACTCATCGCAAGATAGGAATACGATGCGCTCAATTCGCGCGCAACCTGCTTGTTTAAGGCATCCTGCATTTGTTTATTCATTTGACCTCCCTTAAGTAAAAAGGTACCTGCCGTGGGCAAATGGGCAACTCCAAGGACAGGTAAGGCCCTCAGAGACGCCACTCACATTGCAGCCAAACCCGGGGCAGACAACCGCCTTTCCACTAGGAGACGGCTGGGGCGGATTCGAGTCGACGCTGACCAAGACGCTGGTAAGGGCGAGACCTACCCATGGGCAGTCACCCAACGAGGCTCTTACGGTAGAAACAGCAGTGCCACATAGATTAGATTTTGTGAGGGGGTGTTGCGGGTCGATCGGCTTTTGGGTTTGTCAATGAGGACAGGGGAGACTCCCATTGACACACGCTTCTGGACTGGAAGGCAAAAGGTGAGATGGATGAGTGAGATGCAAACATTTCAATTGCACGACGACACGCTCCGGATGCTGAGCTGGTGCAAAGACAAGTACAAGCTGTCAGATGAATCGAAAGCACTCAGAGTCATTCTGGACTACGTCATTGAAGAGGATGATTTCGATAAAGTTTTCGGATCGGTTCGTTGCCTACGATGCGGTGGAGACGGTTGGGTAGAGCCGGACTAGAAGAGCCCTACCGTTAAGGACAATTCGACCGCGCACAGTGGGGACTCAAACTTGATAGGGCACGGCGTCGGGGCGTATCCGACACCCATCTCCTCTAGCGTGCCAATGACGTTGACGGCCTCGGGATGGAGTTCTGAGGCGAATACGTGGTGCAACCGGACAAAAACCACCCACCAGCCTCATCAACCAACCCACAGTCTTCATCGACAACGCCGCCCCCGGCCCGTGGGCGGACGTTGGCAGAGTATGCGGGAATAAGGGGGATGCGGGCGAGCGTATGGAAGTGTACGGAGTCCCTTCTCGCCCTCCATGCCCCTCACACGGGGAAGAGCAGTTCGTTTGCCGCGTTGTTGTAGACAGCCGGGTCCAAAATCTTCTTGTCAGCGAACTTGTCCCAAGCCCCTGTCGACCCCTTCGGGACGTACTTTTCCGGCTGCAGTCCTTGCCTTTCGATGTCTGTTTTGCGTGTTCCTGTACGTACCCCACAGGGTCCCCCTTACAAGTGGGGCGGGTCGGGCTCGAACCGACGCCTACCAGATTATGAGTCCGGGGCTCACCCGCTAACTCTCTTCGGCCCGCTTCCTCGCCAGCCACGCCTGGAAATCAGCTTCTTGTTGCTCGCGCCAGGTTTCGATGCTGTCGCTGAGTTGATCGGGTGCGATGTCGCGCAGGGCGTCGTAGGTATCCATTTGGGCGAGGAACAGTTGACCGGTGATGGTGGCGTCGGCGGTGGCGCCGTGCCAACTGTCTTCGGAGAGTTGGAGTCCGTAGCGCTCGATCGTGGGCATCAATCGGCGCTGATTGCGTCCCTTGACGTACTTGTCGAAGTGCTTGTCGAGAACGTACGGGCAGATGATTGGAACCTCGGTGATCGTCGGAATGCCATGGCGGGCGAGGTTGGCGTTCAACATGTTCACGTCGAAGGTGGCGTTGAAGGCCACGATTGGCACCGTCCGTGAGGTGAGTTGCTCGTGGATCTCAACGAGTGCTTCGCGTTCTTGTTGACCGTGAGCCTGAGAGTGCTCATCGGTGATCCCGTGGACCTGTGTGCTGGTCGGTGGGATCGGGGTGTCGAGCTTGAGCAGCCATTCGTTCTCGCTGGTCACCTCACCCTTCGTGAAATTGACCATCGCGGCGGTCACGATTCGATCGGATGCTGGGTCCACTCCCGTGGTCTCGGTGTCGAAGGCGATGAAGCCCGGATCAAGCCACCAGGGGGCGGGGGCGTTCGTTTCCGGGGTCACGCTCCCATCCAACACGAGTGAGGGTTGGATAAAGGCTCGAACGAGGCTTTGGGAGGTTGCTGTGACGAACGCTTTCGGGGTGCACGCCCTGGTGTGGACGGGGGGATGGGAACCCGAGCAGGCCGAATTCGCGATCTCGCGCACTGCCGCCGCTGGATACGACCTCATCGAGATCCCCGCATTGGATCCCTCGGCTATCGACGTGGACGACACGCGCGCACGCCTCGAGGTGCACGGCTTGGCCGCGACCATGACGTTGGGGCTGACGTTCGCCACCGACATCAATAGTGAGGACGCGGCGTTGGTCGCTGCCGGGCGCGACACGTTGATGTCCGCTTTGCAGGTTGCTCGCGGAGTCGGCGCCACCCACCTCGGCGGGGTGATCTTCAGCGCTATGGATAAGTACCCCGGTCCGGGGACGGCCGCCGCCCGCGCGAACAGCGTCGCGGTCATCAAGGAACTCGCTCAGGAGTCAGCGCGCTCCGGCATCACGATCACCCTGGAGTTCGTCAATCGGTACGAAAGCAACCTGCTGAACACCGTGCAGCAAACACTGGACTACATGGACGATGTCGATGAGGACAACGTTGTGGTGCACGCGGACGTTTATCACATGAACATCGAGGAACGGGGTTTTCGCACTCCCCTGCTCCTGGCCGGCGATCGCTTGGGCTACGTGCACATCGGGGAATCGAATCGCGGGTACTTAGGGCAAGGAACCATCGACTTCGAGGAAGTCTTCGGCGCCCTGGCCGACATGAACTACGAAGGGCCGATCACGTTCGAGTCGTTCTCCTCGGCCGTTGTCGACCAGCACCTGTCGAACACGTTGGCGGTGTGGCGGAACCTGTGGGAAGACAGCATGGACCTCGGCACACACGCGCGAGAGTTCATGGCCTCGGGCATGGAGAACGCTCGCGCCACCGTGGGATCGCGCTAGATCAACAGATCTGCCCCCACAGCCCTCGCAGGTCATCCTTGGCGTCCTGCTCAGCTTGTTGGAATAGCTGCTGATAGGTGTAGGGGTCGTCGTAGGTGTATTCCTGTGCGAGGCCGGCGTCGATCATCGCCAGGTTGACCATCAGGTCGTCCTCGAGCCACACGTAGGCAAGGATCCGGTCGTAGTTGTCGTAGGTGCCTTGGCTTGCGTCAAGTTCGAGGAANACGTCCTNNCCGGACATCAACTGCTCCGCATACACNCTGGCCTCCGGGCCCGCGCACTCCACCGGACGATTCGGCGCCACCGTTTCGGGGGNGTCGATGCCGATCAGTCGCACCGCGGTGTCCTGTCCCTTTATCAGGACGCGCACGGTGTCACCGTCGACCACGCGGGTCACCGGGAACGGGCCCTCGACCGCACCGGGCATGAGCAGGCCCGGCTCGGGCTGCGCTTCGATCGGAACGAAGTCGGTTTCACCGCCGCACGCCACGAGCAATACGCCAGCGAGGGCGACCGCCGGCAGAAATTTCCCCCGCTTCACCCGATAACGGTAGTTCGCCCGAGCATGCCGCGATACTGAGTCAATGCGTGCTGTGGTCTATGACCAACCGGGATCCTTCACCGTGCGAGAGGTGCCGANGCCCAAGCCGGGATCTGGCGACGTGCTCGTGCGGATGACGGCCGCCGGGATGTGCGGAACAGATCTGCATTTACACGAGGGGCAGTTCCTGGCGAACTTCCCGCTCACGCCCGGCCACGAGACCGTTGGCGAGGTCGCCGCGGTGGGCGCCGACGCCACCGACGGAGACGGCGGAGCCCTGTCGGAGGGCCAGCAAGTCGTGATCAACCCGAACTCGAGTTGCCGAGCGTGCGCCTACTGCACCGAGGAGCGTCCCTGGCTGTGTGAATCGTTCGCCGGAATCGGGTCATCGACGCCGGGAGGATTCGCCGACTACGTTCTCGTGCCCGGCGTGCAGTTGTTCGATGCGACCGGTATCGATCTCGACCTGGCTGTCTTCGCCGAGCCGTCGGCCTGCATCGCACACCTCATGGATCGACTCGATCCCATCGCCGGGTGCTCGGTGGTCGTCTTCGGTGCCGGGCCGACCGGTGTGCTGCTGACGCAGTTTCTGCAGGTGGCCGGGGCGTCGAGCGTCGTGTTGGCCGATCCCAACGAGTTCAAGCTGTCGGAGGCGTCGTCGTTGTCGCCCATCGGCACCTTCGTGATGAACCGGCACGACGTGCCCGGATCGATGGCAGCGATAGTCGAGGAGTTCGGCGCTTTCGACGTGGTGATCGATGCCACCGGTAAGACTGCGGTCGTGCAGTCCTTGCCGCAGGTTGCGCGCAACGGCGGTCGCATCGTGTATTACGGGGTTGCCGACGAGTCCGATCTCGTGTCGATCTCGCCTTTCGAGATCTTCCGGCGGGAGTTGACGATCATGGGCTCGTTCACCGAGGTGGACTCTTTTCCGGACGCGCTTGCCGCTTTTCGCAGCGGGGCGATCCGCACGGACGGATTGATCACCCATCGGTATCCGGTGCAGGACTACGGGGACGCATTAGAGGCGCTCCGGGGCGACCGCACCGCGCACAAGATCGTCATTACTCCGTGAGTGGCGTGTGCCTGTCCATCGCATTCAGATCGTCAACGACACGGAGGTCTGCAACACCGGCCCATGACGGTCTGGTCANTCGGGTCTGAAGACCCGCCCCATCGGGGTTAGCGAAGTGTGCCGCCGGCAGAGCCCGCCGCTCGGGCGATGATGCTCGCGACGTCCTCAATCCGATCTTCGTCGTCCGGCAGACGACCCGTCGTCACCCGAATCGCATCTCGGGTCGTGCTGTCTGCGGTCACGATGAAAGGCGATCCCGGCGCCACCCGAATGCCGGCGGCAGCCAACGTGATCAGGGCCGACCGCTCGTCCTCGACCGGGATCCACACNTTGATGCCGTCACCAGGGCTCGCCGCGACTCCGCGGTCCTTGAGCCTCTCCCGCAACAAGGTGCCTCGACGGGTGTAAGCGATGCGGGCCTGCCGGACGCTCTCCTGCGGATCGGCNTGCGTGAGCAGGTCGAGCAACACGGCCTGCAGAAGTCGGCTCGTCCAACCCGGACCGAGCATGCGCCGCGCCACCATCGGGTCGATGACCTCGGCTGCNCCNCCGACCGCGGCGATNCGCAAATCCGGTCCGTGCGATTTGGANTAACTACGTATGTGCACGCAACGGTCCGGCAGGAATTGACCGATGCTCACATCCTCTGCCAGCGATATCTCGCCGCAGTGATCGTCCTCGATCACCCACGCGCGGCTGCCNGCNAGCACTTCAGCGAGCTGACTCGAGCGCAACCGGGTCATCGACGTACCGGTGGGGTTGTGTGCTCGCGGCTGAAGGAAGACCGCCACCGGTGCCGAGCGCAGAGCNCGAGCCAGGTACGCNGGGATCACGCCNTGTTCGTCGATCGCGACCGGGATCACGTCGGCGCCNGCGCGATCCAGCAGGTCGATCAGGGGCGGGAATCCCGGTGACTCCATGATCACGCGGTCGCCGAGGCCCACAAGCTGATCGACGATTCGCGACAGCCCGTCGAGGGCGCCGTCCACGACGGTCATCCGCTGGGCTCGGAAGGGCCACGACTGCTCGAGGTGCTCGCGCAGAGCAGGAAGTACCGGCTCGTCNAGATAACTCGACGTCCAGGCCGTCGCNCCNGAGGTGAATCGCTCGACCGCTTCATGCAGGGCNGGNAGCANAGCGGGNTCCGGGGTTCCCGTCGACAGATCCAGTGCGGCGGATTCCTCGGTGCTCGGGGCTCCCCCGATCCCGAGGTATCGGGTCGGCCGCGTGGGCTCGGCCACGTCCCGGACAAATGTCCCGGCCCGGCCGCGGGCGNGAATGGCACCGACNGCACCGAGCGCCTGCCACGCTTCGCTNACCGTTGCTGGACTGACGCCGAGGTGCCGGGCCAGGTCACGGACGGTCGGCAGCCGATCTCCGGGCTGAACCTGCCCCGCCCGGATCATTCGGTGGACGGCCGCCGCGAT
>PBTV01000030.1 GCA_002729215.1 Rubrivirga sp.
GGCGTCGCACTCGTGTTGCACCGCAGTGTGCCCAAGATCCGCTGGCGGACGCTCGCCTACATTCCCGAGGGGCCGGTGGTCGACTGGACGTCGCCGACGCACGATCCCGCCGATTGGCTGCAACCGCTCCTCGATCACTGCGCAACGGTCGGCGCATTCCAGGTCAAGATGGGGCCACCGATTGCCGCCCGCCGTTGGGACGCAGCCACGGTCAAGCAGGCCTTGGCCGATGCTGACGCAAATCGCCCCGAGGACACTTACCAGCTGACGAGCCTTGGTGCGATACCAGCCGATTGGTCCTCGCCCGTGGCGCCCGCGGTGGTCGATGCCCTGCAATCGGCCGGCGGAGCGCAAATGGCCAGTTCTGGAGCGGGGTTCGCCGATGTGCAGCCCCGCTTCGTCTACTGCGTTTCTTTGCAAGATCGAACACTCGACGATGTCTTCGCCGGCTTTAATCAACTGTGGCGTCGCAACGTGCGCAAAGCCGAGAAGTCGGGGGTGGTGGTTCGCCTGGGGTCACGCGAGGACCTCGCGGACTTCCATCGCGTATATGTCGAGACGGCCGAACGCGATCACTTCACTCCTCGCGGCCAGGTGTACTTCGAGCGCATGTGGGATGCACTCAATTCGGCAACCGACGGCTACCACGGCATGACGCTGCACATAGCCGAACATGAAGGCCACGTCGCGTCGGCCACCATCATGATCCGCGTCGGGGATCGTGCGTGGTACTCCTACGGCGCTTCCACGACAGCCGATCGGGACGTCCGCCCGTCCAACGCTCTGCAGTGGGACATGATCACACGTGCACACGCCGCCGGTTGCTCGGTCTACGACCTTCGCGGTATCTCCGACACTCTGGACCCCGCCAATCACCTCTTCGGTCTTGTCCGCTTCAAAGTGGGTAGTGGCGGGTACGCCCAGGAGTACATCGGCGAGTGGGACTTCGCGTTGCGTAAGACATGGGCGCGCGCGTACGCCGCCTACTCGGCGCGCGCCCGAACGTAGGGCAAGATCGAGCCGATGACTTTCTCTGTTGCTGTTGATGGATCCCGTTGGCAGGCTCACCAGGATTCGGTCGTCGATGCCATCGTTCACGCTTCGGGGAATATTCCGGTGCCCGTCATCAAGGGAAACGGGTACGGCCTCGGCCNNGGCATCTTGGCGCGTGAGGCCATGCGCATCGGAGCGGACACGATCGCCGTCGGCACGGTGTTCGAAGTCGACGACGTTGCAGCGGACACGCAGGGAGACATCGTCGTCCTCGAACCGTTCGATCCAGTCGACCGCGCGGCGGCGGCCGAATGGGCGCGCCTAGAACAGCAGCTACACGCAGGTCGTGTCATTCGAACGATCGCCACCTTCGACTCGCTGAGGTCTCTCGCCCAGGACTCGGGCTCGGTCCGCGTCATCCTCGAAGCAAACACATCCATGCACCGTTTCGGTTTTCGTGAATCCGAGTTGCTCGCGGCACTAGCTGACGCGCACGTTCGGGAAGCCATGGAGCGTGGACGCGTCCTGGTTGAAGGATTGGCCGTGCACATGCCGATCGATCAGCCGGCGGACGATGCACCCCCGCGCGGTGTACGCGAGGGCAGCGCCAAAGCCCGGGAGGTCGTGCGATGGGCGGGCCTGTGGCAGACCGAAACCGAGGTGTGGGAGGGACACAACGCTCCGGTCAACACGATCTGGGTTTCCCATCTCGATGATGCTGAACTCGCGGTGGTTCGCTCCAGCGTGAACGATTCGGTGGTCCGTCTTCGCACGGGCACTCGCCTGTGGCTCGGTGATCGGGGTGCGCTCACCGCGACGGGAACGGTCCTGGCGGTTCACCCCGTCGCGTCCGGCACACACGTCGGTTACCGGCAACGAACCGGACCCAAAGGAGGCACCCTCGTCGTTGTCTCCGGTGGAACCGCGCACGGCATCGGGTTGGCTGGTCCGTCACCGGTCACATCCGTCCGGCAACGCCTCACGACGGCGGGGATCGGTGCGCTCGATGCAGCGGGCCGAGCGATGTCGCCTTTTTCCTGGCAGGGCAAGNAGCGGTGGTTCGCGGAGCCTCCGCACCAACACGTGTCGATGCTGTGGCTCCCGCATCCGTGCGTGATCCCAGAGGTGGGTGACCAGATGAGCGCGGAGGTGCGCTTCACAACCTCGCGGTTCGACGTGGTTCAAGGTTTGGACGACTGACGCCCGCGAGGGTGAGTACATCGGGCGCACCGTCGAAGGGTCCGCCACCGGGGTCGTCGGCNTCTGCGGCGATGCCGTCGCCACGCACCGGGTCGTGTTTGGGGTGGATCATGTCTCGAATGATCATGGCTGCGAAAAACACGGTCGCGGCCACGTGCACGAATGTCGCGACTGCGTACAGCTCTGTCCCGAGCGCCTTCGCATCGTCGACGTCGTAGCCGGCGAGGTGCCACCAGATGGCGGCGAAGTACACCACCTCTCCCGCTTGCCAGATCAAGAAATCACGCCATCGGGGACGGGCGAGCACAGCGAGCGGAACCAGCCACAGCACGTACTGCGGCGAGTAGACCTTCCCAGAGAGCACGAACGCGGCGATAGCGAGGAAGGCGATCTGCGCCAGGCGCGGTCGGCGCCTCGTGGCGAGCGCGAGCACGGCNATAGCNACGAACAATGCGATGAACGTACCGGCGGCAACGAGGTTCAACGCATCGGCCGGTACCGCGGGTAGTCCGAGGACACTGGCGGCGTACCACACGGAACCGAAGTCGACGCCACGATCAGCATTGAAGGCGTAGAAGTACCACCAGCCATCCCGGTTCGCGAGGGCGAAGGGAACGTTGACAACGAGCCATGTAGCCGCAGTGCTGCCGGCGAGGATCAGTACCGGCCTCCACCGTCCACTGCGTAGTGCCAGGATCGTGAAGGCGCCTAGAAGAAGAACCGGGTAGAACTTCGCGGCGATCGCGAGTCCCAGTGCAACGCCCGCCCACCCTGGTTTGCTGCGCGCCCACGCGAGCATCGCCAACGCCGTGAGAGCGATCGGGATGAGATCCCAGTTGATCGTCGCGCCGAGAATCATCGTCGGGGCCAGGGCAACCATGGCGGCATCCCATGGTCGATGTCGGACGGTCAACGCTGTTGCGAAAACCGCGACGAGGAGGAATACCAGGAGACCGATCACGTTGACGTTGAAGAACGCAACAATCGGGACCGATCCCGCGATGCCCGACAACGGGGTGGCGAGCAGGCTCGAGACCCACATGAAGGCACCCGTCACGACCGGGTACTCCAANGGTTGCCCGCCGGGAGGGGTCTGCANGTAGGGAACGAGTCCTTCAGCAAAGCCGCGGTACCCGAACAACGCTGGAATATCGGAGTAACACAGGTGCTCATAGCGATCGGGGGAGGCCCACAACCCGTCGATGCATGCGTAATCGAGGAAATAACCGACGATGTAGCCGAGGGTGGCGAGCAGGATCAGTACGCGAAGAACGCTCCACGGTGGCGCTACTCGTGCGACGCGCTCACCGAACGGGCCACCGATGATCGGAGCACTCGCCGCGACAACCGAGTCGCTTCGTGTGGGCCGTGCTCGAGATTCGTGCGATGACGGCACGCTCACTAGGTGTGCCTCCCGCGGGTGATTACTCGGACTTCTTCTTGTTCTTCTTGCCCGACGTACGAGCATTCTCTTCTGCGCCGAATTCCGCCGATGCAGTGACTGTGCCGTCTTGGTTGGCGGATTGTTCTGCTGGAGCCGGGTCTGCTGGTTCTCCACCGGACTCACCTTGGTTGGGCTCGCCTTGGTCCGGGCCTAACTGCTCCGGGTCTTCAGGGTTTGCTTCCTCGAGTCCGGGGTCTGGACCAAACTCTTCGATCACCTCCGGGGTGGGGCATCCCAGCGGAGCTTCTTCCAGGTCCGGCGGCAGGATCTCCGGGCAGTCCATTCCCTTCAGGGAACCCTTCGGCGGGTCGGGGAACTCCGCGACGTCGGTCTTCTTCAATGCACCCTTCATGAAACCGGTCCAGATGGACGCGGGGAAACTGCCCCCCGTCACGGTCTCGCGCCCGCCGGTCCCCGACAGTGATACCGGAATGCCCTTCTTGTTCTCCTTCGTCATGAAGACAGCTGTTGCCAATTGCGGTGTGAAGCCGACAAACCAGGCGCTCTTGTTCATATCCGTGGTTCCGGTTTTCCCCGCTGAGGGCCGACCTAGGTCACGGGCTGTGGCGCCGGTGCCGCGGGAGACGACATCAGTCAGTGCGTAGGTGACGGTGTCAGCGACGTCTTTNGAGAAGACTCTCTTCGTTGACGGTTCGTGCTTGTACAGAANCTCGCCGTTGTTATCGATGATTCTGCGGANGAACGTGGTCTTGGCTCGTTCCCCNCGGGCCGCNAAGGTCGCGTACGCGTTCGCCATGTCCACCGCCGACGGTGATGCCGTGCCCAGGACGAAAGTCAGGTCGAGATTCTTTAAGTTCATGCCCGGCGTTCGCTTGGGAATTCCCGCGCGTACGGCCGCGTCGGCCACCCGGTCGACTCCGACCGCATCTTCCATGGCGACGTACGCGGTGTTCACGGATTCGCGGGTCGCTTCGAGGAGGGTGATTTCACCGTAGGACTCGTCGTCGTAGTTGGTGAGTTCGTACCCCTTGATCTTGGCCGGGGAGTCACCCTGCCAGTAGCTCTTGAGTGGAACTTCGTTTTCCAACGCCGCCGCGAGTGCGAACGGCTTGAAGGTTGATCCCGCCTGAGCGAACTGTCGCGTCGCGTTGTTGATCTGATCGTCGATGAAGTCCTTGCCGCCATACATCGCCACCACTTCACCGGTTCCCGGTCGAACGGAAGCGAGTCCGATACGCACTCCCTTAGTCCTGGATTCCGGGCCGAGCTTGCGGACCGCCCGTTCAGCCGAACGTTGGGCCTTCCGGCCGAAGGTGGAGACCACGGTGAGCCCGCCACGCTGGATTTCTGTCTCGTCGACACCGAGCGCGAGAAGTTCCTGGTGGACAGCGTTCAGCAAATGTCCGGTTTGACCACCGAGTCGATTGCCCGCTTGCCGCTGCGCGATCTCTGGAAACTGAGCGCTGTGGTACTCGGTTTCAGTGATCCACCCTTGACCGAGCATCCCGTCCAGGACGTACTGCCATCGACCACGAAGTGTGGACATGTTTTCGTCGGGGTTGAGTCGTCCGGGATTGTTCATGATGGCGGCGAGAACCGCGCCTTCGCTCACCGTCACGTTCTGAATCGGTTTGTTGAAGTAGGCCATTGCAGCCGCTTCGATTCCATAGGCGTCTCTGCCGAAGAACGCGATGTTCAGGTAGTCCTCGAGGATCTGTTCCTTAGACACCAAAGTTTCGAGTTTGAAGGCAAGAAGTGCTTCCTTGATTTTTCGTTTCCACGTCCGTTCCTGAGTCAAGAAAGCGTTCTTGGCGTACTGCTGAGTGATGGTCGACCCACCTTGCATCCATGGACCGGANTCAAAAACATTGTTCACTGCCGCACGCGCGATGCTGATCGGTGAGATTCCTCCNTGGTCGTAGAACCCACGATCTTCCGCCGCGAGTACTGCCTCTTGGACATGCAGGGGAATCTGCTCGAGGTCGCTTGCGCGTCGGTTAGCGTCACTGAGTCGCCCGATCTCGTGCTTGCCTCCCGCGTAATAGACCACGGTTGCCTCGGTTGTCGCGAGGTCGTTCGGGGTCGGCACCTCGGTGCGCGCGAGAACGACACTGAACGCCACGACAGCAGCGGTGGTCGTCAGCGCCAAAAACGCGACAACTCCCCACAAGAAGACCTTCAGCGGCGAGCGACGAGGCCGTGGAGGACGACCGCCGGTCTCTGATGAACGACGACCGTTCGGTGGGCGGCCGCGGCCGCCGTTACCCGAACGGTTGCCCGAGTTACGGCCGCCACGTGATCGTGGCGGTGAGCCACCAGACTCGTGAGTGCGGAAACGACGACCCGGGGTACTCGGATTCTTGGGGGGGACCGACCGCGGATCAGCGGATCGGCGTTGCCTGCTCGAACTCGATCGCGACGCCGAGCGAGGTCGACTCGAGGAGCGGGCTCGGGTGCCTCGCTGCGTCGGTCTCCTGTTGATCATGTCCTCACCAGGTCGGGGAAGGGAACCTGCTCGTGCGCGCGCTTGAATCTGTGGGGCCACAGGGAGGTGTGTGACTCCTGGGATTCAATAAGTTAAGTGCACCAGAAATCCCCCCTGGACCGGTGGCGGCACGCCGTCAAGCCGGCGCGAGGGGACTAATCGAGTTGTCGAAGGTCGGCAGGCGTCGGGAGGGCCCGACGAGCCGTGCCATCTCCTATCCGATATGTCCGTAATAGGTAGTTCCAGTGGCAGTCCGGGCACACCTCGACGACGTACACACCGATGTCCCCGAACCGATGAGCCAGCGACGGCAGATTCTCAGTTTCCCGGATTCGACCCGAGTAGGGCCCCAGTTCGTCGCCATACACGTAATTCAAGGTGACCAGATTCACCGAATGGCATGCCGGGCAGTCCTCATCGGTCGCTTCACCGTGGAACGTGGCCGCCTTGACGAGGTAAGGATCGGCATCACAGAAGTCACTACTGAGGATGCCCCCGCGATGGAACCGTCGAATATCCGACCGTCGTTGCAGTGCGTAATCAATGACCGCTCTCGGTGCTTGTGGGTCCGCGACCGGCTCGGGTGGAGGCAACGGATCGCGACGTCTCTTTTTGCCCGACGCGGACGTAGTAGAAGCCAATTCACCGCGCACCAGTGAGCCGCGTACTGACATCGTGCGCCTACTACCTCCACGTGGAACAGCCATCGCATGAGTCTACGAGACCCGTAGCCTTTCGCCATGGCTGTTCAGGACTCCTCGAACCCTGGACGCGGTGCCCTGCGGTCAGTTCTTGCGAGCCACAATTTCCGCCGCCTCTACAGCATCCGACTCGCCGGTCAGTTCGGTGACGGACTGCTGCAATCCGCGCTAGCGACGTTCGTGTTATTTTCCCCCGAGCGGGAACCGGATGCGGTGCGCGTCGCCGCAGCNTTCGCCATCCTACTGCTGCCGTACTCCTTGATCGGTCCCTTCGCCGGGGTGCTGCTCGACCGCTGGCAGCGGCGCAATGTCCTCGTGCGAGCGAACCTGCTGAAGTCGCTCTTCACNNTGCCGATCATCGTGGTCGTCGGCGCTGGGCAGGCGGACTTCGTCCTCGGATTGTTCGTGCTGATCGTGCTCGGCGTCAGTCGGTTCATCCTCGCTGGCTTGTCCGCGTCGATGCCGCACGTGGTGAACGGTCGTGAACTCATCACCGGAAACGCCCTCGCTCCCACCTCCGGAACCATCGCCGTCGGAGTCGGGGGGATCATCGGCGTCGGGATTCGGTCTTTCGTCGGCGGCGGCGATACCGGAAGTCAGGTTGTTCTCGTCGCCGCGATTGTTTCCTTCGTGGTCGCGAGTTTCCTCGCCACCCGGTTGGCCGCCCACGCACTCGGACCCGACCATGGGGCACCGGTCGATACGCTCGCCAGCGTCGCTCGCGGACTCGTCCTCGGTGCACGCACACTGTGGGACAAGGTTCCGGCACGCAACATCATGGTCACGATCATCGTGAATCGGTTCGTTTTCGGAGTCCTTACCGCCGGTGCTCTGCTGTTGGTTCGCGGAAGCCTGCACCCACCGTCGGACGTCGACGCCGCATTGAATGACTTCGTCCTCGCCACAGCTGGCGCGGCCGTCGGGGCGTTCCTCGGAGCGGTCGTGACACCCACCATGACGCGGCGGATCGGTACCGGTCCATGGGTGGGAATCGTGATGGTGCAAGGAGCCGTGATCGGTTTCGGACTGCTCACCGCCACAGCCATCACCCCGAAACTGGTGACGCTGGTCGCAGGTGCCGCATCCATCGGCTTGGCCGGACAGTCGGTCAAAGTGTGCGCGGACACCGTGCTGCAGCGCTCCATCCCCGACGATCGATTGGGAAGGGTCTTCGCGCTGTTCGACATGATCGTCAACATCGCCCTGGTCACAGGGATCACNGTGACCGCTTTCGCTTCCCCTATTTCCGGACAATTCACCGGTGGCTACCTGATCTGCGGCGCACTTCTGGTCCTCGCCGCGTGGTGGTTTCGACGATCTACGCAGAGTCCTGCACAACGCTCCTGAAACCGGCCTATGCTCGGGCGCATGTCGAACGGAGCCTCNGCGACCTATACCCAAAGCCCGGTCACCCGGAAAAAGTGGCGAGGTCGCTCGTACGTCTCCCTGTTGTTGTTCATCATCGCGACTCTTCTGACACCCATTGCCGTCATCGGTCACTGGGGTCACGAGACGATCGCGAACCCCGAGCAATACATCAATACCGTCGGACCCCTCGCAGAGGATCCAGAGATCCAACAAGCAGTCTCGGAGACGGTCAGCGACGCGATCATTGAGAAGGTCGACACGAGTCAGGTGGCCAGCGGGCTCGTCGGTGTGATCGTTCCCAACGAAGCCCTGTCGAATCTGCTCTCAGGGCCGATCAAGGCTGGGATNGATGGTCTCATCCGCGGGGCGGTTGACAAGTTCGTGACCTCCGATGCCTTCCAGGAAGCATGGATACGCATCAACGAGCTCGCGCAGAAGGGCTTCATCGCAGCACTCACCGGGGACCCGACGGGCCCGGTGCAATTCGTCGGTGATGAGTTGGTTCTCGACATCTCCTCCCTCCTGCAAGAGGTGCAAACCTCCCTCGTGGACGAAGGGATCGACATCGCCGGACTCGTCACGATCCCGGAGTCCGACGCACAGGTCGTCCTCCTCGACTCCCCTGAACTCGCTCAAGCACGCGCGATCTACTCCCTCACCTCGCCGTTCCTCGCCGTGATCTTGCTGATCACCGCCGGCCTGTTCATGGTGTCGGTGCTCTTGGCGACCCGCCGGGCCCGCACCACCGTCGCTGTCGGCATCACGGTGGTCACTTGGTCGCTCACCCTTCAATATCTCCTGGGTAGAGCCGAAGAGGGTTTCGTTAATTCGTTCGCGGGGTCACTTTTCGAAAATGCTGCCGCGGCCTTCTACAACCAACTTCTGACGTACTTACTTCTCGCCGTTCAAGGGTTGCTCCTACTCGGCGCGGTTGTCATCGTGCTGGGTTGGTTCTGTGGCTCGACGGGCTTGGCGTCCACGGTGCGGGGCTCTATCGACAAAGGGCTCGTAGAGATCGGTCAACGACTCCCGGCCGCCCTTGCGGCGATCGGCCGNCCGATGCGTGAGTACGCACCGTTTGTGCGGTGGGGTCTGCTAGTGATCTGGCTGGTCACCGTCTTCGCCTTCGGGTCGGTCACGCTCGAGAGGACNCTCGGTTGGACCGCCCTGCTCCTGGGTGTATTGACCATCGCGCAGATCCTGATGCACGCCCCGGACGATTCCGCTCCCGAGCACAGGCCCAGCGACGCACTGCCGTCGAGCACGACGTAGGTCATCCGCNCTCTCGGGCCGCCCACCACGCCCGCAACGCCTCAACCGCCTGCTCCTCATCCAGCGGGCCCCGGTCCAGGCGAAGCCCCAGAAGGAAGTTGTAGGCCTCGCCGACCAAGGGTCCGGGAGGAATGCCCAGTACTTCCATGATCTTGGCGCCATCGAGGTCTGGTCTCATGGCTGCGAGTTCTTCTTCTTCCGACAAGCGTTCGATGCGTTGTTCTAGATCGTTGTAGGCGCTCTGCAGAGCCTGCGCTCGCTTGCGATTGCGCGTCGTGCTGTCGGCACGTGTCAGTTTGTGCAATCGAACCAGTTGATCACCGGCATCACGGACGTACCGTCGCACCGCAGAATCCGTCCATTCGCCTGTTCCGTACCCGTGAAAGCGCAGATGCAGCTCCACGAGCTTGGCGACGTCATCGGTGAGGTCGTTGGGGAACCTCAACTCCCGCATCCGTTTCTTGGTCATCCGCGCACCCACTACCTCGTGGTGGTGGAAGCTGACTCGTCCTCCGTCTTCGAACTTGCGTGTCTTGGGTTTACCGATGTCGTGCAGCAGTGCCGCGAGGCGCAACGTCAGATCGGGTTCACACGTTGGTTCGTGGACAGATTCGAGGGTGATGGCCTGCTCAAGAACCGTCAACGTGTGCTCGTAGACGTCTTTATGGTGATGGTGTTCGTCCGCTTCGAGGCGCAGTAGAGGAAGTTCCGGAAGGACGATGTCGGCGATGCCAGTGTCCACGAGAAGTGTCAACCCGACTCGAGGGTGGTCGCTCATAACGATTTTCGAGAACTCCTCGCGGACGCGCTCGGCTGAAACGATCGATATCCGCTCGGCCTGTGCTGACATCGCGTCGACGACGTCCGCATCGACGGTTGCATCCAGCTGCGATGCGAACCGCGCTGCACGCATCATCCGTAGGGGATCGTCGTCGAACGATGATTGCGCCGTGCCCGGGGTTCGAATGCGCCTCGCCGCTAGGTCCACGATCCCGTCGAACAGGTCGACGAATTCCATGGATGGCAACGTCACCGCCATCGCGTTCATCGTGAAGTCGCGGCGGGCGAGGTCGTCGGCGAGGTTGTTGCCGAACGCAACCTCGGGTTTGCGTGATTGAGCGTCGTAAGACTCGGACCGGTACGTGGTGATCTCCACCTCGCGGCCATCGATGCGCGCACCCACTGTTCCAAATCGAATGCCTACGTCCCAGACGGCCTCCGCCCAACCCTCCAACAACTCCACGATCTGCTCGGGCTGCGCATTAGTGGTGAAGTCAAGGTCTGTCTCAAAGCTCAACCGCCCCACCAGTGCATCGCGCACCGGGCCCCCGACAAGCGCGATCTCCCATCCGGCATCCGCGAAGCGACCTCCGACCCGTCGGAGTGGCTTCTCGATAGGGGCCAGCGACGCCACCGCCTGTTCACGGAGCACCTGCAGCGGCCCACCGGCGGCTGACGAACGAGGGGTATCTCCGGACACGACACATAAGGCTAGCCCCGTCCGCGGTTTATCCTCGCCTTATGCCCCTACCGATCGTCGAGGAGACCTCCGCGGGAGGGCTGGTTCTCGATGGTGATCATCGGGCCGCCCTCATCGGGCGTCGANACGCTCGCGGTGTCGTGTTGTGGTCCCTGCCAAAGGGTCATATCGAGGAGGGGGAGTCCGCCGAACGTGCGGCCATCCGCGAGGTCGGTGAAGAGACGGGCATCGTGGGCCGGGTGATTGCACCCTTGGGCGTCATCGACTTTACCTTCACAGCATCCGAGTACCGGATCCACAAGACCGTTCACCACTTCCTGATGTTCGCCGAGGGTGGCGAACTCACCGACGACGATGCCGAGATCGACGAGGTTGCCTGGGTCCCTTTCACTGAACTCGATGATCGCCTTTCCTACGCTGACGAGCGAGAACTTCTCTCCCGCGTGCCCAAACTGCTCGCCAGCGCGAGTTAGGTGACGCACATGTCGCCGCGATCAACGCGACCTCGAGGGATACACGTCGCCCTTGTGGCGGTGATTGCCGTGANCTCATTACTCGGGGGAGTCGCTGTCACGGCCACGACTTTCGCGCCACCCGCTCGGGCCGATGCCACACGGCCCGTGACCGTCGTCATCGATCGGTTGACTCCTGTAGTTCCGAGGCCTGACGACCGCCTCCGCGTCGAGGGTCGAGTGGTGAACACGACAACCAANGCGATGGACGACNTGGTGATTCGGCTTCGTTTGTCGTCCGAGCCGGTGACGCGTCGATCGCAGATNACCNGGGTTCGCCAGTCACCACTCGACACNGTGAATCAAGAACCGACGCCGGAGCAACTCGAGGATCGCACTGCGCCCNACTCCTGGCCAGAACCGGCGGATGCCGTCGTGGACGAGACACAGGTCAATATCGGCGAGACCATTCCCCCACGAGGTCAGGTGGACTTCGCTATCCGGATTCCCCTCAAGGACTTACCGCTCGCGGACTCAGGTGTGTATGTGCTCGCCGTCGAAGTCCTCGGGTCACGCCGCGGTGCCACCGGTGAGGCTGCGGACGAGCGTCAAGGCATCTTGCGAACGTTTCTTCCGTGGTTCCCCGAGCCGGTGACTCCCCTTCAGATGGTGTGGCTATGGCCATTGGCTGACTGGCCCGCCCAAANCGCCGACGGTGTTTTCCTCGACGGCCAAACCCCGAACGCCATCGCACCCGGCGGCCGGCTGACGTCGTTGGTGGAAACCGGGGCGCGTCAACCTCGGTCGGTTAACTGGATCGCCGACCCCGCTCTCCTGCAGTCCGTGCAAGGCATGTCCGACGGCTACCAGATTCTTCGCGGCGGACAGGTGGTCGTCGGTGATCGAAGCGACGAAGCGACCGCGTGGCTTTCCTCGCTCACCGACGCACTAGATGACGCCCGTCCACCGGCCACGAAATCGCCGGTGCTGCGTGTGCTGCCGTACGCAGACNTCGACGCCTCCGCCGTCAACCGTGCCGGCATGCCCACCGACGTCGTGCGGGCCGTCACTTCCTCCGCACCCCTGTCGTCCGCGGTCCTCGATCAGCAGGTGATCGGTGGCACGTATTGGGCGCCCTTTGGACGAATCGACCCCGAAACCGCCGACCTTGTCGCCTCCGCCGGCGTGCGCACCATCATCTTGTCCGGCAGGGCGATTCCCGCCCGGGACGCCTACGCCGGCGCCAACACTGGCCGCGCAGTGCTCAGCACCTCCGTGGGGGCTGTGCAAGCCGTGCTTCGCGAGCCCCGCATGTCGGCTCTTCTCACCGAGCCCCATCGAAATCGATCCGACGCCATCGAGATTCGCCAGGCGTTCCTCGCCGAATCCGGGGTGCTCGCCGGCACTATCCCCGAGGACGCGGCTTCACGGGCCGTCGTCGTCGGGCCGGACGATATTCGCTGGGATCCCTCGGGAACCGTGGTTAACGCACTGCTCAGGGCGACCGTGACTGCGCCATGGATGACGCCGTTGACGCTCACGGGTCTCCTGGACGAGCNGGTCAACCCCCTGCGCCGTGATCGCCGGGNCTACGGCAGGCAGGCACAGGCAGCCGAGTTACCCGACGCGTACATGCAGGACGTTCGTCGCACGAGTGACGAGCTCGCTGCCTTCACGAGCGTGCTTGATAACCCCATCGGTATTTCCGACACCTACGCTGCCGCGTTGTTGCGTGCCGAGTCAGCTGCATGGCGCTCGGAACCCACCGCCGGAGCAGCTCTGCTGAACAACATCTCAACCCAACTCAGCGAGCNAGTGGCGCAGATCNGTNTCCTATCGGAAGGGACCGTGACGTTCTCTGGCGACAGTGGTCGCGTGCCGATCACCATCGAGAACTCACTCGACCGCACCGTCACCGTCGGAGTGCAATTGCGGGCATCGCCAGCGATCCGGCTCGAATCCGAACCGCTGCAGAGAATTCAAGTGGAATCGGGCAAGAAGGTGAGCGTCGACATNGAGGCGCGGGTTGTCGGCGGCANCACACTCCCGGTTCGCGTGCAACTACTNACCCCCGATGGCACCGCTTTCGGGGAGGGCGCGCGGATCGACGTCGTGAGCACGGCCTACGCCCGAGCAGCCGCATGGGTCGTCATCGTCGCGTTCATCGCGATCGTGATCTTCGTCGTTATCGGAGTGGCACGTCGGATCCGGCTCGCTAGCGTGAGCGCGTCATCGAGTTCTCGCGACTCTGATGATCCGAGCGATCCGGATAACTCGAACAATCCGGTCGACNCGAACGAATCAACCATCAACATGAGCGACCAATCCACACCGCCCACGGGTGAGCGATGAGTAGAACAAGGGCGCTGCTCGGACCGAGCACCGTGATGGCCACCGGGACGGTGGTCTCGCGAATCACGGGCATTTCGCGAGACATTGCCCTCGCCGCCGCTCTTGGCTTCTACCTCGTCTCCGACGCGTACTCGCTCGGCAACTCCCTGNCGACCATCATCTACATCCTGGTGGTCGGCGGCGCCCTGAATGCCGTGTTCATTCCGCAGTTGGTTCGACGTATGGAGAAGGACGACGACGGAGGNAACGCCTACGCCGACCGTCTCATCACACTGACCGGGTCGGTCCTGCTTGCCCTGTCGATTCTTGCCGTCGTCGCTGCTCCCTGGATCGTTAATCTCTACACGCCCGCGGATTATCCGCAGAGCCAGTACGACCTCGCCGTCGCCTTTGCGCGTCTATGTTTGCCGCAGATCTTCTTTTACGGGGCCTACACGATGTTGAGTCAGGTCCTCAACGCTCGCGGCACCTTCGGGGCGCCGATGTTCGCACCGATAGCGAACAATATTGTCGCCATCACCACCTTCGTGTTGTTCATCATCGTCGCGGGCACATCGGCGGCTGCGGATGGAGCATTGACCACCGGTCAAGTGTTGCTTCTGGGGATCGGCACGACGGCCGGTGTCGTTGTGCAGGCAGCGATTCTGGTCCCTATCCTTCGTCGGGCGGGTTATCGGTGGCGGCCGCGCTTCGACTGGAAGGGCCAAGGGCTCGGCAAGGCTGCCAAACTGGCGGGCTGGACGGTCGGTTTGGTTCTCGTCAATCAGATCACCTACATCGTCATCACCCGCCTTGCGGCGCAAGCGAACGTCGATGCTGCGGCCTCCGGCGCCACCGCAGCCGGCATTACGACNTACCAGAAGGCGCACCTGGTGTTNATGCTCCCGCACAGCGTCATCACGATCTCGATCGTGACCGCGTTGCTACCTGCCTTGAGTCGATTAGCCCACGAAGGCAAACTCAAGGAAGTCGGGGAAGACGTCGCGGGTGCCATGCGCCTGGTCGCCGCGTTGGTTGTTCCGATTACAGCCATGCTGTTCGTTCTCGGCTCTGATGTCTCCGTCCTCTTGTTCGGCTACGGAGCAGCCACCACCAACCAAGCGGCGGTCATGGGTGACGTTGTCTCGATATTCATGATCGGGCTTTTGCCGTTCACGTTGTTCTACGTGCTTCTACGCGGCTTCTACGCCATGGAAGACACCAGAACACCGTTCGTGGTCACCGTCATCTTCTCCGTCATCATGTTGGCCCTCGTCCTGTGGCTCTTCACTTTCCTGACGGACCTCGGCGTCACGTCCGCCGGCGGTCCGCAAATCGCGGGCATCGCACTCGGATACGCCCTGGCCTACTGGTGCGGCTTCGTCGTGCTGTGGTGGTGGCTGGCGCGCCGCCTCGGATCGCTGCAATCCGGTGCGACGGCCTGGGTTTTGCTTCGCCTGCTCATCGCGGGAGGTATNGCGGTTTTTGTGGCTGGCCTGACCCGCACCGCCACCCTAGATCTGCTCATCAGTGCCGGTCTGAACACGCAACTGACGTCGCTTGTGCTCATCATGGCCGCGGTTATCGTCGGGGTTCCCGCCTTCTTCTTGGCTGCGTGGCTTCTGCGCGTCCGCGAGGTATCTGCCGCCGTCGCCATGGTGAAATCACGTGTGGTGCGCCGATGAACGAAACGAAGAACGCAGGCGATGCTGGCGGCCGGGGTCGCATCGACCGTTACGTCCTCCACGAGCGCGTCAGCCTGCATTCCCCCACCGAGAAGTTCGACGGCTATCGACAATTCCCGACCGAGTTGTGGCGCGGTCACGATGATGTTCTCGACCGTGCCGTGTCTATCCGGTTGATCCGAAAGGACGACTCTCGACTGAACCGGGTTCTGGGTGCCGCGCGCGCCGCGGCCCTAGTCGACGATCGCCGTTTGTTAAGGATCCTCGATGTCATGGATGTTCCCGGCGGCGACGGGGACCCTGCCCGCACCGCCATCGTGAGTGAATGGGCTCACGGCCAGCACCTCGCGGACAGGCTCTCTAATGGTGGTCTCTTCGATCCCACGGTGGCCGTGCAGACCATCGCCGAAGTTGCCCGCACCCTCGCCAACTGCGCTCGACACGACATCGGTCACGGGCGACTTCGACCCACCGCGCTGCTGTGGACGGAGGCCGGCGAGATTCGGCTTCGCGGGTTAGCGGTGGATGCTGGTCTCTTCGGCCCCATCGATCCAGCCGCCCCAGACGCCGACGTCGACGGTCTTGGTTGTGTGCTGTACGCGATGACCACGGGTCGTTGGCCCGCCTTGGGTATCGACTCCTCCTTGGTGCACATTCCGCTCGCTCCCGCTGCTGGTCGCACAGTCCCGATGCCGTCCCGGGTGCGGGCAGGAATGCCGTCTGAGATTGATGATCTCGTCACCCGATCTGTCCGTCAGGTGACTCGCCCCCGCGGCTCAATGCCGATCACCTCGGTCAACGCCTTCACGTCCCTCGCCGGATCCGCTGAGGACTACCTGTCACCAGTCCCCGGGGCTTCCCCGTCGAGTGTTGGTGATCGTCTGCGCACGGCCGCCACCGCTGCCACGACCGCCATCACCACAACCTCTACTGACTCCACCGAGCAAAATTCCGATCTTCCGCGACGGCGCGTCGGATTTCTGCGCTTCACGGGCCGCTTGATCGCGGTTGGTTTCGGCGTCGCCTTAACGGCCGGCATCGCATGGTTCGGGTGGCAGCAGGTTGTCGGGGAGCCGGTGGTGGAGGAACAAGACGTCGTTGCTGGTGAATCCATTCTGGACACCGGTGCTGTTCCTTTTGAGGAGGAGTTCGATTCCGGACTCACCGCCGTACTCCCGGTCGAGGATGTCCGCTCGTACGACCCGCTCGGTGACGACAACGACGACGGACAACCCGACGGCGTGGACGGTAAGGAACGCAACAAGCGCGCCGAGTTGGCAGCCGACGCGGATGGAACAACAGCATGGTTGACACGCAAGTACAAATCTCCCACCGTCGGGGACAAGGGTGGCGTTGGCATAATCGTCGATCTCGGGAACCCCAAACAGTTATCGACGATCGATCTGGACCTCGTCGGATTCGGAACCGACGTCGATATTCGTGTNGCGGATCAGATCCTGGATGACCCGGATCTGTGGACCGACTTTGCGTCAGTCAACGATGCCGGTCCTGAGATCACCCTGCGCTCACCGCGATCCGTGACCGGTCAATACGTGCTCATCTGGTTCACCGGTCTCCCGGTGATCCCCGAATCGACAACCGGCGAATCCCCTCGCTATCAGGGGGGGATCCGTCAGGTGTCCATCACCGGTCTCGACCCGCAGGAGATCATCGGCGGTCAGTAGGCTCGAAGTCGTGTCCAACGAGTCTGTGCCGCCGGTGACGGCAGCGACGGCACCGTTGGAGAACCCACCCACCGACAAAGATCTGCTGCACGCCCACATCGAGGGGGACTCGAGCGCCTTCGGAACCCTGATCGCACGCCACCGCGACCGCCTCTGGGCGGTGGCTCTTCGTACGACCGGCGACCCCGACGAAGCCGCCGACGCGCTGCAAGACGCCCTGGTGTCCGCCTTCCGCCGCGCCAGCCAATTCCGCGGCGAGTCGGCCGTCACCACGTGGCTGCACCGAATCGTGGTGAACGCCAGCCTGGATCGGCTGCGACGACGCTCCATCCGCAGCAGCGTTCCGCTGCCTGACGACGACGCCCTCGGAAAGGCAGCGACAACCGCGACCCCGGTCGGGCGTGGCGGCGTACCGCGCGACCCGATCGCCNCCCGCGAGACCCAACTCGTCATCGCCCGAGCACTGGCCGAGTTGCCTGAATCCCAACGAGAGGCGATCGTTCTGGTGGACGTCGAGGGGTACTCGGTCGAGGAAGCAGCCGCTCTCCTCGACTGTCCGCCCGGGACGATCAAAAGCAGGTGTTCTCGAGGCCGAGCGCGTCTGGCGGTATCCCTCGGATTCCTGCGGGATTCGATCGACCCAGACGCCAAAGCCGAGCCGGTCGAACGGAACCACCACCTTCCGCCGTCCGTCGGACGTGATGGAGGGGGTTCGAACCCGGACTCCGGCAGCAGGGCAATCGAGGATTCGACGGGAGGTGATGGCAGTGGCGGACGGTAACGATCGCGGCGCCGCGGGCAGCCCCGAAGAANGGATCCGCCCCGCCGGAAGCGACCCTGCCTTCGACCCGGACATCCAGGACGCCGTTCGCGACACGCTGCGTGACTGGTCCGCTTCCGTCGATGCAGAGCCATTCGAACCTGTGCCCGCCCACGTGTGGGAGCGAATCACCACGGTGCTCGATGCCGAGGATCCAACCTGGGCTCAGACTGAGGGGTACGTCAGCGACGTCAGCAGCGCTGGCCGCAGACGTCTGCCGAGAAGCCGCTGGACGACACCCCTCATCGCAGCGAGTGTCGTTGCCCTCGGTGTCGCCGTAGGGGCGAGTGTATGGGGACTGTTCGGCGAACCCACCGGAGACGAGGTCACCGCAACCGTCGCGAGTCAGACGATCGATGAAGCAGTCGAAGCCCCCGAGCTCGCCGAGTCGCTCGAGTCCGTTGAGTCGGAGGGCCTGGCACGAGCGGATTCGGTATCCGTACCGACGCCGCAAGTAGTCCAGGCGGGCTTCATCCCCCCCGCCAAGAAGGTCATGGATCTCGGCGAGGACATTTCGTCCGCGCAGATCGCCAACACGGTGNACGAGATTCTGACCGGTGTCGGGATCACCGAACCTGCGGACGTGCTCGAGATGCCGGAGGAGACGTGGGATGCATCAACAGACGGCATGACGTCGGATCCGAAGGTTCTTCGTGATTGCGTGACAAAAGTGACCGCCGTCGAAACGTCCCAAGCGCTGCTCGTGCTCCGGGCATCCGTCAATGGCATCGATGCCGGATTACTCGTCGTTCCGGAGTTCATGGTGGACATGAACAAGATGTTGTCCATGAATGCAGACCAGATGCGCAGCATGGGTCCCGATATGGGCGTCACCACCATCTATGTCGTCGAGCCGACGTGCGGTATGCGAGAGCCGAGTCATAACCCGACGCTGTTCAAGGCTGCTTTCACCTTGGCGCCATAGACAACCACGGTGGTTTCACAACCCANGTTGTGAGGNATCGGNTNTCNANCACGCCTGCCNGGGGTATACCCCCCANGGTATTTCCCNCNCGGTATTCTTNACCCGTTNCTGAGTAATCACGTTATGGAGTNAACCGCTGTGGGCGATGTTCGAAANCTCATCATNNTNGGGTCCGGTCCNGCCGGNTANACNGCCGCGGTGTACGCCGCNCGGGCTCAGTTGAATCCGTTGGTNTTCGAAGGNTCGGTCACCGCCGGTGGTGCGTTGATGAACACCACGGACGTCGAGAACTATCCGGGATTCGCGGACGGGATCATGGGTCCGCAGTTGATGGAGGAAATGCGTAAGCAGGCCGAACGTTTCGGTGCTGAGCTCGTCACCGACGATGTGACCGCGGTAGATCTGAATGGGGACATCAAGACGGTGACCGACGGTTCGGGGAACACCCACTCCGCCCACACAGTGGTCCTCGCCATGGGCTCGGGGTACCGGGAGCTTGGTTTGGACAACGAGAAGCGTCTGTCAGGGCACGGGGTTTCCTGGTGCGCGACGTGCGACGGCTTCTTCTNCCGTCAACAGGTAATTGCCGTCGTCGGTGGTGGAGACACGGCCGCGGAGGAAGCAACCTTTCTCACCCGCTTCGCCGACAAGGTCTACCTCATCCACCGGCGCGATGAGTTGCGTGCCAGCAAGGTGATGGCGGAGCGTGTCCTGACCAACGAGAAGATCGAGCCTGTGTGGAATTCCCAGGTAGTGGATGTGCTCGGTGATGACAAGGTCAACGGCATCATGATCGAGGACACCATCACCGGTGACACCCGAGAACTCCCCGTCACCGGCTTGTTCATCGCCATTGGCCACGATCCCCGCTCCGAGTTGATCGCTGGCCAGATCGACCTCGACGACGANGGTTACGTCCTCGTCGATGCGCCGAACACCCGCACCAACCTGCCGGGGGTTTTCGCCTGTGGAGACCTGGTTGACCACACCTACCGTCAAGCGATCACGGCGGCGGGAACAGGCTGCTCGGCGGCCTTAGACGCCGAGCGCTTCCTGGCGGACCAATAGATGTGCCGCCGAGCGCTTCCTGGCTGTAGGCGGGAAGCGACCCGGCGTAGGCTGAACCCACCAACACACGACCGAACTGCCGAATCACCACTCGATACACGCGAACACACAAGGAGTAACCATGGGAGCCCCCAAGATTGTCAGTGATGCCTCGTTTTCCGACGATGTCCTGATGAGTGAGAAGCCCGTCGTTGTCGACTTCTGGGCGGAGTGGTGCGGCCCATGCAAGATGGTCGCCCCCATTTTGGAAGAGATCGCGTCCGAGAACGACAGCATCGTCGTCGCGAAATTGAATGTCGACGAAAACCCGCAGACTGCTGCTTCCTACAGCATCACATCGATCCCGACGATGAACGTCTACTCCGGTGGTGAGGTCGTGAAGACCATCATCGGTGCGAAGCCGAAGGCTGCGCTACTCGCGGACCTCGCCGAGTACTTGTAGGACCGTGCTCCGCCTTGGTTCGTCCGGGGCGGCCGTCGCGGAGGTGCGCGCACGGCTCGCACACCTCGGACTGTGTGATGACATCGCCCTTGGTTGGGATCTCACCGACACCCCGTTCGATGAAGAACTCGATCGCGCGGTGCGAACGTTCCAGCAAGAACGTGGCATAACCGTCGACGGCATCGTCGGGCCCGACACCTTTCGCCGACTCGACGAGGCGCGCTGGCAACTCGGTGATCGAGTGCTCTCCTATGTGCCGGGTCACATGATGGTCGGCGATGATGTCGCCCAATTGCAGAGGCGATTGGTGGAGCTCGGGTTCGACTNCGGGCGGGCCGACGGCATCTTCGGACCAGACACAGACTCGGCNTTGCGGGAATTTCAAGCNGGGGTNGGGGCGTCNCCCGACGGGACCTGCGGACCCGAAACTTTTCGAGCGTTCGATCGNCTCATCAGGACGGTGGTCGGGGGCGATGCCGCGGAGTTGCGTGAGCACGTGCACCTCACCCACTTGCAAACCGGCGTCGCGGACAAGGTGATCGTCGTCGATCCAGGCAGTCTCGTCGATGCGGACATGTGTCACGCCATCGCGACGCGAGTCGAAGGTCGGTTGGCCGCACTCGGCACTCAGGTCTTGCTCACCCGCCCGGCTCGATCACCCGGCGCCGCATTGACGGAGGCCGAGCTCGCAGAATTCGCGAACTCCGTCGATGCGGACTTGATGGTGTCGATTCACGTCGATCGTTCCGTAAGCGAACTGCCCAACGGCATCGCAACGTTCTATTACGGGCATCCGCGCGGCGGGTTGCACTCGCACGCAGGACGACTCCTCGCCGAGCACATTCAAACCGAGCTCACCACGAGGACAGATCGTCTGGACTGCCACGTTCACCCCCGCACATGGGATCTGCTGCGTTTAACACGAATGCCTACCGTCCGCGTCGAAGTGGGTTACGTCTCGAATCCCTTGGATGCCAAACATCTTGGGAGCGAGGCATTCCATGACGCCGTCGCCGAGGGGATCGCCGCGGCCGTCACTGACGCTTGCGCTCCGATGGTGGTCGGCTAGCTCGGCATACCGCGTGGCTGCCCGGGCTGACGTTGCCTGGTTCAGCCGCGACGCCTCAACAGATGGTTGGGCACCACCAGTCGCACGAGGAAGCCAGCCACCACGCCGATGATCACCAGTCCGACGACTGTGAGAATTTTGCCCATAGGTGCCCTCGGGATTAGTTGTGGGAGCAAGACGCGCCGCTCGGCGACGCGTGATCTATCGTAGGAGACCACGCCGGCCCCCAACGCGTGGTCATGCGGCTTCACGCATGTGGACACGCATCCCCTAACCCCCACCGCCGGCCAGGACAGGAGCCTCGTCATGAATGAGCGCCCCTCGTCCGGCTCTCGTCTCGATCCGTGGGTTGACTCCTACGCTCAGAGGGCCAAGAACGTCTCTGGATCTGCGATTCGCGCCCTTTTCTCGGTGGCGAGTCGGCCGGAGGTCGTCTCCCTGGCCGGGGGTATGCCCTACGTGCAGGCCCTGTCGATGGATCACATGGCGGACGTGGCCGCGCGCGTCGTGCGTGAACAGGGCGCGAGGGCGCTGCAGTACGGATCGGGTCAGGGCGACATCCACCTTCGCGAGCAGATCCTGGACATCACAGCCGAGGTAGGGGTTCGCGCCCACCCGGACGACATCATCGTCACAACTGGCTCGCAAATGGCACTCGATCTGGTGACGCGGACATTCTGCGATCCCGGCGATGTCGTTCTCGTCGAGTCCCCGTCCTATGTCGGAGCCCTCGGGGTTTTCCGCTCGTACGAGTGCGACATAGTGCACGTGGCGATGGACGACGACGGCCTCGTGCCGAACGCTCTTCGTGAGACCATCGATTCAGTCCGTGCGCAGGGCAAACGCATCAAACTCCTTTACACGATTCCGTCTTTTCAGAACCCCACTGGCGTCACCCAGCCAGCCGAACGTCGTCCGGAGATTCTTGAGATTGCGCAATCGGCGGGAATCGCTGTTCTCGAGGATGACCCGTACGGCCTCCTCGGGTTCGAGGGTGATCCGCCACGTGCCTTGCGGGCTGACGATGATCAAGGTGTCATCTACCTCGGCTCGTTCTCCAAGACGATCGCATCCGGGTTGCGTGTCGGTTGGGCGATTGCCCCGCACGGTGTTCGGGAGAAACTGGTTCTCGCCGCTGAGGCGGCGACGCTGTGCCCGTCCAACTACTCCCAATTGACGGTGTCGGAATATCTCGCGACGCAACCGTGGCGCGAGCAGATCAAGTCTTTCCGTGAGGTGTATCGCGAGCGCCGCGACGCACTCCTGGATTCACTGCAAGCGATGATGCCGGAGGGAACCCGGTGGACCATTCCTGCCGGCGGCTTCTACTCCTGGGTGACCTTGCCTGATGGGTTGGACGCCACCGCGATGCTCCCTCGCGCTGTCGCCGAGTTGGTCGCCTACGTGCCGGGCACCGGCTTCTACGTCGACGGACAAGGTGTCTCCAACATGCGGTTGTCCTACTGCTATCCCGAACCCGATCGCATTCGCGAGGGCGTGCGGCGGTTGTCTTCGGTTGTCGAATCCGAGCTGGAGATCGCCCGCACCTTCGGTACCGCCTCCGTCCCATCTCCTGGGTCACCCACTACGCCGGGTGAGTCATCGACGCCCGGACCGGATGTCGCATGACGTTCCGACATGTTCTCGTTCTCTCGGGCGGGCTATCACCCGAACGGGATGTCTCTCTTCGCTCGGGCCGTCGCGTCGCCGACGCGCTGCGAGATGCTCGACCCGAGTGGCGCATCGCCGAGGCCGACGTCGATGCGGCACTGCTGCCCTCCCTGCAACAGAACCGTCCAGACTGCAT
>PBTV01000053.1 GCA_002729215.1 Rubrivirga sp.
TCGCTGACCGCTGGGTCCACCACCACAGCGTTCTGGCCCCGCACCAGAATCCAGATGATGTTGTCCTGCAGCACGGGAAGCGCATGCAGTGTGGATCGCATCGTTAAAGTCCTGCCTGGTTTCCCGGTCAACGCTGACTCCATGATCACCGTTGCGCTGGCCAAGGGTGCCCTTCTCAAGGAATCGGTGGCGCGCTTTGCAGCAGCTGGTCTTGATTTCTCGGCTGTCCTGGACAAAGACAACCGTCAACTGATGCTGCCGACTCCCTGCGGTCGTGCTCGAGCGCTTCTGGTCCGCAATGGCGATGTTCCCACCTATGTGGCCTATGGCCAGGCTCAGCTGGGTGTGGTCGGTCATGACGTTTTGAAAGAGCACCAGCTGCCTGTGGCGCAGCTGGTGGATCTGGGTTTTGGGGGCTGCAGGATGGCTGTTGCTGTGAAATCCAGCAGTGGTTACGAACGTGCTGCTGATCTTCCGCCCCATTGCCGAGTGGCAAGCAAGTTCACCCATTGCGCCCGTGAGTATTTCGATGCCCTTGATCTCCCTGTGGAGCTGGTGCATCTCAACGGATCCGTGGAGCTCGGGCCGATCACGGGAATGTCTGAAGCCATCGTTGACCTGGTGGCCACTGGTCGAACGTTGAAGGACAACGGGTTGGTGGCCATTGAGACGTTGTTCCAGTCCACGGCCCGACTGGTGGGACATCCCCTGTCCATGCGTCTTGATGATGGATCCCTTTCCGGAATTGTTGACGCGCTGCGATCAGCCAGCCCGGTCGGAGCGTCTGTATGAGCGCTCGTGCTGACTGGAAACGCGTCCGAAGGCTCGGGCGCTACTTGATTCACGATCGACGCAGGTTGCTGCTCACGCTGGTGATGTTGGTGCCTGTTGCTCTGGCCGGAGCCATCCAGCCGCTGCTTGTGGGGCAGGCGATCAGCGTGCTTCGTGGTGAAGCCAGTTTTTCCTGGCTTGCTGATCTCGGTGCAACCGTGGCAATCCGCGTGATCGTTGGACTGTTGTTGCTGTCGGTGCTGGTTCGCTTGGCGCTTCAGGGAGTGCAGAGCTTCAACATTCAGGCGGTGGGGCAGCGGCTCACGGCACGTATTCGTGATGATCTGTTCCGGCACTCACTTGCCCTGTCGCTTCGCTTTCACGACGGGATGCCCGTCGGCAAGCTGCTCACCCGCCTCACCAGCGACGTTGATGCCTTGGCGGAGGTTTTCGGCAGTGGTGCTGTTGGTGTTCTCGGCGACCTCGTCACACTGTTGGTGATCGCCAGCTCGATGCTGTTGATCGAATGGCGCCTGGGCCTGTTGCTCCTGTTCACACAGATCCCTGTGACCTGCTTCGTTCTCTGGCTTCAGAGCCGGTATCGCAGGGTCAACTACACCGTGAGAGAGGAGCTTTCGCAGCTCAATGCCGATTTCCAGGAGAACCTGCAGGGCCTTGAGGTTGTTCAGATGTTCCGTCGCGAGGCGGTGAACGGCTCCCGTTTCGCTCGCACCGGTTCGGCTTATCGACGTGCCGTTAACGGCACGATTTTTTACGACAGCAGTATTTCCGCGTTCCTCGAGTGGGTCTCCCTGGGTGCGGTGGCAGTGGTGCTCGCCCTCGGCGGTTATCTGGTGACCAGCGGAGTGATGGGGCTCGGCATTCTCACCACTTTCATCCTTTATTCCCAGCGTTTGTTTGATCCTCTCCGTCAGCTGGCGGAACGGTTCACGCAGATTCAAGGCGGGCTCACCGCGGTGGAGCGTATTGGCGAACTGCTCGAGCAACCCCTCGAAATCGTGGAGGACTCCAGCGCCCAGCCTCTTGAGGACTCCGGGCTGGGTGAAGTGGTGTTTGACAACGTGAGCTTCAGCTACCGGCCGGATGAGCCGATTTTGCGGAACCTCTCATTCCGCATTGCCCCCGGCGAACATGTCGCCCTCGTGGGTCCCACCGGGTCTGGCAAAACCACTGTGATCCGCTTGCTTTGTCGCCTGTACGAGCCTCAGCAGGGTCGGATTCTTCTCGATGGTCGGGATATCCGTTCCATCCCGATCGCAGACTTGCGTCGTCAGCTCGGCGTTGTCCTTCAGGACACATTTCTCTTCAGTGGAAATGTTGCGGACAATCTGCGACTGAATGCTCCCATCAGCGATCCCGAGCTGGCGCGCATCTGCCGTGACCTTGGCCTTCAGGATCTGCTGGATCGACTACCCGCCGGCCTTGCGACCGAGCTGCGCGAACGGGGCGGAAACTTGTCCTCCGGAGAGAGGCAACTGCTGGCGGTGGCCCGAGTTGCGATCCGTAATCCCACCGTTCTGGTGATGGATGAGGCAACAGCCTTCATGGACCCAGCCACTGAGGCGACCCTGCAGGGCGATCTCGACCGGCTGTTGCAGAAACGAACCGCGGTGGTGATCGCTCACCGGTTGGCCACGGTCGAGGCATCGGACCGGATCCTTGTCCTGCGCCGTGGTGAGTTGATTGAGCAGGGCACCCATCGTGAGCTGAGGGAGCAAGGTGGTCTTTATGCCCAGCTGGCGGACCTGCAGGAAAAGGGATTGGCGCGCTTGTGATCACACCAACGTCTCCTCTTCAGATTCCAGAGCCGGCGTTGCTTGAGCAATACGGCAAACAAGCCCGTCTTTGTGCCACGTCCAACGATCAGCTTTCCCTGGTGTTCAGCCAGATCCATCCTTTTGACCTCGTGGAGCTGGAGCAGCTGCTGGAAGCTGTTGGCTGGAGTCGGCGGCCGGTTCGTCGGGTGCGCAAGGCCTTAACCCACAGCCTCCTGAAGGTGGGTTTGTGGCGCCATGATCCGCGAGTGCCGCGCCTGGTTGGTTTTGCCCGTTGCACCGGAGATGGGGTGTTTGAAGCCACGGTCTGGGATGTGGCTGTCCATCCCCGGTATCAAGGCAATGGGCTTGGTCAACAGATGATGACCTACGTGCTCGAGGCGTTGAAGGAGATGGGTACTGAGCGGGTCAGCCTCTTTGCCGATCCTGGTGTTGTGGACTTTTATCAGCGCCAGGGTTGGGAGCTGGAGCCCGAGGGCCACCGATGCGCCTTCTGGTATTCCAGCTGACCTGCCTCAGCTGTCGTAACGCTTCACCAGCAGATCCAGAGCTTCGCCTCGGGCCCAGTCGCGGCGTAGCTGTGCATTAAGTCTGGCTTGGTGCAAAACGCTGCGGGTGTGCCAGCGACGTGCACTGGTGGTGATCGTGCAACCGATGCGTTGCATTCGGCCGATCTCTGTGATGCGTTGCACCAGGTCGAGGTCCTCCATCAATGGCAGAGGGTTGTATCCCCCTGCGGCCTCCGCAAGGTTGCGATGGATCAGCAAGCCCTGGTCTCCGTAAGGACGCTGCCCAAGGCTGGAACGCAAAGCCACGCTCGCTTCCAACAGGCGCAACATCGGACGTTCAGCATCGATCCGCAGGTCGAAATACCATCCACGCTCTGCGCTGCCGTCCCGGATCTGAACAGCCATCACTGAATCGGCCCAGTGATGGTGCAGACGGCTGTCGGCATGGAGGACCAATCGCCAGTCGTAGCGTGCGTGGGCCATGCCTTGGACCAGTTGTTGGCCCCGTCCGCGTTCAGGACTGATCAGTACGGAGGCTCCGGCAAGGGCAGCTGCTGTGCAGGTGGCATCCGCGCTCCCGCCATCCACCACCAGCACCTGCAAGGCCTGTGGCCATTGAGCCAGATCCGCCAGCAGCAACGACAGTCGCGACGCCTCATTGAGCGTCGGGATCAGCACAGTCAGCCCAGCCACGGCTTCAGATCCTGAAGATGGTCGATATCGCAGCGGTGCTGCAGCAGCGCAGTGGAACAACCACTCCCATGAGCAGCCTCCAGGGTGCGCTTGCAAACCGTGGCTTCTCCCCACGGGATGCCAATCAGCGGCCAGTGCTCTGGATGGCGCATCAGACGCCTGCTGAAGCCGATCAACCAGTACCCCCCATCGTCCGCTGGTCCCAGCACAAGATCGCACCGCTCCAACCGAGTCAGCGCATCGCGCAGATCGTTGTGACTGAGGTCCGGCAGGTCAGTCCCAATCACAAGGGTGGGTCTCATCCAGTGCTGTTCCTGCAGCAGTTGTTTCTTTAGCAAGGTTCCCAGCCCCCCCTGCCCCTGGAGACGCACGCGATGGATGCCCTGTTGGCGTCCCCAGCGATGGGCAGCNCTGGGTCCAAGCCCGCTGNTGGCCAGCACCGGGCTGATTTGTCCNCGGTTCTGTTCTCGCCGGACAACGNTCAGCGTGTGGTTGCAGAGCTGGCGCTGCAACCTTGCACTTCGTTCCGCGCTGGCCGATAGCTCCAGCTGTTCGGCCATATCTTTGGCCAGTCGTCGCTTGCAACGGCCGCTACCCGGCCAGCGCGCCATCACCACGAGGCCTGCCTCAGGTTGCATCTCAGCGGGCGCGTGGCAGCTCCCGCGGCTGAACCTGGAGCACTTGCTCCAGTCCGTCGCGCTGAACTGTGATCGGCATGGAACGTCCCACGACCCCCCGGTCCACAGCCAGTTGCACATCAGCAGGGTTGTCCACAGCGGTGTCGTTCACTCTGAGAATCAGATCGCACTGCTGGATCCCGCCTGCTTCGGCTGGGCTGCTTTCCAAAACCTCAACCACGACAACGCCCTTGGTTTCAGGCAGGTTGCAGCGGTTGCTGTTGGCGTTGATCTCGCGGGCCACTTCGGGGGTGAGTTCGAGCAGGTGCACTCCTATGAACGGATGCGATGCCTGTCCGGTGCGCACGATCTGCTGGGCGATGCGCTTGGTGAGATTGATCGGCACCGCGAAGCTGAGACCAGCGCCGGGGGCTTTGCGGATGGCTGTGTTCATGCCGATCACCTGTCCGGTGGCGCTGATCAGCGGACCACCACTGTTGCCGGGGTTCACCGCTGCATCCGTCTGGATGTAGGGAACTCTCTGGCCCTCACCGATGTTGGCGTCAGTACGTCCGACGGCGCTGATGATCCCGGCGGTCACGGTGTTGTTCAGGCCGAAGGGATTCCCGATCGCAATGGCCCACTCCCCTGGCCGCAGCAGGTCGGAATTGCCCAGGCTGGCCACCGGCAGGTTGTCGGCAACAACTTTCACCACGGCGACATCGGTGAGCGGATCACCGCCGAGAACCTTGCCGTTGAAACGACGACCATCGGGAAGGGTGACTGCCACCCGATCGGCACCCCGCACCACGTGCTCGTTCGTGAAGATCAAACCGTTGGCACGGGTGATGAAACCGGAGCCCTGCCCCTGTTGGCGCTGTGTCGAAGGGCCAAGACCCAGCATTCGTCCGAGCGGATTGCTGATTTCCTTCACCGTGTCGATGCGCACCACCGCCGGTCCGACCCGCTCCACGGCACGCACAATCACATTTTCGCCGGGCTGCAGTGGTGCGAAACGGGGCTGATCGTTCACCACCGGAGGTTTGCTCTCCGGCAGCTCTGCGTTTCGGCGATCCAGGTCCGGCAACAGGCTGCAGGACGTCAGGGTGGTGACGATCAGGCTGAGCCCGATCCAACGCTTTGGACGCTGCATCCAGGAGCGATGACGGCTGCAACATTTAAAGCTGCCCGATCCGGATGGCGTGCGTAGATTCAACTTTCAGGAGGATTGCGGCTGTGGTTTTGACGGGCGAGGAGCTCTGGCTGAAGGTCCAGGAAGGCCTGCAGGCCAAGCTCAGCAAGCCCACTTTCGAAACTTTCATCCGTCCTACCGGGTGCAGCGGATTTGCCAATGGAGAGCTGCGCCTGCTGGCGCCCAACCCCTTTGCCGGCGTTCGGCTGAGGGAGCAGCTGCTGCCGAGCATTGCGGAGCTGGCCAGTGGCGTCTGCGGTCGTCCGATTCAGGTGGTGGTTCTGGCCGATTCGGCTATGGCGGCCCCCACAGAAGACTTGGCCGAGCCGCTTCAGCCCATGGCCGCGGATGCGGTGACCGCTCCCGAACCCGCTTCCGCGGGTACTCCGAGGCGGATCCTGCCGGGGCTGAACCCTCGCTATGTGTTCGGCCGTTTCGTGGTTGGGCCCAACAGCCGCATGGCGCATGCGGCTGCCCTGGCCGTTGCGGAGGCCCCCGGGCGTGAGTTCAATCCACTGTTCCTCTGCGGCGGAGTCGGCCTGGGCAAAACCCACCTGATGCAGGCCATCGGTCACTACCGCCTGGAGATCGACCCGTCCGCCCGAGTTTCCTACGTTTCCACCGAAACTTTCACCAATGATCTGATCGACAGCATCCGGAAGGACGGTATGAAAGCCTTCCGAGATCGTTATCGGGCCGCTGATCTTCTGCTGGTGGACGACATCCAGTTCATCGAGGGCAAGGAATATACGCAGGAGGAGTTTTTCCATACCTTCAACGCACTGCACGAAGCCGGCAAGCAGGTGGTGATTGCCAGCGATCGCCCCCCCAGTCAGATCCCCCGTCTTCAGCAACGGTTGATCTCCCGCTTCCAGATGGGGTTGATTGCGGATATCCAGGCACCAGACCTGGAGACGCGCATGGCGATCCTGCACAAGAAGGCCGAACAGGAACGCATGGCTTTGCCCCGTGACCTGATCACCTACATCGCCGGGCGTTTCACCTCCAACATTCGTGAGCTTGAGGGAGCGCTCACCCGTGCGGTGGCCTTTGCCTCGATCACCGGTCTGCCGATGACGGTGGAGTCGGTGGCGCCCATGCTCGACCCCACCGGCCAGGGGGTGGAGGTCACCCCGCAGCAAGTGATCGAGAAAGTCTCTGAGGTGTTTGATGTCACGGCCGATGAGATGCGGAGCAGCACCCGTCGTCGCGCTGTCAGCCAAGCCCGTCAGGTGGGGATGTACCTGATGCGTCAGGGCACAGACCTGAGCCTGCCCAGGATCGGGGACACTTTTGGTGGCAAGGACCACACCACGGTGATGTACGCAATCGACCAGGTGGAAAAGAAACTGGCATCGGACCCGCAGCTCGCCGGCCAGGTTCAGAAAGTGCGGGATCTGCTCCAGATCGATTCGCGTCGCAAGCGTTGATCAGCGGCACTTGCTGCCGTCGCCCTTCCAGCCCGGCAGCCCTGAGGCGGCCTGGGAGCAGACCAGACGTCGGGCGGGAATCAGGGCAGGGTTCAGGTGTCGCGAACTGAACGGGGGCAGGGGCCGACTTCGCAACCAGGCGCCCCAGCGGAATTCGTGATACGGGATCTGTCGCTGCGGTTTGATCAGACCCTCCTGTTTCAGCTTCCAGACCAGGCTGCGGTAGGGGTCGTCATCGAGATCCATCAACGATTGGGGCAGCTCCAGCGGTCGCCGGGGGCCATTGCCCCGGCCATCGAACAGATACAGCCAGCCCCGTTGATCGAGTACGTCGAGAACTGCGTCCCGATCGTCGACCTGCAGTTCTGCAATGACATAGGCCCAGGTGGTGGACTGGCGGTCGAGTTCCAGCAGCGCCCGCAGCCGGTGGTGGCGATCCACCATCCACAATTG
>PBTV01000031.1 GCA_002729215.1 Rubrivirga sp.
TAGTCCGTTCGATCTTTTCTTGCTCGAGGGCCTGGCGGTCCTGATCAAGGTTGGCAACAGCAGCAGCCAACTCATCAGATTGCGCCTGCAACGCTGACGCCCGCTCATCGGTCCCTGCTGACCGCTGCGCCAAAGACTCTTCCCGCGACGCAACATCCGCAGACTTCGCCTCGAACTCCTGCTCCAAACTCACCCGAGCAGCGGCCAACTCATCCTGCGCCAACGCAAGTTCCTGACGACCAGACTCCACCGCAGCCCGCTGCTCAGCAACCTGCTCCTCCAAAAGCCGCACCCGCTCACCACGACCATCAACCTCAACCTCAAAAGCCTCCACCGCAGCCCGCCGCTGAGANAGGTCGTTGCGATCACGCTGCACTTCATCAATGAATGCGGAGATTTCGCTTGCACGCGCGTCCAACTCACTGTCTCGGTCATCGGCTTGTGACACGCGAGACTTCAGACCTTCGTCACGGGCCGTGAACTCTGTTTCCCTGGCTTCTAGCAATGACCATCGATCCTGGAGATCGTTCTCACGCACATTCAATTGGTCCTGCTGTGAGGTCAGATTGACCAGAAGACGATCCACGTGCTCCTTGGCATCCCTCATTTCCGCATCAGTCTGCTCTTGATGCGAAGTCCAAGCGTCCTGCCGAGTTTGGAATTCCCTCTCAGACTCTGATAGTTGATGACGCGCAGCAGTCAGCGCTGAAAAATGATCATTGATCTGATTTTCACGCTTACGTAGGTCATCATCTTTCTTGGCACCTGAACTTTCGATTAGGTCGAGAGACGTCTCTCGACCTTCCAGAGACTTTTCCAACTCCAGGAGCGCGCCTCTTTGTTCGGACAATGCACTTTGAGCTTCCTTGAGCTCTTCCCATTCACGCTCAAGTTTGGCAGACGCCGCCACAACGTCAGATAGCTTTCCTTGCAATTCGCTTTCTCTATGCTCACGGTCGTCGGATAAGCCAACGAGTGCTTCTTCTCGCGCAGCGATCGCTCCTTCTCTGGTATCCATCTCTGACGCTTGGATCTGCATCTCCTCCTGGCGATCAGACAACTGTTGTTGCTGCTGCGTAAGAGCGGTCATTAACTCCTCGACGCGCTGCCTTTCAGCATTGGCGGCTATCGATTCTTGGCCAAAAGCCAAACGGTGAGCCCGGGCTTCCTCTTCCTTTTCGTGTAACTCGGTCGCTCTGGCCTGCATTTCGATTCGTGCTGCTTCCAGCTGCTCACGAAGCGCCTCGAGTTCTCCCCGGTACGCCAGAAGTTCATCACGCTTGTCTTCAAGACTCGCCCGCTCATCGTCGAGTTCTGCGCGCGTTTCACTTGATCGNGCAGGCGCATGAAGAGCTGCTGCCATTGGATCCGGGGTGATTGAGGGATCCTGACTATCCTGTGTCTGAGGGTTACCNATTTTTTCTATCTGGCTTCGTGGCGTGCTTGAAGCCATCTCTGCGTGAGCGCCAGTTTTCTTGCGGACTCCGGGAATCGAGTGCGAGTCCATGTCCGCCACCACTCGAGCGGCAGGCGGCACTTCATCCTCAACGTCATCACGGTCAGGGAGGGAGATGGGGGCAGTCNTGGCGGTGGGTGTGGACTGTGCAGGGGTGGTCGGTACTTCTTCACCATCGACACCACCATCACTTGACAGGAGATCGCGGAGTCGTGACTGCTGATCACTTGTGGCAGCGAGCATCCGATCAGACGCCGGGCGCGAGTCATTNCTTTTGCCGGATAGCCGTCCAAGGGTGCGNGTCCATCGGCGTGTTTCGTGAGCAGGAATGTCCTCTTCATTCAAAAGTGCAGGCAGTGGTGACTTTCGGGCTGGTTCTTCGGCGCTTACATCCACCGGTTGGTTATTGTTCAGCTCGCTGGCCTGCTTGAGAAGATCACGAGCCCATTCTTGGGTAGATGCTGCGGCCTGATCATTTTGACTGCGAGTTGCTAGTTCTGTCAGAGGGATATCGCTTTTCTTCTTCTGGGCATTAATTCCAGAGATGATGTCGGGATCGCTGATTTCAATGGTCACTTCGTAATGCTGCTTGGCAAAGAATCCGCCCATGCCGCCAGAACGGACCTGTTCCGCTTGAATAACGCGAAATTCTCGTCCGTAATTNGCCTCTACTTCGCGAAGAATCCCGTCTAGGTCAGGCCCTTCAAGCAACATTTGCAGGTTCATTGCCCACCGTCCCTACTGTTTGAATGTCTACTGATCCACCAAGTTCGGAATAAGCGACGACCGGTAGCCGGGGAAATTCGTGTCGCAACTGTCGGTAAAGGGGCGCTCGCAACTGGCCGGCACACACAAGCACCGGAGATATCCCTGACTCCTCCGCCTGCGTGAACAGAGCACCGACGTCAGCGCTCATCCGAATGAGCACGGCGGCATCGATGGCGAGCGTCTGGCCGTCCTGCCCTGAACGTGCGGCAGCGAGCAAGTTTTGTTCGAAGGTCGGTTCCAGGGTAATGACATGCAGGACCCCGTCCATGGCGACGTTGGTCGTTATGGCAGAACCAAGGACCTCGCGCGCTGCTTCGACCATTCCTTCGGTGGTTTGATTCCCAGCTCGAATAGAGGCGGACATGGCTTCGAAGATTCTTGCCAGATCTCGGATGGCCACACGCTCTCTGAGTAGACCTTGAAGCACTCGCTGAATTTCACCGAAGGTCGCCTGCGCGGGTGTGAGTTCTTCGACCACCGTTGGTTGAGTTTCCTTCAACGAATCGACGAGCATCTTGACGTCTTCACGAGACAACAGTTCGGCCGCGTGCTTCCGCACCGTCTCTGCCAGATGAGTCGTCAAGATGGAAGCGCGATCCACAACCGTGGCTCCCATCAATTCGGCTTGATGCTGAAAGGCCACGGGTACCCAACGTGCATCAAGACCGAATACCGGTTCTTTGGTTTGGTCTCCTGGAAGAGACGTCAAATCATCACCAATAACCAAAACGTGTCCCGGCGGGGCCTGTCCGCGGGCAACTTCTACTCCGTGGAGCCGGATTCGATAGGTGGACAACGGGAGTTCCGTGTCGTCGCGAGTTCGCACTGTGGGAAGGACGAGCCCTAGTTCCATGGCGAGCTTGCGGCGGAGCGCCTTGACCCGCACGAGAAGATCGCCCCCTGAGTTAGCATCGACCAGATCGACAATGTCGTAGCTCAAGCCAAGTTCCAGCGCGTCTACCTGAAGATCTTGAACGATGCCTTCCGGCGTGTCGGGAGCAGCCTTGCCCGCTGGCAAGGCGGCGGNGGTATCACCTGCCTCAATCGCGGCGGCGTCCGTCTTCGCACGTGGGAGTCGTTGACCGAGGAAGATCAATCCCCCGCCGATCAGTAGGAACGGAAGGAGGGGAATTCCTGGTATCAGCGCAAGTGCGGCCATGCCGCTACCCGCCAGGATCAAGGTGCGGCGTTGTCCTGAGAATTGCTTTACGACATCGGAGGACATGTCGCCCTCGGTCGTTGCACGGGTCACCATCAAACCGGTAGCAACCGACAGCATAAGAGCGGGAATTTGGGCGGTCAGTCCATCACCGATAGTCAGAAGGCTGTAGGTCTCGATGGCTTCGTTGAAACTCAAGCCGCGTTGCGCAATTCCAATCGCCATGCCGCCGACCAAGTTAATGATGGTGATGAAGATTGCAGCAATAGCGTCTCCTTTGACAAACTTGGATCCGCCGTCCATCGCACCGTAGAAGTCAGCTTCAGCTCCAATTTCTTCGCGTCGNCGTCGGGCTTCAGCGTCATTGATGAGTCCCGCATTGAGATCAGCGTCAATGGCCATCTGCTTGCCCGGCATCGCGTCGAGGGTGAATCGCGCCCCGACTTCAGCCACGCGCTCTGCTCCCTTCGTGACCACAATGAATTGAATGACGACGAGGATCAAGAAGATGACAAGGCCAACGATGATTGATCCACCAATAACGAAGCTGCCGAAGGCGTCGACGATTTGACCCGCGTATCCGTTGAGGAGCACTTGACGGGTGACGCTGACGTTCAACCCAAGTCGGAACAGGGTTGCGACAAGCAGGAGGGCTGGAAACGTAGCGAAGTCGAGGGGCTTCTTCACGTACATCGCGGCCAGCAGCATCGTCAGGGCCGCTGCGATATTGAAGGCGATCAGAATGTCAAGGACAAATGGGGGCAGGGGAATGATGAGCATGACGATGACCATGACGACGGCAAACGGCACCGCGAACTGGGTCAAGCGAAGGTTCCGCACAGAAGCCCCTTGAGTAAGGAGTTCCATCCATGGGAATTACATGCCTTCCTGGCAAAAGCCGTATCGGCGGAGGCAGCAAGGACTTTAGGGGAAATCAGATAAATATTGTTCGATCTACATCTCGGGCGCTGTGCAGCCCCGCATGGACCCCTCGCTTCTTCAAAGTCATTATGAACGCCAGGACGCGGGCCACCGCGGTATACAGATCTGCTGGGATCTCGGTTCCCACTTCACAATTGCGGTAAAGCGCCCGCGCCAAGGGCACATCTTCAACGAGAGGCACCCGATTCTCCGTGGCTATCTCCCGGATCCTCGCCGCCACGACGCCCGCTCCCTTGGCGACAACCCGGGGCGCTCCCATGGCCTGGTTGTACTTCAGCGCAACAGATACGTGGGTTGGGTTAACAAGCACCACATCAGCCATGGCGACGTCCACCATCATGCGGTTGCGCGACGCGTCGAGAGCACGTTGACGAAGGGCTGCACGCAAGAGAGGGTCACCCTCAGACTGCTTCAGCTCCTCCTTTACCTCTCGTTTTGACATCATCAATTCTCGCCGCACTCGACGCTGCGACACGAAGTAGTCGGCGACGGCAATGGCAAGGCCCGCCGCGATCACGACCTGTACTAGTCGGGTTCCTTCGGATGCAGCGATCTCCGTCAAGGTACTGAGCGAGAGCAGGCCAGATTCAAAGATGATCTCGACCGTTCGTGTGATGACAACCCATAGCACCAGGCCAATGACAGACACCTTCAGTATCTGTTTGGCCAACTCCCACAGCCCTCGTGTTCCAAATATTCGCTTCCCATTTTGCTGGGGGCTAATCTTGCTGGTCTTCGGCTGCACGCGCGCGAGATGCGGCCTCGCTCCCCCTTGAACCCAACCAGAAACTTGTGTAACGAGCAAAATGGCAAGCAGTAAGGGGATCATGATTATGGAGATGGACAGCAATGCAGGCATGGCGATGCTGGCGAGCCGAGTAGGGCTCGGTTCGCGAGCAATTTCAGGAATCGTCTTCAGCAGTTCCTGCAGGTCGTCTGAAACATATCTTATAAAGAAAGGCAGCAAAAAACTTAAGGCGAGTAGTCCAGTCCAGGCAGCGATATCTGCTGAACGGGGAACTTGGCCTTGCTTCGCCCCCTCCTTAAGTTTCTTNGGGGTTGGTTGCTCGGTCTTCACTGAAGAGTCAGCCACATCACCCTCCCGCTATTCCACGCATGGCATCCACAGAGGCGTCTGTGAGGCCCGCCAGCATCGGGCTGATTTGCGGAATCGCAATGCCGACTAGCAAGAGCGTCAAACCGATTTTGACGGGGAAGCTGAGAACAAAGAGGTTGATTGTGGGAGCCACCCGCGTCAAGAGACCCAATCCAATATCTGCCAACAGCAAAATCGCGATGATGGGTCCTGCGATTTGCAGTACAGCTAGGAAAGCAGTACTCAAGGCTTCCGTCAAAGTCATAGCCGTCAATTCGGTGCTCAGGCCGGCCCCGATTGGCAGCACTTCGAAAGTAGTTGAGAATCCCGCCAGAATGATCAAGTACGCACCGGACACCAGAATCAAGACGCCAGCCAACAGTCGGTACACGCGCGAGATCACCGAGGCCTGCTGCTGCATTAGCGGGTCATAAGCCTGCGCTAGGGCAAAGCCACCAAAGACGTCGATNACTGCGCCGGCCGACTGCACAGCTGAGAGCAAGATAAGGCACGCAAGACCAAGCGCCACTCCGATTGCGATTTGGATGGCAAACTGGAAGAGAAGATTCAAAGGATCCAGCGATATACCACCGGATGCGGCGATGGCTCCCGGGGTCATTGGGATGGCAAAGGCGAGAGCCGTCAAGACCCGTACTTGTGGCGGCAAGAAAGGTCCCCCGAAGGGCGGCGTCAACCACACCCAAGCACCCACTCTGGCGAAGACCAAAAGGTAGCCGATCACCTGCTCGGTGGTAATGCCCAACTCAAACAAGGGAATACCTACCCAAGCATTCCGGGCAGCAATTCAAACGAATTCCGCGTGAAGTTCACAAGATTTTGAACCATCCAATTTGCAGAAATAACCAGAGCGATCCCGACTGCAATGATCTTGGGCACGAAAGACAATGTTTGGTCTTGAAGACTCGTGAGTCCTTGAAAAAGTGAGACGGCCAGGCCAACAAGGAGTGCGGTAAGCAAAATGGGAGCCGCCAGCATCGCCGCTGTCCACATCAATTGTGTGGCGAGTTCCACCACATACGCTTCACTCATGGGTCACCTACGCGTAACTGTTCACAAGAGATGAAACGATTAAGGCCCATCCATCAACCAGCACAAAAAGCAATAACTTGAACGGCAACGANACGAGCACCGGCGGGAGCATGATCATTCCGACAGACATCAAACCGGAGCTCACGACCATATCGATGATCAGGAAAGGAAGAAAGACCACAAAGCCGATGATGAAGGCGGCGCGCAATTCCGAAAGAATAAAGGCCGGTACGAGAGTCGTTAGGGAAACGTCCGCCGGTGTCGCTGGTGGCGTTTCATTGGAGATCTTGACCATGAGAGCGAGTTCTTCAGGGCGCGTGTTGGCGAGCATGAATTGTTCAAGCGGCACGCGAGCTAACTCGAACGCTTGACCGAAATCCAAGGTGCCATCCAAATACGGCTGAAGCGCGTCCGTGTTCATTACTCCCAGCACGGGCGCCATGACGAAAAAGCTCAGNAAGATCGCTAAACCCGTCAATACCTGGTTAGGAGGAACGCCCTGCAATCCAAGGGCGTTGCGCGTTATAGATAAGACAACAATGATTTTGGTGAAACTTGTCGTCATGAGCAGAATCGCAGGGGCAACCGCTAGGACCGTCAATGACAGTAGGAGAACTATGGCGCTGGTGGGTCCTTCACCCCTCGTCAAATCAGGAAGGTTGATAGAGACTGCTTGAGCCGGCGCCGCGATGACAATGGACATGACACCAAAACTCAAAAGGCCTACCGTGGAAACCAGAAGTCGTCTGCGCAGTGTCATGAGCGGGCGGTCTTTTCTTTCAGGAGATCCGTCAACTGCCGCCACGTGCTAGGTGACAAAATCGAGCCTGCAAGGCGACCGTCGTTGCCTGCGACCGATCTGTTGCTTGCCCGCCCGATGCTGGCAGGGGAAGCCGCAATCGCTGCAGGCGAATTGCCCGGTTGAATCTGCTCCAGTAAGGACTCTATGTCGACAGGTGTTCGCTCTTCTTTGGCTTCCTGCTCTTCCTCGGGCAGTTCCACTGACGCCAAGAGAGAGATTTGGGTGTCCGTCGCTCCCAGCAGAAGGGTCTCGCCTCCCGCTTTCACCAGGAGGACAGAGCCCTTCTTNGTTACGGGAATCTTCGACATAACGGTCACCACGTCGGATCCCGTCGGTCCCACGCGCTTGCGCACTCGGGCGAGTGCCCAAATCAGCCCGAGTACGACGGCGAGGGAAACAACAACGCGCAGTACCAGCCAGAAGGTATCCATAAGATTTGGTTCGACTTCAGTTAATCCTGCGACACCACAGCCGTTACCCGGAAGCCAAAGTGGTCTTCCAGGACCACAATTTCTCCGCGCGCCAAAAGAGTGCCGTTGATATACATGTCTAGAGGCGATCCGACTTCCCGATCTAGCTCGAGCACCTGACCGGGTTGGAGTTGTAGCAACTCCCCAACAGGTAGGCGTGTGCGCCCGATTTCTATCGTGACCTCCATCTGGACTCCGGCCAAGGCATCAATTTGCTTTGGCGNGGAGATGGGTGCCGCGGCTACAGGNGCGGACGGCGCAGGCACCTCAGGTGCTGCCGGGGTGGGCGCTGCAGCTGCGGACGGCGCAGGCATTGCAGTTCCTCCCTGAGCCGGCTCGCTATTTGCTGTCTGTTCTGCTGTCGGCTCCGCACTCGCTTCATTNCTTGTCTCCCTCGGGGCCAGAAAGACCATAACCGCACCGACGGTTGCGTCATCCACCATCAGCGGAACACTTATGTCGGCAGCAATGGTCGGGTGNCCGGATGCCGCGGACGGAGCAGCAATTTCGGAATCAAGCACCTGCCCCATCGCGTCNATGGCGTCTTCGAGTTGAGTGACAAGGGTCTCCGAGTCCGTGATGTCCGGCGACGCACCATCGAGAAGGGTCACCATCATGTTCGAGTCAATTGACCCGCTGGTACCCAAAACCGCCATGGCTACTGATGCTTCCAAGTTCAGATCAAGTGTTCCTGCCACAGGGTCACCGTGTGACATCACAGACGTCACCGACAAGGCGTCACACATAGCTCCCATTGACATGCGTACCTGTTCACGAATGCGCTCTATCTGCGAGTCGTCGTATCCGTCAGCCATCTCTACTCCTTGCCGCCTTCGACTACGCGGATAGCCACGTGGCCTGCTTCGCTTCCTGGAATTCCATGGGCGAAAATGACGCCCGAACTTGCTATTTGCCATGGTGCGTTTACGGGATGGGCAAGATCAAAGACATCCCCTACTTTGATGCCCATAAAGTCTTCTAGGCGACCAACCGTTGGGCGAAGTTGAACATTGACAGTCACCGGTGCCCTGCGAAGGCGCCCTTCAATCGCGCTCTTGAAACGCGCTTGGTCTTGTGTGCTCCGCGCGGCCCTGCGGGCTGCGAGCGCTTGGTCAAGGAAAGGAAGGATAGGGGCCAGCGGTAAGACGAGCACGATCCGGAANTGCTCTTCGCGAAAGTCAAGAGTGAATGTGGCGACGAGGACTTGATCACCGGGTGCTGCAGCGTGAGCAAGTTCCGGTGATGAAACGTGGGAAGCGAGGGACGGGTTCCACTGGATTACACCTTCGAAGCTGTATTTCAAGGCAGCAANAATCTGTTCGCCTGCCTCATCGATGAGGATCGCTTCAATCTCTGTCAGGCCGCGCTCGGGCTGCTCATCCTCACCAGCACCGCCGAGCTGGAAGTCGATGAGCAACATGGCCAGTTCACGGGGAATGTGCACCAGCCCCGCTACGTCGAGTGGTGCGAGTGAGGCAACGAGAAGAACCGTGTCTTCAGGGAAGTCAGAGATGGCGGCGCTGTAGGTGGACTGCTGCAGACTCTCCAACTCCTGATTGGTTGGAATCCGCATCCGCGCCGTGAGAAGGGTCGCTGATTGGTCGGCGAAGGCCTCAAGATGGTAATCCAGGATTCGTCCGTGCTCCCGAGTGAACTTTGAGGGATTACGAAAGTCGTAACTCTCGACCGTCACGGCTTGTGACGAAGATTGACCCGGGCTGTTCTTCACGCANACATGATCGGCACTCAAAGACGCAACTTGAGGCTTTCACGTTGNAAATTTTAGGTCAGGTCCATCTGACCCTCGAGCCCTTCATGAGCAGCCCGATCGAAATAGGTCGCGTCTCATCCGTGGCGACCGCGGGAAAGCCTTATTGCATAACAAACTCCGTAAAGTAAATGGTCGTAATTTCCGGGCCATAACCTTCGACAACGCGAGCCACGAGCTCCTCCTTCAAGTTGCTTCGACCATTATTCGTGCTCAGCATTTGCATTTCCTGGTCGCTAAAGACCTCGATTGCCGCGTCCAGCGCCATAGCCCCGTCGATATCTGGTCCACCGCCACCGTGACCACCGTGGCCGCCACCGCCGCCCTCGTGGGTCGTCTGCAGGGCCATACCCAACTTCANGAACCGATCATCCTTCAGGTTNATGAAGATTGGCTCAAGCGTGACCACGACTCCTAGGTGCACCTCCTCCTTTTCAGCCCCAGCACTCGTNGAGTCCCCGCGGCCAAGAAAGAAATAGATGCCACCACCAACGATGACGACAAGNAGCACAACGATGAGCAGGGTCGAACGAGACATGCCCTTCTTCGCCTTGCCCTTNGCTTCTGCTGCAGCCTGGTCAGTCGCCATAAGTCACCTCAGAGGAACGTATCGTCCTGCATTGACCGTTCCTGAGAAAAATTGACCTGCTCTCCATAACGATCAGCTCTCCTCTGCTGCGAGACCACTGTCCTCGCTCCGGGCACCCGCCAAAAGCGATTTTTGCTCGTCGGTCAAACTACTGGCCACCACGATAGCCACCCGACGGTTGAGCCGCAGATGGTCCGGGTTGGTTTCGGGAACGAGCGGTGCCGTGTCCCCGTAACCGGCAACATGCATCTGCTCTCGTGGGATCCCACCCTGCTCGATGAGGAACCGAGCGACCGCTCCCGCTCGTGCGCTGGATAATTCCCACTCNCTAGGGTNGTAGATGGGTTTGACGGGGGCGGTGTTGGTGTGGCCTTCAATGATGAATTTGTTGCCGGCACTCGTCAACGAGGGCAGGAGTTCCTCAATAATGTCCGCTCCACCAGGCTGCAGATTCGCACTGTGAGGTGGGAAGATGACGTCGTCAACGAGAAGAGTGACAACCAGGCCGCGCTCTTCCCGGCTCAAGACCACCTTTCCCGAAAGGCTCGAGGCGCTTACGGCGGTCGCCAGCGAATTTTGGGTCTGATCGAGGGCCTGCTGGTCCGCCGTGGCCGCGGCCTGNGCCGCCTGAGCGGCCATTTCAGCTTCCATGGCCTCTGCGTCACTTCGGGGGGTCATTTGCGTAGCCACCTGGTCGCTCAACTTGGGCATGATGTTGGGAACGACGACGGAAGGAGCGTCACGCGGGGGTGTCTGGTTCAAAGTTGCGTTATCCCCAGCTGCCGGCAGAACACTCATGTTGCCGTCAGAGAGATTGACCACCTGACCGAAGGCCACCGCTAGCGACTTTGATACCTCGTCAAATTTCTTTTGATTGACCTGACTGATGGCAAACAAAAGGACGAAGAGAGCGAACAGCAACGTCACCATGTCGGCGTACGAGATGAGCCAGCGTTCGTGGTTTTCTGGCTCTTCTTCGATATGGCGGCGTGCCATGGGTTAGGCAGCCTTTTCGATGTCTCGCATCACGTCTGTGGGGAGTAAGGCTCTGAGGCGACGCTCCACCATGCGGGGATTTGCCCCCGCTTGAATCGCCAAAATTCCTTCGATAATGACTTCACCCTGGGTGGTGTGTAACTCGTTAAGGAGCTTGATCTTGTTCGCAAGCGGCAGCCAAAAAACGTTGGCAGACAGAACACCCCACATGGCGGCCACGAAGGCCGCGGCGATCAATCCACCCAGTTCGTCGGGATTGCCGAGGTTGCCCAGCACGGTCACAAGACCAAGAATTGTTCCGATAATGCCAATGGTCGGGGCGTATCCACCCATGTCAGTAAAGAATTTAGCGTGCCGGTTGCCGTAAACGGTTTCGCTGTGCAATTCAGCGTCAAGAATGCGGGAAAGGTCCTGAGGATCAGTTCCATCAATCGCGAGCTCGAGTCCTCTCCGCAATAGGGGGTTCTCAAGATCGTTGACCGTAGCCTCCAGCGACAACAGCCCATCGCGTCGGGCGATGTTGGCACAGTCAACGAGAGTTTCCATCAGGTTGTTGTACTTGGGTGGCCCAGTCACCAGCGCTTTGCCAGCCGCCTTGATTGAGGCAATGAGAAGTCCGAAGGACATGCCTGCCGCACCGATAAAAAGAGTTCCACCGAAAACGAGAAGCATCGGGGGGATCAAGAGAATTGAAGCCGCGGACCCACCCTCGAGGGTGAGAACCACCATGACGATGACGAAGGCGACGACAATCCCAATGAGGGTAATGGGGTCCATGGATTACCGCCGCGTGGTCAGCGGAACGACATTTGGGTCTTCCGGATCGTCGGCCGCGATAACTTCATCAGCGACCTCGCTGGCAAGGGCGAGGACCGTGGCGCGGTCTCGTCGAATCGCATCAATGACGTCGTTGAGCGACTCTGTCACCATGAGGTGTTTGCCGTCGACGAGAGTGATGTGGGTATCGGGAGTTTCTTCGACGCGTTCGATTAAGTCAGGATTCAAGGCGAACGCTTCGCCATTTATCCTTGTCAACAGAATCATGACTCGAGCCCTTTCCCTCTCATCGGTTTACTCACAAAACGTCCCTATATGGAGTCAATCGTCACATCGGGCACAAAGTTAAGCAATATCAGCAAACAGTCTACGCAAAAGGTACATTTCGAACACGTTTCCTAAAAAACGCTTGCCCGGGGCTCCCACGCTAGTGGGTCGCCCCGGGCCGCCGAGCGAATTAGCGCTTGATGTTCATCAACTCCTGAAGCATCTCATCGGTTGCCGTCAGAGTCCGGGAGTTCGCTGCGAAACCCCTTTGCGCCACGATGAGGTTCGTGAACTCTCCCGCAAGGTCAACGTTGGACATTTCCAAAGTTCCACCCTGGATTGATCCCCGGCCATCGGCCATCGCCTCCCCGATCAGCGCGACACCAGAGTTCACCGTGTTCCGGTACGTGGTGTCGCCTACCTTCTCCAGAGCATTCGGGTTGTTGAAGTTTGCGACCGCCAATTGCGCGATCGGCTGCTTCACACCGTTGCTGTACACACCAATGAGCTGTCCATCCGCTGTCGTGGTGAAGGTAGACAACGCACCCACTCCCTGACCATCCTGATTAGTGACGGCGAACGAGCTCGGTGACGCATATTCCGTTAGTCCCGTGATGTCAACAACGTAGGCCTGACCGTTGGCGATGTTGTCCGCAGGAACGTTTCCACCGGTGACAGTAATCGGGTTCGCTTGACCGCCTGCTAAGGCGCCCGTTGCCGCATNAAAGGCGACGACAACAGCGGCGCCTCCATTGATCGACATTGTGTAGGCGTTTGCACCGGTCTTGGTGATCGTTGCCGTTGCCGTTGCCGTAGTCCCAAGCGCGTCGTAAACGGTGATCGCGCTCGTCACAGTTCCGGCATTAGCGAGAGCCTTCGGAATGTTCCCTGACACAGTCAGTGCATCACTCACCACTGGGGCCACGTACGTCGACACAGGAAGGGCAATGTCACCAATGACCCCGTTGGTGTCGATGACACCCGTGGCGTTGGCCATCCAACCTTGAATAATGCTGCCATCCGGAGTCACCAGTTGGCCTTCAGCGTCAGTGGTGAACGCACCGGCTCGAGTGAAGAGATTCTCAGTGCCGTTATTGGCAACGAAGAACCCGTCTCCTTGAATCATGAAGTCGGTCGACACTCCCGTCAATTGGGCAGACCCCTGATTGAAGTTCGTCGACACTCCACCGANAGCAACGCCGAGTCCGATCTGAAGCCCGTTCTGGCCACCTTGATTCTCNATGGCNNNACCNGCNNCNACCGGGGCAGCGGGNGACTTCACGGCTTGCGAAATGACTGTCTCGAAGACCGCNTTCTGGGCCTTGTATCCAGCCGTATTGACGTTGGCAATGTTGTTGCCAACCACGTCCATCATCTGTTGATGAGCACGTAATCCGGTAATACCGGAGAACATTGAGCGAAGCACTGAGTACCTCCATTTGGCGTTCAGTCAAGGCTTACAGCTTGACTCTTGTGTTGGTAACGCCATCCGTGGCGGTATTTGCGTAAACGCAGGCATCCCTGTCGCGTCATTTATGCAATTTTTCTGCTCAGCTAACTCACATGATTCCGTGAGCGGGGCGAGAAAGACGTTTATCTCACCCCTCTTCCCCGGTAGGCTCATCCGGATTCGAGCCCACATTGGAAGTCTCTGTCACAGTGTCAGTCTCGTCTGCGAGGGCGTCGGTCGACGTGGACTCAGCCTCTCGGTCACCATCACTGGACACCTCAGCGGCACTGTCGACCCCAGCATCGCTATCTGCTGTCCCCGCNGAGGCTTCCTGGATCGCTTCAACCAAGGCCGGTGTCAACGATGACGCGAGAGACGGACCCAAGGCACTTACCGCCTCCGAGGCGCCGTCCACTCGATTATTGCCAACAACCTTGGTGATGTTGTCCAGCTCCACCGCCTGTCCGTCAATGGTCAACGATTGGCCGTCGGGTGTGTACTCGGCGGATTCGACCACACCTTCAACTAGATTCCCTGTGGCATCAACGTACGTGACTTGCCTACCGACAAGTTGCGCCGCTTGCATTTGCTGCTGACTTGTCACCGTGCTCTGGCCTTGCGCCTCAAGGTCCGCCAACTTCTCCACCATGGTGAATTGCGCCGTCTGGGCGAGAAACTCCGCGCCGTCAGCCGGATTCAACGGATCCTGATACTTCAGTTGAGCCACGAGCAGCTTCAAGAATGCGTCTTGACCCAGTTCACTATTAGCGTCGGGCGACTGAGGAGCTTCCCGAGTGGTCATGCCGCTTAAAGGCGTTGGCACGGCATCGGCCGGGTTAACGGTCATCGCAAGAACTCCCTTCTGTGTAAATCAAGTCTTGTGTCCAACTAGACGCGAATATCAACGCGGACTCCCTCGCCAGAATCGCCGATTTCCAAGATCTCTGTCNCTGCAATGTCGCTCGCATCAGTGGTCCTGACGGATTCGGTCGATTCAAGCTTCTCGCGCGCACTACCTTCCAGGGACGACGTTGAATCGTCGTCACCAAACGATGACGGGTCTCGATCGACGTGACTGTCCACAAGGTCAAGTCCCGAGCGCAAAAGATCCTCACGAAGATCAGGCATAGCCTCTCGGAGCGCCTCTACTGCAACAGCGGTCATGCCTGTCGCCTGCAGGGAGACCATTCCGTTGTTGACCTGAATCTTTACCGTGACTTGACCCAGCTCCGCGGGACGCAAACTCATGGTCGTCTCATACGAGCCGTCCGATCGGCCACGGAAACTACTCAAGTGTGCAGACAATTGATAAGAAACAGGCGTCTCTGCGGCTCGGGCATCAGCACTTGCCGTTGGTGCTTGCGCAGCAGGGGTGGATGAGGGAGCGGTGACATTGGACGCTCCTTGCGGTCCAGCCGACACCGAACTAGTGGGTGTTCCCGCTGAGCGAGCCTCTATCGAAGCGTCTGCCTCAGCAGCCATTGGTTGCAAGCGTGAAGTCGCCACTGCCTCGGAGGCCTCCGACGCCGCCTGACCAGGGTTCTGCAATGGCACCGCTGATACGGCAGTAGACCGATCAACCGGATTTCCCACAACACTCGGTGACGGGCCTTCCCGTCCCAATCCTTGTTTACTAGTAGCACCCGAAGTTTCACGAGAGGCACTGGTCTCGGACGTTGGGACTTCCTTCACCGCCCGATGCGAAGTTGCTGGTGACGAAGACGCTTCACCATCTTCCCCCGGATGTGCCGTCAATTGCCGTACGGGAGATGTCTCCGAGGGCTGGCCGATCGGCCGAGTTGTATCGGAGGGTCGCTGAGTCACCGCCGGATCAGCCACAACGTCCGAAACTCCCTGCGCCGGATTCTGGGCAGCACCCTGCACAGCGCTTTTGCCTTTAGTCGCTGCTTGGTTGGCCAGTTGGGAGTGCGTGCCCGCAGTCACCTGCTCCAAAACTGCTACACGGGAGTTCGAGCGGCCGACCTGATCTGTTGGGGACTGCACGTTGGCCACCACGACCGGTGTTGGGCCGTTCTTCCCCAGCTCACCTGTCGAAGGCGCCTCCGTTGAGACACCTGTCAGTTTGACCTCTGCGGGAGATCCAGCGACAGCGTCTCCTATTGAGTAGGCAGTGGCAGATTCCTCGGTACCTGCGTAAGCGCCTGTTGTCACTCCCTGAACATCGAGGGCATCTACCGCTGCGTCAGATGCGGACAACTGCTCTCCCCCACTAGCACCGCCGACTCCGCCTTCGACCATCTTCATGGTTGCCGATTCCCATACGAACGCTTCAGCATCGCCTGAGTTTTCGGTGGCGCCAATTGAATCGCCGCTTGGTGCCTTGTCGGTGGACGCCTCGCTTCCTTCTTTGTCACCAGTCAGTTTCCGCGTTGTTTGGCTTAAGGCGGCTGCGAACTCGTCATTCCCATCCCCGGGCGAGGCGCCGTCCACACTAGACACGCCTGCTGGAGGAAAGAAGGAAACGGGTGAAACGGTGGTCATGAGGACTCCCCTTTGTTCATCGCGCTGCCCCTAATGGTGAGGCGACCTCGCGAAAGATCTTCTGTTTCTTTTCGACCTTCTCGAGTGGCCGTATCAGCGAATTCCTGCTCTTGTCGATTCACGAGGCGCTGACTGATGTCTTTGTCTCTGTTTGCTGTGATCCATTTGTCGCGCGTTTCGGTCTCACGAAACTGTGCCAACAGCAAGCTGTCGTTGATTTGACGCAAACGCGCCACCGAACTGGATCGCTGGGTCGCTAAATTCTTAGCGTGATCGACATTCCTGGCTCCAGACATCACCAGGTGGGCAAGATTGGAGGTCGCTTCCTCCAGCTTAGATTCCAGTCCGTTCACCTCGTGTCGAGCGGCACCGAGATCTGCAAGGGCCCTGCTCTCGCGGGCACTCCTCACCTTTAACAGGACATCGACGTTCTTCCGCCTCATGCCGCACCAACCAAATCAGCGAGTTGCCGTTGAGATTCTTCAAGTGGCGGCGTTTCGCTAGTCGACTGTCGCAAGAACTCATTCAGTTGCGGCAACAAGCGCACCGCTGTGTCCACATCTGAGTTGGTGCCCGGAACGTAGGCACCCACCTCAATCAGTACTTGAGCGTCTCGGTACGCGGCGAGAAGTCGTTTGACTGTCGCCACCTGCAAATCTAGATCCGGCGATGAAATTGCTGGTGCTACGCGCGATACGGAATTCAGCACGTCGATCGCCGGATAATGATTAGACGTCGCAAGATCTCTATCCAAAACGATGTGACCATCAAGGATAGATCGCGCACTGTCGGCCACGGGATCTTGGAGATCGTCACCTTCCACCAAAACGGTGTAGATGCCCGTGATTGAACCATGCTCTGAAGCTCCGGCTCGTTCGAGAAGACGAGGAAGCATGGCGAAGGCCGACGGTGGGTACGCTCGCGATGCCGGCGGCTCACCCGCAGACAGCCCTACTTCTCTCTGCGCTGTCATCGTTCGGGTGATGCTGTCCAAAAACAATAGGACGTTTGATCCCCTGTCTCGAAAATGTTCCGCGATGCGGGTCGCCGTAAATGTCGCTTGCAGTCGGACCATCGGCGGCATGTCGGAAGTCGCGACCACCACGATGGACTTCGCCAGGCCTTCCTCACCAAGATCGTTCTCGATAAATTCGCGCACTTCTCGTCCACGCTCGCCCACGAGCCCGACCACAACTACGTCTGCCGAGGTATTTCTTGCCATCATGGACATGAGCGTGGATTTGCCCACGCCTGACCCGGCAAAAATCCCAACCCGCTGCCCCTTACCGATCGGCACCAACGTGTCGATCGCCCTAATGCCGAGGTGTAGTTGTTCACCTATGCGCTTGCGCTTCAAGGGATCCGGGGGCCGATTATCGGTTGAGATGAGTGGCATGGCTGGCAACGGTCCTGCTTCATCAATGGGATTACCTAAAGCATCAATTACCCGCCCCAGCAGTCCCTGTCCTATGGGGACCCGCAGCGGGCCGTTTGTAGCCTCCGCTGAAACCCCCGGCGCGATACCCGCCACCTCACCCAACGGCATGCACGCGAGGCGGTCTTCCGACACTCCCACTACCTGTGCGGGTAGTCGTTTGCCCTTAGCGGAGATTTCCACAATGTCGCCGATAGCCGAGCGCGCACCCTCGACCCACACTGTCAAACCACTAACACCGACAACCTGGCCCGAAACGGGAGGGCGCATTGCCTCCTTTCCCCGCTCGAGCACCTCATTCAGGTTCATTGACCCAGCGCCTCTCGCAATCGCGCCAAACGTGTTCGGATTTGCCCATCTACGTTGGTGTTACCACTCAATACGACTGCTCCATGGCGATCAATTAAGGAGTCCTGTTCGACGTTTACAGATCTACCTAAAGAGTCCGCCAAATCAACATCGAATCTTTCGAGCAGAGCAGCGTCGTCTGGATGCATACGCACGGTGATCTCGCCACTCTCAGGGATTTCTGCAACCGCTCGCGTGATCGCCCCCAGCACGTGGGCACGGTCTTCCGCGAGACGCTGCCCGAGCAGGTCCTCGACCAGCGCCACAACGACGTCCGCAAGATCTTGACCGACAGATTCATAGGTTGGCACGAATGAGGCATCCATCTCTTGGGCAAGTGCCTGCATAAGTTGCACAGCCTCATGCAATTGATTGCGGACGTCAGCTTGATTGGCCATCAACGCTTCGTGTTCAGCGCGCAAAATCTCGTTCTCTCGACCGAGTTCCTCACGAACTCTCGTAGTGATTTCATCGCGCGCCTGTTCGTAACCAGCGGCGTAGCCGCGTTCGCGAGCCTCGGTCTCTGCTCGTCGCACTACCTCACTCACAATTTCCTCGAGTTGTGGATTCACGATTCGAGGATCCATGACAGTGCCCTGCGCAAGGGGACCATCGCTCAAGGCGTAGTCCAGTCGAGCAAGCGACAGTGATTGTGCTTGATCTGGACTAACACGAGTAACTCTAAGCGACGAAATCATCAACACCACCCACATCGATTTCGATGTCGCCCTTGTCCTCGAGTCGCCGAATGACTGCAATAATCTTTCCTTGGGCCTCCTCCACACTGCTGCGGCGCACCCGGCCCATCAACTCTAATTCTTCTTCCAACATTTGCGCTGCACGCCGAGACAGGTTGCCCAAGACCTTCTCGTGAACGTCCTCGCTGACACCCTTCAAAGACATAGAAAGGTCCTGCGGGCTGACCTCTCGCAAAACCACCTGCAAAGAGCGGTCGTCAATCTTGGCAATGTCTTCAAACAGGAACAGGTTTGCTCGAATGGTCTCGGCAAGTTTGGGGTCACGTTCCTCAATCGCTTCCATCAAAATCTTTTCTGTTTGGCGATCAGTCCGCTGGATGATGCTGATCAATGGATCAATACCACCAATGTACGACGATTCAGTTGCCACGAGAACGTTTGACATTTTGCGCTGCAAAATGCTTTCCACCAGCCGGACTGCATCCGGATTGACCCGCCCCATCATGCCGATTCGTTCCGCCACCGTTCCCTGAACCTCTTCTTGCATGGACGCAAGAACGTTAGAGGCAAGATCCGCGGGAAGGTACGCCAAGACAACGGCGATTATTTGCGGATGCTCATCTTTGATGAACGAAATGATCTGCGACGGGTCCATTTTGCGCATGAAGTTAAAGGGAGCTTCGGCGATAGAGCTTTCCAGCTGTTCGAACATGTCGGCGGCTTCGCTCTCGTCGAATACCTGCTCAAGGAGATCTCGTGCAACATCGAGACCACCACTTCCAGCAAGCCGAGTACTAGCAGCAAAAGTCACGAACTCTCGGATAATCTCCAGAGCCAGCGCTGGATCCACTTCCTTCAGTCGAGCCACCTCACTGGCGAGCTCTTGGATCTCCTCAGCCTGCATTTCTGCGAAGACTGGCTTGGCGACCTCGGGGCCGAGTTGAGCCACGATCACCGCTGCCTTGTAGCGGGCAGTGATCTCTTCTGGTCTTATCGGAGCCATGGGGCAGATACCTAACTCGAAATCCACGTCTTCAGGACACGCGCCACCTGCTCAGGCTCCTTCGTGGCGAAATCCTTCAGACTGTCATACGTGGCTGAGCCAGGACTTTGGATGTACGTGGGCAGCTCCTCTTCATCCTCTTCTCCCTCGGATGCCCCGGCCCCAACCGATGCGTAGACAGGTTGACCGTTTTCATCTAAGCGCTCCAGCAGAACTGTCTCGCTGGGGCCACGGGATTCCAACGCTTCCATGTCCAACAAGGTTCTACGTTGCCTGCGAAGCGACAGAGCTCCAAGAACCATGATGGCGACAACTAACAGGGCAATTCCAGCCTGGCGACCGATGTTCCAGAGCATCGCACCCTGCTCCGCTGCTTCTGCGGCTGCTGCTGCTTCTGCTGCCGCTTCGGCGGCAGAAGTGTCGAAAGCCACCTGGGCAACCTGGATCGCATCTCCACGGTCGACGTCAAGCCCGACGGCATTGGCAACAAGTGCTTCAACCTCACCATAGGTTTCTGCGGGAACCGCGGTATCTACCAGTACGGCAACAGTCAAGCGACGGATATCTCCGGGAGCTCCCACTCGTTCGGTAATGGTGCTGTCAATCGGGTTTGTTTGTGTCGCAGTGGTCTTCTCATAGTCAGACTGGGCGTCGGCTGTTGTGCCTTCACCAATGACCTGCGGTGGGTCCCCAAGAACAGGGCCGTCGCTGGCGTTGTTATCCGTTGACGTGTACGTCTCCGTCGTTGTTTGACCGTTGAGCGCTGGCAATTCCTCGGGGTATTGGTATTGCTGCGTCTTCGTCGACCTTTGATCAAAATCCAAGTCGGCATTCACGCTGACTGTTGATAAACCAGGACCTAGAACCTTGTCGAGCATGATCTGTGCGGAATCAATCAGGCTTGCTTCAAGCCTTCTGCCTTGTTCAACAGACGCCGCACCCGTGGCGCCCCCGCCCGACAGCAAGACACCGCTGGAGTCAGTAACCGTTACGTCATCTGCCATCAGACCGGGTACTGAGGAGGCCACGAGATTCGTGACAGCTTGCACCTGTTCACCGTTGAGCATCTGACCGCCACCCATAACGACCAATACTGACCCTGACGGCTTGTCCGAGGATTGGGTGAAGACGGAGTCTTCGGGTATTGCAAGGAGCACGTTTGCCGACCGAACGCCGTCAATGCCCTCAATGGTCGAGGCCAGCTCACCCTCAAGAGCTCGCTGGAAAGTCACATTCTGCATGAATTCCGACGTGGTCATTCCTTGCTCGTCTAGGAGGGAATAGCCACTATTTGAATCAGCAGGAAGCCCCGCTGCACTCACGGCCAGACGTGCCTGCGAGACGTCTTCGGGGGCTACAAGAATTTGCGTTCCTCCGGCACTCATTTCGTAACTGGTGCCTTGTGCGTCCAACTCTTGCGAAATCGCAACAGCATCTTCGCTTGTGAGATTTGAATACAACGGGGTCATTGGTGCTGCAGATAAACGGAACAAGAGCACTGCCGCAGCTATGAGCGCCAAGAACCCAATGACGATCGCAGTGATCTGTCCCGGTGTAAAGCCGCGAAGAGCCGCCAACGATCGGCGACCGAAGATAGTCAAAGTTTCGATCACAACGGCATCCTCATGATCTCATTGAAGGCCTCAAGCGCCTTGTTTCGCACAGCCACAGCTGCCTGTGTCGTGATCGAGGCCTCCTGTGCAGCCATCAGGTACTCATGAGGATTCTTCAACTCGCCGGTAGCCACCTTGGTCGCAAGCGTGTCGGCGTTCTCATGCAGCGCACCCAGGCGCTCCATGGCATTGGACAAACTTTCACCGAAATTCAGCCCGGTATCCGGTGCAGAAACCCCCGGCGCACCACTGGGCGAAACAGAAGGGGACCCGACAGGGTCGACAGTCGGCGCCGTAGCCGCGGGAGCAGGCGGTATCGGGGGGAGCGGTGCCGAGATTGAGACGCCCGGGATGCTGAAGGCCATGTGACTTACCTACCCAACCTGAGAGCGGCCTGGTAGGCCTCCGTGGCTCGCTGAACGACCGCCAAGTTGGCCTGGTATCCGCGTTGCGCAATGATCATGTCTGTCATCTCTTGAGACAAGTCAATGTCCGGGTGACGCACGTAGCCGGTCTCATCAGCAAGCACGTGCTCCGGGTCATAAACCAGACGCCCATCGGTGCTGGAACCATGGGCGACGCGGAAAGACACGCCAGAGCCAACTACCCCACCAGCTCCCACTACGCCGGGAGCAGGGGACTCGTTTGCTGATCCCACGACAACTTGTCGTTGCACCGCGAGCTCATCTCGCGCGCGAACTGTGTTGAGATTGGCGACGTTATGAGCTATCGCGTCAAGCGAACTGCGGTAGAAGTTAACGCCTGTGCTAGAAACCCCAAAAATGGACAGCATGCCTACTGACCTCCAATGACGTGCTTCACAGCGTTGAATCGCCCTTCGGCCGCCCGCAAAGCCAGTTCAAGCCGGAGATTAGTCTCCGATCCCAGCAGTGTCTGCTCCTCAAGGCTTACGTTGTTGCCATTTTGCTGACGGGGTGCACTTGATGCTTCGGTTGTGAGGAAGTCGGCTGTGGAGGCTACCCCTGCAGCATGCGGGGTCTCGAGAGCGGACTTCAACTCACTTTCGAATTCAATATTCGTCGCGGTGAAATTCGGCGTCGTCAAGTTCGCCACATTGTGGGCGATGGCTTCTTGACGTGCCATCAATCCATCCAGGGCGATGCGTACCGCCGGATTGACAAGACCCAAATCCATGGGAACCCCACCTACCGTTTAGGTATCCGGGCCAAATCCATGGCTAATCTGGTGAGCCTCCTGCTCAACTGCCCTGATCGGCGCGAGCGCATCGTACCTGAGGGAAATCGGCAATCTGATTTGATACCGGACCCACACCACACCTAGTCAGCGGTACGGAGCGTTACGCGACCGCCGGTCCCGAAAGACGCCGAATACCCACCAACTTGTTCACGTCCACGTCGCCAATCCGGGTCCCGGCGCTGGGATTGGCGGCCTCAACCATTTTTCCGTCACCTAAATATAGGCCTACGTGATTCACTTTAAGTGGCGACGGATCATGCCTGTGACCCGATGGCTCGTGAAAGAAGACCAGATCTCCGACTCGTGCCTCGCTGAGCGAACCAATCTGTTCCCCCACCTTGATTTGCTCCCAAGACACCGGAGGGATGTTGACTCCATATTGCTCGGCGACCCACTCGGTCATGGCCGCGCAATCCCATCCTGTTGCGGGACTGTTCCCTCCCGCCACGTAGGGAGTTCCGACATATTGGACGGCTTGGGTCGCCATTTTTGTTCCTAAGTCAGCGTCGTGCGCGAGGTACCCGGCACCCGGATAGAAACTTAGGGGGTTAGTCGGTGCCAAAGGAGCGGCGCCGGCGAGGGCCTGATTCTGAACGTTTTCCAGGGTCGCTTGAAAACTGGCGTCGGGCACTTGCCCCGTTCGCGCTGTCGCAACGGCTGCAGGCATAGGCGCTAGCGCGCGCATGGGGGCGAGTTCCATTCGAGCTCTAATTTCCCCAACACGCGCGAGAACCTCATTGACGCTCACGTGAACTCCTACGACTCACTCTTCTTCTTCACTTGGCCTATCGGCTCAAGCACTTCGCATCTGAGGGGAAAGATGACCGCTATGTCAATTTACTATCGCCTCAACACCTTCGACCTGAGAAAAGTGAGCGGCGTTGGCGAGGATTTGAGGTACTCCATCGCGAAGCGACAGCGCGAAAGCCTTGTTCGGCACTGCCTCCTTGTTCATCAGACGTTCAAACATTTCCTCGAGACGAACCGCTTCTCTCCACAGACTGAAGGTCTGGAACCAGGGAAGATCATGGGTCTCCAAATGCGTGGCAATTCGAAAGACGTTGCTGAGTTCATTGCGAGACAGAAAACCGTCCTCTTCCCGAGTCACCACCGCGGTATCGAGAGGGGTTTCCGGTAAATCCTTCGCCGCATAGGTGGCCGTGAAGTACCCCAAGTCCATGAGGGGGTCACTGGCTGTCGCTCGTTCCCACCCAAACATCCCCGTAATGGACGCAGGGGGGCGAGGCCCGAACAGCAGGTTTTGCATCGCGTAGCGACCGTGGCAAATCACTGACGGACGGGGCTCCGGTGAGTTCTCGAGAAGATATTCCCCGAGAATCTCGAATCCCGGAATGCGGCGCATCTTTAACTGCCGAGCCATCCGCTTTGATTCCAGCACTATCTTTCTGAGTTCACCACCTCCACGGTCGAAGCGCTTCACTTCGTCCGGGGTGATCTCGACTTGAATGCGCGCCAAATCGTCGATAGCACGACGAGACATCCCTACCTTCTCCTCGACGGAATCGAGCCCCTTGGGTACCGTCTTGATCGCGGCTTCACCTGGCAGGAAGGCACTGAGGTAAAAGGGTGCACCAATGATGGAGGGGTCGTTGCACTCGTGGAGGATCTCGGGCGAATGTAGCCCGTGCCCCCTCAACATCTTCAGTAATTCGACCTCCGTTTGCAGATCCATTACTTCGCTCGGCTGGGGTCCCCCCAGGCGGCGCTTGAGAACGACTTGAAAGCCCTCATCGCGTTGCAAATGGAAGGTGCCCGACGTCGACTGAAGCCCCAAACGCCCCCACAACAGATCCCCTTCCCCGAAGCCGTTCTCATCGAAATACTCCTGAAGCGGCTCCAGAATCAGCAGCGGATCGGGCTTTTTGCGCTCACGTAATCGTTCGGCCTTTTCGAAAGAGGCAACGACAGTGACACCGTCGGGCACTGGGCTTAGCACTGGCCTTCTCCTCCCTGCACATCTCGCGGGTATCGGTCTAAACACAGATCGAACCCACTACCTCAACTCTACTGTCGGCAATGCCTGCCTACATCTGAGCAACCATGCGAAAGACGGACAGAACGTCTCCACCCTGGTCTTGATTGCCCACCGGCTGGCATTGTGCACAATCGACCTGTGCGTGCGGATCTCGCGGTAAGTATCATTGCCATTACTGCTGGCGTCGTTGCACTCGCCATACCAACCGATGCAATCCTGGACCTATCTCCTAAACGACGCGTAGATCTGAGAAAGCCGTGGAATCACCGCGCAAAGGTGTCGTTACGGAGCCGCCTCGCTTCACGGTCTGGCAGGAAAACACTTATCGCCTCTGCGGCAGTAAAGGCCGTGAAGGTTCTGCTGTTTTGCTTCCTCGTTTGGTGGGTTGTCGAACTCACCAGCGATTACTTCCGTGGGTAGCGATCCGTCGGCGAGCGGAGGGGTCGATTATTGGCCGATTTCGACGCACTCCCACATGAACTCGAGCGCGGCGTCTACTACCTGGCGCGCCTGTGCCTGAATTTCGCGAGGATCCGGTTTCCAAGTGTTCCGGGTCACCAAACCCAGGGTTGCTTGCCGAGCGGTCAACGTGACGCTCGAGTCTGGCTGCACGTAGATCTCAATCAGCATTCTGCCTCGGCGGCGGGGTCTGAATCGCCGCACCCGAAACACTTTTTCCGTCCCTTGGATCTTGACTTGTAGCTGGCCACTTGAGTCAGACGAGTCGTGTTCGAGCGAGATGCGATCCACTTCCAGAGACCCCCGCGGATACTCAGAGAGCAGACGGAAAATTGCGAGTTGGAGCCAGTTCGCATGGACCCACTCGTCGTAGGGAAAGTCCTCTCGAATGATGGGGTCAACGGTCGACAGCAACTCTTCCGCTCGATCGATGCTGTAGTCGAAAATATAACTTTTCGAACCAAGTTCATCGACGTCCCTCTCGGGCGGAAAAATCAACGCCGAGCGGGTTCCATCCGTGATCCAGTGCCGATTTCCCCGATCCCTGCACACCATCACAGGGAGGCCCATGCCGTGCTCAAGCCCGATGTATCTCTCGACCGGAAGGCCGCTCACCCGTCCGCGCACAACCCAATCTTTCCACCTGAGGTCCAGAAGTTGGCACTCACCGGAGTGCCCTTCCAGCCAAAAATTGCCCGATCCCAGTTGGCCCATGCAAATGGCAACCACTACTCGTGCAGTGGCAAGACATAGGGTACTCTTTCTATCATGGAGATTTGGGCGTTAGCGTTGGTGCTTCTCATTGCTGCCCTTGGAGTCTTGGGCATGTTGGGTTACACCAAAACTGAGACGGAAAAACTTGAACTGAAGCACCTGCTGGCCACCGAGCAGTTCCGACGNGAAATCAGTGACTTGGAAGACAAGCACGCTAGTCAAGAGGCTCAGCGCCAAGAGACCATCCAAGAGTTGACAAGGCAGGTTGAGGCTCTTGAAGAAGAAAACGGGAAATTGCAGGCGAGCTTAGACAAGTTGCGCAAGCAGCAAGCCTCACGAGAGGCAGCATCCGCTCTTGACTCGATGCCTTCCGCGGCTGCTGTCTGACCGAAACCAAGTCACGCAGTCTTCTGCCCAACCTTGTGTAGCGCTCCTCGAACATCCCCTAAGATTTCTCTGTGCCGTCATACACCTGCGTATTTTGCGAAGCGGATCTCGCGGATGACGAGGAATTAAGGCTGCACTACTGCAAAGAGAAGATGGATGTAGAGAAAGAACGCCGCTAGGCATCACTACGTCTCCAAAGTCAACCCTGGAATCTCTGATCGACTCTGCCTCTCGGGCTCTTCCTTCGTCTGGNAGNACCGCGCTTGCACCGCCTGAAGGCGCATACGCCTCAGTAACACCACCATGAGGGCGTCGGACAGCCGAACCCGGGGGGCTCGAGTTTCCCACAAAAAGGACACGATTCAGATTCAACAAAAGTAAATCGTCTGGCGCAAGCAGAACCCGCCTTAGTACGTTNCTTTCTCCCTCTCGACGGATCTTCTACGCTGGACTCTCATGTTCGCCTGCGGATCAGCTTTAGCCATGACAGCGTTAGGCGACCATGATTTGTGATGAGTGTGGAACGGAGACCATCGGCTCCATCATTTGCTTCTCTTGCGGCTCACACGACAGCGATACGAGCACAGGACTTGTCCGCATGCGCCCGCAGCCGCCNGGGTCACGCCGGGCCTCCAAAGCTTCCCTGNTTACGGCTGCTCTGGCCCTCGTGTCTCTGGCTGTAGTCACGGTCTGGCTCGTGCGATTCGCCTGAGTGAGGCACAGTTACGACTCGTGCCCCCAGGTAATGTCAACCCCACAAAGCGCCGACGTCACAGGCACCGAGAGTTACATAAAAGGCAACAACCACGGCAGCCCAGATACCAAGATTTCTCAAACGTTTTGGAGTGAGCACGGCACCAACGTAGTGCCGTCAGTACGCCATGTTCGCCGCAACAAGAAGGTCAGAGCGAACGCGAGGCTAGTCAGACGCTGTCTCTGATGCCCCAAATCTTCCCTGACACTGCCTCGCCACAGCGTCTTATTTGCTACCTTTTCCGCGTGAGCCGCCAATGGATGCGAAATATGTGGCTCATTACAGCCTTTTCGTGGCTCGCCTTCCTGTTGCGAGGCTTTATCGAAAATCCNGTCTACAGCACCCTCATTCTGTGGGCATTTATTGCCTTCGGTATACCCATCACCATCGCCGTCCTTTCCTTCCAGGCAGTCGACCTGGTTCGCAAGCGGCGAGAGCGCGACTAGNAAGTTACGGTGCGGCAACCTGCAGCAGACCCGCACAGCAAAAGAAAAGGCTGCTCAGCCTGCTGACCCGGGCCGATCAGCACTTCTTCTTCTTCTTTTTCTTCTTGCACTGCGCATTCGCCTTGGCGCCCACGCGAAGGGTCGCTTGCTCCAAGGTGTACTCGCGATCCCCCAGAACATTCGGCGCTTTCGCGTAATAGACGAGGAACCTGTCGTCACCCGTCGGAATGCCCGTCGGGTCCAGGTAGCTCATCTTGCGTGATGTCAACGACTTCCGATTGATCCGCCATGTGAGTCCGTCATCCGAAGTTCCCACCAGGAGTCGTTGGGGATTCTTCATGTCCTCGGGAGATGTCGACATGATGGCGAGCCAGTTCCCAGGCTCCGCGCGAAGCACCTCGAAGTCGACCAACCCGCCGGTGGTGCGGGTTCCCACATCGCGAACGAACACGGTGCCGGTGGCGTCGGTCGACGTGGCGCTGACGATGTTCTCCGTGGCCATGCCGCCCTGCGGGCTGGGCTCCACCCAGTAGATGCGAACGCGGCCGTCGGGCAGCAACACGGCGTCTGGCACACCCCAGGCCATCGCTCCCTCACTGGAAATACCCAAAGACACCCGGTCGCCGAGGGTCAACCCGTCAGTGGACAGCGGGGCGGTGTAGATCCCCTTGAACTTGGTGTTGGGGTCGAAGTCGACGAGGTACGCCCGACGAGATCCATCGGTCAAGACGACATCGGTCAGGTCCGCAGCCCTCTCGATAGAACCAACGATCGAGCAGTTCCCAGCGAGCGTGCAGGTGGCCACCGCGGTTCCACCCGTTTGGGGGCTTGGGAAGTACAGCCGAACCGTTCCGTCCGCCATGAGGTCGGCGTGGGGGCTCGCTCCGCTCAAGCCGAGCGCGGTGGGAGTTCCCAGGTAGCCGACCGGCCGCGGTGCCGCGCTGGCAGGTGCTGACAGGGCGGACACGCCCACACCGACAGCTACGGAAATAGCAAGAATTCGCATGCGTTGATTCACGGTTCGACGGTAACAAATGTGCTAGTCCTCGTCATCCCTTTGGTCGGTCTACGTAACATCTAGGCATGAACCGTTCCACTCTTGCCATCGCCGCGACAATGGCACTGGCGGCGTCACTCGTCAGCAGCCCCGCGCACGCGCAGCCCAACTTGCCCGACTCAGTTAGTGAGTGCGTGGCTCGAGAGTTGGGCCCAGCGGCAGCCCAACAAATCCAGACGCAGCGGGCGAACGTCGAGCAGGAGGCGGTCATCCGGCAGTGCTTCCAGTCCACCGGCAACGCCGGAGGAAACGGCGGGGGCGGCCAGAGCGGAGGGCCCTCGTCGGGATCCGAGCAAAGAGTTCCCAAGAGCAAGTGTGCGTCCACCAAGGGCCTCAAGCGGTACGTGAAATCGACCGCTTCACCGAACCGGCTTGGTGTGAACATCGGGCAGTACCCGTACAACCCCGGAGCCTTCTACTACTCACCCACGACCCTCGCCCAGGACGGCTACAGGGCCGTGCGCTACACCACGCAGATGTACTACGACGGCTCCACCGGGCGCCTTCTGCACGGCAAAGGGGACGGCATCCTGAGTTTGAAGGTGAACAAGTGGCTGTGCTCCCACAGCGATGAGATCCGCAAGGCCAAGCGTGCCGGTCTTGCTGTCGCTCTCTTCGTCGAACTACTGAACTACTCCAGCGTCATGGCCTCACAAAGCGGTGGCGGGTCACCGAACTTCGACCACCCGGACGGCATCGAAAGCCGCCTCAGCAAGGAGTACCTCGCAGCGGTCCCACAGATCGCGAAGTTCGCCGAGCGATACAAGGTCGACTGGTTCGATCCAGCCAACGAGGCCGATAAAGGCTTCACTGCGGCAAATGCTGCTCGCATCGTGAAGGCAGCGCCCAAGCGCGCCGAGTCCTTCAAGGGTCTTCTCGTCACACAGCCCCTCGTCACCACGTACCAGGAGGCGGGGATCGCTCCCGACATGTCCGGCTACGACCTCGTCAGCCTGCACGACGGCGACATTCTTCGCGAGGCCCAGAATTACGAGCAGACCGGCCAATTCAGCGACCGGCTCTTCGCGCAAAGCGAGACCGCGTGGGCCTGGGCTCAGGCTTCAGGGGTCACGCGCTACCTCGTCGGAGAGTTCGGTCAATTCGATGCCGTCACGCCGGCGCCCAGCGTCGCTGCGACAAGCGCAGTCGTCGACGCCTACCTCGCGAAGTTCCCGAACCCGCAGGGATTGTTCTGTCAGGACAACCCCGACCCCTCTATGGATCGCTTCGAAACATCGCCGATGAATGCCGCCTGCAAGTCGCTGCAGTCTCGATTCTGACCAATGAATCGGGAGGGAGCTGTTTGCTCCCTCCCGATTTGCTCGCGATCACCTAGATGAGCTTCCACAGCGAAGGCGCATAAATCCAGTTCGGATCGCCATTGCCGGTGTGGGATTGCACCGCCTCGTAGATCAATCCTGAATTCGAAACGCGATCGCCTGCCGCGTGCGTGCCGGTGGCGTTCCAGGATTGAATCTCGTCCTTAGGTGCCGAGCCTTGGTCCACGTGCGGGGTCGAATCCTTCGTCACAGCAACCCACAGTGATGGCGCGTAGATCCAGTTCGGATCACCATTGCCAGTATGGGATTGCACTGCCTCGTAGATTGAATCGGCGTGAGTGACGGTATCTCCAACCGTGTAGCTCGCAAATCGATCCCACGTTCCACTCTCCACTGGTTGCGACTCCAGGGCAGGTTCGGGCTCTGGGGCAGTTTCCGTGGTCTCTGCCGCGTCAGTGGTGACAGCGAGCTGGTTGCTGGCAGCGGATCGGTTTCCAGTCTCGTCCACCGCCACAACCAGATACTGGTAAGTCGTGCCCGGCTCACGGTTGGTATCCATCAGCATGGTCATTTCCGTATTGGCAAATTGAACTCCGTCACGAAATACCTGGTACATCACATCGCCACTGTTGTCATCACTTGCGTTCCACATCAGAGACACTGACTGTGTTGTCTCACCCATTGAGTGCAGGTATCCGGGGGCGATCGGTGCTTGATCATCCACTTCCGAAGCGACATCCGTAGTTACTGTCAAAACGTCGCTCGGAATCGAGCGGTTGCCCGAAGCATCGACAGCAACGACAGTGAATTGGTAGTCCATGGACGGGGACAGGCCGGTGTTCGAGAATTCAGCAATCGAGCTGCTACCAACCAACCTTCCGTCGCGATACACGTCATAGCGCACGACACCGCTATCGTCAGTTGACCCGGTCCACGTGAAATTGACGCTAGTCGCGCTGACCGAGGTCGTCTGCAAATTCACCGTATTTGTCGGCGGAGTCGTGTCAGATATTCCTTCCCCAACAACGTCAACGTCAATGACGTTGTAGAACGCATTCACCGTATCGGCGATGTCCCATACAGCGAGAATAACGTGGTATCCCGATCGATTACCCGGAATTGTGAGGGTGTGATCTGGGTTGCTGTTTGCTTTGGAACCATCATGCTGGAATTCCGATATCAATTCGAGATCATTGCGATCCAGCGGATCGTTGGGGTCCCACCCCGGCTTGGTCATGTAGTAGTGCCACTTGGCTGTTGAGTGGGGGGCTGTGTATTTCCAAGACATCAGAAGCGGCCCTGTCGCCACCTCGTTTTTGAACCAGCGGCCTTCGCTCTGCTCATCGAGAACACCTCCAAAGAGGCCACCAGCTGATGCGATTTGCCCATCGGCCGGACCTGTTTCGGGGAACCCTTTCGGCGCCTCCAGACTTTGCGGCTCGTACACGATGGAACCGCAATTAGTGTTCAAGCCGGCTGCGCATGCTGCCGAACGGCTCATTGGTCCATCTACGTACCCGTGGGCACTGGCCGGGGCACTCGTAAGAATTCCTGTGCCGACAAGGGCAACTGCACTGGCAGCAACTCCTGTCCCTAATCGCGTTGCGCGACTCATCACTACCTCCAAGGCGCAGCATCTCAGGTAGTGATCTACCACCCGTTTCCTGCGCCCTCGAAGGCGTTATTCCCCGAGTTAGAGTCCTCTAAACATCAATAGGGAAGAAAAGCCCGAACCCTCACCTGGGGACAAACTCGCTTCTCGTTCCAGAATCGAGGACTCACAGGCACGATCTCCTTTCGGTGAAATTTCGAGGGCTGCTCTGGGCGAACGGCGACGCTCGAGATTTGCGCATCTGGGACGGCCCGCAACGTACGTCTGACATAACCTATTTGCGTGCACCGAGCTCTTGCGATTCTTGCCACTGCCGCCCTGGTCGTCACGATCGTGCCGACAACTTCCATGGCACATTCCAGTTCGGATCGATCGTCAGACGTCCATGCTTCCTCAATTCCCCTTGCCATGACCAAGGACTACAACGGCCGCAACCTCAAGGTCCGCAAGAAACTCAGCAAGAACTCCGCGTACACCCGATACAAGGCGACCTACACCAGCGGTGATCTGAAGATCTGCGGCATTTTGATCGAACCCAAGGGCACCGGACCGTTCCCGATGGTTGTTCTGGCCCATGGATACATCGACCCGAAGGTATATGTGTCCGGTCAAGGGTTCCGGCGCGAACAGGACTGGTTGCCCCGCAACGGATACGGCGTTCTCCACGTGGACTACCGCAACCACGCGTGCTCGGATAAGGATCCGCGTAGCGACGTCAATATGAGACTCGGGTACGCCGAGGACGTCATCAACGCGGCTCTGGCGATCCGCGACTCCGACATCGAATGGATCGATGGAGAACGAATCGCCCTGCTAGGCCGATCGATGGGTGGCGGTGTCGCCTACCAGGCGCTCACCATCGCCCCGGGGGTCTTCGACGCGGCGATCACGTACGCATCCGTCAGCACCAACGCCGAAGACAACTTCAACC
>PBTV01000032.1 GCA_002729215.1 Rubrivirga sp.
GTCGTCGGTTCGAGCCCGACCCGCCCCACTTCATAGGGGAGACGTATGGGGCGGGTTCAGGAACGGACAAAAGAGACGCTGGTGGTGCGACGGCGCTGGTGGTGCGACAAAACGTGCGGGTTTGTTTCACTCTCGCGTTACTACGGCCTGAATGGGTGGTGACGGCGTAGGTTCACCTCATTCGTGCCTCCTTGGCGCCTAACGAGGGAGTTGAGTGTTGGTGAAGAAGTCTTGGGGTCGTCTTGGGGCGGCCGTTGGCGTGGTGGCGTTACTGGCGGGTGGCTTGGTGGGTGTCGCTGCGCCAGCGAGTGCATACACGGGAAATGCTTGGCTTGACTGCGGGAATGGCAACATTATTTTTCGCAACATCAACGGGTTGGGCGCCGGACAGTGCAAAACGGATGCGAATCAGATCACGATTCTCAAGGAGTGCGGGGACCTGTCAAAGGAAGAGTGCCCTCTTGTCGAGGCCAGTCAGGAGGGACAAGAGGTCGAGTCGACTCCTGCGTGCTGGGAGGCCAACGCCGGTAACAGCTGCCCTGTGGGTAACGCGTTGCGGTTCGACGCCCCCGCGTACGCGATGGTGGGTGTGCCGCTCACGATGACGGCGTATGCCTCGTGGCGGCCGGATGAGAACTCTCCTGCGCAGCCGACGAACGGCACGGCGGTTATTCGCGTCGATGGGGAGGACTATTCGGGAGTGGAGTTCAAAGACGGCGTCGCTGAATGGCGGTTCATCCCGGAGACCCCGGGCGTTAAGGACTTCACGGCCTCGGGCGTGGTGTTCTCCGGCTACTCCGGCGCTAACGCCTACATCGACACGGTCCCGGCATCCGTGCAGGTGCTGCCGTACGACCCGGACGCTTTCGCTCAAGCCCTGAAGCGTAAAGCCGTGGAGGCTGGCGAGAAGTACACGATCGTCGACATGGACCAGGCCCGCGCGGCGCTGGCCAAGCGCCTGGAGTGGAACGTCTCCGATGACAGCGAAGACGTGTGCGCTGTCTACGAGACCAAGAAGGGCAAGGTGAAGGCCAAGTTCAACGGCGAAGGCAAATGCACGGTCACCTGGCTCGATCCAAAGAGCGGCGACGAAGGCAAGTACACGTTCATCGCCAAGAAGTAGTTCCCTCTTCCCCAAACCTTGAAGCGGTCGCCCCACACCCTTGGGGCGGCCGCTTCGGTCTTTTGCGTTACTTCAAGCCACGGACTGCTGTTCCAGTAGTTGATGCATTTCGAGTGTTACGGTCGAATGGTTAAAAGCCCATCGGCGGGATGCTTGGACAGACTCCTTTTCAGTCGTCGGTTCGAGCCCGACCCGCCCCACCTAGTCTCCCCGTGGGTCCCCGAAGACGAGCCACCAGTTGACTCCTCGGTTGGTGCGCGTACTGTGACAAGGGTTCTAAGAGTGCCCACCAGGAGGCTCCATGCGCTTGACCCGGATGATGGCTTCAAGTTCGATACTGGCTTTGGTAGCAATGGCAGGGTTGGTTGCTGCACCCGTGCAAGCAAAGTCGGTGTCGGTGGACACCTTCTACGAGCGTATGGGCGTTGCCGCCGAGCAGTGGCAGGACCGTGCCGAAGGCCGGAGCTTGACGACGACGTTTCGTCTGCGCGGGCCCCTCGGTGTTCGGTCGACGAACATCATGACGATCAATCCCGACGGCAGCATGAAGGCGACATTTCTGCCGCCTTTTGTCGACACCAAGCGGTCGGTTCGATGCATCGATGCCTCGGCCTGCTGGACCACGACTGCCGATGATCGTCAGTGGCACCGCCTCGCACCTAATGCCGTCACGATTGTCGGCGAGCAACTTCCCGGGGTCAACAAACCCAAAGATCCCGCTCCAGGAACAGTGACGGCTCTGATCACGGGAAAGGTTTATCAACTTGACGATTCCGCGGACGGCCAGAAAGCGTCGCTGAGGGTCACTGATCGTAAGAATTCATGGCGTGCTGTGTTGAGAGCAACCGGCCTTGAAGGTCAAGAACAGAACTATGTGTCCTCCAAGGTTCGGATGAACCCCAAACCCGCCAAGATTCGCAAACCCGCTTTGGGGCAGATCGGTGATCCGGATAACCAAACGACAATCACGTTTAACCAGTACACGGGTGCAATGGAGATAGATTTGGGGACCTCCAACTAGGTGCTCCATCGGTCAAGACCACGTCGTCGACTGCAGGCCGTTTGGGGCCTGGCTCGTGGTCCACATGGGGATAGAAGTCCCGGCTCCACACCGACCCCTCTCGTGGGGCAGCAGCGTGGCGTGTCTTAGTCGGTAACTTGCCCGTTGTCGGGTTCTTTGGGTGTTGCCGCCGGGGGCGTGTCATAGGTTGATCCGATTAGCTCTGTAAAGCGCGCACATACCGAGGTGGAGGAGAGAATCTTGTCGTCAACAGTTCGGGAGAGCATTCTGAAGTCTATTCGTGGCGGCGAGGACCTGGCCGGTCAAAATTTTTCAGGCGTCAATCTGTCAGAAGCAAATTTGGATGGGGCAAAACTGACAGCCACCGACTGGACTAAGGCCAATTTGCGTGAGGCTTCCTTGCGCTTTGCGATTCTCACGGATGCCGACCTCAGCGGCGCGGACTTGAGCAACGCAAACCTGTTTGGTGCCGATATGCGTTTCGTCAACTTCCAGGGAACTGTGCTCACGGGTGCTGACATGGCAGGTGCCGACCTTTTGGGTGCGAAGAATTTGCCCCGAGACGTAGGCAGCTATGAATCAACTCCGGAAACGAGTCGTGGGATCTCTGGTGGGGAAGAAGAACGGTCTTCGCTTGATGGTCAGCGCCGCTGTTCGGGATGTGAGGGGTACGTGGCGGAAGAGGCAAATTTCTGCCAGGAATGTGGGATGCCTGTCTCGAAATCTCCGTAGGTTCGGAGCTTTAGCCTCTCCTAGTCATTATTCCCATGAGTGCAAGGCCTTTGTGCGCTTATGTGTTCTTGAGGGGGGCGGACAGGTTGTGTCACTCGCGCGCGGCGCTCCAATCTTGGAATTAATGGACACCGCGCCACCAGGGAGAGTCATGGGTCTTGATGGATGCGTAAGAGGCAGTAGTCACGACTAGCGACCCAAGGACCGTGTTCAACGCCCGGTGCATGCCAGGTAGTCAAGAGATGTCGCTGACACGGTGGCTTCACCGGTGCACAAAGCGAAGGCCCCCATCCACTGGACGGGGGCCTTCGGCAGTAGACGTCTGACGTTAGGCGACGCGCACCTTCTCAGCCTGGGGTCCCTTGGGGCCCTGGGTGATCTCGAATTCGACTTTCTGGTTCTCGTCGAGCGAACGGTAGCCATCGGAATCAATCGCGGAGTAGTGAACGAAAACGTCCGGGCCGCCATCAGCCTGCTCGATGAAGCCGAAGCCCTTTTCTGCGTTGAACCACTTAACGGTGCCTTGTGCCATGGTGCTGAATCTCCTTATCGAGGGACGTGGCGGGCGAACTGCCCATCACGCGGTGCAGCCGTATCGCGCCTACGTCCTCGAGGGGAATGGGTGCTGACATGCCTTACCTGGGGTACAGAGTTCCCTATTAGCCTCCGGAATCCAAACTGGGGCCCGAAATGTCCNGAAATATCCCGCATATCGAATGCGAAAGCTTGCAGCAGGAGATACCCAACGCTGCGCAACGACCCCTCGGCGCCTGGGATTTACCGCACATGTTGAAGGTATTTGGGGTGCTACCACCCCGTTTAAAACAAACGNCATCCAACCGCCAATGGAATGGCGTCTTAGAGGTTACGTTCACAATTAGAGAGGGTGTGAGGTTATGNGACGTCAAATAAAAGGTCTTGTCGCGACCGCAGCGGCTGTCGGCGTGATGGCTGGTTCGCTGATCGGGGGTGCTTCGGTTGCGCAGGCAGCTGTGGGGGATACGACTAACTATCTCCTTGGGTCAGGGGGAAACAACACTGACCTTGAGGACATCGTTACGGGACCAGATGGACTGTTGTGGGCGTGGGAGGACAACGAATCTGTCTTTCTGAAAGTCAATGCTTCTGGCGCAGTGCAGGGCGTCATCCCTGGCAGTGATTGCTCGTCTGAGGCATTGAAGATCACTTTTGCTGACTCCCTGTGGTGTTTTGACACTTCTAGGACAGTGGCACGGATCTACGCGAATGGGCGACGCACTGAGGTTGCTACGCCCGGCATTTTTCATAATTTTGTGGCGTATGACAAGATCAGGGCTGCAGTGGGGCCCGATGGTCAACTATGAGTTATTGCACACGTTACTTTGGCAAGACTCGACGTGGCTACGAATGGTCCCTTTGACACCTCGATGACAACAAATGCCGCGCTGGTGGCTGCTCCCCTGTCCGCCGATGGAGTCTTCGGAAACCCGATTACGTTAAATGTGCGGCAAGGAAACTGGAAAACGTCTACCGACTATGCCGGGGCGGTCGCGTTGACAGCCGGTCCCGATAACAAGATGTACTTCGCCTGGAGTCCGGGGTATGACATTTTCACCGGTCTGGCCACGAACGTTTACGGCACTTTCACCACTGATGGCCTTGTTTCTTCAAATAGTGAAGTGGGAGATCCGCAGTCCATTGGTCTAGCGGCGGGGCGCGCCTTAAATAATGGCGGGCAGGTCTACCTCTATGGCAAGAAGTATCGAACCGGCTCGGACACATTCGTAGACGGCAATGGGAACGAAGTGCCGATTGTCGGAACGGTGAGCGGTCGGGAAATTCAATATGTTTACTCGATCCCTAATTTTGACGGAACTCTGAGCGTCTTCACTTCGGGGAATTCTGTGAGCCGGCAAGACCTGCAGATAGACACGCGGCCCTTCAGTGAGGGCAATTCACTTCTCGTCGCTGACGAACTGGGGTACTTCTGGGCCGCCACCGCCGACGATGGGGCGGAGCGTTTCAACGCTGCCGGCGTCGTATCGCCCAGAGTCGTCATGCCGAATAACCAAAACGCCGAGGCTGTCACAATCGGTTCGGATGGAAATGTGTGGGCTGCTGCAGAAGAGGTTCTTGTTCGGGTGTTGACAGGTGCGGTGCCAACGAATGCGGCGGCTCCGACGTTGTCACAGGTCGATGGAATCACGGTGGGCACACCCATAACCGGCACTTCGGGTGAGTGGAATGACTCATCGGGTACGTATGAGTACCAGTGGCAGGTGTGTACTGCGAATGATGCGTCGACGTGTACGGATATTCCCGGTGCAACCGTTCCTCAGTACACGCCGAGCACAACTGATGATGGTAAGTACGTGCGGATGGCGACATACGCCACGAGCGCAAACGGGCGTTCGGCGCCTGCGTACTCCGGACTCGTCGCGGTGGGAGCGCCAGCGGCTGCTGNTCCCGGTGCGGCGGTGAAGGCGACGGGGTCGACGGCGGTGATTGGTAACGCGCAGTCGATGGAGCTTGACGTCCCGCGCAAGACCAAGCGTGGCAAGAAGAANCTGTACGAGGTGTTCTTCACCGCGACCGACGTGCCCGGGACGGTGACGTACACGTTCAAGCGTAAGAAGCGGGTGAAGTCGGTGACGGTGCAGATTCAGGACGGTATCGCGGAATACCGGTGGAAGACGCCTCGTAAGTGGCCGCGGGGCAAGACTCGGGTGACGGCGACGTACGTGCCGTCGGCNGGCTCCCCGTACACCGCAGCAGCGGTCACCGATCGCGTCAAAGTCCGCGGCAGGTAACCGGCGCCAACACAAAGACATAAACAGAAGTGGGGCCCACGGGGTGGGCCCCACTTCTGTTTCCGTTGTGACCGGCGATCGCGAGACGCGCCGGGGCATTCTGGCGTTGGCGGGCGTCGCCAAGCGTGTGACTGCTAGTTGTCGGTTTCGATGACCTCGATGGTCTCGGACTCGGCAACGATGTTGCCGTCCGCGTCGAGAACGTCGATCGTTTCGTCGATCACGACCCCTCCCGGGCCAGATGCGACGATGACGTCATCAACGACAGCTCCCACCGGGTTTCCGTCGTCGTCCACCAGAACGTCGACCTCGACCTCTTCCACAACCTCGATCACATCGTCTTCGTCTGCCANGACACGTCCTTTCGTAAGGGCTAGTTCGTGCGGCGGAGCATAACCATGCGCGGTCCGCGGCCCTGCTTCCTGTCGCGCGTACGAAGTCCAGAGAAATGAAGTAGGGCCCCCCAAAGTATGAGTTTGGGGGGCCCTGCTCTAGGAGCCTCGTTTTCGCCTCCGGTTGCCCGGCGCCTCGGCTCTGTGCTTCTCGCCTCGGTCTCTCCGCCGTTTCCAGCGCAGTTGACGCTTTCGTTGACTCCTCGATCCGGCCCGTGTCACCGACCCGCCAGCACTCAGGTCTTCCAGGTTTTCCCTGGTAGGTCACCGGTTTTCGAACCGACCCGCACCTTGCGGTGCGTTGAGAGATGTCTACTCCCCGAATGCAAGCCGACACAAGGAGTTTGTCAAAAAAATCTTCGTCAATGTGGACGCTTGATTAACACTCGTCACACCTATCTANTTTGACCACTTACGTTTGGGTCTCGCGGCGTCCGGGAGCGCAGTTTTTCCGTTTCAGCGCGATCGGTGGCGTCTTCGCCTACCGTGGCGTGATGACGTACTACGGAACAGTGATGACCGCGAAACTGACAGTCTCTTTCGATGAGTTCGAGCAAGCGATGAGCGATCGGCCGAACCCTCCCGGCTTCGTGCGAGGCTCGGTGATGAAAGCAGACGACGGTGTCACCGTCGTCGGAGCTTTCATCTTCGAGAGCAAAGAGGCCTACCTCGCACTGGCCGACAATCCTGACCAAGCACAGTGGTACGGCGAGGTCGTCGCGCCGATGTTGGACGGAGAGGCGGCCTGGATAGACGGTCACTGGAAGGACAACGAGTGACGGATACCTCCTAGCTAATCGCCCTCGGAAGCATTCCCTGCCGTGCGCGAGAGGCATCGAAAACCAAGGTGACTGGTGCTCTCGCTTGCTTCTTGCGGTGAGCGAGCGGCCGGCCGATACCGCAGGCAGTACTGGGGAGAGCACAGGTGCGACCCGCCCTTAATGACCTTGAGATCACCTTCCGTTGCTGTCCCGGAGCAACATGCGTGCACTCCCGGCTGGTCCTGCCACGCGCCGTCGGTCCATTCCCACACGTTTCCTGCCATGTCGAANAGGCCGTAACCGTTCGGCGGGAACACCCCCACGGGAGAGGTTCCTTTCCAGCCGTGGGCACCGCGGTTGTCGAACGGGAAGTCGCCCTGCCAGGTGTTGGCAAATAACTCGTCACCTTTATTCGGCTCCTCGCCCCAGGTGTATGTCGCAGATTCGNGGCCGCCTCGCGCGCACCACTCCCACTCCGGCTCGTGGGGAATCTCCAGGCCGGCCCACGTTGCGTAGGCCCGAGCATCATGCAAGGAGACGTGAACAACGGGATGACTCGCTCGGCCCTCCACACTGGAATCTGGGCCCTGCGGATGACGCCAATTGGCGCCTGGCTGCCACGCCCACCACTGGCGCCAATCATTTAGCGGAACCGGCCCGGGGGTGCCGACGAAGACAACAGAACCCTGGCGGTCTTCCCGCTCCGCTGTGGTTACGTAGCTGGTGCTCGTGACGAAAGTGCTGAATTCCGCATTGGTGACGAGCGTCGATCGAATCCATAGGTCGTCGATAAGGACGCGCATGACCGGAGCCTCTTCGGGGTAGAAACCGTGAGAACCCATCAGCAGGTCACCGCCCGAAACGTGAATCAGGTCCTGACGGGTGGACACCTGGCAACGACCGCCTCTTGATCGACAACACGCCCGGGCAAGCATGCCACTCCTTGTTCGCAGTCGACATCCACCACTTCACGGGGCGGAATTTCAGCCGCGTGGCTTGCCCAGGGGGACACTAGGCTGCCGTCATGTCTGATCGGGGCCAGGTGCCGCCCAATGGTGATGAGCGCTGGCACTTTCGGGTGCCCCCTGCATTGGCTCGCTGGGGCCTATCCGCCTGGTTAATTCTCGGCACGATTACCTTGGCGGTCGTGGTCTACTTCGGCCTCGCTCAAATCTCCAGCCTGCTGGTACCCCTCGTCGTCGCCATCATCATNGGCATGCTCTTCTCCCCGGTCGTGGACCGTCTGACACGTGCGGGATTGCCACCGTTCTGGGCCGCCTCACTCGTACTCGTCGGCTTAATCGCCGTTACCGCACTGTCCATTTTCTTGGCGGTCAAGGGAATNTACGACCAGCGAGACCTGATCGCCGAGCAGTTCAGCAGCGGGTGGGACATGGTCCAAGTGTGGCTCGCTGAGCGGGGCATCTCCCTGGACAGTGTCGACCAAGCCGTGCAGTCACTGGGAGCCGGAGCAACAAGTAGCGCCGGAGGGTTCGTCCAAGCGGGGCTGTCCTCGGTCTTCTCCTTCACTATCGGATTGCTTATCGGCGTTTTCTTACTGTTCTACGTCCTTAAGGACTGGCACGTCATTCGAGACTGGGTCGCCAACCACCTCGGACAGATCCCCCCCGACCTCGGAGCCGGCATCATCAACGATGCCACCCGGGCGATCCGCTCTTACTTCGCCGGACTAGCCATCACCGCAGCCCCGGTAGCGATCATCATCGGTGTCGCCATGCTCCTCCTGGACATCCCTCTGGCATTCACCGTCATCCTCGTCACCTTCGTGACGTCCTTCATCCCTTACCTCGGTGCGATCGTCAGCGGCGCTTTCGCCGTCCTAGTCGCACTCGGGGCCGCCGGGGTGCAAGAAGCCATCATCATTCTCATCGTCGTGCTCGTTGCCCAAAACGTCGTGCAGACGCTCATGCTGACGAAAGTCACGAGCGACAAGCTCCGCATCCACCCCATCGTCAACCTGGGATCGACGGTCATCGGAGCCACGTTGGCTGGTGTCGTCGGCGCGACCCTTTCCGCACCAGCGGTCGCCACGGCGATTTCCGTCAGTCGACGGATCTCTCAATACCGCGACTCCTCCGAGTAGTCGCAGGGGGATCGCCCCAGGATTGTGGTGTTCCGAGGGGCGAGTGAGACGTTTTCGCCATCTTTGTCGCATTACAAAAGGCGGTTTTTGGTGTTGTCTGGTGTCGTGTAAAGAAGTGAGAGAAAACAGTCAATACGTCGTCGTAGGGGATTCATTGCGGCCATGNGCGCCACCGCGATCGCCCTCGTTGTGGCCGGTTGCGGGGGCTCCTCCGCGACGTCGGATTGGACCTCCGGGTCCGCCGTGCTGGACGACCTCGACGAGGCGGGTATCNCGTGCTCGTGGCAGGGATCCGGCGAACAGGTGACGCCGGCAACCGGCTTCGGGATTTCCTGAAGTCCATTGCCGACTGGGTGTCCGGACTGTTTGGCTTCAGCAGCTTCAGGCCTTGAGGCAGACACTGAGCAGTAGAACCGCGCCGTGGCTTATCCTGGGGAGATGAAGTGTTGGAGCCGAAGTGCCCCCGTTGCCTGTGTTGCGATGGTGGGGCTGGTGCTGGCCCTCGCGCCCGCTGCGTCCGCTTCTTCCGACTACCCGCAGGTGGGTGACCAGGCCGCCTCGGAAGAGTTGATCGACGAGTCGACTTCCTTCCGGTCGTGCAAGAAGATGCGCAAGTACTACCCGCGCGGCGTCGCCAAATCAACGGCGGCCGGGAATCGCGCCCGTGCCGACGGGTTTGGTCCCGCAGAAGTCAACAAGAAGGTCTATCAGGCCAACAAGAAGTTGGATACCAATGGCAACCGCGTGGCATGCGAGGTGTCTGCGGCCAAGGCCCGGAAACAATTCCGTGCCGAGCTATTGGAGAAGGAAATGCCGACCGCGGAGGCTGGGGAGTACACCGAGAGCGCGGGTTACCAGTGGCGTGTCGGCAGCTTCGACGGTGTTCCTCAGGCGGTGACCATGGACTACAACATCGACCGGTTGACCTTCGACGTCAANGATGGGATCGTCACCGACGCTACCTGGGGCTAGTTCAACCCTCCGTGACACAAATTCGCCTCAATTGTCCCGCAGAACGCCTGTCCGCGGTCGCCGCTGGTTGCTAGTTTTCCCTCGTGGGAGAGCCTGGTCGCGGCCATCGCAGTCATCAACGACTTCGAGTGGCTTCCGTGGTACCCGCTGTGGTCGGTCATCATCACGATCTCAGTATCGGTGATTCCTGCCCATACGCGGCCGTGATATCCCTAGAGCCCAGAAACCTGGATCCAGCCACCTGACGAAGGAGAAGACAGTGAAAGCATTTGGCATCATCGCAGGCGTCGCCGTCGTGGCCGCCGTTGTCACGGTCGTTATCTATAAGCGAGACGATGTTGGCGAATACATCAGTCACGAGTACGAGCACCTGCAAAAGCAAATTCACGACCTTGAGGCGCAGCTGCAGCACTCGAAAGAAGACAAGAGCAGCTAAGACCCGCATCTAGGCACCTATCGAAGGGACACATACGTTGGCACCTGCAAGCGCACCCCGGACGGTGCTGCCCGTTCCGGACATACCGAAGCCGGGACTCACGACGTTCGACGCAAAGGACCCGGATACGTCGTACCCACCCATCGAGCCGCTTCGGCCACCCGAGGAAGCCCCGAACGTCCTGGTAATCCTGTTGGACGACGTGGGCTTCGGTGCCTCGAGTGCCTTCGGTGGACTGATCAACACCCCGGTCGCCGACCGCCTTGCCAAGAACGGCCTGTCGTACAACCGGTTCCACACAACGGCGCTGTGTGCTCCGACGAGGGCGGCGCTCCTTCACGGGCGCAACCACCACTCCGTTGGATTCGGGATGGTCACCGAGTTTGCAACGGCGGCGCCGGGGAACAACGCCCTGGTTCCCAATACGAAGGCGTCGTTGCCTCTGACGCTGAAGTACAACGGATACGCCACGTCCATGTTCGGCAAGTGCCACGAGGTCGCCCCGTACTTGGCGTCGCCGATGGGGCCCTTCGACGCATGGCCCGCGGGCGGAGTGGGCTTCGAGTACTTCTACGGCTTCATCGCGGGCGAGGCGAACCAGTACGACCCCGCCCTGTATGAAGGCAACAATCCCGTCGATCCCCCCAAGTCGGCCGAGGAGGGCTACCACCTCACGGAGGATCTTGCGGATAAGGCGATCGGGTGGATTCACCAGCAGAAGGCTCTCATGCCCGACAAGCCTTTCTTCACGTACTTCTCCACGGGTGCATGCCACGCGCCGCATCACGTGCCGAAGGAGTGGGCGGACAGGTACAAGGGCAAGTTCGACGCCGGGTGGGACGCGGTGCGCGATGAGATCTTTGAGCGGCAAAAGGCTCAGGGCATGATCCCCGCACACTCCGAACTTCCCGCGCGGCACGAGGAGATCCCTGCGTGGGAGGACATGCCGGATGAGATGAAGCGGATCCTGGCCCGACAGATGGAGGTTTACGCCGGGTTCTTGGAGCACACCGACTACCACATCGGCCGTGTCATTGACGCGATCGAGGAGATGGGTGCCCTGGACAACACGCTCATCTATTACATCCTCGGCGACAACGGCGCGTCAGCCGAAGGCACCATGAACGGCTCCTTCAACGAGATGGCCAACTTCAACGGTATGGCGTCGTTGGAGACGCCGGAATTCTTAGCCTCCGTCATCGACGACTTTGGCTCTCCGGACTCCTACAACCACTACTCGGTCGGATGGGCGTGGGCGATGTGCACCCCTTTCCAGTGGACCAAGCAGGTGGCCTCCCACTGGGGAGGGACCCGGAACGGAACCATCGTGCACTGGCCCGCAGGTATCGACGCCAGAGGGGAGTTACGCGATCANTTCACCCACGTGATCGACATCGCCCCCACGGTGCTCGAGGCCGCGGGCATACCGGAACCGCAATTCGTCAACGGCGTCATGCAAAGCCCTTACGAGGGAACCAGCATGTGCTACTCCTTCAATGATGGCCAGGCACCCGAGGAGCACGACTTGCAGTACTTCGAGATGGTCGGCAACCGGGGCGTCTACTACAAGGGGTGGAGCGCCGTCACCAAGCACAGGACACCCTGGGATCTCGTTGGTCAACCTCCACCGTTCGATGAGGACCAGTGGGAGTTGTACGACGGGTCCAGTGATTTCACGCAAGCTCGGGATATTTCGTCTCAAAATCCAGAGAAGTTGGCCGAGTTGCAGCGGCTCTTCTTGATCGAAGCGACGAAGTACAACGTGATCCCACTAGACGACCGCGCATCGGAAAGGCTCATCCCAGAACTGGCCGGGAGGCCGACGCTGATTCACGGGAATCGGCAGATGCTGTTCGCTGGGATGGGGCGGTTGTCGGAGAACTCCGTCGTCAATACCAAGAACAAGAGTTGGTCTCTCGAGGCCAAGATCGATGTGCGCGAGGCGGGCGCGACCGGGGTCATCATGGCCCAGGGTGGGCGGTTCGGAGGCTGGTCGGTCTACCTCGATGACGGGCACCTGTGTTACGTCTACAACACCCTTGGCATCCATCAGTACGAGACGCGTGCCGACACACGGATTGATGTCGGTGAGCACCGGGTCATGTTCGAGTTCGCCTACGACGGTGGTGGACTCGGCAAAGGAGGGGACGTCACCCTGAGCGTCGACGGAAATCCGGTAGGGAAAGGCCGCGTGGAGATCACCCATCCGATGATCTGGTCTGCGGAGGAAACCGCGAACATCGGTCGCGATGCCGGTACCCCGGTGGGTTCTTACAGCATCAGCGACAGTGTTTTGACCGGCGCCGACATTCGCTTCGTGGAGTTGGCGGTCGGCGACGACAGTGCTGATCACGAGATCGACCCGATGGAACGTTTCCGCCTTGCGATGAAGATCCAGTAAGCATCGCCCCGTATCGACTACGTGACGGGTCTGGGTGCGACACCGGTCGGCTACGAAACGGTGATGCACGACACCGGCCGAGCTTTCANCCCTGATATCGAGGCCTCAGGCCATCAGATAGTCAAAGCGGTGATGACTCTTTGGTAACGGATGGAACCTGAGCTGGTCGTGACGTCAGTCGAACAACGGCCGAACCGACGAACACTCCGACAACTCCCCACAGCGCATTGACCGGGATCCCGGACCAGTAGCGAGTTTCCGTGGGTAAGCCCCGCAAGCCCACGATGGCGAGAATCATGAACGCCAGCCACAAGACAATGACCCCAACGGCAACGATGATGTTCCGCGGCAGCGCACCGGCACCGAACACACTGAGGCGAACAGGGGAGTCCCACCACGGCAACGGCCGGTACTCGGTGCTCCACAGCACCGACACGAACGCCGCCAGCAGCACGACGAAGACGACCAGTGCGAGAGCGAACCACGCGAAGTACGGGCCCGCAGCGATGGGCACGGGGTAACCGGCCTCGCCGATCTCCGTCGGCGGATCGAGACCGACCGCGTGCAGCAGGACGAACGCGAAGATGATCGCTGGCACGTGCCACAGATAAGTACTCATCGCCGTCATGTTGATCCCGGTGACCGTCCACCACNCGCGTGATCGGTGCAGCAGCCGGCTCAACGGCCGCTGGAAGACGTAAATCGCCGACACGAGTGCCACACCCTGCAACAAAAGAATGATGCTGGGCGGGAACATGTTGGAGTACTCCCCATCGAATCCAGGCACCGCGATGGTGGATCCAAAGATCGACAGCGAATCGAACGTGACGACATCACCGGGAATGCCGATCAAGCTGACCGGCCAGGGCCCCCAAGCCACCAAGAACACCGCCAGCGCCAGGCAGCCGCCTCCCACCACACCCCAACGCCGAGGCTGGGCCTCCTGCGGGTCGGATCGCCAGAAGAACCCCANCTGCTGCAGTAGCAACCACACCAGGATCACGTTGATGATGCCCACGGGGAGCGGCCACCCGGCGATCGTGGTGCCCAGGTTGATGACAACAANGATCGGGACGAGGACGAGGAAAGGCCCGGCGGGAGATCGCTGATGCCACGCCAGCATCCCCGGCAGCAGCGCGGTGGTGACGATGTAGACGCCGAGGAACCACAGTTGCACGCCGAGTTGGCCGAGCAGCGGCGCGACCATGTCGCCCCAGATGGCAGCGGTGATCCACGCCGCTGCTGCCGCGATCAGCAGGTAGATGGTGACCGGTCGAAGGAGCCGTTGAATCCTTCCCCACATCCACGTGGAGTAGGACGTGTGCGTTTGTCTCGCGCGTATCCATGCCCGTGCGTTGGCGGCGCCACCGAACGCGAAGAACAGCGGCATCACCTGGAGGATCCATGTCAGCACCTGGGTCCAGGGGTAGGCGAGCATCAAACTGCCGAGTCGAGGCGGGTCATTTTCTGGCCAATACACGACCGCGAGCAGCAGATGCCCGAAAACGACGACGACGAGGCTGACCCCGCGGACGGCATCGACGATGCGATCACGGTGCTCGGGGGTGTTCTCGGCCGCCTGCGAGACGTTCGGAAGAACCTTCATCGCCGCCCACGATGGCACGGTCGCCCGTGTGTGTCACGCAAATGGGCCATCGCACGTTTTGACTGTTTGTCGGTCGCCGATGGGCAGGGGTGGGTAGTCACCGAGGAGCACCCATCGGTGGGTGGAACAAATGGGTCGACTTTGTCTCACGTCCGGCTGTGGAATCGAATCATCGTGCGGGAATCACGAGAAACAGCAAGTCACGGACTCACGAACGGTGGTGGAACACATTTAGCGACTTTGTCTCACCGCACACCCAAGATGGCTTGCCTCTGCAACAGTGTGATTACCCACACCGCCCTGTGGTTTTGAGGAGGAAGATGTCATGGCGAGCGATGGCTACAACACGGAGATTCCAGCGGATCTGTTCACGAACGACGACGCATCTGTCGACGGCGTCACCCTGCAATTCCGCGACGGAATGCCCATGCCCGCGACAGTCGCCGCGTCGTTCNGTGAGGTTGATTTCCACCGCGCGGTATCCCTGTTCATCAACATGGTGCCGGTCGCAAGCATGGAAGCAATCCGCCAAGGTGTCTCGCAGCAGTTTTCGGGAGGAAAGCCCGAGCAGAACTGGATGATCTTCGACAACCTCATGGACTCCAACAGCCTCTACCTGACCGGCAACACCGACACGGTGTACGCGTTCTGCGTGCTGGATCTGGAGAAGTCCGGTCCCGTCGTTATCGAGGTTCCACCGGGGTGTGGTCCGAGCACCATTAATGACGCGACGTTCGCGTTCGTCATTGACATGGGTGCCCCGGGACCGGACCGCGGTGAGGGCGGGAAGTACTTGATCCTCGGCCCGAACTACGACGGACCCTTGAAAGAGGTCGCCAACGGCGAGGTCGCAGACGTTGATGGTGAGGACTACTTCATCGCCCACACCCCGACGTACACCAACTTCGTGCCGTGTCGTGGCTTGCTGGTCAATGGTGATCCCGAACCGGCTTCCACCAATTTCCGCACGGGCATCCGCGCCTACGCCCTGAAGGACAAGGCGAACTCGCCCTTGATGAACTGGGTGAACGGGTCCGGCCTGGCGCACAACNCCATCCACTCCAATCACGCGTCGTTCTATGAAGAGATCCACCGAGCCATCAACAAGGAGCCAGCCGACGCCTTTGATCCCGAAGTATTGGGCATCGCCAGCGCTTTGGGGATACGTAAGGGGCAGCCTTTCTCCTTCGACGGCCCGCGACGTGAGAAGTTCGAAGAGGCTGCCGCGACGGCGAGCGCCTACGCACGCGCGGTTGCTTTCGCCCCGCGAAACCCCGCCGCGTATTTGTACGGCGAAGAGAACAGCAAGTGGTACACGCTCTTCCCCGAGTGGGACTACCGCTTTCTGGTGGACGATGGCGCGGGCGGAACCGACATGGACTCCCGCCTCGCGTTCTTCTACGTCGCGACCGTGAATACACCGGCGATGGTCTGGCGCATCCCCGGTGTCGGCTCGCAGTACGCGATCATCGCGCGAGACGCGAACGGTGAGTGGTTCGACGGGGATCAGACCTACACACTGAAAATCCCGGCCAACGTGCCAGCGAAGAACTTCTGGTCCTTTGTCATCTACGACCCGCAGACACGATCCATGCTGCAAACCTCGGAGCAGAAATTCCCGAGCGTCAACAGCATGCGCGAGGGGTTGCAGACCGAGCCCGATGGCAGCGTGCTGCTTACTATCGGGCCGCAGCGGCCGTCAGAGGGCGAAGCGAACTGGATTCAGGCGCGCCCCGGCAAGGGGTGGTTCGCGATCTTGCGCCTCTACGGTCCGGAAGAAGCCTGGTTCGACAAGACATGGCGCCCGGGTGAGATTGAATTGACGCCCTAGCAATCGCGAGTTCGGTACCCTTGTTCTTGTCCCCACGTCGAGGAGCACAGCGTCTGTGATGTTGGTCAGCCAGCTCGCGAGTGGAATTGGCGGTACGCGTGGCGTCACCGCAGCGCTCAGGGTCCGAGACCATGGCTGAGGAATTCGACGAACCCAACATCAGTGAGGTGGACCTAGACGACCCTCTGCGGTCGCGCTTCTCGCAATTTCGGTTGTGGTCCAGCTCGCAGATCGCCAACGTCGCGAGACGACCGACCGACCTGTTGGTCTTGGCGACCTGCGCTGTCGGTTTGATTCTCATCTTCTTCCTGCTGCCCGGTGACGTTCTTACCGGATTGTCGGTCAACGAGGGACTGGCGAATGTCGTCGACTCCATGCTCTTGATCGGGTCCATCGCGTTGATCGTGTGGGCCCTGGTCATCGTGGGTGCCAGCGCATTGAGCAAGACCCACCGTGTACTCGTCCTGCAACTGCTCATCGCGGTCGCCATCGGCTGGGTTTTTTCCTTGTTCTTCGCAGGCCAGATCGACATGATCGAGATCTTCCAGATCGGATCATTAGGCGCGTGGACGCCGAGCTGGTCCTACACGCTCGTCATTCCGGTGTGCTCGGCGGTGGTGTCGGCGGCTTCACCCTTCCTGAGCCGCCCCGCGCGGATCGTCGGCCGAGTACTGATCGGCGGTGCACTCCTCGGTTCTATTGCGCTGGCGGATTTCCTGCCCACTCGATCGGTGGCGCTCGTCCTCATCGCCATCAGCGCAGGCGCCATCACCCATTTGATTTTTGGAACCCCCTCGGGCGGCCCCACACCGGATGAGGTGCGCGATTACCTGGTGTCCTTCGGAATCGACGCCCAGGAGATGGAAGAAGATGTCGTCGCCCCTGGAATCCACCGCATGAGCGGCAGTCTCACCGACGGTTCCTCCATCTCGGTCAATGTCTTCGCCTACGACGCCCTCGACTCACAACTCTGGGGTGGAGTCACGTCCCACTTCAAGAACCGCGAAACCAAGTCCCGACTAGTTCGCGCGCGCCTGGATCAAGCCGAACACGCGATGCTGATGACGGCAGTGGCTCGCCAACACGACGTGCCGGCCATCCCCGTTCTACGGCTTCTAGAAACCGAGCGATCCGACGTTCTCGTCATGAGCGACGGCTACGGTGAAACGCTCGCCGAAAGGGATATGACCGCGGACCTTGCCCGCACAATGTGGAGCCTTGTGCTGGGCCTGCACCGGGCCGGACTGGTCCACTCGGAGATCTCTTTGCAGGCTTTCTCTGTCGATCACGACGGCGATGTCGCGTTCAACGACCTTCGCTCNGCCTACATCACGGACTCCACCACGGGTCGACTCTTGGACAAGGTCAATGTCCTCGCGCTGACTGCGATGGGGTTGTCGGTTGATGAGTCGGTATCGATCGCTCAAGAGTTCCTGTCCACGGACGAGCTACGCGAGCTGATTCCCTACCTGCAGAAAGCCGCCATCAGTAATTCCTCCAGCGCCGCGAAGAATGTCAACGCGAAAGAGCTGCGGTTGCGAGTGGTCGAGGCCACCGGCGGTGAGGACGTCCAGTTGGCCCGGATCCGGCTCGTGGACCTTCGATCCATCATCACGATGGGAGTCATCGCGATCATCGCGGTGTCCCTCTACGGCCTGCTCACCGGTGTCGATTTCGTGGAAATCCTGCGCAGTATTCGGGATGCGGATTCTGCGATCATTTTGTTGGCGTTCTTGTTGGCTCCGGTGGTGCAGGTCTTCTTCGCTTTTTCCACCCTGGGGGCCGCAAGTCGCCCGGTGAGGTACTTCCCTGCCCTGATGTTGCAATACGCGATCCAGTTCATCGCGGTCACGATGCCGGCAACGGCCGCGCGGATGGCGATGAACATTCGCTTCTTCCAAGGTTTCGGCTTCCCGCCCGTTCAAGCCGTGTCCGTGGGCGTCATTGACGGTTTCAGCGGGTTCATCGTTCAAGTGCTGTTCTTGTTGACCATCTGGATTCTGGGCCTCTCGGGTTTCACCGTCAGCCTCGGATCGATCTTCACTGAAAGCACCGGTCGCGACTTCTCCGGCTTGGTCACGATCGTTGAAATTGTTCTGGTGCTGATCTTGCTACTGATACTCGTGGCGTTGATCATCCGTCGAGTACGCACCTTCGTTCGCTCGATACTTCCCAAGGTCCGCGAGATGATCCGGGACTCCTTCAACAACGTCCGCGAATCCTTCAGCGTTGTCCGCCAGCCTCGCAAGATCCTGATGCTGCTGGGAGGCAATGCCGGAGCGCAGGTCATGCAAGCAATCGTCCTGGGCATTTGCCTCAAGGGCTTCGGGTATGACGCGAGCCTGTCGCAGCTCATCCTCATCAACACCCTGGTGAGTTTGTTCGCCGGCCTGATGCCCATCCCCGGCGGCGTCGGCATCGCCGAAGCCGGTTACACCCTGTGCCTGCAAGCGATCGGAGTCCCCGCCGACATCGCCTTGACCACGGCGACAACGTTCCGGCTCGTTACTTTCTACCTACCTCCGATCTACGGCTTCTTCGGGATTCGTTACTTGCGAAGGCGCGAGTACGTTTAAGGGGCACTATGAATTGGGGAACTTAGCCAAATTGCTCGGCACCCCGCAGGGGAGCGTGCTGGGCGTTAGACCCGGAGCGGTCGTCGTAGACCCCAAGGCGCGACGGCCGCTTTGGCCTTTCTCGCCGGCGCACGCGACCAGCAGGGCGATGAGCGACACGGGCAGCCCGACGTCGTAGAAAAGAACCCAGGTGTTCCCAGGCGAAGTTGNGATCTCGGATCATCTCCGTGACGTGCAGACCCGCGGCACCGAGCAAAAAGACACTCAGCACGATGGAGAGCACCAGCCACGAGGTGCCCCGTATCGAGCCATGNGTGGCCCCTGGGGGGGGGCGTTCGTGTCGTCGCCGTGGCTTTCTCGGCGATGTCGTGGACGCGCACCGTTGAACCTTCTAGGCTCGTGTTATGCGTAGATGGTTTATGGGTTGGCTTCTGGGCCTCGGTGGTAACGCGCTGGGCCTTCTTCTTGCTTCGCTGATTGTGAGTGATTTCAGTATCGACGGCGTGACGGGCTTCCTGGTNAGTTTGGTGGTGTTCGCCATCCTCTCCGCCCTTTTCACGTGGCTGATGTTCCGCACGCTGCTGCGTCACGCGGGGTCGCTGGTGCCACTTACGGGACTGGCGTCGACGTTCTTGGCGTTGGCGGTGACCGCGCTGTTGACCGACGGCATCTCCATCAGTGGTTGGGGCTGGCTGTGGGGCACGCTCATGGTGTGGGTGCTGAGCATGTTCATCTGGGTGCTGCCCGGGCCGTGGCGCCGGTACAAGAAGACAGGTTCCGCGGGCCGTCCATCCGACGGTGCGGGCGGCGCCAAGCCGTTCTAGCGTCGCTAGAAGAGTTTCGGAAGCGATGCCAACACGGTCACCGAGCCGACGAATACGACGAGTGCGACGCCGATGAGCGTCCATGAGCTCAGCGACTTTTTCACGCGATTAGACACCGCGGCGAAGAACAACACGGTGGCGAACAAGATCGTCTAGACCGTGTAGTTGTCGCTGTTGCGGTTGCTCGTCAGAGCCTGGGCCGACAACTGCTCGGCTTGTGCCTGCTTTTCCTTTGCCCGGACAGCGTTGTCGAGCACGTAACTGGGCATGTCGAACGGCGTCTGCGGGGCGGCTTGCGCGTCCGCCGCTCTCTCATCGAGCCATTCGGACGTGGCAGTCGCCAAGGGCTCCGGGAATGAATCACGAAGGAAGACGGCTAAGTCATCGTTGTCGCTTGTCTGGGCACTCAGCCATTGCGTAAACAACGCGATCTGCACGGATGCCTGTCGATTCGCATCGCTCTCCAACCGTGCTGCGTCGATGCGCGCGGCGGATGCCTGGCTGAAGNTAGTCGACATCGCACCACCCCACTTGCTCGCCTGAAAGGCAGTCCACGCGGTGAGGATGGTCGTCACAGAAATGAGAATGACCGCAACGAGTTCACGCCAGTCCGCCGATGACGAAGGCAACGCCACCTGAAGAGGTGAACGGCTGCTCTCTTCAGGCGCGGAGGCTTTGTCGGATACGAACTCGCTCTCACCCCTGCGCGATCTGCTTCTCGGACCCCTGCTCTATGCCCAGGGCGCTGCACCACATCGAGTACATGATCTGCGCCGTAGCGTCGAAGTCCTCATCGGTCACGTTCGTGGGCCCGCCCCCGAAGTCGTAGTACATGATGCGCTCACCGGCGGCGTTCAAAGCGTGCGCGACCATGTCGGGCTTGTCGACCCAGGGGTAGGAATCAGAGAACCGGTGGGCAACCGCCTCGTCCCACATAGCCATCATTTCTCGATAGTGCTGCGAGGTCGCTTTCAGCTCACCCATTTCGGCGTCGGCGACCGCCCGCATCAAGGGGCCGTGATTGAGGTAGGCCCGATAGACGGCCCGCAGGTGCGGCTCGAGACGCAGGTCGGCGCCCGAGAGCCACGGGTCACCCGCGGCGACCATTTCGGTGACCACCGACTGGAAGAGCTGGTCGAGGGCGTCGTCCAAGCTGTCGNATTGACGGTAGAAGGTGGATCGGGAAACACCTTGTTGTCGGCACAACCGCCCCACGGTCATTTNGTCGATAGGCGTCGACAGCAGGAGGTATTCGAGAGCAGAAAGAAGGGACATGGAGTTTCTAGATTACTCGTTGCTCTGAACCTGGCTGAATGCCGAGGGCACTGCACCACATCCGGTACATGANCTGGAACGTGTCCTCGAAGAGCTCCTCGGAGATCGAGTCGGGTCCTTTGCCGTAGTCGTANTACATCAGCCGCTCATCGGCTGCGTTGAACGCATGGGCGATGAGTGCCGGCTGCTTCACCCAGGGGTGGGACTCTTTGATTCTCACCGTCACGGCCTGATCCCACATGGCCATCATGGACGTGTAGGCCTCGGATGTTGCCTTCAGCTCACCCACCTCGGCATCGGCAANAGCCCGCAGCAAGGGCCCATGGGTGAGATAGACCTGATGAAGGCCTCGCAGTTGCGGCTCCAAGTGAACGTTCGTGCCTGAGATCCAGCCGTCGCTGGCGACCGTCATCTCGTCAATGACGTGATCGAACGGTTGGACCAGGACGTCATCCACGCCGGCGTATTGGCGGTAGAAAGTAGAGCGAGAAATTCCTGCTTTCCGAGCGAGCCGACCGGAGGTGATCTGCTCGATCGGATAGGACTCCAAGAGCTTCTCGAGCGCTAGAAGGACTTTCATGACGGATTCCCCAAGGTCAGGTGGAACAGAGGACACCAATTTGTCCCATCTCGGTGGATGTGCCTGCCCCACGGCCCTCGTTTGTGAATGATGTTGGTAGACAAGTGCCACGAGATCGTCTCGCTGGCTCAGGAAGAGGGACCAGTGTTCTCCACGTTGAGCGAAACTCTGCCGTTCGCCATCGGTGTCGCCGCGAGTGCGGTCGCCGTTATTGCTCTTGTTCTCATCTTGCAGGGCAGTAGGGCGCTGTGGTCAGGGCTCTCCTTCACCTTGGGGTGGGTCGTCGGCGTCGGCGTCGTGTGTGCTGTGGGGGTCGCGTTCGGTCTGGCTGTTTCGGACGATCCGGCACGGTGGACGCAATGGTTGAAGACCCTCCTCGGTGCCCTGCTGCTCATCGCCGCGGTCCGTAAGTGGCGTCAACGTGTGCCCAGCGGCCAGGAGCCCACGCCGCCGAAGTGGATGTCCGGTCTCCAGGACAGTGCACCCGGCAAGGCCGCCGTCCTGGGGTTCCTCCTGGGTGGCATCAACCCGAAGAACCTGATGCTGACCCTCGGAGCCGCCGCGACCCTGGGAGCGGCCGAACTTTCGTCGAGCGAACTGTGGATCACCGGGATCGCCTATGTCGTTGTCGCAAGTGTGACCGTGCTGGTGCCGATGGGCATCTACGTTCTGATGCGTTCCAAAGCCGATGCACTACTCGCCAGCCTCGGCGAGTGGATGAAGTCCAATAGTGATGCCATCACCATCGTTGTTCTGGTGATCTTCGGCGTGAAACTGCTCCTGGGTGGTCTCGCCGGTCTCACCTGATGGTGAGGCGTGGGGGATAACCGGGAAACGCCGGTCGATAGCGCTGGCAGGTCGATAGCGCCGGCGGGTCGATCGAGCGGCAGCCTGGGCGGGCTACTCCCAGCGTGCGCCGACGACGATGCCGTCGTCGATGTCCATCGTGACGCGGTCTTCTCGGTAGTCCCTCGTGGTCGGCTGCGGGACCCCGTCGATGGAGGCCACCCGCCACTCATACCCGAGGTCCTCGATGATGCGCACCGCTTCTTCCTGGGTTGTGCCCTCGGAAACGAGGAAATCTAAGAGCTCGTCTTTGGACATTTGGGACACCTCGGCAGTGGTCGAGTCTCCGTCGCTCGAGCATGCGGCGACGCCGAAAATCAAGAATCCCGCCGCGACGGCGGCGGCCGTTCGATGGACCCAAGGGCTTTTAGACACGGTCATAGTGTGGGGGCCGATCGATCTAAACCCAAGGACATGAGACAAACAGGGCCCGTTTGTTCCTTCCCATGCGCGCGCTGGGGTGATGTGCTTGGTTGTGGGGGTTCGACCACACGCCCATATGTCACAAGGAGTTGCTTCGTGGAGGTTCTACGTCGAATGGCGCCCCTGGGTGCCCTGACTTCTGCTCTCGTTCTCAGCCTTAGCCTCGCCGCCTGCAGTGGCGAAGAAGAAGTCGCCGAACCCAAGCCCGAGCCCACCATCCCCGAAGAAGTCCTCTGGGCCGGAAGCGTGTGCACGGCGTTCGACGACCTGCTTGGCACCGTCGATGCCGTTGGAGATGACCTCTCCTACGAGCCCACCGCCGACGCTGAAGTCTTCGACCAGTACATCACCCAATTGCAAGTCCGGATGGCCGACGTCAACGGAGCCGTCGAGGAACTTGCCTTCACCGTCGGCCAAGTCCCCATCGATTACAAGGACAGCGCATCGAACGTTGTCGACTTCGGCACGGACATCACCGCGATCGTCGCCGCCAAGGACGAGACCGTGGTGCATATCGAGGCAGCGATGGCGGCTGACTCCAACGTCGACAAGGGGCTCGAAGCAGGCCAAGCCGCCATCACCGGAGGAACCACGTTGGCGCTCACCCGAGACTTCCTCGCCGGCCTCGGCGATCTCCTCGGCCAGCGCAAGGATGACGTGGACGATGCGTTCGGTCAAGCAAGCGAATGTCAGTAGTCACATCACCGAGAACAAAGGAGCACACATGTCAACCGGTCCCATCGAGGTACTCGTTCTGGGCTTTCCCGGGAATCAGTTCAGCGGCGAGATCCTTCCCGAGCTCGCGAATCTGGTCGATAGCGGTCAGATAGCGATTCTGGATTTGGAGTTCGTCGCGAAGACCGTCGACGGCGATGTCGTCACCCTCGAGGCCGCCGACATGGAAGAAGGCGGATGGGCAGAACTGACCGTGGTTCCCGACGGCGATTACGTCGACAACGACGATTTCCAAGACGTCGCGGACATGCTCGAGCCCGGTAACTCTGCCGCCGTGCTCGTCTTCGAACACCTGTGGGCGAAGAACCTCGTGTCGGCGCTCGCCGGAGCCGGTGGAGTGTTGCTGTTCAACGCGCGCATTCCGGCATCCGAAACCCTCGACTAACCGCCCGTCGTCTCTAGGGCCGTTCACCAGTGCTTGTCGCCAGCCTGCTGATCCTCGGCTGCCTGATTGCCCTGGCCTCCGGGCGTGTGCCGCCGGTGCTCGCCTTCGCGGCGACGCTGACCTTGGCCGGCCTGTTGGGCGTTGCTCCGAGTAGTGAATTGCTCAGCGGCCTGTCCAGCACGGGTGTGGTCACCGTGGCCGCGATGCTCGTCGTCGCAGCGGGCGTTGTGCACACCGGGATCGTCTCTCGGGCGACACGCAGGATCCTTGGAAGCGCGTCCAACCTCCAACAGTCGCTGATCCGATTGCTGTTCCCCGTCGGCGTTGCGTCATCGCTGATGAACAACACCCCGATCATCGCCATGACGATTCCGGCCGCCCAAGAACTCGAGCAAACCAGGGGCATTCCCGCCCGACGTGTCCTCATGCCGATCGCGTTCGCCGCGGCCCTCGGCGGGACGATCACGCTCATCGGCACGAGCTCCAACCTCCTGATTGCGTCGCTGGCCGACCTCGGGGGAGTGGAGCTCAACTTCTTCGCCTTCACCCCGGTCGCGATCCCGACCTTCATTGTCGGGATCGTTCTGGTGATCTTGGTGGTGCGCCGGTTGATTCCCGAAGGCCCGCCGATCGACGTGCGCGCGCTGCAGTGGCGCGTGGAGTTGCCCGTCGCGCCGCGAGCCCTTCTGGTGAACAAGACGCTCGCTAGCCAAGGACTCGCATCGACCAGGGACTTCACGGCCGTCACGGTCATGCGCGCGACCGAAGAGATCGCGATCGACGAACGCCTGGAAGCCGGGGACGTGGTGGTCTACCAAGCCAACGCCGACGGCGTGGGCGAACTGTGGAGCAATCCCCGATTCGGCCAAAAGGAGCAACGGCTCTACGAAGTCACCCTGGGAGCAGAGGCGACCGGCAACCTCGGCGAAATGAACGCCCGCGACGACATGGACGTCATCAGCGCCCGCAACACCACGGAGGCACTGAGCGAAACACCAGCACAAGCGGGAGAGTTGCTTTACGTCACGGCGGACTCGCAGTCCTTGGTGGAAAACGTGGACGGTGTCGCGATGGTGGCCGACGTGGGGAACCGCGCCCCCCAGGTCGCCAAGACCGCGAAGGGCGTAGCGATTCTCGGTGTTGTCGTGGTCGTGTTGATGCTAGGCATCTTCCCGACCGAGTGGGTGGCATCGGCCGGAGCACTGGCGATGCTGCTATTTCGCGTCATCACGCCGCGGGCAGCCTTCCGCGCCTTGAACTGGAACCTTCTCGGCGTGCTCGCAGGAGCGGTGGGGCTGGGGGCCATCGCTACCAGTAGCGGGCTGACCGACGCGATCGCCGACTGGGTCACGCGAACATCCGGAGACTCGGTCGCGATCCTCGTCGTTCTGGTGGCGGTGGTGGCCGTGGTCCTCGCGGCAGTGGTCACCACCGCGGCGGCCGTCAGCATGTTGGTGCCGATCATCCTGGCCGTGAGCGCGAGCCTTTCGGTGGCCCCGGAGCCTCTGCTGGCGTTGCTCGCGGTGGCCGCGTGTCTGTCGTTCATCAACCCGTTCTCCAACCAGAGTTTCTTGCTGGTGATGGGACCAGGGGCGTACAGTTTAAAGGACTACGTACGACTGGGAACGCCAGCGGTGCTGGCGACCCTCGTCACAGCTGCGATTTCCTGCTGGCTCTGGCTGGCATGGATGTAGAAGAAGAACCACACGAGGAGGAAGATCATGGGAATCGTTCGAAGGGCTGCAACCGCCGCCGCAGTGTCCGGGGCGGCCACTCGCGCCCACAACCGCAACACGCCCAGTCAGCCGGCGGCTGCACCCGCGCCTGCCGCTGCTCCTGCGGCGCCAGCCGACGACACATCGGCCAAGCTCGAGGAGCTCGCGGACCTGCACGCCAAAGGGGTTCTTAGTGACGAGGAGTTCGCAGCAGCGAAGGCCAAAGCCCTCGGCATCTAGGAGCGGGTTTTGTGCGCCGGTTTCGACCGGCGTGAATCGAAATTAGCGCTGTTCAACTGCCGGTGCGCCATACGGTGCATCGGCAGTTGTGCTGCGGCGCGCCATCGGGAACTGCGCCGCGATACCGAGGAGCGTGATCGCAACCACCGGGATCCCCACCAGCACGACGGCACCCAGAATTCCGGGGTCCATCGACTGAAACATGAACGTGGTTGCTGCTTCGACCATCACGTATTCCCTCCCGTCTCAGGAGGGTGTCACTCGGCTCGCGCTCAGCACAATGTTACGAGCGGGACAATATGGGTGAATATGTCTCACGCCATCGCCGGTCAGGCGAGGTGAAGGTTCCCCGAAGGGCGCCTCGACGGCGCGGTTTCCCCCACGTATTTCCCGACACAAGCAGAGCGGGGGGCGTTCCTTTCAGAACGCCCCCCGCTCCCACGGGTCTATGGAGCCCGCACGGGTCTTTGTAGGCCGTTCAGTAGCGCTCTTTCATGTAGGCAAGCGCCTTGGTCGCGAGATCATCGGAGTCGGTCCATAGGTTCCGCCAGATGCGCAGTGCATCCGACAGCGCCGGATCGACCACGGCGGAGGAGAACGACTCGAACGCGATGGGTCCGGTGTAGTTGATCTGCTTCAGAGCACCGAAGAACGCATCGAAGTCGACGTTGCCCGTCCCCAGATAGCCGCGATGGCTCTCTCCTACGTGGACGTAGCCGAGGCGATCACCGGCAGCGAGTACGCCCTCGACCATCCCGTCTTCCTCGATGTTCATGTGGTAGGTGTCGAGGTGGATAAAGACGTTGGGGCGGTCGACTTCCTCGAGGTAGACCATTCCCTCCTTGGCCGTATTCATCAGGTTCGACTCGTAGCGGTTCACGATCTCCATGTTGAGGCTGACACCTTTGTCGGCTGCGTAATCGGCCATGTCCCGCAGGGCATTGACTGAGTTCTGCCGGTTCTCCTTGGATGCCGGCTGCTCGAAGGGTTGAAGGCTGGCGGTGATGGGGCCGTCGATAATCGTTCCGCCCCAGGCCGCGACCACGTCGATAGCGCGGCGACCACGATCTAGACCTGCGTCAACCTTTGAGGTGTCCGTGCTGGAGATGTCGGTGTCGCCGTTGAAGACCAGACACCCGGTGGCGGTCAAATTGAACTCTTCGAGGAGGTCCTTGGTCATCACCGGATCGACCTTCTCCGGCTCGGCGACCAGAATCTCGATGAAGTTGTAGCCTGCGCGACTTGCGCTGCTCGCTGCGAAGCGCGCACTCTCGGGTGACCAATCGCCGGCCCAAACGAGCGAATGCCCGCCGAACTGCACGTCAGTCGAATTTTCACTGTCGGCCATCGAATGTCCTTTCTGTTCCCCGGACTCTTCGTCCGGGGATGTCAGCTGTCCTGATTCCCCCGCGGATAAATATATGCATAAAGATTGACGTATGAATAGAAATGCAGTAAAAATTGTCAAAATTGTTGATGTTGCCGTGCCCTCTTTGGGTGGCGGTAGAGGAGGAGGCCCCGATGGGCGTTGTGTCGCTCGATCAGATCACCGCACCAGCATTCGAGCAGCGCTACGGCGTCCCCGCCATCAACATCTTCAACGACCTCACCCTTGAAGGAGTCCTCGCTGGAGCGGTCGAAGCCCGCTCGCCGATGATTGTGCAGACCTCGGTCAAGACCGTCCGCAGTATCGGGGTAGAGGTGGTCGCCAGCATGTGGCGGTCGATGACCGCCGGTATCGAGGTTCCGGTCACCCTTCACCTGGATCACTGCCCGCACCGAGACGTCATCACCGAATGCTTGGAGCACGGGTGGAATTCGGTGCTGTTTGACGCATCGGAAATGCCGGTAGCCGAGAACCAGCGACAGACAATCGAGGTCGTCAAGGAAGCGCACGCCGTAGGTGCAGCCGTCGAGGGGGAGATCGAGGCCATCACCGGTGTTGAAGATGATCACGGCTCCGACGACGAGGCGCAGCGCGAGTCCCTCGAAACCTCGCTGACCTTCATTGAGGAAACCGGGGTCGACGTCTTCGCCCCGTCCATCGGCAACGCACACGGCTCGTATAAGACGACGCCGGTCATCGACTTCGATCGCGTATCGGACATCGTGGCCCGCCGGCCCATCCCGATCGCGCTCCACGGTGGCAGCGGGCTGACCGACGAGCAGTTCGCCGAACTGATCGCTCGAGGGTGCGCGAAGGTGAATATCTCCACTGCACTCAAAGAGCTCTACATGAAGTCCACGCTGGCGTACTTGGTGGAGACGGAGAAGAAGAACAAGTGGGATCCGCCGTCCTTGTTCAGAGATACCCGCGCGGCCGTCGTCGCCATGGTTGTCGATCTCGCCGAGCAATTCGGCAGCGCAGGGAAAGCGACCTAGACCATGCCGGCGTTGATCTTCGACTGTGACGGTGTTCTGGCCGATACCGAGCGCGATGGGCATCTGCCCGCTTTCAATGCGACTTTCAAGCACTTCGATCTGCCCGTGTGTTGGAATGAAGAGGAGTACGCGCAGAAACTGACCATCGGCGGTGGGAAAGAACGACTGAAGAGCCTGTTGACACCCGAGTTCATCGGCGCGGCCCACCTGCCTACCGATCTCGAGGGCCTGTCGGACGCCGTCGCTTCCTGGCATGCGTACAAGACCGGCGTCTACACCGACCTGGTCGCCGACGGTGTCATGCCAGGCCGCCCCGGAATCACCCGAATCGTCACCGCGGCTCACGATGCCGGATGGACGCTCGCCGTTGCCTCCACGTCACACGAAGACTCCGTGCGCGCAGTACTCGAGCATGCTGTCGGCAAAGACATGGCAGCTCACTTTTCGGTATTCGCCGGCGACATCGTGGCCGAGAAGAAGCCCGCACCGGACATCTACCTACTCGCCCTGCAAGAACTTGGCATCCCCGTCGATGATGCAGTCGTTGTGGAAGACAGTGCAAACGGACTGCGCGCGGCCCTCGCTGCACAGTTGCGAACCGTGGTAACCGTCAGCAGCTTCACAAGCGAGGAAGACTTCACGGGAGCATCCCTGGTGGTCACGTCCCTCGGTGATTCCCCCGAGCCGGCGGCGTCGGTCCTGGCCAACCCCCGCGACGTCAGCGTCGATCACGAGGTCACGCTCGACGTTCTCACCCAGGTTTTGACAACACCCCGCCCATAACAACAGCGCACGCGAAGTGAGGTAGTGACATGACCCGTTTGGTGAACGATCCCGTCGAATTCTCCGCTGAGCTCGTCGATGGCTTCATTCAAGCCAACACCCGCTACGTCCGACCCGTCTACGGCGGCGTCGTTCGATCCACCGAGACCAAACCCGGGAAGGTCGCGATCGTGACCGGTGGGGGTCTCGGCCACTATCCCGGCTTCGTGGGCTGGGTGGGACCCGGGCTCGTCGATGGGGCCGTCACCGGGAAGGTCTTCGCGTCACCGGCGGCGTCCCAGGTCCATAGCGTCGCCAAGGCTGCCGATCACGGCGGCGGAATTCTCTTGGCGTACCTGAACTACGCCGGTGACATGCTGCAGTTCGGCATGGCGGGAGAACTCCTGAAGGCCGATGGCTTCGATGTCAGAAGTGCTGCAGTCACCGACGATGTCGCCTCCGCGCCGGTGGAAGAAACAGACAAGCGTCGCGGTATCGCCGGCGGACTGGCCGTGTTGAAGGTGACGTCCGCCGCCGCGGAAGCCGGAATGACCCTCGATCAAGTCACGGCCGTCTGTCAACTGGCCAATGACCGGACCCGGACCTGCGGCATCGCTTTCTCCGGGTGCACGCTGCCCGGGGCCGATGAGCCGCTGTTCGAGGTGACCGAAGGCAAGATGGCCGTCGGCCTCGGCGTCCACGGGGAGCCCGGAATCTACGAAACCGACCTTGGAACCGCCGACGATGTCGCCCAGCTACTCGTCGACACGTTGATGAACGAGGTCCCGCAAGGCGCAGGCACGCGGGTGGTCGCGATGCTCAACGGCCTGGGATCGGCGAAATACGAGGAACTGTTCGTCACCTTCACGTCGGTCACCAGCAAACTCCGCGACGCCGGACTCGACGTCGTCGACGGGCAGGTGGGGGAGTTCATGACATCACTGGACATGGGTGGACTGTCGCTGACCTTGATGTGGTTGGACGACGATCTCGAGACGTTGTGGTTCGCTCCTTGTGACAGCGCCGCATACTCACGCCCCGTGCTGCAGGACCCGCCCCTGGACGCAAGCGTCACCTTCAACACCGAACCCGAGCCGCTCACCGTCCAACAGGAAGGCAGCGCATCCTCGCGAGCCGCCGCCGGTCTCATCGCCGATGCGCTCGACCGCGTGCGCGATGTCCTGAGCGCGAACGAGTCGATGCTCGGAGACTTGGACGCCGTCGCCGGTGACGGAGACCACGGGGCCGGAATGGCGCGCGGCTCCGCGGCCGCCGCGCACACCGCCCGTGAGTTGGTCGCCGAGGGCGCGGGAGCGCAGACGACTCTGGCGGGCGCGGGAGCGCGATGGACCGAGCATTCTGGTGGGGCGTCGGGTGCGCTGTGGGGCGCAGCCCTGACGGCCGCGGGCAACTCGCTGGGCGACGATCGTGACGTCGACAACGCCGCGGCTGTTGCTGCGGTTCAGGCCTTCGTGGACTCGGTCATCAATTTGGGCAAGGCCAATGTGGGTGACAAGACGATCGTGGATGCTCTGGTTCCCTTCACGGAGGCCTTCGGGGCGGCCGTTGAGTCCAGCGGCGATGTTTCGCAGGCCTGGCAGAGCGCAGCGGCGGTATCGGAAGAAGCCGCCGCAGGCACCGAAGCCCTCGTGCCCCGCATGGGCAGGGCGCGGGTCCTCGGTGAGCGCTCGGTCGGTTCCCCCGACCCCGGTGCCGTGTCGTTCGCGATGGCCGCACAAGCCGCTGTCGCGACCGACTAGTCGAACGACGAACGGGCAACGATCCAACCAACGCAGGTTTCTCCGAGCGAGAGCGAACAAAGAGATGAGTAGGTAATGCCGAAGACGCGTCAGTTATCCATGGATGCGCCGTGGTCGCAGGTGCAGGTCTCGACGAAGGACTGGGACGCCGCTGATCCGGCTCTCCTGACCACCATGCTGACCCACATGCACATCATTCGTGCATTCGAAGAGACCGCCCTCGAGTTCGCCGGCGAAAAACTAGTGAACGGACCGTTGCACTCCAGCATCGGCCAGGAAGGTGGCGCCGCGGGCTCGGTACTGGCGTTGGCTCCGTCGGATCAGGTGAACGGTTCCCACCGAGGTCATCACCAATTCCTGTCGAAGGCGCTCGGTTTTATCTCGCCCGATGGTCTCGATCCCCGGGCTGATTTCTCCGACGACGTGTCGACGGTGGCGCAGCGGGCTCTTGCGGAGATTTGCGGCCTGGCGCAGGGCTACTGCGCTGGCCGCGGAGGGTCGATGCACCTGCAGTGGAAAGAGGCCGGTGCACTCGGCACGAACGCCATCGTCGGTGGCGCCGTTCCGTTCGCGACGGGGTTCGCCTGGGCGAACAAGCATTCGGGGAGTCAGGCCGTCTCGGTCTCCTACTTCGGCGATGGGGCCATGAACATCGGATCGGTCCTGGAGTCGTTGAACCTGGCGGCTGCGTGGAAATTGCCCGTGTGCTTCTTCGTCGAGAACAACCAGTACGGGGTGTCCACCACGGTCGAGGAGGCCACCGGTGAGCCACGGTTATCTGGACGAGGCCCCGGTTTCAAGATCGCGAGCTGGCAGGTCGACGGCATGGACCCGCTCGCGGTGTACCTGACGATGCAGAAGGCCGTTGAGCACATGCGCTCGGGCAACGGCCCCACGCTCGTCGAGGCCGACGTGTACCGCTACTTCCACCAGAACGGACCGTTCCCCGGGAGCGCCTTTGGTTACCGCGATAAAGCAGAGGAAGCTGTGTGGCGCGATCGAGACCCCATCAAGCAAACCCAGTCCCACGTGGTGCGCCGCGGGATCATGACCGACGACGAGATCGCCGACCTGCGCAATCGGTGCACCTCGTTGATGTCCGACGTGGCGAGTCGACTCGTGGAGGACAACCCGGACGCTCCCGGAACACGTCGCTTCATTCCGTCGTTGTGGCCGGACCCGACAACCATCAACGACGGCATCCGCAGCGACCTCGCCGAGTTCGAGGGAGTCAAATTCAAAGAAGAGCAAGACTTCGTCGGTCAGACTGTCGAGCGGAAGTTCGTCACTGCGATCGCGGACGTGATGCTCCGCCGTATGGAGGAAGACGACTCGATCGTGGTGATGGGCGAGGACATACACAAGCTCAACGGAGGACCGCGTGGAGCAACCAAAGGACTCAAGGACGCCTTCCCCGATCGGGTGCTCGGCACCCCGATTTCCGAAGCCGCCTTCACCGGTCTGGCCGGTGGCATCGCCCTGGATGGCCGATACACCCCCGTGGTCGAATTGATGTACGCCGACTTCATCTGGGTTGCCGCCGACCAAATCTTCAACCAGATCGGCAAGGCGCGTCACATGTTCGGCGGGCAGCACGACATGGCACTGGTGATGCGGGTGAAGATTGGAACGCGCACCGGATACGGATCCCAGCACTCCATGGATCCAGCCGGAGTGATGAACACGTCCCCGGGGTGGCGCATCGCTGCACCATCTACTCCGCTCGACTACATCGGCATGATGAACAGCGCCCTGCGCTGCAAGGACCCTGTGGTTGTTCTTGAACACGACGCCGATCTGTATAAGACCTCGGGAGAGACGCCCGAGTCCGATCTTGATTTCCACATCCCCGTCGGCCGAGCCGCAATCCGCCGACAGGGCAGCGCCGTGACGGTTCTGACCTACCTGTCCATGGTGCAGCAGTCCCTTGATGCAGCGGAATCCAGTGGGGTGGACGCCGAAGTCATCGACCTGCGATGGCTGGACGCTGCGAGTATCGACTGGGACACCATCGGAGAAAGCATCCGCAAAACCAACAACGTCATGATCGTCGAGCAAGGTAGCCGTGGAACGTCCTACGGAGGGTGGCTGACCGACGAGATTCAGCGTCGCTACTTCGATTGGCTCGACTCACCGATCCAGCGGATTTCCGGCGCGGAATCCGCGCCCACCATCAGTGCCGTGTTGGAGAAGGCGGCCCTGCCGAACGAGGACACCGTCGCCCAAGCGCTCGTTGACCACTTCGCGACACCGCACGGGAGTCGATAAATGCCTCGCTTGCTGCGTATGCCCGGCATCTCCGCCGATGCCGAAGAAGTCGTTTTCCTGGAATGGTGTTCGACGGTGGGCAGCACCGTCGCCGCGGGCGCGGCCATCGCCACGGTGGAAACCGAGAAGGCGAATGTCGACATCGAAGCCGATGAAGAGGCCGTGCTGTGGCGGACCCTGATCGAACCCGGTGATGCGGTCGCCGTGGGTGCGCCGATCGCCGTGCTGGCCGGCGTCGGGGAGGACGTGTCGGACGAAGGCGGAGTCCTGGACGCGCTAGGGCTCGCGACCACAAGCACCGCCGACGCTGCCGAACACCAGGTCGCTGATCACGACAACGTGGAAGAACGCGACGCTACACCGAAACCAACCGAGGCGACTGCCCCGAGTCCCGCAGCAGACATCGGGGTCGGCGCGCCACGGGCCAACGGTCGACTCTTTGCATCACCGCTGGCACGTAAATTGGCCCGGGACAACGACATCGCACTGGCCGGCGTGATGGGCACCGGGCCCGGTGGACGCATCGTCCGCCGAGACATCGACCTCGCACGGGCAGGTCGAGCCGAAGATCGTGCGTCGCAGTTGAGTGCCAGTCAGCCACGTGAAGCCGTAGGGCGTCAGACTGCGGGTGCCGCGGAATTCGTGGACATTCCGCACTCGGGAATGCGGCGGGCGATTGCGCGCGCGTTGACGGCGAGTAAGCAAAACGTCCCGCATTTCTATCTGGAATCCACCTGTCGGGTCGAATCGCTGCTCGAGATGCGCGAAACGATCAACAACGACTCGCAGGTGCGGATATCGATTAACGACTTCGTGCTGAAGGCCGTCGGCAAAGCGTTGATGGACGTGCCGGAGATGAATGTCGTGTGGACGGACGATGCGGTACGCCGATTCTCCACAGCCGATGTGTCTGTGGCCGTCGGCGGTGATCACGGCTTGGTGACTCCCGTCCTGCGAACGGTTGAATCCTTGAGCCTGTCCCAGATTTCCGGGCACGTCCGAGACTTTGTCGACAGGGCCAGTCGCGGGCAGTTGAAGCAGGGCGAACTAGAGGGCGGATCCTTCTCGGTGTCGAACTTGGGCATGTATGCGGTGGAGAGATTCGCGGCCATCATCAATCCGCCGCAGGCCGGGATCCTCGCGGTGGGAGCGGTACGGGAGGAACCCGTGGTCACCAACGGCTTGGTCGGCGTCGGCTCGGTCCTCACCGTCACCCTGTCTGCCGACCATCGAGGTGTCGATGGGGTGGTCGCGGCGACATGGCTGAAGAGATTCATGGCGCTGATGGAGAATCCGGCATTGCTGCTTGCGTAGCGCACGCACGCGTTCCTGTGTGTACGCGGGCAGGGCGCTGTAGGGCACATAAGTTGAGGTAGAAGGCGGCAAGGGAGACGCGGTGGCACCACGGGTAAGCATGGAGACCTTGGCCAAGGCCGCCTACTGGTACTACGTCCAAGACTTGAGTCAAAAGGAAGTCGCGCGGCGCCTGGGCACGAGCCAATCGAATGTGTCTCGGCTGATGAGGTCGGCCCGCGAACTAGGCGTCGTGACGTTCGACATCTCGTATCCCATTCACCGCGAGCTGGACTTGGAAGACGAGTTGCGGTCGGCATTCGACGAATTCGGAGTGCGTGACGTCGTCGTGTCGCAGGCGTTCTCGGACACCCACGCTCCAGGGGACAGCCAAGCGGCAGTGATGAGCCTCGCCAGATCGGGAGCCGAGTGGATCCAGGACAACGTCGTGGACCACGACACTCTGGCTCTCTTTTGGGGAACGACGGTCAAGGCCATGGTTGACGTGGCCCGCTTCGATCGCAGGATCGACGCCCACGTTGTGCAGCTTGCCGGAGAGTGGAGCGTTGACCCTGGACTGTCGGGTCACAACCTGGTGCGTGACCTGGCAGACAAGATGGGTGGTCGGTACTCCTACTTCAACGCCCCCGCGGTCGCCGCCAGCGCTGAGGAAGCGGACGCGCTCTTATCTACTCCCGAAGTGACACGGTCGTTGGAATTCGCCCGGCAGGCCAACGTTGCCTTCCTCGGCATCGGGTCGTTTCCCACAGACACCACACGAACCTTTCTCGATCTTGCAAGAGCGACAAAGGCGGAAGTGAGCGAAGCCAAGAAGAAGAAAGTCGTGGGGCAGTTCTCCGGTCGTTTCTACGACGCCAACGGTGAACAGGTGAACCTCGCGATCCACCGACGCCTGGTGTCGCTCGATCTCGCCGATGTTAGGCGTATTCCGACGATCGCGGCTATCGCCCACGGCAAGGGAAAGGCAGCGGCGGTGCGGGCTGCCATCCACGGAGGACTCATCGACGTGCTCATCGTTGATCCAGACCTCGGGCGTAGCCTGCTGACCTAGGAGGTGATGACGTGGCAGTTACTGCCGATCGAGCCTCGTATTTCCGTTGATCGACAAGCGCTGGTGCGTCCGCCTGCTCGCACTGGGGTTGGTGCTTGCGATCAGCGGTTTCGCGCATATGACAAGCCCGCAAGAAACCAGTGCGTGGATGACGTTCGCTCACGAGATACCCGCGCAAGCTGACGCAGACGCCACGGTGACGGTCGTCAGCCGAAACATCTACCTCGGCGCCGATGTCGGCTCGGCTCTTGAGTTGCTGCCCGATATGCCTGCAGCGGCTCAACTGATGTGGGAGCAGGTGACGGCCACCGACTTCTCACGCCGGGCACCCCTGCTGGCAGCGGAGCTGGCAGCGGATGCTCCCGACGTCGTCGCCATTCAGGAAGCAACGACCTGGGAGTGCCGACCAACATTGTTCGGATCGTCCACGGTAGTTTTCGATATTCTTGAGCAATTGCTGGGAGCAACTCAGGACACGGGAGTGGAGTACGCCCTCGCATCGGCCGGTGACCGGACAGCCATGAATCCTGGCTACTCCATTCCTGTTCTTCCTTATCTGACAACTGTCCGCGACCCGCAGACTTTCCAGCCATTGTTTGGAACGGACTCCGCGGCGTGTGGGTTCACCATCGGTGATGCGCTCCTGGTGCGGGCGGATCGCGCAGACGACGTGCGAGACGTCGGTCAGGGTGACTACTCGACCATCTACTCGATTGTTCCGGTGCTTTTCGAGATCGATCGCGGCTACGTGTGGATCGATCTCGCGGTCGGCTCAGGCGAGGTTCGCTTCGTGACCACCCACTTGGAATCGCTGTGGAGCGAAGGAGCGACGCCGGTCAATGCGTTGCAGGCGCAGGAACTTGTGGAGGTCGTCGACGGGTGGGGACTACCGTTGGTGGTGATGGGTGACTTCAACAGTGATCCACGTGATCCACGACCGTTGACAGCACCGAATCCGGGACTGCAGCCAGACACAACCACCGAATGCCAAGCGCAAGTCGAGAGCCCGTCGCACATGACGGCTCGAGCCGAGTGCAGCCCGTACTGGACGATGGTGCGTGCCGGTTTCCGCGATGCGGGGCCCGACGCACTCGATCCGATGAACGCCACGTGGGGTTCTAGCGCGCTACTTGCCGGACCCGACCCCGATCGTCTCGCGCAAGCACCGAACAACCCGTACGGGTACACCGATCGCCTGGATTACGTGTTCACCTCTTCCAGTATCGAGGTGGTCGAATCCTCACTCGTATCTGCAACCTGGCCCACTCCCAAAGGCTTGTGGGAGTGCACGGACGCGCAGCAAGTGGAAAACGCCAACCTTGCCGCCACCATCATGGGCGTCGAACTGCCACGAGCCTTCTGTCTGCCCACCGATCACGTCGGTGTGCGGGCGACGCTGAAGATCGGTGAGCCGGCCGCCGCGCCGCAGGCCGATGATCGTCCCCCGGTGCTGTTCTGGTTAGTGATCCTCGGTCTCATCGCCGCACTGTCGGGAGCGATCTCCTGGTGGGCGATTCGACGATCGTCGCTCGAGCGGTAGTTCCTACATAGGCGAAGGGCCGGGTGCACACCACCCGGCCCTTCGCGATGACAGTCTCGCTACGGCTTCACCTCGAAGCGATCAAGCATCATCACCTTGTCCCACGCGGCGACGAAGTCCGCAACGAACTTCTCGTGCGCGTCGGAGCAGCCGTATGCCTCGGCAACCGCGCGGAGTTGGGAGTTCGAGCCGAACATCAGGTCCATCCGGCTCGCCGTCCACCGGACATCACCAGAGGCTCGATCCTTACCCTCGAACAGGATCTCGGTGTCGTCCGTGGGCTCCCACGTGGTGCCCATGTCCAGCATGTTGACGAAGTAGTCGTTGGTCAGTTGACCCTTGCGTTCGGTCAAGACCCCGACGTCGGAGCCATCGGCATTGGTGCCGATAACGCGCATCCCCGCCACCAGCACGGACATTTCCGGGGCAGACAAGCCGAGCAAGTTGGCCTTGTCGACCATCAACTGCTCAGTGGGCCGAACCTGACCCTTGGCTACGTAGTTGCGCATGCCATCGGCGGCCGGCTCCAGGGCTGCGAAGGACTCGACGTCCGTCATCTCCTGGGTCGCGTCGGTGCGTCCAGGAGTGAACGGCACCGTGACCGTGTGACCGGCCGCTGCCGCCGCACTCTCGATACCGGCGGCACCACCGAGCACGATGAGGTCCGCCATGGAGACCTTCGCGCCACCAGCCGCGTTGAACTCCGCCTGGACACCTTCCAAGGTGCCGAGCACCTGGGCGAGGTGGTCCGGGTTGTTCACGGCCCACTGGTTCTGCGGTTCGAGTCGAATGCGAGCGCCGTTCGCGCCACCACGCTTGTCGGTTCCGCGGAACGTGGAAGCCGACGCCCAGGCCGTCTGCACAAGGTCGGCAGCGGTCAGGCCAGACGCGTTGATCATGCTCTTCAGCGTGGCCGCGTCAGCGTCGGTGATCAGGTGCGCATCTGGAGCAGGAACCGGGTCCTGCCAGATCAGGCTCTCCTCGGGAACTTCGGAACCGAGGTAGCGCACCTTGGGTCCCATGTCTCGGTGGGTCAATTTGAACCAGGCGCGAGCGAACGCATCCGCGAACTCCTCCGGGTTCTCCAGGAATTGTCGGGAGATCGGCTCGTAGATCGGATCGGTCCGCAGCGCGAGGTCCGTGGTGAACATGATCGGTGCGTGGCGGGTGCTCGGATCGTGAGCATCGGGAACGGTGTCGGCTGACGCGCCACCCACCGGGATCCACTGCGTGGCGCCCGCCGGGCTCTTGGTCATCTCCCACTCGTGTCCAAAAAGCGTCTCGAAGTAGGACATGTCCCACTTCGTGGGTGTCGCAGTCCAGGCTCCCTCGAGCCCGGAACTGATGGTGTCGTCACCGCTGCCCGAACCCATGGAGTTCATCCAGCCCAGCCCCATGTCCTGCAGCGGAGCAGCTTCGGGTTCGGGACCGACGTAGGCGTTCGGGTCGCCGGCGCCATGCGCCTTGCCGAACGTGTGACCACCCGCGATCAGGGCGACCGTCTCGTGATCGTTCATCGCCATCCGGCCGAAGGTTTCGCGAATGTCGCGCGCAGCGGCCATCGGATCGGGGACGCCGTTGGGCCCTTCGGGGTTGACATAGATCAAACCCATCTGAACCGCGGCGAGCGGGTTCTCCAAGTCACGGTCACCGGTGTAGCGCTCGTCCGCCAGCCACTCGGCTTCCGAGCCCCAGTAGGTGATGTCCGGCTCGTAGACATCAGCGCGACCGCCACCGAACCCGAAGGTCTGGAATCCCATGGACTCCATGGCCACATTGCCGGTCAGGATGAACAGGTCACCCCAGGACAACTTGCGGCCGTACTTCGCCTTGATCGGCCACAGCAGCCGGCGGGCCTTGTCCAGGTTTACGTTGTCCGGCCAGGAGTTCAACGGAGCGAAGCGCTGCATGCCCGCGCCTCCGCCTCCTCGCCCATCGCTGGTGCGGTAGGTGCCGGCACTGTGCCAGGCCATGCGAACGAAGAACGGGCCGTAGTGGCCGTAGTCGGCGGGCCACCACTCTTGCGAATCGGTCATCAGAGCAACGAGATCGGCCTTGACCGCGGCGAGGTCGAGGGATTCGAATTCCGTCGCGTAGTCGAAGTCGTCTCCCATCGGGCTGGCCCCGGCTGTGCCGTGGGGAAGGACCCGCAGATTCAGGTGGTTGGGCCACCAGTCCTCGTTTTGTTGGCCGACACCCACGGATCCGTGGTCGACCGGGCACTTGCTTTCGGTTGCCATCGTTGGCTCTCCTATCGGTGGTGTTTCTTAGGTGAGGGAAGTGGTGTGCTCGGGTGAGCAGGTAGGGCATCGACCCCAGTAGACGACCTCGGCTTCGTCGATGACGAATCCTTGATCGTTTGCTGCGGTCAGGCAGGGGGCGTCGCCGACGGCGCAATCGACATCGGCGAGGTCGCCGCAGGTGCGGCAGACCACATGGTGATGGTTGTCGCCGGTACGTGTTTCGTATCGGGTGGCAGAGCCGGCGGGTTGTATCCGGCGAAGAAGTCCGGTCCCGGCGAGAATCGCGAGCGAGTCATAGACCGATTGACGCGAGATCGAGCCGATAGTGCGGCGAACATCGTGCACAACAATGTCGGCCGTGGCATGGGGTGAGCGCCGCACGGCCGCCAAAACGGCGAGTCGCTGAGGGGTTACCTGCAGTCCGTGCTGACGCAACAGCGTGGGGGCATCATTCATCACGGTTTAGATTAGGTCCAGATTTGGATCCGTTCAACCCGAATCGGACCCTGATGCCGGGGTGAAACGACGATCGGGCGGCCGCGTCGCTGGGCTCCGGTGGCGCCCGCACCACCTAGCCTGAGGCGCAAGCCATCGAATTGAGGGAGGCACCGTGTCGAATAGCGTTCCCCAAGCCGTGTCACAACAGGCGTATCCGGCGACGTTCAGCGTCGACTACCAGGAGAAGTTGAGTCGGGTGACGACGCTGTTCCGGTCAATCTTGATCATCCCGATCGCCATCATTTTGGGCATCGTGGCCTCCGGTCCGCAGTCCGTTCTCATCGTAATCAACGACCAGGGCGAGTTCGCTCCCGGGACGACCAATACGGGAACGGGAATCTTGTGGTCGCTGTTCGCGGCGACGTTGTTCATGATTCTGTTCCGCAAGCGGTACCCGAAATGGTGGTTCGACTTCAACGTGGGGCTTCACCGCTTCGCGGTGCGTGTCGTTGTCTACTTCGGCTTTTTGACAGACAAGTACCCGTCAACCGAAGACGAGCAAAACGTTCACCTCGACGTGACCTACCCGAACGCCCAGACGGATCTGAGTCGCGGTATGCCGCTGGTGAAGTGGTTCTTGGCTATTCCGCACTACTTCATTCTGGCGTTCTTGTGGGTGGCGGTCTTCGGTGTCACCGTCGTCGCGTGGATCGTCGTCATCATCACCGGTCGCTACCCGCGGGGGCTGTTCGATTTCGTGGTGGGGGTCCTGCGCTGGTCATGGCGGGTCCAGGCGTACGCCTTTGTGCTGGCAACGGACAAGTACCCGCCGTTCAGTTTGAACTAGTGACGCCGGTGCGGGTGGGAACAGTGCACACGCATGGAGGCGGTGAACACCGCTAGACCGCGAACGTCGAACGCTCCTGAGCGAGACGTTGCAACAACAGAGCAACGTCCTGCGGTGATTCCACTCGCCACAGGGCGGCTGACTCACCCGAACCCACCTTGATCCCGACGTCCTGCCCGCTCAGGTCAGCGAAGACCGACTCGTCGGTCAGGTCGTCGCCGACGAAGAGCACGGTGGAGGCATCGAAGCGCTGCCGAAGCGCGCGCACGGCGTCGGCTTTTTGGGCGTGGGCCACGCTCAACTCGATGACTTCTTTGCCGTGTCTGCCGAGCACTCCCGGGTACCGGCCCGGCCCCATGACGATGTGCCGAATGAGATTCGCCCCGGCCTTCGGCTCGCATTGCCGGACGTGAATGGCGATGCTTCCGGGCTTGGCTTCGATGAATGCTCCGGGAACCTGGGCGACGAGTTCGGAGGCCGCCGCTGTGCATTGATCGAGCAGCCGACGCTGGCTCGGATCAAGCTCGAGTGGCACATCGACCTCGGCACCGTGACTACCAACGAGGTGAATCCCGTCGGGCATCGCAGATACGGTGCGCAGGTTGTCCAGCGCCCTACCGGAGACCACGGCCACCGAGGTGTTGGGTACGTCCCGCAGCATCTCTAAAGCCTCGACCGCTTCGGGTACCGGTCGTGCGGCATCCGGATCGGTGACGATGTTCGAGATGGTGCCGTCGTAGTCGACACAGACCAGCAGATGTTGAGACGAGGCGAGTTGCTCCAGCGGGATGCTCGCTTGATCGCGATCGTCTTCCACGGATGCATGAGCGCTGGCAATGCCGGTGCGTAGGGCGGTTAAGAACTCCCGAGCCCACGTTTGAGCGGTGGTGGCGAAGACGGTGGAACGCATCGCCGTCATTCGTCGCTGGCGCTCGTCGTCGGGAGCCTGCGCGGCGGCGACGATGGCTTCGCTGACTCCGGAAGTGTCGTACGGGTTGACCAGCCACGCCTGGGCCAACTCCTGCGCGGCTCCGGTGAACTCGCTGAGCACGAGCGCTCCGGTGTCATCGTTGCGGCACGCGACGTACTCCTTGGCGACCAGATTCATGCCATCGCGCAACGGAGTCACCAGCATGATGTCGGTGGCCAAGTAGAGCGCGATCAGCTCCTCGCGTTCGAGAACGCGACGCAGATAGTGGATCGGAGTCGCACCGAAGGTGGCCAAGGATCCGTTGAACCTGCCCACGAGCATTTCGATGTCGTCCCGGATCTGCTGGTACTGCGAAATGTTCTCCCGGGACGGAACGGCTACCTGCACGAAGACGGTCGTGGCGGCATCCAAGCGCTCGTCCTGCAGAACCTCTGCGAACGCCTTCAAGCGGATGTCGATTCCCTTGGTGTAGTCGAGCCGATCCACACCGAGCAGAACCGTTGTCGGCGAACCCATCTCCGCACGCAACTGTCGGGCCCGCTCGAGGACGTGAGGCGTCGCTGCAGTTGCGGAGAAACCCTCGGCGTCGATACCGATCGGAAAGGCGCCGACACCGACGCGCCTGTTGTTGACACGCATGGTCCCTTCGTAGGCCGCGAGGCCCAACGAGCGTTCACACGAGTAGACGAATTGCCGCGCATCGTCGTGTGTATGAAATCCGATGAGATCGGCGCCCAGCAGCCCCTCGAGAATCTGTCGCCGCCAGGGCAGTTGGGCGAATAGCGCGCTGGGAGGAAACGGAATGTGCAGGAAAAAGCCGATGCTGAGATCGGGTCGCATTTCTCGCAGCATGCTGGGAACGAGTTGCAGTTGATAGTCGTGCACCCACACGGTCGCCTTGGGTTGCGCGATCTCCGCCACGCGCGAGGCGAAGGCCTTATTGACTCGCTCGTAGGCGCGGAATTGGTGTCGGTGATAGACGGGTGTCACCACGGCGTCGTGATAGAGCGGCCAGATCGCCGAGTTGGAAAAACCCTCGTAGTAGTCGTGCATGTCCCGGGCATCGACGCTCACGGTCTCCAGATGCAGGTTTCCGTGGTCGACGTCGAGCAACTCGCTGCCGGCCCCGACCCAGATCGCCTCCTCGGTGCGAAAGACTGATTCGAGCGCGCTGACGAGCCCCCCGGGCGCAAGGCGCCAGCCGGTGATCTCTTGATCAGGGTCGCCGTCGACGTACACCGGCTCCACCGGAAGCCGGTTAGCGACCACGATCAACTCAGGCATGGAGCGCGTCGCCTCCTCGCTGGGTAGCTTGTTCGCGTGTGAACGCGTTCAGCATACGGGGCTGACGACCCCGCGGACGCGGGTAAAAGGTGTCGTCGGTGCGATATCAGCCGGTCAGCCGGCAAGCGGCGTGCGCAGGGCGTCGGGAATGGGTGTCGGTGTCCCCGACTCGTCGACGTTCACGTACCGCGCGACTCCTCGAAAAACCTCCTGGTCTTCGCGCGTGAGCGTGTACCCCAAGACCAAGCTCGAGGAGCCCACCCGCTCGCAGACCACATCCATGTCGAGGACGTCATCGACGGTGCTGGTGCTCGCGAAGGTTGCATCCATGTGTGCGAGAGCCCCATCGAAAGGCACCGCCGAGAGATCCGCGGACGTGAACCCGAGGGCTCGAAAGAACTCGGTGAATGCTTCGTCGCAGATGTCGAGATAGCGAGCGTTGAGCACGACACCTGCGGAGTAGACGTCGCGGTAGCGGACGCGGTACTGACCGACGTGCATCTCAGCGGGTCAAGACGATCTTGCCCCGAACAGTGCCGTCGTTCATCGCCGTGAAGCCCTCGCGGGCATCGGCCATCGGCAAGATCCGATCGATGATGGGGGAAATCTGCTGCTGGGACATCAGGTCGATGAGTTGACGGAATTCTTGGGCCGTTCCCATGGTCGAACCAGCGACGGTGAGCTGTAGGAAGAACACGCGGTTCAGTTGCGCCGGTGGCATGGGCCCGGAAGTGGCCCCGGACACCACGACGATCCCGCCGGGGCGCAGCGACTTCAGCGAGTGATCCCACGTCGCCTCGCCCACGGTCTCGATCACCGCATCGACCTTGTCGGGAAGGCGTGCACCGGTGGGGAAGGCCTCGTCGGCACCGATGCCGACAGCCCATTCCCCTTTCTGCTCGTCGCGAGAGGTGACCCACACGCGCAAGCCCATCGCTTTGCCTAACACGATGGCTGCGGTGGCGACGCCACCGCCGGCTCCCTGCACCAGGATCGTTTGGCCGGCTGCCGCCGATGCCTTGGTGGTGAGCATGCGGTACGCCGTCAGGTACGCCGTCGGAAGACAACTCGCCTGCTCGAAACTGAAGCCGGCGGGCAGCGGAATGAGGTTGTCGGCTGGTACGCGGACTCTCTCGGCGAAGGTGCCGGAGTACCTCTCGCTGAGCATCGAGCGCTTGGGATCGAGAGTCTCGTCGCCGTGGACGGGTGAGCCGATCACCGCGTGCACCACCACCGACGAGCCGTCCGGGCCGAACCCGGCGGCGTCGGTGCCGAGGATCATCGGCACCTGCTCCTCGCGAAGTGCCTGTCCCTTGAGCGCCCAGACGTCGTGATGGTTCAGGCTCATCGCCTTGACCTCGACATCGACCCAATCGTCGGGGGTTTCCACCGGCTCGAGGTTGCCGATCTCGAGAACGGACAAGGGATTCTCGCGGTCGATTCCCGCGGCATAAATCGCGTGCATGGTGAAACGCTAGCCGAACTCCGGCTTGTGCACACGCGTGCGGCGATTTAGTCTTGTCATTCCGGCTTCCTCCTGACAGCGTCGTCCGTACTGATACTTCCGCCGGTGCCTGTGACATAACCGCATCGTTGTCCGCACGCCACTGCGTGGGTAGTCCCGTTGGAGTGCCCGCCCAGGCACTGGAGGTCTGATGTCTACTGCTCTGTCGTCCCTCGAACCACCGCTCGTTGAAGAGCGTATTGCCCATCGGGACGTCACCGGCCTGATCGACCCCGATTGCGTCGTGGTCATTGGAGCCACCGATCGCCGGCGCAGCGTCGTTGCTGAAGCCATCGCCGGCGGAGGCCGGGCGTTCCTCGTTCATCCCTCCGGTGAATCGATTCTCGGTGAGGATGTCTACACGTCGGTGCGTGAGTTACCGGAAGTACCGGACTGCGCGCTCATGCTGGTCGGGCATCAAGCGATCGTGGACGTGATGCGCGAGGCCCTGGAGTTCGGGATTCGGGCTTTCGTCCTCCCGGGGCTCGGCGCCGAATCCGGCGCCCACGCGGCGGAGGCGATCGCGGCCGTCCTGGAACTCGCCGACTCCTACGACGCGGCGATTCTCGGGCCGAATTGCATGGGCATGGCCGTCCCCAACGGAGGGTCCATGTACGTCGCGAACGTACCCAAGACGTTTCGACGCGGACACGTCTCGGTGATCGCCCAATCAGGCTCGATCGCGGACGCCATGCTGAACTGCGGTCCTCGGATCGGATTTCGCGCGGTCTTCTCCACCGGGTCGGAAGGGAATCGAGACGCCGCCGATCTCCTGATGGGAGTGGCCGAGGATCCGCAGACCGAAGCCATCGGACTTTTCGTCGAGACGGTGCGCCGACCGGAAGCATTCGCCGACGGGCTGCGCGCCTGCGCGGAAGCGGGCAAGCCCGTGGTGTGCTTGAAGGTCGGTCGCTCTCGCGTCGCAGCGCAGGCCGCGTTGGCCCACACCGGGGCGATGGTCGGTTCGAGCGTTGCATTCTCCAACTTCATTCATCACCACGGAGGAATCGAAGTAACCGACACCTCGACCTTCATGGAGGCGCTGGAAATTCTGGGGCAGCCCAAGTGGCCCACGGGTGTGCGGCTCGGAGCGATCTCTGAATCCGGAGGCGAGTGCGGCATGCTCGCCGATGCCGCGGAGCCCACCGGACTTGAATTTCCTCCGATGCCGTATGAGGTCGTGGCTTCCCTGCAGGAACGTTTTCCCAACTTTTTGAACCCCGCCAATCCACTGGACGCATGGATGGTCGATGAAACCGAAGTCGTCTTCCCGGAATCGCTGGAATTGATGGCGTATTCGGGTGAGTTCGATGTCCTGCTGGCCCAGGTGGACATCACTCAATACCGAGGTGACGCGGAGAACGATTGGTGCCTAGCCATCGTGAAGGGACTTGCGCAGGCGACGAAGGATCGTCGCATCTTTCCGGCCGTGACCACCGTGCACGTCACCGATCCGCCGCGTCGGATCGCGAGTTTCGCTGCGGCGCACGGTGTCGCTCTGCTGAGAGGGACCCGCGCTTCGGTGGAGGCGCTCGCTGCTGTCTCGGCGTGGCACCCCTTCACTGCCCGTGACCTCGACGCCCATGACGAGGTGGACGTGTCGGACCTCCTGCGTCCCGGCGCGCTGACCGAGCACGAATCCGCGGAGATCATGGAGCGCTACGGCATCCCGATGGCGGACCGGCGCCTGGCCGAGGGGGCCGAGGAAGCGGTCGCCGCGGCCCAGGACTTGGGATTCCCCGTCGTGGTCAAGATGAACGGACCCGCCCACAAAGCCACCGTGGGTGGCGTCGCTCTCGGCTTGAACTCCGTCGAGGAAGTGTCGGTCGCGACCCAGGCATTCGGGGGGTCAGTGCTGGTGGCGCAAGAAGTCGCGTCCGGACCGGAAGTGATCTGCGGGATGACTCGTGATCCCCACTACGGCCCGGTGGTGGCCGTAGGTATCGGAGGGCGGTACGCCGAGGCGTTGTCCTTGACGGCGACGTCCCTGGCTCCCTTGACCCACGACCAAGCTGTCCGCTTGGTCCGCCGGGCGCCGGGGCTGTCGAAGTTGACGACGGAGGAAACCTTCGACGCCATCGTGTACACCGTTCTGGTGCTCTCGCGTCTCGCGATGGATCACCCAACGATCGTGGAGGCCGACATCAACCCGCTTATTCTGGGGCCGAACGGAGCGGTGGCGGTCGACGCGTTGATCGTCGTCGAGGACCCCGAACAGTAGGGCCCGCCCTCGGATTGACGATCGATCGGCTGCCGATCGGCAGAGGATCATCTGCGGATCTTCCGTGCTGAAGATGCTGCTAGGCCATGGCGCGAAGAGCCGCGGCGCGGCGAGGTAGCGCACGATCGACCAGCTCAATCAAGCGTGCCTCGTCGACGTCGGACTCCCCGTACTGCGATGCCTTCTGCAGGACCTTCGCCCGGGCCGCAGCCTGCTTGCCAGGCTCTTCGGTCGAAGCCGCCGACCATGCCCGATACAACTCCCAGGCGAGTTCCCGCTCGCGCATCACCCGGTTCATCGCGTCCATCTGCTCATCGGACGCCGGAAGTCGCCACGTCTGGCTGAGTGCGCTGGGAAGAATCTCGCGATAGTCGTGGCCACCCTGAGCGAAGACACCGGGAACGGGCGTCAGCGCGTTGAGCATGTCGATGAAGGTCATCAAGAACGTCGCGCCGGGAACCCAGAGCGTGTGCTGCGGAGAACCGATGGGGCGCTCGGGTCCCAACCAGTCGGGCCGGCGCCACAAGAGTTGGCTGCCGAACTTGGGGATGGGGTCGTCCCCGTTCTGGAGGAGCAGGTAACGGACCTGCGTCCGCTCGTCCTCGGACAGATTTAGCCAGTCGCGAATAGTCCGCGGGAGGTAGATGCCGTCCGGACCCACATCGGGGATCTCGGTGATCGAACGGTCGCCCCACAACTGCTTGCGCCACTTGGCGGCCGACGGTGTTCCGATCCACAGTGCGTAATCGACCTTCGCGCCCGGCGGCCCGTAAGTCCACGTCCCCTCGAACATCCCTTCGCTCACCTGCGACCCGAGGGACTCTCCGAACAGGTAGAAGTGAGGACGCTCGGATGGGTCCATCGCTAAGAGCCGTTCCGTGATGCCATCGATCACCATGCGGGTTTGGTCGACCCCCGTCGAGACGTTCCCGAGCGAGAAGCTCGATGGCAAGACGGAGTACTGAATGGCAGCGGACGCGCAGTCTCCGCCGCTCAGGAACTCGAATGTTTCCGTGGCGACGTAGTTCACATACCCCGATCCGGTGGGGGAGAACAGCGCGAAGTGGCCACGTTCGAGCGCCTTGGTTCGGTCGATCTCGCGAAGCAGGATCGCCACTCGCTCGTGAGGGTCTTCGGCGATATCCAGGCTCGCGTAGACCCGAATCGGTTGCTTGGCCTTGCTCGTGCCCATAACCGAATCGATCGTCGCGGGCTCAACAGCGCTTGCCAGCCAGCGAGCACCCTCGCGGGTCTGCTTCATCCATTCCAAGCCGGACTCTGCGCAACCAGTGATCTGCAGGCTCGACGGCGGTTCTTCCATCCCGGGCTCGACCGCCCCACCGCCCTTGGTGAGCATGGCCGAAACGCGGTTCAGCGCGAGATAGGCGCCGCCAGCGCTCACACCGAGAGCGGTGATCCTGCCGAGCGCCCGGTGATCCTCGGGCTTACCGCCGAGTGATGCGCTCGCGAGTCGCGCCATACCGTGCGTGAGCAACGACTCGGCTCGAGCGACGCCGTAGGTTGCCGCCGCTATGCCCGCGCCGATAGCGGCCATCTTCACCGGTGCGATCTCGCGGACTGAGTCCTCGAAGAAGCGGTCCTGGCCAGGTGTGTGGTGCTCGTCGGACTTGTCCTGGCGGATTAGCGACCCGGGGGCCGCGCGCCACGGAGTCATGCAGGCCCAGGACGCGGCGGTTGCAGCGCCCGCGACAGCCAGACCCCAACGGCGGCCGGATCTCCTTTCTCCCGTCAGGGTGGACGCCGCGCTCGAGAGCGCAGCAACGGCGATGGATCGCCCCGCGAGGCGGACAGCTGCGCGGGGGCGCGACTCGTGTTCCCGCCACTTGAATCCTGCGAAGGTGCCCGCCCCGAGTGCAGCGAGCACTCCCGCCACGACGAGGCGTGAGTTCGGGCCGGGATTGTCTTGGCCGCTGATTCGGGCGGCGAGTGAATCGACGATGGCGTCGGCGGAGGAGTAGACGCCGTAGGCGAAGGCCGTGGTTACGCCGCTGATGACGGCTTGATCCGTCGTCCCTCGGGTGAGCAAATTCGGCTGGAATGTGCGGCCGAGCGCAATCCCGGCCCCGATCAAGCCCGTGCGCGCGGGGTGGTCCATCCCACGCTGGGGGTGTAGGGCCTTGCGTGCGAGAGCATCGGGCGCAGGCGTCGACGTCACGTCTGCAGGGTAATGATGAGGTGGTCGGGGTGCGAAAACAGGGTGCATCCAGAGCCCAACGGCAACTAGGGTCGAATCACGTTGACGGTGACGTCGGCGAAAACACTCTCGAGAAGTCGAGGCCCCATGTCCGCACCGACGACCGCCGATCGCCCTTCGGCGCCGGACGACTCGACAGCGCAAGCATCTATCGATAGCACACTCGCAGTTCACCCGGCGACTCACGATTTCACTTCTGGCGACTCCCTCGGCGACCTTGCCCGAGAGTACGAACGTGTTCGGCGTCTGACCGAGGATCTGGCAGCGCCGTTGACTCCGGAAGACCAGACCGTTCAGACCATGCCCGATGTCAGTCCCACCAAGTGGCACCGCGCGCACGTGACCTGGTTCTTCGAAGCACTCGTTCTCGCCGAGCACCAGCCGGGCTTCTCGATGTTTCAGGACACCTACTGGACCCTGTTCAACAGTTACTACGAGTCGGTCGGTCCCCGACACCCGCGCGCGAACCGCGGGCACATCTCCCGGCCCGGAGCACAGGACGTCGGTGATTACCGACGACACGTCGACGATCGCATGCTGGACCTCCTGTCATCCCGCCTGCCGGGCGAGCGTTCAGACAAGGGTCGACCAGAAGATGACGCTCTCCGGGCGTTGGTCTTGCTGGGCTTCCACCACGAACATCAGCATCAAGAGTTGCTGTTGATGGACATCAAGCACGTTCTGTCGCGTAACCTCCTGGAACCCGTCGGCTATCCCGGACCGCGGGTTGCTCCGGTACCGCCATCGACGGCGTCCTGGATGGAGTTCGGTGGTGGTGTCGTGGAGGCCGGAAACTCCTCGGACGGCTTCCACTTCGACAACGAAGAGCCAACCCACGCCGTGCTGCTACGCCCATTCCGGCTAGCGGATCGCTTGATCACCAACGGTGAATGGCTGGAGTTCATGAACGACGGTGGCTACGAAAGGCACGAGTTGTGGCTTTCCGACGGGTGGATGCGCGTCAACGAAGAGAAGTGGTGTTCGCCGCTGTATTGGAAACGAGCCGGATCCCAGTGGCTCGAACACACCCTGCATGGAACGCGACCCGTGCGGCTCGATGAGCCGGTTGTGCACGTGAGTCATTACGAGGCGGATGCGTTCGCGACATGGGCCGGAAGGCGCCTTCCGACGGAGTTCGAGTGGGAGCACGCGATGCGAGAGTCGCTGGTCGCGCCGCCACCTGCCGGCGATCAGGCGCATGGAATCGATGAGGAATACGGGATCGGAGGATTCCACCCCGCGGCTGATACTGGTGGAACAGCGATGCGTCAGGTTTTCGATACTGCCTGGCAGTGGACGTCGTCGGCGTACCTCCCCTACCCGGGTTTCACCGCCCCCGCGGGCGCGGTGGGTGAGTACAACGGAAAGTTCATGTCCGGTCAGATGGTGCTGCGCGGCGGCGCATCGGTGACGCCGAAGGGTCATGCCCTCGTGACTTATCGGAACTTCTTCCCGCCGCACGCGCGGTGGGCTTTCTCGGGGGTCCGCTTGGCCGATACGCAGATGTCTTGAGCACGGCCTGATCACGACGCAAGCAGGACGCAAACACGGCCAAATCGAAGGGAAGACGATGGCAGTCGACAACGAGCACGACCCATATGACCTGACCGGACGAACGGCGCTTATCACGGGGGCGTCGCGCGGGATCGGGCGTGCAATCGCCGAGGAGTTGGCGAGCCACGGCTGCGCCGTGGCGCTGGCCGCGCGGACCGCGGACACCGTGCAGCAAGCGGCCGAAGCGATCGAGCAATCCGGCGGACGTGCCGTTGCGATCGCCGCCGATGTGACCGAGGACGGGGCCTCGGAGCGACTCGTCACCGAAACGGTATCCATGCTCGGTGGGCTGGACATTCTGATCAACAATGCCGGTGGCAACAGCTTCTCGGTACCCGTGGCCTCCATGCGGTTGTCGGGATGGAGCAAGACGATGGCGCTGAACGTCGACGCGACCGTGGCCCTCATCCAACAGGCGCTGCCGCACTTGGCATCCTCGAGCTACGGCGTGATCGTCAACGTGGGATCCGTCGCAGGGCTTCGGGGTGCACCGATGATGTCCCACTACGGAGCGGCAAAGGCAGCCATTGCATCACTGACCCGCAGCGTCGCCCTCGAGGCAGCCCATCAAGGTGTCCGCGTCAACTCTCTGGTGCCTGGCTGGATCGAAACCGACCTCACCGATTTTCTGCGCGTCGACGAAGGAACCGAATCGTCGGTGCTGAGCCGAGTGCCGTTGGGCCGTTGGGGACGCAGTGAAGAGATCGCCCACGCGGCCTTGTTCTTGGCGAGCGATGCTTCATCCTTCATGACCGGCCAGGAGTTGATCGTCGACGGTGGCCTGTCCGCCATGCCCTAGGCACGAACGGGCAGTCGTTATCGTCGCGCTATGGACTACGCGGCCTTGTATCCCTGGCCGCAGCGGCCGTGGCTGCGTTCCCAGATGGTGACGACGCTGGATGGTGCAACCGTGGGGTCTGATGGTCGCAGCGGATCGATTTCGAGTCCGGCCGACAAGCGCGTATTTGTTGAGACTCGTCGGTTGAGTGACGCGATCGTCGTCGGTGCCGGAACCATTCGGGCTGAGCGTTATCGACCGATGGTGGCCAAGCCCGAATGGCAGGACGCGCGAGCCGACGCGGGCCTGGCTCCGGCCCCGCAGGTGGTGATTATCAGTGGTCGTCTTGACCTGCCGTGGCACGAGCCGATGTTCTCCGACTCCACGCTTCCGGTCATCGTGGTGACGAGCGAGTCTGCAGACACACAACAGCGAGCCATTGCCAACGACCATGCACAGGTGTGGCAGATCGGAGCCACGTCGGTCGATCTCCGCGCGACGGTGTCTGCCTTGCACGAGCGTGGGCTACGACGGCTGGTCTGTGAGGGCGGTGAAGCACTGCTCGACGGACTCGTGCGGGAAGACCTGGTCGATGAAATGGACGTGACGATCTCACCGATGCTCGCCGGTGCCGGATACCTGGCGGACCCGGGAACGGAAGCCCGGTTGCCTGGGACGAACGATCTGTCTCGATTTTCACTTGCGCACCATTTTGTGGAAGACGAGTTCACCTTCTGTCGATTCGTGCGTAAAAGCTAGCCGAGAATCTTCCCTGAAGGCTACCCATGATCCACAATAGGACTACGCCAGCGCGGCGGTCGTAGAGACACCAGCGAAGGGAGCGTCCGATGTCCGATCGGGAAAACGGAAAGCACAAGTCGCGCGCACAAAGAGATGCCGCCAAACACAAACCCCACCGGACCCAGGATCGCTTCTATAAAGCCAAGCACGATGCGCAATATGCGTGCGAAGACCTGCGCGCCAAGATTCAACGATCCAACATCCACGATGCGGTGCGCCACGAATTGCTCAGGGCCGTCGATACGGCGGAGTCGCAGATCAGCGAGGTCGCATTGACGCGGTCGCATCCCGGTTCACGCCTGCGTGACATCACCAAAGCCGTCGGGCATTTGCAGGTGGCCGAGACATGGCTTGCCGCCGCGGACCGTGTTCTCGGTCGCCTCGGGTCGAATGGTCTTCGGTCGTCGCGGGTTGCCATCGATGAAGCAGTAGACACCGTGATGTGGCACATCAGGGCCGGTGAGTGGGACGGTCGTTTGACCCCGGCCGTCACCGAACTGCAACGCGCGGTGCAAGAGGCGGAAGCCCAGGCAGCGCTGCGGCAGGCCGGTTGACGGACTGGCTGATTCTGGCCGGGGGTGCGGGGAGTCGGCTTGGCCAGGACAAGGCGGCGACGCCCATCGACGGTCGCACACTGCTTGATCGTGCCCGCGCGACGATCGACTCGGTCGACGAAACAGCAACGATCCACGTTCTCGATCAGGCCTATCCCGGGGGACCAGCCGCTGCGGTGGTCGCGGGGTTGGTCCGCTGCGAGTCCGCGCATGTGGGGGTGCTGGCTGTCGACATGCCCTTCGCCGCCGACGCACTCGTTCACGTGCGGTCCGCACTGGTGAAGCAGCCGTCGGCGGATGCGTGGGTCCCGGTGGATGGCTCGGGTCGGCGGCAATGGTTGTGCGCCGTGTACCGGAGTTTGGCGCTGGCAACAGCCGCGGACAGTGTCGACGAGTGGGCCGGGCGATCGTTCGCGTCTCTGGTTGGTCAGTTAGCGTGCGTAGACGTGCCGATCGATGACAGCGTCAGCCTGCTGGACATTGACACCCCCGATGATCTGCGGCGGGCTTGCGAGCGAACCAACAATGGGTAAGGAATGACACGCATGAATCCCGAGCAGTCCGAACGAGTGCACCGATGGATCGAACGCCTTCGTGAAGAGTTGACCATCGAGGCGACGATGGACCCCGCCGACATCGAAGCGATCTTGGATGCAGCAAAGGCCGCAGCCCATAACGTCGAGCGTCCTGCTGCGCCGGTGACCACCTACCTGATGGGGTACGCGGTTGCTCGCGGAGCCGATGCTCACAGTGCCGGTCACATCGTGGACCGGTTGGCCCAGGAGTTCGATGACTCAGGAGTTCGATGACCGAGGTGTCCTGGTGGCAGGCGCGCGCTCTCGCGGGCGAGGCCATGGGCGATTCCTCTGGCGAGGAAGTGCCGCTTGCCAATGCCCTCGGACGGACTTTGGCCAGCGACGCGGTGGCCCTGACGGATCTGCCGGGATTCCCCACCGCGGCGATGGACGGGTGGGTGGTCTGTGGCTCGGGCCCGTGGACCATCGTCGGAACGATCGATACCGGCGCGAGCAGTGTGTCGCATCTCGATGCCGGCAAGGCCATGCGGATCGGCACCGGTGGCGCTGTTCCCGCGGGAGCGACAGCGGTTGTTCCCTTTGAAGCTGCGACGGTGACGGATAGTCGAGTGATCGCCGATGCCTCCGACCGGACGCACATTCGAGTGCAGGGCGAGGAGTGCGTCGTGGGTGATGTTCTCGCGCATCGAGGGGACGTGATCAATCCAGCGCTGATGGGGTCACTGTCCGCGGCAGGAGTCGACGACGTCGCCGTGGTCCAACGTCCGTGGATTTCCGTGCTGATCCTTGGCGATGAAGTTATCCGTGCGGGAGTACCGACGACCGGCCAGGTGCGCGACGCACTGGGCGTTCAGCTTCCTGGATGGATCCACATGCTTGGTGGCGATGTTGTGTCGGTACGCACCTGCACCGACGACCCGCAGGAATTGGCCGACGCACTTCGCTCAGCCTCTGGCGAGGTGGATATGACCGTCGCGACCGGTGGAACGGCCCGGGGTCATCGGGACTTCCTGCGCTCGACCCTCGAAGCCCTGCGCGCCACGATCATCGTTGATGGCGTCGCCGTCCGTCCGGGACACCCGATGATGTTGGCCACGCTGGACGGCACGCCGGTGGTTGGTCTTCCTGGCAATCCGTTGAGTGCACTCGTGGCGACGGCGACGTTGATCCAACCGAGTTTCGACGCATGGTTCGGCAGAGCGCAACGAGACCTACCGAAGGTTGCGATGGCCGAAGGTGTCGCACCGTCGAGCCGACCGCTGACACGCCTCATGGTCGGGCGCCGAGAACTCGGGGGCTTTCGACAGGTAGAACGAGTGTCATCAGCGATGCTCCGAGGCATCGCGCACGCGGACGGATGGGCCGTTGTACCGCCACAGGGAGTTCACGCACACGACGCGGTGCCCTGGATACCCGTGCCCTGGATGCGACGCACGGATGATCGGTAGGCACGACCAGTAGGCCACGCGTCTATCGGTAGTGGTGAGTTCTGGCAGGCTTCACGCATGACCTCGAGCCCTCTGTGGTCGCCCGACGAAGAGTCGGGCGCGGCGATGCGCCGGTGGTTCGAGGCATCGGGCACGTCTGACTTTTCTGCCGCTCACGCGGCCAGTGTGAACGACCTCGACGGCTTTTGGTTGTGGGCGTGGGACGAGTGCGGGGTCGTCGGGGAGCGGGGAAGTCGTGCTGTTCTCAAGTCGGACGACCCTGCAGCAGCGACATTCTTTCCTGACGCCCACCTCAATATCGTCGAGACACTTCTGGCCGGTGAGCCGGAGGCCGAAGTGCTTGTCGGCATCGATGAAGCCGGAGCACGCCGGTCCTGGACTCGTCGAGAACTTCGTTCGGATGTGGCGTCAGTCGCGGCGCACATGCAACGCGCAGGAGTCGAACCGGGCGATCGGGTGGCTGCATGGGCACCCAACGTTCCCGAGGTGGTCATCTGGGCGCTCGCAGCACTATCCATCGGCGCGGTCGTCAGCACTGCGTCACCGGACTTCGCACCCGCGGGGGTGATCGATCGATTTGGTCAGATCACGCCGCGGTTGCTTCTTGTCGGCTCGACCTACACCTACGGCGGTCGGCAATTCGACATGCGCGGATCCATCGACGATGTGCTCGCAGGNNTACCGGACGTGATCGGCGTTGTTGTCATCGGTGACGCCTCCGACCCACGCCGTCACTCGTGGAGCTCGTGGGTGGCGGACTCACCGCCGTTGGAATGCGTTCGAGTCGGCTTCGATCATCCGGGGTTCATTCTCTTTTCCAGCGGCACCACTGGTGCGCCGAAGTGCATCGTTCACAGTGCCGCGGGGGTGCTGCTGAAGGATCTCGCAGAGCAGCGCATCCATCTCGACATCACACCGGGGGATCGTGTCTGCTACTACACCACCGCCGGGTGGATGATGTGGAACTGGCTGGTCATGGCGCTGGGCACGGGCGCCACCGTCGTCCTTGCCGACGGGCCACCAATGTATCCCGAACCGGACAGACTCCTGCGGCTCGTGGCGGACGAGACGTTGACCTTCCTCGGCGTCTCGGCCAAATACATCGAGTCGCTGCGCCAATACTCGGTCTCGATGGCACCACACGAACTTTCCTCGCTGCGAACCATCGCCAGCACGGGATCACCCTTGGCCCCGGAATTGTTCGACTACGTCTACGAGCACGTGTGTCCGTCCGTGCACCTCGCCTCTATTTCCGGCGGCACCGATATTTGCGGATGCTTCGTTCTGGGAGTGCCCACCGAACCGGTGCTTCGTGGAGAGATTCAGGGACCAGCCCTCGGCCTGGACGTTCGGGCGGTCGACGATTCCGGAGCCGATGTTCCTGCCGGGGTCCGCGGCGAGTTGGTGTGCACGACGCCGTTCCCCTCGCGGCCGGTCGGGTTCTGGGGGGACGACGACGGATCGCGTTTTCGCGCGGCGTACTTCGAGCGTTTTCCCGGAGTCTGGGCGCATGGCGACTTTATCTCTCGTAGCGACGCCGGTGGCTTCGTCATCCACGGCCGCTCGGATGCGACATTGAACTCCGGTGGTGTCCGCATCGGCACAGCGGAGATCTACCGCGTGGTGGACGCTCTTGCGGATATTGAGCAATCCATCGTGGTCGGCCAACGCGACGGACTCGACACCCGCATCGTGTTGTTCGTTGTGCTGCGCGAAGGAGCGAACCTCGACGAAGAACTGCAACAACAGATCCGCCAGGCTCTGCGGTCGGCGGCGAGCCCACGCCACGTACCGGCCGAGATCGTCGCGGTGCCCAGCGTTCCGCGCACCGTCACCGGCAAACTCGCGGAACTCGCCGTCACGGACATCGTGAACGGGGACCGAGTGCGCAACACCAGTGGCCTGATCGATCCATCCGCGCTGGAGGCTTTTCGAATCTGGGCCAATGATGAGACGTCACCATCAGCGGGCTGAGTGGTTACATCTGAGGCCTGATTCAGGCGCTCTGATTGAGGCGCCGGGCGTCCTAGCCCCGTGGTCGGGCCGTGGTGCCCCTGGTGAGCAGTTCGGGTTCGAGAACTATTGAGCGATCATCGATGTCTGCGCCGGTCATGCGATCGAAGAGTCGTTGAGCCGC
>PBTV01000033.1 GCA_002729215.1 Rubrivirga sp.
TAGGCGCTTTGGTCCAGATCCTGGACGACGCGCACCACTTCCCAGCCCTGGCTGTCGGCGTAAAAGCGGCAGGCTTCTTCTTGGCTCGCGGGGGACAGGCTGGGGTCTCGTTCCCTCAGGACGCTCAGTCGCACGTAGATGCAGGCCCGCACGGGAGCAATTTATCAGCCTTATTGTTCAGGAAGCTGCCTGCCCGATGCGATCACCAGCACCGGATCGCCGTCGGCGAGGAAGATCAACGAGCTTGCGATCTGCCCGACCTCGATCCCCAGGGCCTGGGCAGCCTCGACGGCGGTGCGGGCGCTGTCGTCGAGCCGACGTACCTGACCGCTGACGCCCCGCTGGGCGAGCGCGGTACGCACCGCGATGACGGATTGCTGCTCGGTAGCCTCGGTCATGAGCGGTAGGGTATCCATCCGGCCCGTGAGTGATCCTGATCTCAGGCTGCTCGAGGCAGGCCACTCGTGATCGGCCACTCAGTACGGGCCTTTCTCGACAGGCCACTCGTGACAGATGGGGCTACGGGGGCTACAGTTCTCGGGTGGCACGGATTCTCGTAGTAGTACCCAGGCGCGCCTGACGACGCACCCCGTCGACGGCGCGCTCCCTCCTACCCACCCCGGGTGTGGAGGGTTTTTCATTCTCACGACCGGAAAGTCTCAGGACAGGAAAGAGCACATGGGCGAGCAAATCACCGGAGCCGAATCGCTGGTGCGGTCCCTCGAGGCCGCCGAGGCGGACGTCGTCTTCGGAATCCCCGGAGGAGCCATTCTTCCCGCATACGACCCCTTGATGGACTCCACCAAAGTGCGGCACATCCTGGTACGCCACGAACAGGCGGCCGGTCACGCCGCCGAGGGATACGCCGGTGCGACAGGTCGGGTGGGCGTGTGTATGGCGACGAGTGGACCGGGGGCCACCAACCTCGTCACACCGATCGCGGACGCTCATATGGACTCGATCCCCCTGGTGGCCATCACCGGCCAGGTCCCCAGCCCCGCCATCGGGACCGACGCATTCCAGGAAGCGGACATCCGCGGCATCACGATGCCGATCACCAAGCACAACTACCTCATCACCGATCCCGACGAGATCCCGCGGGCGATCAACGAGGCGTTCCACTTGGCTGCGAGCGGACGGCCGGGCCCGGTGCTGGTGGACATTTCTAAGGATGCGCTGCAAGCCGACACCGAGTTCTCCTGGCCATCGGAGATCGACCTTCCCGGGTACCACCCGACGACGCGGCCGCACTCCAAGCAGATCCGCGAGGCTGCTCGCGCGGTCCTGTCCGCCCGGCAACCGGTTCTCTACGTCGGCGGAGGAGTCATCCGCGGTGGAGCCACCGCGGCGCTCTATCAACTCGCCGAACTCACGGGTATCCCCGTTGTCACCACCTTGATGGCTCGGGGTGCGTTCCCCGACTCGCACCCGCAGAACCTGGGCATGCCCGGGATGCACGGCACGGTCGCAGCGGTTGGGGCGCTGCAGCAATCAGACCTTCTCATCACGCTGGGAGCCCGATTCGACGACCGCGTCACCGGCAAGCTGTCGACGTTCGCGCCGAAGGCCTCCGTCATCCACGCCGACATCGACCCGGCGGAAATCGGCAAGAACAGAACCGCGGATATCCCGATCGTCGGCGATGTTGCGGAGATCATCCCCGAATTGATCATCGCGATCGAGGCTGAAATCTCCGAAGGTTCCCACCTCGACTACAGCGATTGGTGGAACCAACTGAACCGGCTCCGGGAGACGTATCCACTCGGCTACGACCTGCCCGAGGACGGATCGCTGTCACCGCAGTACGTCATCGAGCGGCTCGGAGCGCTGTCCGGCCCGGACAGCATCTACGCGGCGGGAGTGGGGCAACACCAGATGTGGGCCGCACAGTTCGTCGGCTACGAGCGGCCGGGTACGTGGCTCAACTCCGGCGGACTCGGCACGATGGGGTTTGCCGTTCCCGCAGCGATGGGAGCAAAAGTCGGACGCCCCGATACGACGGTGTGGGCCGTGGACGGTGACGGATGCTTCCAGATGACCAACCAGGAGTTGGCCACGTGCTCCATCAACGACATCCCGATCAAGGTTGCACTCATCAACAATTCCAGCCTCGGAATGGTGCGCCAGTGGCAGACGTTGTTCTATAACGAGCGCTACTCGAACACCGATCTGCACTCGCACTCGTTCCCAGATTTCGTGAAGTTGGCCGAGGCGTACGGCTGCTACGGATTGCAGGTGACGAACGCCGACGACGTCGACAGCACGATCGAGAAAGCTCTTGCAATGAACGATGCCCCCGTCGTTATCGATTTCCGAGTGCACAAAGACGCCATGGTGTGGCCGATGGTTGCGGCGGGAACCAGCAACGACGACATGATGGTCGCCCGAGCTATGGCGCCTGAGTGGGGGAGTGACGACTGATGTCTCGACACACTCTGTCCGTTCTCGTCGAAGACAAGCCCGGCGTGCTTGCGCGAGTGGCGAGCTTGTTCTCACGACGCGGCTTCAACATCGAATCTCTGGCCGTCGGCCCGACTGAGGTGCCTGAGGTCTCGCGTATGACGATCGTTGTCAACGTCGACCGCCTGCCTTTGGAGCAGGTCACCAAGCAGTTGAACAAGCTGATCAACGTGCTCAAGATCGTCGAACTCGAAGACGATGGTTCTGTTCAGCGCGAGATCATGCTGGTCAAGGTCAAGGCGACGCTCGACACCCGCTCGCACATCCTCGAAACGGTCCAGTTGTTCCGGGCCAAGGTCGTCGATGTGAGCAATGAGGCCGTGACCATCGAAGCCACTGGCGCGCACGACAAACTCGAAGCATTGCTGCGCGTCCTGGAGCCCTTCGGCGTCAGCGAACTGGTCAAGTCGGGGCTCGTGGCCGTCGGCCGAGGGTCACGCTCGATTAGCGAGCGCAGCCTTCGTTCGGTCGAGCGCCCCGCCTGACCGCACTGAACCAGACCCACCTAGCCCGATAGCCTTCATTCACCCGATCTACCGAGGAGACAGCCACCGTGGCCGAGATGTACTACGACGACAACGCCGACTTTTCCATCATTCAAGGCCGGAAGGTCGCGATCATGGGGTTTGGCAGCCAAGGCCATGCCCACGCGCTATCCCTGCGGGATTCCGGTGTCGATGTTCGCGTCGGCCTACAGGAGGGGTCCAAGTCCCGAGCGAAGGCGGAGGAAGACGGGCTGCGCGTCGTCGATCCAGCTACCGCTGCCGCTGAGGCAGACGTCATCATGGTTCTGGTGCCCGACCCGGCGCAGAAGAAGTTGTACACGGAAGCCATCGAACCCAACCTGAAGGATGGCGACGCGCTGTTCTTCGCGCACGGCTTCAACATCCGCTTCGGATTCGTCCAGCCACCGGCAAACGTCGACGTGTGCATGGTCGCGCCGAAAGGCCCGGGCCACCTCGTTCGCCGCGAGTACGTTGCTGGTCGAGGCGTTCCCGTTCTCGTCGCCGTCGAACAGGACGCAACTGGTAACGCCTGGGCTCTGGCGCTGTCCTACGCCCGTGCGATCGGCGGACTTCGCGCCGGCGGCATCAAGACGACCTTCACCGAAGAGACCGAAACCGATCTTTTCGGTGAGCAGGCTGTTTTGTGCGGTGGAGCCAGCCAGTTGGTGATGTATGGCTTCGAAACCCTGGTCGAGGCCGGCTACCAGCCGGAAGTCGCGTACTTCGAGTGCCTACACGAGCTCAAACTGATCGTCGACTTGATGTACGAGGGCGGCATCGCCAAGCAGCGCTGGAGCGTTTCGGACACCGCCGAATACGGCGACTATGTTTCCGGCCCGCGCGTCATCGACCCTCGGGTGAAAGAAAACATGCAGGCGATTTTGGCGGACATTCAAAACGGAGCATTCGCCAACAGGTTCATGGCAGATCAAGAAGCCGGTGGACCGGAGTTCCAGGAGTTGCGCGAGAAGGGCGAGAAGCACCCGATCGAGGCAGTTGGCCGAGACCTGCGTCAGTTGATGAGTTGGGTTCAAGGCGACGACGATTACGTTGAAGGCAGCGCAGCGCGGTAATCCCGGATGGCGGGCGCGGCTGGAGACACCAAGGTTTGTGCTTCCTGCGGTCGAGTGATGACCTGGCGCAAAGCCTGGGAACGCACGTGGGATGACGTCAAGTACTGCTCGGATGCCTGCCGCAAGCGCAAGATCGGACCACAGGACACAGCGCTGGAGCAGTCGATCGTTCAGATGCTCGATCAGCGACAAGCCGGGGCGACGATCTGCCCGAGTGAAGCGGCGAAGTTCGTTGGTGCCGACAGCTGGCGCGAATTGATGGAGCCCGCCAGGCGAGCTGCCAGACGTTTGGTCGCCAGAGGCGAAGCGGAGATAACGCAACAGGGTCGAGTAGTGGATCCGTCAACAGCCAAGGGCCCCATTCGCATTCGAAAGGTTGATCGCCGATGAGCCGCACCCCGCTGCCGGCACCACCGGCGGACACCGATGGAGTCGTCGACTGGGTGAGCCATCATCTCGGCGACTTGGCGAGTGGTGATCCAACACCGTCACCCACTCGGGGTGGTCAAGCAGCAGCAGACGCGGCTCTCGACGGCTTCGACGTCACCGGATATGCGCGCCGGCGCAACGGCGTGCTCCCGCTCTCGGCCAGGGGTGCCTCTCGGCTGTCGCCCTACATCCGCCATGGCCTGCTGACTCTGCCGCGGGTGTATGAGCACGTGAAGTCCGGGCCAGCGTCGGACGTGGAGAAGTTCCGTGACGAACTGCTGTGGCAGGAATACGCGCGTCAGCTGTACGCGCGCATGGGTTCAGCGACCCGGACGTCGCTTCGTTTCGCCGTCCGGGACGAGTACCCGCCGGGGGAGAATCCGTGGGACGTTGAGGCGTCCTGTTTGCAAGAGTCCTGGCGCGAACTCGTGGACACCGGTTACCTGACCAACCAGGCGCGCATGTGGCTCTCCTCGCATTGGACCGTGCGTCAGGGCTGGGGTTGGCGTGACGGCGAAGACTTATTCTTTCGCCATCTACTCGACGGTTCGCGAGCGGCCAACAGATCGGGTTGGCAATGGACCGTCGGCGCGTTGACGGGAAAGCCTTACGGCTTTTCACGATGGCAGGTCGAGAAGAGGGCGCCGGAGTTGTGCCGGCGGTGCCCGGTGAGCGACGCCTGCCCCATTCAGGATTGGCCCGAGGACCAGCGCCCCGAACCTCGCTCGATGGTGGATCCCCGGATGCGTCGCGATGATGATGTGGAAACAACGGCGGGACCCATCGATCCTCGGGTGGAGGGTCGACCCGAAGCCGTATGGATCACCGCCGAGAGCCTGGGACGCGACGATCCCGCGATGACAGCCCACGCCGACCTTCCCGTGGTCTTCGTATTCGATGACGCGCTTTTACGGCGATTACGGTTGAGCTTCGCGCGATTGACTTTTCTGGCCGAGGCCCTCGCCGACCTGTCGCTCGAACGACAGGTGCAGACCTACCGCGGGAACGTCTCGGAAACACTCGCCGATGTCGGTCCGGTAGCCGCGACGTTCACCCCTGTACCGGGGTGGCGTCGAATCTCTGCGCGCGTCACCATCGCGGCCACCTACCCGTGGCCGTGGCTGCGTCGACCGCACGGTGGGTCGATCACATCCTTCACAGCGTGGTCTAAGTCACGTGCGTCCCGTCGCTAGGCTTCCCCCGTGTCTGCATCCCGAGTATTGATCGCCGAAGAACTATCTCCTGCGACCGTCGAGGCCTTGGGCCCGGACTTCGAGGTGGTTCGCTGTGACGGAGCCAATCGCGATGAGTTGATTCCTGCGATAGCGGATGTCGACGCGATTTTGGTCCGGTCGGCGACGAAGGTCGACGCGGAGGCCATCGCTGCGGCGAAGCGTCTCAAGGTCATCGCGCGCGCGGGCGTCGGGTTGGACAACGTCGACGTCAAGGCCGCCACCCAGGCGGGCGTCATGGTGGTGAACGCTCCCACTTCCAACATCGTCAGCGCCGCAGAGTTGGCGGTGGGACTATTGCTCGCCAGCGCGCGCAATATCGTGCCCGCGAATTCCGCGCTGCACCGTGGTGAGTGGAAGCGTTCCAAGTACACCGGCGTCGAGGTGACGGACAAGACCGTCGGCATCGTGGGGCTCGGCCGGATCGGGATCCTCGTTGCACAGCGCCTCGCCGCGTTCGGCGTGAACCTGATCGCGTACGACCCCTACGTTCAGCCAGCGCGCGCGGCCCAACTGGGTGTGCACATGGTCACCCTCGACGAGTTACTGGCCGACGCCGACTTCATCACCGTGCACCTGCCCAAGACGCCGGAGACAGTCGGTCTTATCGGGGAAGAAGCGCTCGGCAAGGTTAAGCCGACGGTTCACATCATCAATGCCGCGCGCGGCGGCATCGTGGATGAGGCCGCGCTGTTCACCGCGATGACCGAAGGCCGGGTAGCCGGAGCCGGTCTGGATGTCTACGCGTCTGAGCCGTGCACCGACTCGCCGCTCTTCACACTGGAGAACGTCGTGGCGACACCCCACCTGGGCGCCTCCACCGACGAGGCTCAAGAGAAGGCAGGCATTGCGGTCGCCAAGTCGGTTCGCTTGGCGTTGGCAGGGGAGTTGGTCCCCGATGCGGTCAACGTGCAGGGCGGGCAGATCGACGAAGCCGTCAAGGCGGTTTTGCCGCTGGCGGAGCGGATCGGCGCGGTTGCTTGCGGATTGGCGACCGCTGCCGTCGAGCGAGTGGATATCGAAGTCCTCGGCGAAATCGTGGAGCACGACGTCCGCGTGCTCGAACTGTCAGCTCTCAAGGGAGTCTTCCAAGTACTCATTCACGATCCGGTGTCGTATGTGAATGCGCCGGTGCTGGCTGAGCAGCGCGGAGTGGACGTTGCTTTGACAACGCAAAGCGCGAGCGGTGATCACCGTTCGCTGGTGCGCGTCAAGCTGACCCTGACCGATGGCTCAACCGTGCGCGTGGGCGGCACGGTGGCGAGCCCTCGGCAGCTCGGCAAGATCGTGGAGGTGGACGATTTCGACGTCGACGTACCGCTCAGCGATCATCTGGCCTTCTTCCGCTACCACGACAAAACGGGCGTAGTTGGCATCGTCGGAAATCTCCTAGGTGACGCGGGAATCAATATCGGTGGCATGCAGGTGAGTCGCGACGACAGTGAGCACGCGCTGATTGTTCTCACCGTCGACTCGCCGATTCCTGCCGAATTGTTGGATCAGATCACCGACAACATCGGTGCGCATTCCGGCCGTTTCGTGACCTTGATCTCGTAAACCCGCGTCGCCCATGCGCGCCATCGGGCATGACGTCCGGTTGGCTGCGACGGCGATTCGTTTCAGTCGTTTCGCTGCGCTCGATTCACCGCGCTGATGATTCCCTTCAGCGACGCAGTGGTGATTGATGGATCGATTCCGACACCCCACAGCACGCGCCCGGCCATCGCGCACTCGAGATAGGCCGCTGCTCGCGCATCCCCGCCGGTACTCATTGCGTGTTCGGCGTAGTCCAAGACGCGAACGTCGACCCCGCCCGTGGACAACGCTTCGCAGAAGGCGGCGATGGGTCCGTTGCCGACACCGGTGATAGCCACTTCGGTGCCTGCGTCGTTGATGACGGCTTTGACTGTTGTTTCGCCGTCGACCGCGGAATCCTGCTGAACAGAGACCAGTGAGAAGCGTCCCCAGGGTGTGTCGGAATTGGGAAGGTACTCGTCGGTGAACGCGGACCACATCTCCTCCGGCGACACTTCTCCGCCCTCGGAGTCGGTCAGATGCTGAATCACCTGGGAGAACTCAATCTGAAGTCGGCGCGGTAGATCAAGACTGTTCTCGGACCTCATGATGTAAGCCACGCCGCCCTTGCCGGACTGGGAATTGACGCGGATCACGGCTTCGTACGTTCGACCGACGTCTTTCGGATCGATGGGCAGGTAGGGAACCGCCCATTGATAAGAGTCGACGTCCACACGGTCGGCGTCCGCGTCGGACTGCATGGCATTCAGGCCCTTGTTGATCGCGTCCTGGTGCGACCCCGAAAAGGCGGTGTAGACGAGATCGCCACCGTAGGGATGGCGTTCATGAACAGGAATCTGATTGCAGTACTCGACCGTTCGTCGAATGTGGTCGATATCCGAAAAGTCGATTTGCGGATCCATCCCTTGGCTGAACACGTTCAAGCCGAGAGTCACCAGGCATACGTTGCCGGTGCGCTCGCCGTTTCCAAAAAGGCAGCCTTCGATGCGGTCGGCCCCGGCCATGTAGCCCAGTTCGGCAGCCGCGACTGCCGTTCCACGATCGTTATGTGGATGCAGGGACAAGACAATGGAGTCGCGGCGCGCGAGGTTGCGGTGCATCCACTCGATGGAATCGGCGTACACGTTCGGGGTCGCCATTTCCACGGTGGCGGGGAGGTTCAAAATCACCTTCCGGTCGGGCGTCGGTTGCCACACCTCGGTCACCGCGTCGCAGATCTCAAGGGCGAATTCCAGCTCCGTGCCGGTGTATGACTCGGGGGAATACTGGAAGTAGACCTCGGTCTCACCCTTCATCTCGTCGGCGAACTTCTGGCACAACTGAGCCCCGTGGACTGCAATATCCGTGATGCCGGCCTTATCGAGACCGAAGACCACGCGACGCTGGAGAGTCGACGTCGAGTTGTAGAGGTGAACGATGGCTTGCTTAGCGCCGCGGATCGATTCGAACGTGCGCTCGATCAGTGCCTCCCTGGACTGCGTGAGCACCTGGATGACCACGTCGTCCGGGATGAGGTCTTCTTCGATGATTTGTCGCACAAAATCAAAATCGGTTTGCGACGCTGACGGGAAGCCGACTTCGATCTCCTTGTAGCCCATGTCGACGAGAAGCTGGAACATGCGCAGCTTCCGCTGCGGCGTCATGGGATCGATCAGTGCCTGGTTGCCATCCCGAAGGTCGACCGCGCACCAGCGCGGAGCCTTCGTGATCACGGCGTTGGGCCAGGTGCGATCGGGAAGATCGATGGGGGTGAAGGGTTGGTATCGGGCGTAGGGCATGGCTGACGGCTTTTGAGCGTTGGCCTTCTCGTATTCGTTTGCTGATGTCACGACGAGCTCCTCGTTCGAAATGGGGGCCGGGGGCCGGGCACGCACAACCTCCGCGACGAGGAGGCCGGAAACTAGGCCTCGCCGCGGCTGCGAAGGAGCAGGAACGAACGCATGGCGGGAGTTTACCAGCGTGCCCGGGGGGCGTCACGAACCGTCGGCCTGGGGATGCAGCGAGCCAGTAGGCAACTACTCGGTAGGCGACGACTCAGTAGGCTCTTGCACCATGGCGCGAGATCTAAACCTTGCTCTGATTCCCGGCGACGGCATCGGCACTGAGGTCGTTGCCGAAGCGATGAAAGTCCTCGACGCGGTCGCCCCGAAGGCGGGGATCAACGTCTCGACCACGCACTACGACTTGGGCGCAACCCGATACAACGCCACAGGCGAGCTGCTCCCGGATGCTGTCATCGAGGAACTACGAGCCAATGACGCCATATTGCTCGGGGCTATAGGCGACCCCTCTGTTCCGCCCGGAGTCCTCGAGCGTGGTGTTCTGCTGCCCTTGCGTTTCGTGATGGACCACCACGTGAACCTCAGGCCGGTCAAGTTGTATCCCGGCGTCCAGGGACCACTTGCGGGTGGAAAGGCAATCGACTTCGTCGTGTGCCGTGAGGGCACGGAGGGTCCGTACGTCGGGGCCGGGGGTGTGTTGCGTCGAGACACGCCCCAAGAAGTGGCGACCGAAGAAAGTTTGAACACCGCGTTCGGCGTGGAGCGGATTGTTCGCGATGCCTTCGAGCGTGCAACCAAGAGGCGTAAGCACGTGACGCTAGTGCACAAGACCAACGTCTTGACGAATGCCGGATCCTTGTGGAAGCGGACCTTCGATCGCGTTGCGTCAGAATTCGATCACGTGGCCACGGATTACCAGCACGTCGATGCAGCGGCGATGTTCTTCATCACCAACCCCGATCGATTCGACGTTGTCGTGACGGACAACCTGTTCGGCGACATCTTGACCGATATCGGAGCTGCCATCGGTGGAGGAATCGGGCTGGCGGCCAGCGGAAACATCGATCCGTCTCGATCGAACCCGTCAATGTTCGAGCCGGTGCATGGTTCGGCTCCCGACATCGCAGGGCAGGGCAAGGCCGATCCGACGGCAACCGTTATGTCCTTGGCGATGCTGCTCGACCATGTCGGGGAGAGCGAGGCGTCCGCGTGGGTGGAGGCCGCTGTGGCATCTGACCTAGAAGCACGGGGCGATGCGGTTCGCTCGACATCGCAGATCGGCGACGCGCTCGCCGCCGGTGCTGCGGGGAATGCAGATCGGTAGGTTCACGCCATGACCGCGACGGAAACCGGCTCTCGCCTATGGAACATATCGACGAATCCTTCTACGTCTCCGACGCCGAGCGCTGAGCGAGACGCGATCTTGGCGAATCCTGGATTTGGCAGAAACTTCACCGACAACATGGTCAGAGCCAAGTGGACGGCCGACAAGGGCTGGCGCGACGCCGAGCTCGTCCCGTACGGACCCTTGCTGCTGGATCCCGCCACCAACTTCATCCACTACGGCCAGGCGATCTTCGAAGGATTGAAGGCGTACCGGCACGCGGACGGTTCGATCAAGACTTTTCGGCCGTTCAAGAATGCTCAGCGGTTCGCAGCGTCCGCTCGCCGCCTGGCGATGGCGGAACTTCCCGAGGAATTATTCGTTGCCAGTATCGAAGCGCTGGTCCGGCAGGACCACGAGTGGGTTCCCACTGATGCTGAGAAGACGCTCTATCTTCGACCCTTCATGTTCTCGACGGAGATCGGTCTGGGAGTCAAGCCTGCAGACAGTTACGAATACCTGTTGATCGCGTCCCCGGCCGGCGCCTATTGGCCGAAGGGCCTCAAGCCGGTGAGCGTGTGGTTGTCCGATGACTACGTCCGCGCGGCCCCGGGAGGAACCGGAGAAGCCAAGTGTGCGGGAAACTATGCAGCGTCGTTGATCGCGCAGGCAGAGGCTTCCCAGCACGGTTGCGATCAGGTCGTATGGTTGGACGCCGCCGAACGCAGGTGGATCGAAGAGATGGGCGGAATGAACCTGTATTTCGTGTACGGGTCGGGAGACTCCGCACGGTTGGTCACCCCGCGCTTAACCGGTTCGCTGCTACCGGGCATCACTCGTGATTCGCTCTTGACCGTTGCTGCGGATCTTGGGATGCGTGCTGATGAGGGTCAGATCAGCGTGGAGGACTGGAAGGAGGGCTGCGAGTCCGGCAAGATCACCGAGGTGTTCGCCTGCGGGACCGCGGCCGTGATCACACCGGTCGGAGAAGTCAAGTCACGGACCCATGGTTCGTGGAGCGTTGCCGATGGCGGCACCGGGCCGGTGACGTCACGCCTACGCCAAGAACTACTGGATATCCAGACCGGAGTGATTCCCGACCGCCACAACTGGCTGCACGCGATCTGCTGATCGAGCCCCGCCGTGGAATGGGACTTCGAGGCCGAGGTGTGGCTGTGGAAGTCCGACGCCGCGTGGCACTTTCTCACGCTTCCTCAGGATGTAGCTGATGAGATCGAAGATATGCCGATGAGTCGGGGTGGCTTCGGGTCTATCCGCGTAGAAGTCACGATTGGCTCGAGCACCTGGGGAACGTCGATCTTTCCCAGCAAGGAGATGAGTAGTTTCCTCTTGCCGCTGAAGAAGCCGGTGCGTGTTGCCGAAGGGCTGGGTGTGGGGGACTTGTGTCACGTCCACCTGCGGATCGCCGACTAGCCGGGGCGTCGTCGTTCTCCTTCTGATCCTCATGGACAGGTGCAGGTTCGAAGGCTCTTGGGCGCAAGGTCAATCACATATTTCCGGAGTTTCAACAACACCACCCGGCACGTTCGCGGGGTGTGGCAGGATATGCAACGTGTCTAACACAGTCATCACCAGCATCATCATCATTACTTAGCGCGTCGAGTTTTCTCGACGCGCTGCCCTTCGCCAAGCGAGGGGCTTTTTTGATGGTGGGAGAGAAGGAGAAATGAGTACGTCACCGCTTCCCCAGCGCGACGCGTTTCACGTCTACGACACGACCCTGCGCGATGGTGCCCAGCGCGAGGGCATCTCGTACTCGGTCGTCGACAAACTCGCGGTGGCGCGACTGCTCGATGACTACGGCGTTGGCTTCATCGAGGGCGGCTGGCCCGGCGCCCTGCCCAAGGACACCGAATTCTTCGCACGGGCGCAAAGCGAACTGTCGTTGACGTATGCGCAGTTGGTCGCCTTCGGCGCAACCCGCAAGGCGGGGGTGGCAGTTGCCGAGGATCAGCAGGTGCGGGCCCTGCTGGACTCCGGTGCCCCGGTGATCACCCTTGTGGCGAAGTCCGACGTGTGGCACGTGGAGCAAGCCCTGAAAACCTCGCTTGATGAGAACGAGTCGATGATCCGAGACACCGTCGATTTCCTCATCGGTGAAGGTCGGCGGGTCTTCGTGGACATGGAGCACTTCTTCGACGGGTACAAGCACGACCCCGACTACGGAGTGCGCCTGTTGGTCGCTGCCGCCGAGTCGGGCGCAGATGTCGGGGTCTTGTGCGATACCAACGGCGGAATGCTGCCGCTGGGGATTGCCGAGATCGTGGCGGATGTGGCTGTTCGATCCGGCGTTCGGTTGGGGATCCACTGCCAGGACGACACCGCCAGCGCGGTGGCCAATACGGTAACTGCCGTAGCCTCGGGGGTGACGCACGTGCAATGCACCGCGAACGGATATGGCGAACGCACCGGGAACGCGGATCTGTTCCCCGTCATGGCGAACCTTCAGCTAAAGATGGGCATTGAATGTCTGCCCGAAGGCAAATTGGGGGAAACCCGGCGCATCTCGCACGCGATCGCAGAAATAGCGAACATCGCCCCCGACACCCATCAAGCCTATGCCGGTGTCTCGTCGTTCGCCCACAAGGCCGGACTGCACGCGTCAGCGCTCAAGGTGAATCCGGAGCTCTACAACCACATCGACCCCGCCCTCGTCGGTGGAGATCAGCGAGTGCTGGTTACCGAAATGGCGGGTCGGGCCTCGGTGGAGATGAAGAGCAAGGAACTGGGCTACGACATCACCGGTGACGCCGAGCGGGTTACCCACATCGTGGAAACGGTCAAGGATCTGGAGTCCAAGGGCTGGACCTTCGAAGCCGCCGACGCATCCTTTGAGTTGATTCTTATGGGCTCCGACGAGAGTCAATCTCGATTCGAGGTGGAGTCGTGGCGGACAATCGTTGAGCAGGATGCCTCCGGTGACGTGCGCACCGAGGCAACCGTGAAGGTCCGCGCCAACGGGGAACGCATGATCAGCACTGCTGAAGGCAATGGACCGGTGAATGCCCTGGACAAGGCGTTGCGCTCCGCCGTGACATCCCTGCATCCGAAACTTGAGCCACTCGAGCTCATCGACTACAAGGTCCGCATCCTCGAGAAGAGCGACGCCGACACCTCCGGTACCGCGAGTGTGACCCGTGTTCTCGTGTCGACCTCCGACGGAAAGCGGGAGTGGACCACGCTCGGGGTGCACGAGAACGTCATCGCGGCCTCGTGGCGGGCGCTCGAAGATGCGTTGACATACGGCTTGATGCGCTCGCAGGCGTGACGTCCCTTCGTCATTAGGGTGGGGCGGTGCTGATCTGCCGCTTCGCCGTCGGCGAGGACATCTGGTTCGGAGCTGTCGACGGTCTCGACGATGACGATCAGGTGACGGACGAGTCAATCGTCGCGCCCATCGAGGGCCACCCCTTCGTAGATATCCGCCCCGAGGGAAGCGTGATGAAGTTGGCGGACGTCCGACTCTTGGCACCGGTAATCCCATCCAAGATCGTCTGCGTCGGGAAGAACTACGGTGAACACGCTGCCGAGATGGAAAGCCAAGTCCCCGATCAGCCGCTGTTGTTTCTGAAGCCGAGCACCGCGGTGATCGGATCGGGAGACCCAATCGACCTGCCGTGGCAATCCGAACGGGTGGAGCACGAAGGGGAGTTGGCCATCGTCATCGGCCGAATGTGCAAGGACATTCCCGTTGATCGGGTCGACGAGGTTGTTTTCGGATACACGTGCGCCAATGACGTGACCGCGCGAGATGTGCAGAAGTCCGATGGACAGTGGGCTCGGGCTAAAGGATTCGACACCTTCTGCCCGCTGGGCCCATGGATTCAAACCGAACTCTCTCCCGTTGATGCGGACATCACGGTGCGTGTGAATGGGGAGCAGCGTCAACATGGGGGCATCGACGCGATGGTGCATGACGTACCGGCAGTGGTGTCCTACGTAAGTTCGTGCATGACGCTGCTTCCAGGTGACGTCATCTTGACGGGAACACCCGAAGGCGTCGGCCCGCTCGCCGATGGAGACTCCGTCAGTGTCGGTATCTCGGGAATCGGAACGTTGACGAACCCGGTGAGGAGTGCTGCCCCGTGAGCGATGTTCGTGTTCGCTTCTGCCCATCGCCCACGGGCAATCCACATGTGGGTTTGATCCGAACCGCCCTGTTCAACTGGGCGTTCGCAAGACACACCCAAGGCACCTTCGTCTTTCGCATCGAGGACACGGACGCATCGCGAGACAGCGAGGAGTCCTACCGAGCACTCGTCGATTCGCTGCAGTGGCTCGGACTCGATTGGGATGAAGGACCGGAAGTGGGAGGTCCCTTCGGCCCCTACCGACAATCCGAGCGACGGGCGGACTACGACGCGATGGTGGACGCCCTCGTTGCGGGTGGACACGCGTACGAATGCTTCTGCTCCACCGAAGAGCTGGACGCACGACGCCAGCAGGCGATGGCTGAGAAGCGCGCCCCTGGCTACGACGGGCACTGTCGAGACCTGAGCGATCAGGCCCGGTCTGCCTATCGCGCCGAAGATCGTGCCCCGGTGGTCCGGTTTCGCATGCCCGATCGGGACTGCACGTGGAATGACCTCATTCGCGGTGAGATCACGTTCGCAGCCGGGCAGATCCCTGACTTTGTTCTTCAGCGTGCCAATGGGGAGCCGCTCTACACGCTGGTGAACCCCACCGATGATGCCGCCATGAAGATCACGCATGTGCTGCGCGGCGAAGATCTGTTGTCATCGACTCCCCGACAAATCGCCCTGTACGAAGCCATGATCGACCTCGGGGTGTTCGACGGACCGGTGCCGCAGTTCGGCCACCTGCCCTATGTGATGGGCGAGGGCAACAAGAAGCTATCCAAGCGCGACCCGGAGTCGTCGTTGCAGATGTATCGCGACCGGGGATACCTGCCCGAGGCGTTGACCAACTACCTCGCGCTGTTGGGGTGGTCTCCGGGGGGCGATGTCGAGTTCTTCAGCAAAGAGCAGATGGCTCAGTCCTTCTCGCTCGAGCGCGTCAATCCCAATCCGGCACGCTTTGATGTGAAGAAGTGCACGGCCATCAACGGCGATTGGATTCGGCACCTGGCCATCGACGACCTCGTGGAGCGCCTGGTGCCGTACCTGCAGCGCGATGGAGTCATCGGCTCAACACCGTCCGCTGAGGACATGAATCTGGTCCGCGCCGTGGTGCCACTGATCTCGGAACGATTGGAAACCCTCGGGCAGGCCAGCGCCATGGTGGGCTTCCTCTTCACAGACGACATCGCTATCGATGCCGGCGATGCCGAGAAGATCATGGGAGACCAGGCCGATGACGTTCTCCGGGAGGCCGAGGCGGCCCTGGCTGGACTCGATGAGTGGACCACGGAGGCGATCGAGCGTGCCTTGCGGGCAACGCTGATCGAGGAACGTGGATTGAAGCCGAAGGTGGCGTTCGGGCCAGTCCGCCTGGCTATCACCGGACGTCGGGTGTCGCCGCCACTATTCGAATCGATGGAATTGCTGGGCGCCGATCGCTCGCTCTCCCGGATTCGGTCGCTCCACGCGTCATGATTACACTAATGCGGTCTCGTGGGGTATGGGGTAATTGGCAGCCCGACTGGTTCTGGCCCAGTTAGTCTAGGTTCGAGTCCTGGTACCCCAGCGATGAGCGTTTGCTCGGCACGGCCCCGTTGTGTAGCGGCCTAGCACGCCGCCCTCTCAAGGCGGTAGCGCGGGTTCGAATCCCGTCGGGGCTACAAGGGCCCTCCCGCAGGGGAGGGCCCTTTCTTTTCCTCCGTAGACTGCTGCCTCCAGGAGGTTGCGTTCCGAAGTTGACGCACGAGGTGACATGGAGGAATCAGTGGGTCGCACTCTGGCCGAGAAGGTGTGGCACAACCACGTCGTCAGGTCTGCCGAAGGTGAACCGGATCTGCTGTACATCGATCTGCATCTGGTGCACGAGGTGACCAGCCCTCAAGCCTTCGACGGTCTTCGAGGTGCCGACCGACCGGTGCGTCGTCCGGATCTCACGGTGGCCACGGAAGATCACAACATTCCGACCATCGATGTGGACAAGCCGATCGCCGATCCGGTGTCGCGAGCGCAAGTCGAAGCGCTGCGAACGAACTGCGCAGAGTTCGGTGTCCCGTTGTATTCGCTCGGGAACGTCGAGCAGGGCATTGTGCACGTCGTTGGTCCTCAGATGGGGTTGACGCAACCGGGCATGACAATCGTGTGCGGGGATTCCCACACCAGCACGCATGGAGCCTTCGGTGCCCTGGCATTCGGCATTGGAACCAGCGAGGTTGAGCACGTTCTCGCGACTCAGACCCTGCCGTTGAAGCCTTTCAAGACGATGGCGATCAACGTGGAGGGCGACCTGCCCGAGGGGGTGTCGGCAAAGGACATCATCTTGGCTGTGATTGCGAAGATCGGGACCGGTGGCGGGCAGGGTTACGTTCTGGAGTATCGCGGTTCGGCGATTCGCGGCTTGTCGATGGAAGGACGCATGACGGTCTGCAATATGTCGATCGAAGCAGGTGCGCGGGCCGGCATGATCGCCCCGGATCAAACAACATTCGACTACGTCCAAGGCCGTGAGAAGGCGCCCAACGGACAGGAGTGGGACGACGCGGTCGCGTACTGGAAGACCCTCTTCACCGACGACGATGCCGAGTTCGATGCAGTCGTCGATATTGACGCATCCACACTCACGCCCTTCGTCACGTGGGGCACCAACCCGGGGCAGGGTCTTCCGCTGTCGGCGTCGGTGCCGTCGCCGGATGACGCCACCGATGATGTCGATCGGGTGGCGATCGAACGCGCCCTGGAGTACATGGATCTCACCCCCGGCACACCGCTGCGGGACGTCGCCGTCGACACGGTGTTCATCGGGTCGTGCACCAACGGTCGCATCGAGGATCTGCGGGTTGCCGCGGACATCCTTCAAGGCCGTAAGGTCAAAGAGGGAATGCGCCTGATGGTTGTGCCGGGCTCAGCTCGGGTTCGTCTGCAGGCGGAATCTGAGGGCTTGGACCAGGTGTTCTTGGAGGCCGGTGGTGAATGGCGCGGAGCCGGGTGCTCGATGTGCCTGGGAATGAACCCAGACAAGCTCACGCCCGGCGAGCGAAGCGCGTCTACGTCCAACAGAAACTTCGAGGGACGACAGGGCCCCGGAGGGCGAACACACCTGGTTTCTCCGGCGGTTGCCGCGTCGACCGCAGTGACCGGGCACCTGTCGTCACCCGCGGATCTGGCGTAGGCGAGGAGCGCATCATGGAACCCTTCATTCGGCATACCGGAACGGCCGCACCCTTGCGCCGGAGCAATGTCGATACCGATCAGATCATCCCGGCGGAGTACCTCAAACGCATTACCCGTGATGGATTCGAGGACGGTCTCTTCTCCGCGTGGCGCAAGGACCCCGACTTTGTCTTGAATCGACCCGAATATCAGGGGGTCAGCATCCTGGTTGCCGGTCCCGACTTCGGTACCGGCTCCTCCCGGGAACACGCGGTGTGGGCCCTGCAGAACTACGGATTCTGTGTTGTCTTGTCCTCTCGCTTCGCCGACATCTTCCGAGGAAACTCAGGCAAGGGCGGACTCTTGACCGCCCAGGTGGCCCAGAGCGTGATCGAAGAATTATGGACTCTTATCGAAGCGGATCCTTCCCTTCAGGTCACGGTCGATCTTGACGCACGGACGGTCCGCGCCGGTGATCTGACGGCGGACTTTGAGGTCGATGACTACGTTCGGTGGCGTCTGCTGGAAGGGCTGGACGATATCGGCATCACGCTGCAGCACTCCGATGCCATCTCTGAGTTCGAGGAGCGCCGACCGAGTTTCGCACCGCTCACTCAATAGCTGCGTGTGACGAAGATCCTGTGCCGCGCCGCGGAGCTGTACGGTGCGGCGACGGCCTGCAGGCTCTGAAGACGCTTACGTTCACTCCGGTGGCTGACCGGTCACATCCCAGCGCCCTTTGGAGGGGTACCACTCGTGAACAAGGCAGATTTGATCGACAACGTGGCAGAGCGTCTCGGCCATAGCAAAAAGGACGTCACCGACATTGTGGATGCGTTTCTACTCGAGACGAAGAAGGCCGTTGCGAAGGGCGAAAAGGTGGCCGTGGCGGGCTTCGGAGTATTCGAGTCCACAGCACGCAAGGCTCGTATGGGCCGCAATCCGCGTACCGGCGATGCCGTGAAGATCAAGGCCACGAAGCTGCCGAAGTTCCGTCCGGGTGCAGAGTTCAAGGGCGTCGTTTCCGGCGACAAGAAGCTTGTGGAACCGGCCGCGAAGAAGACAACCGCGAAGAAGGCGAGTAAGCCGGCCGCGAAGAAGCGCTAGTCGGCTTCATCAATCGTGCAGGGGGACGCCCGCCCGGGCGTCCCCCTGTTCGTACACACGTGTCGTCGCGGGGCCGAGGCCGATCCGATGGGCGTCCCATAGGTCGACCTCGGTGTCAACGTCGCGTCGAGCCCGCGTCCACAGGGAGGCGTCGTCGCCACTTCTTGCGGTCGAACCCAATTCGACGGCGCCGCTTGCTCGGTGACGAGCGCGGGATCGCGAACCGAAGAAGGAGCAGGCGGTCGGTATCCGGGTGCACCACATCGTGGAACCGGTTCCGGCAGCATCGGCCACGAAAGAAACGTCGTAGTCGCCCGCCTGTGCCAGGACGGCGTCGAGAGTGGCTCCGGTAAGGCAGGGAGTGTCGGCGAGGATGGCGATCACGGGTTGATCCGGCTCGCAGATCGCCCGTACCGAGGCAATCGCCTCATTGATTCCACCGGCCGAAGGCTCGAGCACGAACTCGCTGTTGACCTCGCGCGCGAGAGTTTCGATGGTTGTGTCGGGGGACACCACGATGGTCCGGCCGATATTCGCAGACCCACCACAGGCTCGAAGGACATCGCGGGCGAAGGCCTCAATAAGGCCCGGTGCCGGGGAAGACCCGGTAAACAATCGGGACTTTCCCTCTGTCAGGGAGCGCACGGGAACGACGGCCGTCCATAGTTTGCCGGCGCTGTGGTTGTCTGGCACGTCCCTATTCAACGCCACCGACCCGCTAGCCTGCGCGGGTGTCGCGAGGAGGAGTGCCCCGAGTGCGCCGGTCCTGGAAACTCGGGCCGGGCTACCGCATAGCGGTCTTCCTCCTGTGGCCGCTGATGACCTGGTTCACCAAGCGTGACTGGCGGGGCATGGAAAACCTCAATACCGACGACGGAGGAATTATCGTCGCCGGCAACCACATCTCCTGGTTCGACCCTCTCGTCATCTCGCATGCACTGTGGGAGAACGATCGTCCCCCGCGATTCCTGGCGAAAGAATCGGTGTTCCGGGTCCCGATCGTCGGTTCCATCATTAGAAGTGCCGGACAGATCCCGGTCTATCGGGAGACCCGTGAGGCAATTGCCGCCGTGCGTGGCGCCGTCGCGGCAATCGAGGCAGGTGAGTGCGTGGTCGTCTACCCCGAGGGAACGATCACCAAGGACCCCGGCCTCTGGCCAATGGTCGGTAAGACGGGAGCAGCACGCATCGCCTTGGCAACCGGTCGTCCGCTTATTCCGGTTGCTCAGTGGGGAGCGTGTGACGTTATTGGCCCGTATAAGAAGGAGTTTCGCCTGTTGCCTCGCAAGACCATGCACGTGTGGGCGGGGAAGCCAGTGGATCTATCCGACCTTGCCGGTCGTCCAATGGATCATGCGACGCTCGATATCGCGACGGATCGAATTGACCAGGCCGTAACCGAGCTTCTTGAGGGTATCCGTGGCCAGAAGGCTCCGACCGAACGGTATTCCCCAGCGAAGGCCCGCCGGCAGGAACGCGAGTCGACCGAGGCCCTCGACAAGGAGAACCAGTGACCCGAGTAGCCATGATGGGATCCGGATCGTGGGGCACGGCGTTCGCCATGGTTCTTGCGCACGCCGGATGCGAGGTGACCATGTGGGCCCGGGACCCCAAGACCGTCGAGCAGATCACGACGATCCACCAGAACCGCACCTACCACCCGGGCATTGAACTGCCGGCCGAAGTGCGCGCAACCCTCACCGCTCAGGAAGCGGTGCAGGGAGCCGATTACGTCGTGCTGGCTATCCCGTCGCAGGTGGTGCGCGCCAATGTTTCGCACTGGAAACCGTTCATCCCAGAATCGGCCGTCATCATCTCGCTCATCAAAGGCATCGAAATCGGCACCAGCAAGCGCATGAGCCAAGTCATCGATGAGTTGCTGGGCACCCCCCCAAGCCAAGTAGCCGTCGTCTCCGGCCCCAACCTCGCCCGTGAGATCGTCCAACGCCAACCCACCGCGTCCACCGTGGCCAGCGTGGACGCCGATACTGCCCAGCAGGTGCAGGCCATCTGCACCACCAATTACTTCCGGCCGTACTGGACCACCGATGTGGTTGGAACAGAGATCGGTGGGTCAGTGAAAAACGTGATCGCGGTCGCCAACGGCATGGCCGTGGGTATGGGCCTGGGAGAGAATTCGCAGGCGTCCCTGATCACCCGCGGCCTGGCCGAAATGGCGCGACTCGGAGTGGCGTTGGGGGCCGACCCGATGACGTTCCAGGGCTTGGCCGGCGTTGGAGATCTCGTGGCAACGTGCCAGTCACCGCTCTCGCGCAACCGAACCTTCGGAGAGAACATCGGCTCGGGGTTGACGGTGCAGGAAACCATCGACATCACGCGACAGACGTGCGAGGCGTACAAGAGTTGCACGCCCATTCTCGAGTTGGGCCGCGAGCACGGGGTCGAGATGCCGATAACCGAGCAGGTCGTCAACGTTTTGCATCACGATCACTCGCCGACGGTCATGGCCGCCGCTTTCATGGCTCGAGACACCCGAGCCGAATCCGACCTCGGACCCTGACGGATCGCGAATCAAGCAGCGGCTATCGCGTGCGCGAGGTCGGCCCATAGATCGGACGGATCCTCGATGCCGACCGACAATCGAACGAGATCATCGGGCACGTGCTCGGCCTCCAGGGGCCAGCGGCGACGCCTCTCCAACAGCGACTCGACGCCACCCAGGCTGGTGGCATGCGCCCACAACCGAGTTCCGTGACACACCCGGTCTGCTCGGGTCACATCGCCCCCGAATTCGATCGACACCATCGTTCCGGCTTGTCGAACACGGCTGATCGCGGGTTCGCTGCGGAGCTTGTCCGCGAGAAACTGCGCGCTTGATTCAGCCCGTTGGATCCGAAGAGCCAATGTTCGGATGCCGCGCAAAGCCAAGTACGCGTCGAAAGCACTCGGCGCAGCACCGAGAAGAAGGCGTCGGGTGCGGAGTTCCTCCGCCAGTTCCGGGTCCTCGGTGACAAGAGCGCCGAGGAGTAGATCGGAATGCCCGGACAGGCTCTTGGTCGCACTGTGCATCACGACATGCGCCCCGAGTTCCAACGGTCGTTGCAAGATCGGCGTCGCGAACGTGTTATCCACGACGGTGCGGACGCCGGCGGATCGTGCGGCCGGAAGGCAGGTCGCGAGATCGGCCTCCTCGAGAAGGGGATTAGTCGGAGACTCCATCCATAGCGTGTGCACCCCGGTCGTGAGGCTGTCCAGGATGGCATCGGTGTCGGTGACGTCGATCAACGTCAAGTCGATGCGGCCCCGCTCGGCGAGTTCACGTAACCGGACGGCGACACCGGTGTACGTAGTCGTCGGTGCGACCACCCGCCCTCCGACGGGAATGAGGTCGAGGACGGCGTCGGCGGCGGCCATGCCGGAGGAGAACGCCACCGCCTGGGCGGGCCGTGTCCGCTCCGCGCACTCGAGAGCCGCGATCACCTCCTCAAAGGCAAACACCGTCGGGCCACCTTCGCGTGCGTACTCCGTGGGCCCGCCGGCAATGAACGACGACGCGGGAACGATCGGTGTGTTCAGGGGAGCGTCAGGTTCCCGCGGCGGTCGGCCCTTGGTCACGGCGAGCGTGGACAGATCCAAGGCGGAGTGCTCAGGGCGCTGCGTCATGCCTAGACCGTAGTGGTGCGCCCGATAGCGTGCGCCCATGTCCACAGCGCGGGTAGCGGTGATTTTCGGGGGACGAAGTAGCGAACACTCGATCTCCTGCATCAGCGCCGCCGCCGTCTGGGAAGCCCTCGAAGCCGCAGGTCATGACGTCCTGCCGATCGCCGTCACCGCGGATTCGACGATGGTGCGCTTCACCGGAATACCTGCTGACCTGCGCTCGGACGACCTGCCGAGAATCGACGGTGGGTCTTCGACCGTGATGATCGGTGCGACCGCCGATCGTGTTGGCGCGGTCATCGACGACCGCTTCGAAGCAATCGATGTGGTCTTCCCGATTCTGCACGGCCCCTGGGGCGAAGACGGCACCATCCAAGGACTTCTCGACTTCGTCGGTATGCCGTACGTCGGCTCAGGAGTGCTCGCATCCGCCATGTGTATGGACAAGATCACCGCCAAGGTGCTCCTGCGGGCGGCCGGCATCTCGGTCGCGGAGTGGGTAGCCATTGATCCTCGGGCCGATGTTGATGCAGCGTTGGATCGTGCCATGGCGATGTCCGCGGTGCTGTTCGTCAAGCCATCGCGAGCGGGATCCTCGGTCGGCATAACGCGAGTCGACCTCGAGACGGCCGGTCGCGACTCTCTCGCGCAGGCTGTTCGCGACGCTCGCGAGCACGACCCCCGGGTCATCATCGAAGCGGGCGTAGCGGGGGCTCGCGAGATCGAGTGCGGGGTTAGACAAACACCCGACGGGGCAATCGATACCAGCCAGGTCGCCGAGATCTCGGTGCGCGACGGCCACGACTTCTACGACTTCGCCGCCAAGTACGTCTCAAACGGTGCCGATCTGCTCGTCCCGGCCGACCTTTCTGCCGAGATATCGGACCGCGTGCGAGAAACGGCCAGGCGGTGCTTCGTCGAATTGGGGTGCGAAGGATTGGCGCGCGTGGACTTCTTCGTCACCGACCACGACATCGTGGTGAATGAAGTGAACACGATGCCCGGATTCACACCGATCTCTCTGTATCCGCGCATGTGGGAAGCCAGCGGTGTGTCGTACCGCGAGCTCGTCGACTCTTTGGTCCGCGAAGCGCTCGCGCGACCGCCAGGCCTTCGCTAGGACTGCGACGAGGTTAGAGCCAGGGCGCGCACCCCGGCCACGGTGAAATCAGCGACCGCAACGATCTCGGCTAGCGCATCCTGACCGGGCGTGATGCGGCGCGCAGCCGCCTCGATCGCCGCGTGGACGTACTTCGTTGCCTGGTCGACATCTCGAATGCCGATCTGCGCGAGCGCCTCGGCCAGAGGGGCGACCGCCGCGGCGTGGGCTGCTGACAACCGTTGACGCACATCCTCAGCGAGGGTCTGCATCGTCAGCAGCACCAGAAGCGAGCGATTTCCGTCGGTGACGAGCCCTATGGCGACCTCGACGTAGATCCTCATGGCGGTGTCGAGGTCGCCCGCTTCGGGCGGGGCCGCGTGCAGTCGCTGGCGAAGTGCCGCCTGCCACAGGACCATCTGGTCACCGAGCACGACGGCTACCAACTCGTCGGCGGAGGTGAAGTATTCGTACACGGCCGTTCGCGACAGACCCGCCCGGGCGGCGACAGCCGTCATGGTGACGGCATCGGGCCCTTCAGCGACAAGGAGTTCCTGGCCGGCGGCCACGAGATCGGCACGGCGTTGATCGCGATGCTCCGCGACCGTCGGAGCGGTGATGCGAGGCACATCGTGATCTTGTCATAGGTCCGACGGCACAGTCGGGTCACGAAAGCCCATCGAGGGAGAGGGTTGCGGTGATGTCCACGACGGCATCGATCTCCGGTCGATACGCGGCAGGTACCCGGACCTGAAGAACGGGCGATGTGTCGACGGTCGTGAAGACTGTGCCGTCGTTCTCGCCGACGGGCGAGGCGATCCACTCGATCGAATCGACCGCGACCACTTGCGCTGTCGGTGACGTGATCGGTTCCACGCCACAGGCGAGAACGATGGGCGGGTCGCCCCATGCGACTGCTGCGGCATCGGACGGCTGGGTTTCACGCTGCAGTTGTCCGAGAAGTTTGATGGGTGTGTTTGCCAAAATCTGCTCGCACGCGGAGCTCGTCGGGGGTGCGTCAACGACCACGGCGGTGGAACACCCGGACAAGACGACGCACGCTGCAAAAGCGAAAACGATGGTGCGCCGCGTCGCGCTGTGCCGAGGGGTGCGTCGAAAGACGTAGGCTGACGCAATCACGGCACGAGCGTACTTCGAAGGTGGGGCTATGGCCGACGGCAAGACCGACCGAACAGTGGGCGACATCGGAGAGTTCGCTCTGATCGAGCGGCTGGTGTCGGACACTCCGACCTCCAAGGCGATCGAGGTCGGTCCCGGAGACGATGCCGCGGTCATCGGCCTGCCAGATGGTCGGGTGGTGGCGTGCGTCGATGTCCTGGTCGAGGGGAGGCATTTTCGCCGCGACTGGTCGAGTGCGGTCGACGTCGGGCGTCGGGTCGCCGCCGCGAGCCTGTCCGACATCAATGCGATGGGTGCTGAGTGTTCGTCTCTGCTGGTCGGACTCGTGGCGCCGGGCGAGCTTGCGGGTGCGTGGATCATGGAAGCCGCGGCCGGCCTGAAAGAGGAGGCTGCCGCTGCGGGGGCGCTGCTCATCGGTGGCGACACCACGCAGGGGGACTCCATCGTGTTCTCGGTCACGGCATTGGGATTCCTCGATGACCGAGCCCCGGTCACGCGCGGGGGAGCGCAGCCGGGTGATCGTGTGGCGTTGTGCGGACGGTTAGGTTGGGCGGCGGCGGGGCTAGTGGTTCTCGGTCGAGGATTTCGCTCGCCGAAGGTCTTGGTCGATGCGCACCGCTTCCCCGTGATCGACTACACCTGTGGTCCGCGCGCCGCTACAGCTGGAGCCACGGCGATGATCGACATCAGCGACGGACTGATCGCCGACGTGGGTCACATAGCGGCTGCGTCGAACGTCGCGATTGATCTCGACTCCACCACACTCGAGGTCGCCGAGCCGCTGCAGGCTGCTGCGGCCGCCTACAACGTGAATCCGAAAGTCTGGATGCTGACCGGGGGAGATGACCATGCTCTTGTCGCATGCCTGCCAAATGGCGTCGAATTGCCGGATGGCTTTCTCGAGATCGGACGCGTGAGCAAGGGAGCGGCGCAGGTGACGGTGGATGGGTCAGAGCCCGAATGGCTCGAAGGGCCTGGAGGTTTCACGCACTTCGCGTGAGGGGTGCCGTCAGGCGCGGGTTACTTTGCCCGCTTTGATACACGACGTGCACACGTTCAGGCGCTTGGGGGTAGAGCCGACCACGGCGCGCACCCTCTGAATGTTGGGATTCCAGCGACGCTTGGTACGCCGATGGGAGTGCGAGATGTTGTGGCCGAAGCCGGGTCCCTTGCCGCAGACATCGCAGTTGGCAGCCACGGTGCACTCCTTGCATTCGTTGTCGTGTTCATCGCTGTAACGTCCGTGCGCTGAAGCCAGGACGTGAGTCGGGTAAGAGTAGCCGACTCATTCCACTGTGGCAGGACCAGCCCCCGGTAGCGTCGCCTCGTGGCCGGGGACATAGGGCTGGAAACCAGGCTTCGCGGTGTCGTCGGAGGGCGTACTGCAGGCGCGCTGGAGCGAGGGCTGGGCCTGACCACGGTGGGGGACCTCCTGCGCCACTACCCCCGTCGCTACGCCGAGCGCGGCGAATTGACCGCCATGTCAGGGCTCACCGACGGCGATCACGTGACGATCGTGGCGGACATCGCCTCGGTCACGGCCCGACGGATGCGCAACAAGCGCGGCTCACTCCTGGAGGTCCTCGTCAGCGACGGCACCGACTCGCTCGTCATCACGTTCTTCAATCAGGCCTGGCGTGAGCGCGAACTGCGCGTGGGGCAGCGGGGCCTGTTCGCGGGGACCATAAGTAGTTACCGGGATCAGCGGCAATTGGCGCACCCGCAATATGTCCTGCTCGGCGAGGGCTCTGATGCCGAGAAGGTCGAAAGTTTCGCGGGCGCTATCATCCCGGTCTACCCGTCCACGAAGTCTGTGACAAGTTGGCAGATCCAATCTTCGGTACGCATCGTGCTCGATTCGATTGATGCCGATCAGAGGATGCCGGATCCAATTCCAGCGACGATGCGCGCAGAGATGGACCTGCCGGACATCGATCGTGCACTCGAAGGTGTGCACCGACCGGCTACCTGGCAGGACATCGAGCGTGGACGGGAACGGTTGGTATTCGAAGAGGCGTTGGTACTCCAGGCGAGCCTGGTGCAGCGCCGTCATGCTGCTCGCACGTATCGAGCCTCCGTGATGCCCCCGGCGGGATCGATCTTGCGGGAGACTTTCGATGCGGCGCTGCCTTTCGCCCTGACCGACGGGCAGAAGGCGGTGGGCAACGAAATCGCCGCCGATCTCGCCCAAGAGGTACCCATGCAGCGGCTGCTGCAAGGAGATGTTGGTAGCGGCAAGACGGTTGTTGCCGTTCGCGCGATGTTGGACGTCGTGGCTGCGGGCGGCCAAGCAGTCTTGCTGGCACCGACCGAAGTTCTTGCGGCCCAGCACGCGGCGGGGATTCGCCGACTCCTCGGCCCGCTCGCGGAAGTTGATTCGCTACTGGGAGCCGCAGCGACGGTTGACGGAACGTCGGTTGTCCTGTTGACCGGCTCGGCGCGTTCGGCGCAGCGGCGGCAGGCCCTGGAAGCTATCGAGTCGGGTGCGGCCGGTTTGATCGTGGGAACGCACGCCCTGCTGGAGGAGTCCGTGCAATTTGCGCGCTTGGGGTTGGTGGTGATCGATGAACAGCATCGCTTCGGAGTCGAGCAGCGAGCGGCCCTGGCTGGCCGAGCCCCCGACGGCACACATCCGCATGTGTTGGTGATGACGGCCACGCCGATCCCACGCACCGTTGCGATGACCGTGTTCGGGGATCTCGACGTGTCGACCTTGGACGAAGTCCCGGCGAGCCGGGCAGAAGTGACCACCCACATCATCAACCCGCTGACGCAGCCACGCCACGTGGACCGGTTGTGGGAGCGGGCTGCGGAGGAGGCTGCGGCGGGGCACCGAGTGTTCATCGTCTGCCCTCGGATCGATGCCACGAATGTCGAAGAGGGCTCCACGGCGTCCGTGGCCGGGGAGGCCGACGTCAGCGTCGCGACCGTCGAAGAGACCTTTCGCGAGGCGGTGGCTCGACTCCCGAATGCCCGGGTGGCTGCCCTGCACGGGCGTATGCCCTCAGAGGACAAGGAGTCCGTGATGGCGGGTTTGGCGGCCGGCGGAGTCGACGTCGTGGTTTCCACCACCGTCATCGAGGTCGGCGTCGACGTTCCCGACGCCACCATGATGATCGTGTTCGATGCTGACCGATTCGGTATCTCGCAGTTGCACCAACTTCGCGGCCGTATCGGTCGAGGCAGTCTGCCGGGCGTCTGTCTGCTTGTGAGCGCAGCCGAGGACGGCACTCCCACGCGCGAACGGCTGGACGCGGTGGCCTCGACACGCAACGGGTTCGATCTGGCTCAACGCGATCTGGAGATTCGTCGAGAAGGGGACGTGTTGGGCGGTTCCCAGTCGGGTGCTCGATCGTCGCTGCGCCTGTTGCGCGTGGTCGAGGACGCCGACGTCATTGCGCGCGCGCGCGCGGCCGCCGAGGAATTGCTCGAGACGGACCCCGATCTGGAGTCCTGTCCGGCGTTGCGCGAAGCGATGGCTCGATTGGACGCCGAGCAGGCCGAATTTCTGGAGAAGTCGTGACGCGGATCATCGCCGGGCGTGCCCGTGGTCGTCGCGTGAAAATCCCCTCGGCCGGAACTCGACCAACCTCGGATCGACTGCGCGAAGCTCTGTTCGCCAGTGTGGAATCTCGACTGCGCGCCGTCGGACGCGGCTGGCACGACGTCGCCGTTGCCGACCTGTGGGCGGGATCGGGAGCGGTCGGCCTGGAGGCGTGGAGTCGAGGTGCCCCGCGCGTGCTGCTGATGGAAAAGAACCCGGCGGCGGTCTCGGTGATGATGGGCAACGTCTCCAGCCTGGACGCCGACGGCGAAGTCGAGTGCCGCCGGGCAGATGTCGGTCTTGTGGTGACGTCCGAACCACCCGGGGGGCCCTTCGATGTGATCTTCGCCGACCCTCCCTACGCCTACGACGACGCCTCGCTGTCGGGTGACCTGGGCAGCGCAGTGCGATCGGGATGGTGCGCCCCGGACGCCCTTGTCATCGTCGAGCGAGCCAGTAAGCGGGGGAGATCAACCGGGAAACGTTCTAGCCAGGGAAGAACAGAGCCAGACAGCCAGGACATGCTCGCGCTTCCGCCCGAGATAGAGATCGTCGATCATCGGGTCTACGGAGACAGCGCGCTTTGGTACGGTCGCGTGAGCGGTCCTTGAAAGCGCCGCCTGAAGGCGGTGCACGCAACCAGTGCAGTGGGTGGAGGTGTGATGAAGGCGATCTGCCCCGGGTCTTTCGATCCGGTCACCAACGGTCATCTCGACGTCTTCACGCGTGCAGCCAAGATCGCCGACGAAGTCGTCGTCGCGGTTCTCGTCAACCGATCCAAAGCCGGCATGTTCAGTGTTGAAGAGCGCATCGAAATCCTCACCGACGTCACCGCGGATCTGCCCAACGTGCGGATCGACTCTTTTCACGGCCTCCTGGTGGACTACTGCCGGGACAACGGAATCCAGGCCATCGTGAAGGGGCTCCGTGCGATCAGCGATTTCGATTACGAGCTGCAGATGGCCCAGATGAACCACCGGCTGGGGGAGGTCGAAACCCTGTTCGTTTCTACCAATCCGCAGTACAGCTACCTGTCCTCGAGCCTGATCAAGGAGGTGGCCCGGCACGGCGGCGATGTGTCCGGTTTGGTGCCACAGGCCGTGTTGGATCGCTTCCCGGAGAAGTTCTGAGCCACAATGTGCCTAGTCCGGCGGCCGATGGCCAGCCGGAGCCAGCAGCGCCTGAAGAAGCCGCGGTACAACCGAAGGAGCAGCGAGTGGACGTCCAGGAACGACTCGATGAGTTGAACGTTCTTGTTGAGGATGCCAAGTCCATGCCCCTGTCGGCATCGTGCGTAGTGAATCGATCCCAGGTGCTGGACCTGATCGAGGAGATTCGGCAGATGCTCCCGGAGTCGGTGCATCGAGCGGACGAGCTGCTTGCCGACCGCGAGGCCGTCGTGCAGGACGGGCGACGCGAGGCCGACCGAATCTTGGAAAGAGCGCGAACGGAAGCGGACAAAATGGTTTCCGAGCACGAGGTGTACCTCGCTGCCGTCGCAGAAGCCGAAGCGCTACGCAAGGAGACGCTGTCAGGCACCGCCCGTATGCGGCGGGAGACAGACGACTTCATCGACGCGAAACTGGCGAGCTTTGAAATCACTTTGCAGAAGACGTTGCAGACTGTCGACCGAGGTCGCGAGCGTATTCGCAGCCAGATGTATGAAGACCTCGCTCCGGTGGACAGCGATGAATTCTTCGATGGGGCGGCGGAACCGGAACGCGAGGATTACTAGCGGTGAGTGGTTCCCGGCCTCCTGTCCAGGAATCACCCGGTGACAGGCCCACAACGATCGACGTCTCTCGGCTACACCGACAACCTGGTTCCCTTCTTGATTTGAGTTTCGAGTTTCCCGCTCCGGGCGAGCTGCACGTCGCGATGGCTCGCGTGCCAGAAGGATCGCCCATCGAGATGGATGTTTCCGTGGAATCCGTCGTCGAAGGAATCTGGGTGAGCGGTACCGCGGACGTCGACGTCGAGGCGGAGTGCTCGAGGTGCTTGGACTCGGTGGAGTGGACGCAGATGGTGCCGATAGAGCAGATGTTCCGATATCCAGCCACGGATGCACGAGGTGCCCTGATCGAGGAGCCGCAGGACGACGACGAGGAAACCCCCGAGGTCGTCGTCGACACCATCGACTTGCATGGGCCGCTGCGCGACGCCGTCGTACTCTCCCTTCCCCTTGCCCCGTTGTGTTCCCCGGACTGCCAGGGCATCTGCCCCACTTGTGGGGAGCGAGTCGAGGTTGATGGAGCGCCTCACGACCATCCCGTCTCCGATCCCCGGTGGTCCGCGCTCGAACAATTGCTGACCGGAAGCCCGCCTCAGATGCCCGAGGAGCGATAGGGCACAAACGTTGCCGCCATGTCGGTTCAGACGGCACTGAGTTACGCTCTGCGTACCCGAGCTAAGGAAGAACAGTGGCTGTCCCCAAGCGCAAGATGTCCCGGTCCAACACGCGAAGTCGTCGCTCGCAGTGGAAAGCCAGCGCACCGACCCTCGTCACCTGCGCACGCTGCAAGGAAAAGCGTCCCTCACACACCGCCTGCCCCACGTGCGGGACGTACGCGAAGCGTCGCGTTCTGGACGTCTAACTCGGATCAGGCTTCCCATGGCGCGGGTTGCCGTCGACCTCCTCGGCGGTGACGAAGGTGCTCCCGTTGTAGCCGACGCCATCGCGGCCGTCCTGGCCGGCGAAACCGATGGGCGTACCGCAGGCAGCACCCCACAATCCATTCAGATTTGCGTGGTCGGGCCACGCGACCTTGCTCGAGACCTTCTCGCCGAGCGAGGCATTGATGCGGATGCCCACGGCGACATCACCATTGCCCACGCGCAAGAGTCGGTCCCGATGTCCTCGTCGAGTCACGACACGCTCGACATGCTTCGCGAGCGCCAGGACCTGTCGAGTCTGGTCGGCGTGGAGGAGCTTCGATCCGGACGCGCCGATGCCTTTGTGTCGATCGGGCACACCGGTGCGACGGTCGGAGCCAGTGCCTTCGGTCTAGGTCGCGTCCGAGGTATGGGTCGTCCAGGTCTTGCCGTCGAGTTACCCACGGCGCATGGGCCGGTGATCCTGCTCGATTGTGGCGCGGCACCACACGCGACCGCAGAAGATCTCGTTCGTTTCGCCGCCGTGGGTGCGTCCTACGCACGAATCGTCGGCATTGATTCGCCGCGTATCGGCCTCTTGAGCATCGGCGGTGAAAGGGGGAAAGGTGATCACCTGCGCAAGCAGACGGATATTCGCCTCGCCGAGGAGTTTCCGGCGGAGTACGTGGGTGCAGTCGAGGGCCACCACCTGATGGCGGAAGGGCGAGCCGATGTCATCGTCGTCGACGGGTTCACCGGGAATGTCGCACTGAAGTCGATGGAAGGAGCCCTGCGGTGGTCCGTGGGTGCGATGGGAATCGCCTACGGGTCGATCGGGCCAGCCCGTGAGGTGCTGCGGTCGACCCATCTGCTGTCCGGCGCATCGCTCCTCGGGGTAGACGGCAACATCGTGGTCGGACACGGTGCATCGCGTGCGGATGAGATCAATGGGTGTATTCGCCGAGCCGCGATGCTGCACGAGGGGTCCATAGTTGAGAGCGTTCGCGCATCTGTTTCCGGTCTCCCGGAACTGAATGCACGTGGAGAACTCGCATGACGGAGCCTCGTGATGACGAGCCGAACAGCCGTACTCCCGACGTTGTCGCGTTCGCGACAGCGTTCGATGTGGATCCACGGAACATTCGCACCGACACCCCCTTGAGCGTCGTCGACTGGCGAGGATCGGCAACAGATTGGCTGATGGTCACCGAGCACCTGGGCGTGAGTTTTTCGGGAGACGGTCGCGCCTTGGACGATGTCGAGACGGTGGGTGACGTGATCGCTATCGTCAGGGCAGCGAGTAGGCCCCGCTCGGGTGGTCCAGCCGACGACAGGATCTGACGCAGAAGGGAAGTGGTGCGGGGTGGCCCTCGGCGCGCAGGGACAAATGGAGTCGTTGGATTCCCTGATGGGGGCGCTGGGCCAGCGCATGGACGCCGACCTTCTCCGGCAAGCCATCACCCATCGCTCCTACGCATACGAGCACGGCGGGCTACCCACCAACGAGCGCCTGGAATTCCTCGGCGACTCCGTCTTGGGCATTGTGGTCACCGAACGGCTGTTTCGGGACTTTCCCCACGAGCCCGAGGGGCAACTTGCCAAACTGCGAGCAGCCGTCGTGAATGCATCCGCCCTCGCGGAGGTAGCTCGGGAACTCGATTTGGGTTCCTTCCTGCTTTTGGGCAAGGGTGAGGAGAGCACCGGTGGCCAAGACAAGTCCTCGATCTTGGCCGACGGGATGGAAGCGGTGATCGGGGCGATGTATGTGTCCACAGATCTGGAAACCACGCGCTCTTTCGTTGAGCGCATTTTCGGCCCATTGATCGCTGAGTCGGCGCAACTCGGGGCCGGACTCGACTGGAAGACATCCCTGCAGGAACGTTCCGCCGAACTCGAGCGAGGTGTTCCCGAATACCGGGTCACCGACACCGGACCCGATCACGCCAAGGAATTCACCGCGAGTGCGGTGATCGGCGGCAACGTTCTCGGAACTGGACACGGTCGGAGCAAGAAGGTCGCTGAGCAAGAGGCGGCCGCGCAGGCCTACGCCGCTCTCGGCGGCACCACCGATGCCTGAACTTCCCGAAGTGGAGGTGGTGCGTCGGGGAATCGACGCATGGGCGACCAAGCGAACGATCAGCGGCGTGGATGTGCTGCACGCTCGATCGATCCGTCGTTGCGAGGGGGGCGCGGCGGAATTGCGCGCCGCACTCAAAGGAGATTCCTTTCGCTGCGCCAGCCGCCGAGGCAAGTACCTGTGGCTCCCGCTGGCGGGCGCGAAGGATCAAGCTCTCGTCGTGCACCTCGGCATGAGCGGCCAAGTACTCATGCAGCCGCCGAGTGAGGCCGAGGAAACGCATCTGCGCGTGCGAGTTTGCTTCGCCGACGATGATCGCGAGATGCGCTTCGTCGATCAGCGGACCTTCGGTGGGATGCACGTAGACGAGGTGATCGACGGGGTGCCGTCGAGCATCACCCATATTGCCCGCGATCCACTCGACCCCGATTTCGACGACGCCGCAACCGTGCTCGCTATTCGTCACAAGGACTCCGAAGTCAAGCGTGTTTTGCTCGATCAGTCGGTGGTCTCAGGAATCGGCAACATCTATGCCGATGAGGCGCTGTGGAGATCGGCGATCAATGGGCGCCGTCGGGGCTCCGCCCTGACGTCCACGCAGGTCCGCACTCTTGTGTCGAACGCCCGCGAGGTCATGCTTGAAGCGCTCGCCCAGGGTGGCACCAGCTTCGACGCCCTGTACGTCAATGTGAATGGGGAGTCGGGCTATTTCGAGTGTGCCCTGGACGCTTACGGCCGGGAAGGCGAGCCATGCCGACGGTGCGGGGCGGCGATCCGGCGGGAGGCCTTCATGAACCGGTCCAGTTATCGGTGCCCCCGATGCCAGCGCGCCCCGCGTGGTGGCGCAGGTACCGGGTAGTCCGTCGGTAGCATCTACCCGCGCCTTCCCCGCACCGAGTTTCCGCCCTCCGGCGGGAACGCACCCGAATGGAGTTGGCCGGACCGTGCATCTGAAGTCGCTGACGCTAAAGGGCTTCAAATCTTTCGCGTCGTCCACGTCCTTGGAGTTCGAGCCGGGCGTGACATGCGTCGTCGGGCCGAACGGCTCGGGAAAGTCGAACGTCGTCGATGCCCTCGCCTGGGTCATGGGTGAGCAGGGAGCCAAGAGCCTTCGCGGCGGAAAGATGGATGACGTCATCTTCTCTGGGACGTCCGGCCGCGCGCCGCTTGGCCGAGCGGAAGTGGCGCTCACCATCGACAACACCGATGGGGCCCTTCCCATCGAGTACACCGAGGTGACGATCTCCCGCACGCTGTTTCGCAACGGAGGATCCGAGTACGCGATCAACGGAGAAACGTGTCGCCTGTTGGATATCCAAGAACTGCTGTCCGATTCCGGTATCGGTCGCGAAATGCACGTCATTGTCGGGCAGGGGCAACTCGACACCATCTTGCATGCAACACCCGAGGATCGTCGTGGCTTCGTCGAAGAGGCCGCTGGGGTGCTTAAGCATCGCAAGCGCAAGGAGAAGGCCCTACGCAAACTCGATGCGATGGAGGGCAACCTCACGCGGTTGCAAGACCTCACCACTGAACTTCGTCGTCAACTGAAGCCGCTGGGTAAGCAGGCGGAGGTTGCGCGCCGCGCCGTGGTTATTCAAACCGACGTTCGTGACTCTCGACTTCGACTGTTGGCGGATGATCTCCACCAGGTGCGAGAAACTCTCGAAGCCGAGGTGGCCGACGAGACGGCTCTTCGTCAGCGGCAGGCGAGCGTGGGGTCGACTATCGCGGAGCTGCAAATGCGCGAGCAGGCAGCCGACGATGCTGAGCGCACGGAAGGCCCGTTGCTGTCGCAGGCGCAAGAAGTGTGGTTCGCCCTGTCGGCGGCCCAGGAGCGCTTCCATGGATTGGATCAACTGGCGCGGGCGACGGTTCGCCACCTCCAGCCTGAGGACGAGGAATTGGCCGTGTCTGGGCGCGACCCCGAGCAACTCGACGCTGAGGCTCGATCGCTACGGGCTCAGGAATTCGAGCTCGGTCGTGAAGTGCAGGCGTTGCGCGACGGTCTCGCCGTCGCCGAGTCCTCTCGACTGCGCGCGGAGGACGCGCTGGCAGCCGAGCAGCGTCGAATTCAAGCTGTCGAGGCGTCGAGGGCCGACCGGCGCGAGGGGTTGGCGACGACCGAAGGCAAGGTCAATGCGGCCGTGTCGCGACGCGACGCGCGGGCGTCGGAGATAACACGTTTGTCGAACCAGATCGACGAGGCACGGCAGCGTGCGGAGACTGCGCAGCGAGAGTTCGCCAGGGTCGAGGTCGACATCGTCGGCCTCGGTGAAGGCGAGGTGGGACTCGACGAGATGTACGAGCGCGCGCAGCAGAGTCTGGAACACGCTGACACCGAGGTGGAGAAGTTGCGACAGGAGGAGGCTCGTGTGGAGCGCGAGCGAGCCGCCGCTGAAGCCACCTGCCAGGCACTCGAACTCAGCCTGAAGCGGTCTGACGCCGGATCCGTTGTGATGGACGCGGCTGTGCCGGGGGTCGTGGGCGCCCTCGCCGAGCAGATCCACATCGACAATGGTGCCGAGCGGGCGGTTGCGGCCGTGCTCGGCGATTTCGCCGATGCGATCGTCGTGCGAGGACGGTCGGCTGCGATGAACGCCTTGGCCGTGGTGAAAGAGGCCGACTCTGGTCGTGCAGCGCTGGTGATCGTCGACGAGGCACTTGAGGCCGTGGCACTCGAAGCGAAGAATCCGCCTGGCGGCCGTTGGCTCCGTGAGGTTGTGCGCAGTGACGAACTTATGCGGCCCGTTGTCGAGACCCTTCTCGCCGATGCGGTCCTTGTCGACGATGTGGACGCAGCCGTTTCCGGGAACCGACAGGCGCCACAATTGACGTGGGTGACGCGCAGCGGGGACCTGGTCTCGCGCGGCACGCTCCGGGGTGGATCGGGCGCCCAGGATTCCCTCGTTGAGGTACGCGCCGCCTACGAGCACGCGAATGCCGATGTCGAGGGCTTGACCCAGCGCAGCGAACGATTGCGATTCGATCTTGCGGCTGCACGGGATCGACAAGAGGCCACCTCCCGAGATGTCGAAGCAGCCCTGAAGCAGCTTCATGAATCCGACGCCCAACTCGCCGCTGTCGCCGAACAACTCGGGCAGTTGGGACAGACGGCGCGTTCAGCGACCGCCGAGGCCGAGCGCCTCGATGAGGCGCTAGCCGCGGCTACGCAGGCCCTCGAAGCCGACGAGGCCACCGTCGATGACCTGCGCGCGCGATTGGCCGGCATGGAGTCCGCGCCGGAAGAAGACACCGGAACCGATAGCCGAATGGAATTACAGACCGCAGCCGAGGCCGCCCGGGCATCGGAGGTGGATGCCCGGCTGGCGATGCGGACGGTGGAGGAGCGGAGTGCCGCGGTGAATGAGCGTGCCGCCGCACTGGAGGCCGACGCCGAATCAGAGCGACAGGGTCGTCGAGTGGCCCTGCAAAGACGCGAAAGGCGAGCCCGCGATCTGCTGGTCGCCGAGGCGGTTGTCCAGGCGATCACCACCGTGCGCGCGCACGTAGGACGATCGGTGGCAGCGGCGCAGCATCGACGCGATGAGTTGCAGCGCGCTGCTGGTGAGCGCAGCGAAGAATTTTCCGAGGTCCGAGAGCAACTGAGGGCACTTGCGATCGAAGCGGATGGATTGCGTGACAGTGTCCATCGAGATGAACTAGCCCGCGCCGAACAACGCATGCGTATCGAGCAGTTGGAAGCCAAGGCTCTCGAAGAGTTCGGGGTGGAGGCCGATGTCCTGATCGACGAGTACGGCCCCGATCAGATGGTTCCCCCGTCCCCGCGGGCGCCGGGCGACGAGATACCTGAGGGTGAGCCCGAGCTTGCGCCCTACCCCTACGTGCGAAGCGAGCAGGAGAAGCGACTCAAGGAAGCCGAGCGCGGTCTCGCCTTGCTCGGCAGAGTCAACCCGCTCGCCCTCGAGGAGTACGCGGCGTTGGAGGAGCGCCAGCGCTTCCTGACCGAGCAACTCGACGACCTCAAGCGCTCGCGAGATGACCTGCTCGACATCGTCAAGGAAGTGGACGCACGCGTGGAAGAAGTCTTCACGGAGGCTTACCGGGACGTGGAGCGCGAGTTCGAGCAGGTCTTCGCGCGGTTATTCCCCGGAGGCGAAGGCCGACTCGTCCTGACCGATCCCGCGAACATGCTGACGACGGGAATCGACGTGGAGGCGCGTCCACCCGGCAAGCGGGTCAAGCGATTGTCCTTGCTCTCGGGCGGCGAGCGAAGCCTCACCGCGGTGGCGTTCCTCGTGGCGCTATTCAAGGCGCGACCGAGCCCGTTCTACGTTCTCGACGAGGTCGAGGCCGCCCTCGACGACGTGAACCTCGGCCGGTTGATCGACATGATCGATGAGTTACGCAGCAGTTCTCAACTCATCGTCATCACCCACCAAAAGCGCACGATGGAGATCGCCGACGCCCTGTATGGCGTCTCTATGCGCGGGGATGGCGTCACCCAGGTCATCGGGCAGCGGATCCGCGAAGCCGTCAGTGCGTGACGGCTGACCCCTGAGAGACTAATCAATTATGGAGTCGCTGACCTGGTACGTGGTGATCGCCGTGGTGCTTCTTGGTTTCGTCATCGGCGCGGGTATCGCCCTCATGCGCGGGCGGGGATCGACGACGTCTGCGCCTGCCAAGCCGCGGCCCGGCATCGATTACGCGCCGGGCGTGGGAGACGACGACTCCGTTCCGCGTGACACGCCCAGGCGCAGCGTCACCGATGTCGCCGCCAGCGTGCTGGACGAGCCACAAACCGAACCGGATTCTGCAGATGCCACCTGGGAGGTCGAGGATCCCGAGCCGACCAAGGGTCGCCTGCACCGACTTCGTGAACGACTCGCGCGAAGCAACAACGCCCTCGGTAAAAATCTACTCTCGCTGCTCGCCAGAGACGACGTCGACGAGGACACCTGGGAGCAGGTCGAAGAGATCTTGCTCACCGCGGACCTCGGTGTCTCGGCAACCAACGAATTGATGGAACGGCTCCGCAGCCGTATTCAAGTGGCGGGTGCTCGCGATGCGGAGTCCGTGCGCTCCTTGCTGCGCGATGAGTTACTGGTCCTGGTCGATCCGACTATGGATCGCACCGTGAAGACGAAGGCCGACGGACGACCTGCGGTCATCCTGGTGGTTGGGGTCAATGGCACCGGGAAGACCACGACGAGCGGAAAGTTGGCCCGAGTTCTTGTGGCAGACGGACGCACTGTCCTTCTCGGCGCCGCGGACACCTTCCGAGCTGCCGCAGCGGAGCAACTGCAAACGTGGGGCGACCGAGTGGGAGCCGTCGTGGTTCGAGGCCCGGAAGGGGGAGACCCCGCGTCGGTCGCCTTCGAGGCGGTCGACGTAGCCAGCAGCGCCGGCCTAGACGCCGTGGTTGTCGACACTGCAGGGCGCTTGCACACCAAGACGGGCTTGATGGACGAACTGGGCAAGGTCAAGCGGGTGGTCGAGAAGAACAGCCAGGTCGACGAGGTCCTCCTCGTGCTCGATGCCACCACCGGCCAGAACGGCCTCGTGCAGGCCCGGGTCTTCGCCGACGTCGTGGACGTCACCGGCATTGTGTTGACCAAACTCGATGGAACCGCCAAGGGCGGAATCGTGGTGTCTGTTCAGCGCGAGCTCGGGGTGCCGGTCAAGCTCGTGGGCCTGGGGGAGGGTCCGGATGACCTCGCGCCCTTCGAAGCAGAAGAGTTTGTCGACGCACTCCTTGCCTAAGCGGCTGATGTAACGCACCCGAAACATGCGGGGCGGTTTCGTCACCGGCGCGAAACCTTTCACGCTACTTGCTGAAANCGACCACCTGTTGTCTTAGCTCCGCTAGGGCCACTCAACAGGAGGTAGGACTTATGGATTCGGGCGTTACCGCGTGGTTGCTGACATCAGCCGCGCTGGTGTTCTTAATGATTCCCGGCCTTGCATTCTTCTACGGAGGAATGAACAGGTCGAAATCAGTTCTCAACATGCTCATGATGGTTGTGGGCGCGTTGTTCATCGTCGGCATTTTGTGGGCGATCTACGGCTACTCGATGGCCTACGGNTCCACNGCCGGCTACTTCGTCGGAAACATCACCGACTANTTCGGTCTCGAGGCAGCACTTGCTCCCCCGGGAGAAGGCGATGCCTTCCCCACCATGGTTGACGTGGTGTTCCAGGCGATGTTCGCCTGCCTGACCGTCGGTCTCATCGCCGGCGCCCTCGCNGANCGGATGAAGTTCGGCGCGTGGATCATCTTCGCCGCCATCTGGGCNTCCCTCGTCTACTTCCCCGTGGCCCACTGGGTGTGGGGCGGAGGCTGGATTGGCGAGTTGAGNATCGGTGATGCCGGAGTTATCGACTTTGCCGGTGGTNCCGCCGTTCACATCAATGCTGGTGCGGCAGCCCTTGCGGTCTGCATCATCCTGGGCAAGCGCCTTGGATGGCCGAAGACGCCGATGCGCCCCCACAACCTGACGATGGTCATGCTCGGTGCCGGCCTGCTGTGGTTCGGATGGTTCGGCTTCAACGCTGGATCGGCGTACGCAGCCGACAACACCGCCGCAATCGCAGCGACGAACACGTTGTTGGCGACGTGCGCCGCCGGTTTGGCGTGGCTCATCGTGGAGAAGATTCGCGACAAGAAGGCGACCTCGCTGGGCGCGGCGTCGGGCATCGTCGCGGGCCTGGTGGCGATCACTCCGGCGTGTGCCAACGTCACACCGATGGGTGCGATCCTGCTGGGTCTGGTTGCCGGCGCGGTCTGTGCGTGGGCGGTCACCTTGAAATACAGGCTCGGATTCGACGATTCGTTCGACGTCGTCGGAATCCACTTGGTGGGCGGTCTCGTGGGCACGCTGGCCCTCGGGTTCCTGGCCTCCGACCTGGTCGAGGAAGGTGGTCAGAACGGCCTGCTGTACGGCGGCGACCTGAACCTGCTCATCGTCCAGATCATCGCCGCGGTAGGAGTGATGGTTTACTCATTCATCCTGGCCAGCATCATCGCCCTCGCACTGAAGGCCACGATTGGTATTCGGTCCGATGAGGAGGACGAAGTCAATGGCATCGACGTCGCAGAGCACGCAGAGACGGCCTACGAGTTGGGCGACTCCGGCGCTGGCGGTGCGTTTGCAGGTGTCGGGCACACAGCCCGTGCCAAGGAGGTGGAGTAGTCATGAAGTTGGTTACCGCAATCATTAAGCCGTTCAAGCTCGATGATGTNAAGAGTGCNGTCGAGGCGCTCGACATNCACGGNATGACGGTGTCGGAAGCNTCAGGCTTCGGCAGNCAGCGCGGTCACACGGAGGTCTACCGTGGCGCCGAGTACACCGTCGAGTTGGTNCCTAAAGTGCGCATCGAGATTGTGGTCGACGACGACCGNGCAGGCGATGTGATAGACGTCATCGTCGGCGCAGCCCAAACGGGAAAGATCGGCGACGGCAAAGTGTGGTCTGTTCCCGTAGACACGGTCGTTCGTGTGCGGACTGGAGAACGAGGAGCGGAGGCTCTGTAGTTCGATGAGCCAGCTCGTCGAGGAACGACAAAGCATCGCTCGGCGCTCGGATCTGAAAGGGTCCGAGCGCCGAGCGCTGCTGTCGGACGCCACGGATAGCTGGCTCAGGGGTCTGCTGACCGATGCGATCGCCCAGCACGGTGCGGATCCCACACAGTTCGCGCTGCTTGCTGTCGGCGGTTACGGCCGACGGGAGATGTCACTTGGGAGCGACATAGACGTCGTCTTGGTGCATGAGCCGTCTGCTCTTCGTGTTGAAGATGTCGCATCGTCGTTGTGGTACCCGATTTGGGACTCCAAGATTGCGTTGGATCACTCCGTGCGAACAATCGCCCAGGCGCGAACTCTCGCGCGAGATGACTTCAAGGTGGTGCTCGGGCTCATTGACGCCAGGGTCGTGGCCGGAAGCACCGAACTCGGGGAGTCGCTGCGAANGGGCATCTTGGGCGATTGGAGGGCGAGTGCAGGGGACCGGCTCGTGGAATTGCACGCAACGGCGATGGCGCGCCGCTCTCGCGTAGGAGACCTCGCTCAACTGTTGGAGCCGGACGTGAAGGAGGCCTACGGGGGATTGCGAGACGTGCTGCTGCTGCGGGCCCTNGCGGCATCGTGGACGGTCGAGATTCCTCGGACGGAATGGCCGACGGCTGTCTCGACTCTGTTGGACGTGCGAGACACCCTGCACGCCAGAGGCCTGCGAGATCGCCTGGCCATGCAGGAACAAGACGACATCGCCGCAGAGATGACCGANCTCCTTGGGGACGAGGCGACGGCGGACGATCTCCTGCGGACGGTGTACTTGGCGGCGCGCGACATCGCCTACGCAAGCGATGTCGCGTGGTACCGGGCACTGCGGGCAACGCGGAAACCCCCCTCGCTGGCACCGCGAGTGCTGCGGCGATTGACACGTCGGTCCGCCTCACCGTCGAAGGGCCCCGAGCGCGTTCCCTTGGCGGAGGGGGTTGTACTCGTCGANGGAGAGGTCGCGCTGGCGCGCGGTGCTTCACCGGAGAACGATCGCGGTTTGCTGTTGCGGGCCGCCGCCGCTGCCGCGCAAGCATCCGTCATGCTGGCGCCGTCCACGGTGGAGCGAGTCTCGCAATGCCTTCCGATCCCAGAACCGTGGAACAACGACGTACGCCAATCGTGGGTGTCGCTCTTGGGTGCAGGTCGGGCGGCGGTGCCGGTGTTGGAGGCCCTGGATCAAGCGGGCATTGTTTCCGGCCTCATTCCCGAATGGGAGGCGGTTCGATCCCTCCCGCAGCGCAACCCCATCCACGAGTTCACGGTGGATCGTCACTTGGTGGAAACGGCTGGGCATGCCGGACAGCGAGCGCGAGATGTCAACCGACCGGATCTGCTCCTGGTGGGGGCCTTCCTGCACGACATCGGCAAGGGCTACCCGGGTGATCACAGCGTCGTCGGTGCTGACATGACACGTGACATTGCCGAGCGCATGGGCTTTGACGCCGCCGATGTGGACACTCTCGAGTTGCTTGTTCGTTACCACCTCCTGCTGCCGGATATCGCTACCCGTCGCGACCTCGACGACCCGGCCACCGTGGCAACCGTCGTGGACCTGGTGCCCGACGTCGAGAGCCTGGAACTTCTTCACGCCTTGACGTGGGCTGACGCCGAAGCGACCGGACCGTCGGTGCGTAGTTCGTGGCGTCGTCGACTCATCACCGACCTGGTCACCGAATCACGAGCGCAGATGCAAGGGCACGCCCGATCGACCGTGCAGGAGTCCCCCGCCGTGGTGAACGCACTGGCCGAACGGGGCGAACCATCGCTTCGTTCGGAGTCGGTCGAGGACGGCTTCTCCATCGTGGTGTCCGCTCCGGATCGTTTCGGTCTCCTGGCTCTCGTCGCGGGAGTCCTCTCCCTGCACCGGTTGCAGGTGCGAGGAGCGCGCATCCGAACCGAATCGGGCAGGGCCGCGCAAGAATGGTTAGTCAAGCCGCTGTTCGGCGATCCTCCAGACGTTAGGGCGATAGCGTCGGATTTTAGAGCGGCCCTCGCCGGCGATCTCGATGTCGAGGATCGACTGCGTCGACGCAGCGAATCGCCGGCATCAGGTTCCACCGGTGCCGATCCGAAGGTCATCGTCGAGGACTCGGCGGCCACCCATACGGTCATCGAGGTGCGCGCCCACGACGAGACGGCCCTGCTGCACCGCATCACGTCCGCCCTCGTTGNCGCCGACTGCCGGGTGACTGGGGCGAAGATCGACACGCTCGGGTCGGAGGTCGTGGACGCCTTCTTCGTGACCGATCGCCTGGGTGCGCCGCTCAGTGACGATCACGCGCACGCTGTGCGAACCACGGTTCAGGCGGCCGTGGAGGCGCGTTAGTCTGACGGGGCGCTTTCGGCGCGTTGTGAGTGTCGTCGTCGTTCGAGGAGCAGGTGTGTTCGGGTCGCTGTCGGACCGGTTATCCGAGACCTTCAAGGGTCTGCGGGGCAAAGGTCGTCTGTCCGAGGCGGATATCGATGCCACCGTCAAGGAGATCCGCACGGCGCTGCTCGAGGCCGACGTGGCCCTGCCCGTGGTCCGCGCGTTCGCGGCGCGAGTCAAAGAACGAGCACTGTCATCGGAAGTGTCCGGTGCCCTGAANCCGGGGCAGCAGGTCGTCAAGATCGTTCATGAAGAACTCATCGACATTCTCGGTGGTCAGACCAGGCCGCTGCAGTTAGCCAAGACGGGGCCNACCTTCGTTCTGCTGACCGGCCTGCAGGGTGCGGGCAAGACGACGCTTGCGGGCAAACTTGCCGCCCACCTGAAGGCCGAGGGCCACACGCCGTTGTTGGTGGCTGCGGACCTGCAACGCCCCAACGCCGTGGATCAGTTGCGCGTGATGGGGGAGCGAGCGGACGTTCCCGTCTTCGCCCCGGAGCCGGGGAACGGGGTTGGCGATCCGGTCCAGGTGGCCCGCGAGTCGCGTCGACATGCCGAGGGCGCCCTGCACGACGTCGTCATCGTCGACACAGCTGGCCGCTTGGCCATCGACGCGGAGTTGATGGATGAACTGCGTCGGGTTCGCGATGCCGTGCAGCCGGAGAACGTCTTGCTCGTCGTCGACGCGATGATCGGTCAAGACGCTGTCACGACGGCGGAGAAATTCGGTGAGCAGGTCGGTTTCGACGGCGCCGTGTTGACCAAACTCGACGGTGACGCCCGCGGTGGTGCGGCTTTGTCGATAGTCACCGTCACCGGCAAGCCGATCATGTTCGCGTCGGTCGGCGAACAGTTGTCCGACTTCGAGGCTTTCCACCCTGACCGGATGGCCAATCGCATCTTGGATATGGGCGATGTCCTGACCTTGATCGAGCAAGCCGAGAAGGCATTCGACGCTGAGCAAGCCGAGAAGATGGCCCGCAAGGTCACCTCGGGCGAAGATTTCACCCTCGAGGACTTCCTCGAGCAGATGCAGTCCATCAAGAAGATGGGATCCCTGGGCAAGATCTTGGGGATGCTCCCAGGCATGGGGGACATGAAGGCCCAGTTGGATCAGGTCGACGACCGTGAATTGGATCGAGTTTCGGCGATCATCCAGTCGATGACTCCGGCGGAGCGTCAGGATCCAAAGATCCTCAATGGCTCTCGCCGCACGCGCATCGCGAACGGTTCGGGCACCCAGGTCAGAGACGTCAACTCGCTCATCGATCGTTTCGGTGAGGCCCAGAAGATGATGAAGCAGATGGGCAAGGGCGGTGGCATGCCGGGAATGCCGGGAATGCCGGGTGCCTCGGGGGCAGGGGGCGGGAAGAAGTCCAAGGGAAAGACGCCCAAGCAGGCCGGACGCAAAGCCAAGAAGGGTCGCAGCGGAAACCCGGCGAAGAGAGCGGCCCAGGAGGCGGGGCAGCCCGCCACTACTGGGGCGGACGCGGCACCGATGACGCCGCCGGATCTATCCGATCTCCCCGACGATCTCAAGAAGCTCCTCTCCTAGCCCCGGACGGCCTGCACGCCGCCACCTCTGGCAGACTCAGCACGTTCTCGACGAAGGCGAGGCCCTCTCACCTCGCCCGCGTCGGTCCGAGAGTCGGCTCANCACGGCACCCCACGCCGGTGTGAAGTCGTCCACCACACGTCAGGAGAGCAGCCACCCGTGGCAGTCAAGATCAAGTTGAAGCGCGTGGGCAAGGTTCACGCACCCCAGTACCGCGTCGTCGTTGCGGATTCGCGAACGGCTCGTAACGGCCGCGCGATCGAAGAGATCGGCATTTACCAGCCGCTCGAGGACCCCAGCATCATTCGCGTGGATTCGGAGCGGGTTCAGTACTGGCTCGGGGTCGGCGCACAGCCGACCGAGGCCGTCGCCGCCATCTTGAAAGTCACTGGCGACTGGCAGCAATTCAAGGGCGAGCCCGGCGCCGAAGGCACACTGCAAGTGGCCGAACCCAAGGCAGACAAGAAGGTCGCCTACGAGGCAGCGGTGAAGGAAGCGGCTTCCGAGCCCAAGACCCCCGCACCGGCCAAGGCCAAGCCCAAGGAAGACGCAGCGAGCGAAGAAGCCGTTGAGCCGGCTGCAGAAGTTGCTGAGGAAGCGGCGGACGCATCTGNTAATGCACCCGCCGAAGAGCCGGCTGCAGAAGTTGCTGATGCCCCCACTGCGGAGGCATCGGTCGAGGAANCGTCCGAGTAATGCTCGACGAGGCGCTCGGCCATCTCGTCCGCGGCATCGTGGACAANCCCGACGACGTCTCAGTGTCCGAGCGTTCGGGCCGCCGCGGTACCACGCTGGAAGTGAGCGTGAACCCCGCGGATATGGGTCGCGTCATTGGCAGGAGTGGTCGCACAGCCACAGCGCTACGCACCGTGATCACATCGATCAACAGTGGTCGTGGCGTGCGCGTCGACTTCCTCGACGTGGCAGCACGCTAAGTCCCACCGTGCTCGTCGTTGTCGGGCGCATCGGTCGACCGCATGGGGTGAAAGGGGCGGCGACCATCGATGTTCGCACCGACGAGCCAGACAAGCGCTTCGCGGTGGGCGCGCGACTGCTCACCGACTCAGGGCTCGATCTGACGGTCGCTTCGGCTACCTGGCACAGCGGCCGTCTCCTGGTGACCTTCGAGGGGTACGAGGATCGCACCGCCGTGGAGCAATTGCGGAATGCGCTGGTGAGTGTCGATCGTCCGGCCGACGAGCGCCCGGAGGACCCGGAAGAGTTCTACGACTCCGACCTCGAAGGGTGCGAGGTCGTTGTTGACGGCAGCGCTGACGACGGCACCGTGATCGGCGTCGTGCGTGAGGTTTCGCACCTTCCGGGGCAAGACATCCTTGTTGTCGCAACGCCGGATGAGCGAGAAGTGCTCATCCCGTTCGTGTCCGCTTTCGTTCCCCAGATCGATGTGAGCGCCCAGCGCATCGTCGTCACCCCGCCGGAGGGTCTNGTTGAGCGGGGAGACGATGACTGATGCGTATCGACATCGTTTCGATCTTCCCCGAGTATTTGGCACCGTTGGAGCTGTCTCTCGTCGGGAAGGCTCGAGACACCGGCATCGTTGACATCCGGGTGCACGACCTTCGCGAATTCGCCACCGACAAGCACCGCAGCGTGGATGACACCCCGTATGGTGGCGGCCCCGGAATGGTGATGCTTGCTGATCCGTGGGGCGCGGCCTTGGATGCTATTCGAACATCTGTGGAGCAGGCTCCCGTTCTCGTTATCCCTAGCCCCTCGGGCTATCGATTCGACCAGGAAGCGGCCGCAGAGGTATCCGACATCGAGCATGTCGTCATCGCCTGTGGACGATACGAAGGAATCGACTCGCGGGTGGCCGAGCACTACGCCGGTCGAGACGATTGGGCGGGTGTGCGGGAGTACTCGATAGGCGACTACGTNCTCGCCGGCGGTGAGGCCGCTGCGCTCGCCATGGTGGAGGCNGCGGTTCGCCTGAAGCCGGGTGTGTTGGGAAATGCGGACAGCGCGGTGGACGACTCCTTCAGCAAGGTCGACGGCGCTGCCCTCGAAGGGCCGGTCTTCACCAGGCCACCCGCCTGGCGGAACCTCGAGGTNCCGGACGTGCTGCTGTCCGGTGATCATGCGCGGATCGACGCATGGCGCAAGCAGCAGGCCGAAGAACGAACGCGTGCTCGGCGCCCCGACCTCCCCAACCCCTGACGCCGATCGAGTCGTCTCACCTTGTCTCAACCGCCCGTTCGCGGGGGTAGGGGGAGGATGTGGCACACTTAAAGGGCCGGTTCGACGTCTGCCTCAAGGGACGCATGAGGACGGCACCACTCCACACAACCGTAGGCGACTTGTGGCGCTTGCAGGAAGAGAAGCAACGATGAAGACCCTCGACCCCGTTGACGCCGCCTCTTTGCGCGACGACATCCCCGAATTCCGCGCCGGCGACACCGTGAAGGTTCACGTGAAGGTCGTTGAAGGCAACAAGACCCGTGTGCAGGTGTTCCAGGGCGTCGTGATCGCCCGCTCCGGTTCCGGAGCCAGCGAGACCTACGCCGTTCGCAAGGTTTCCTACGGCGTGGGCGTCGAGCGCACCTTCCCGCTGCACTCGCCCATCGTGGAGAAGATCGAGGTGGTCACCCGCGGAGACGTTCGTCGCGCCAAGCTTTACTACCTGCGTGCTTTGCGCGGTAAGGCCGCAAAGATCCGTGAGCGCCGCGTCAACGCTCCGGCAGCGACCCCCAATGCGGCGCCAACGGTTGATCCCGCGCCGATGGATGACGCCGCGCCGATGGATGACGCCGCGCCGATGGATGACGCCGCGCCGATGGATGACGCTGCGCCGATGGATGACGCTGCGCCGATGGACGATGCGGCGCCGTCGGATGACGCCGTACCCACGACCTCGGAGAACTGACATTGGCCGATCGCGGTCGGCAACCTTGGTGGGACATCCCGGTAACGATTGCCGTTGCCCTGGGAGTCGTGCTTCTCGTCACCACGTTCTTAGTCAAGCCCTTCTCCATCCCGTCCGGCTCCATGGAAAACACGCTCCAGGTTGGTGATCGGGTTCTGGTCAACAGGGCCGTGTTCAAGATCCGCGACATCGAGCGCGGGGACGTCGTCGTCTTCGATGGGTCCGGGTCGTTTGTTCCTCCTCAGGTAGCGCCTGACCGAGACCCGATCACCGGTGCGCTGGTCTGGGTTGGCCAGTCGTTCGGTCTTGTCGCCCCCGACTCGACCGACTTCATCAAGCGGGTGATCGGAACGAGTGGAGACCGGGTCACATGTTGCGACGCACAGGGGTATCTCACGGTCAATGGCACTCCGCTCGTTGAGGATTACTTGTTTCCTGGAGACGCGCCGAGCCTGCAACCCTTCGATGTCGAAGTCCCAGACGGCATGCTGTGGGTTATGGGTGATCACCGCTCCGCGTCGGCCGACTCTCGCTCGCACATGGGAGACCCGGGAGGTGGCTTCGTGCCGGAGCCCTCGGTGGTTGGTCGAGCCATGACGGTGGTGTGGCCGGTATCGCGGATCCAGAACATCCCCCTGCCCGAGTACGCGACAACCAAGTGACGTCGGCGNTGTTAAGTGATGGATCTGCGNTGAGGACCACGTGAGCATCTGATGGGAAAGAAACCAGGCGGCAAGCATGCTCGGGAGAGGAAAGTCGCCCACCCGTTCTGGCGTGGGTTCCGCGAGGTCGTCATCATCGTTGTGGTCGCCCTTGCCCTGTCGGCCCTGCTGCGAGCATTTCTCATCCAGGCCTTTTACGTTCCCAGTGCGTCCATGGAGGACACGCTGCGACCGGGGGACCGAATCATCGCGTCCAAGATCACGACGGAATTCTCCGGAGTTACCCGGGGAGAGATTGTTGTCTTCAAAGATCCCGGGGATTGGCTACCGGACCCTGTGCCCGCGGGAGACAACTGGCGCGCGCGTGTTCGGGATGGGTTGACCTTCATCGGTGTTCTTCCGAGCGATTCCGGTGACGATTTGGTCAAGAGAGTGATCGGTGTCGAGGGTGATCGCGTGGCGTGTTGCGACGCGGAGGGTCGAATCGTCGTCAACGGAGTGCCACTGGACGAGGAGTACATCATCGGCCCCACCGACCAGGTCCGCTTCGACGTGACCGTTCCACCGGCGTCGATGTTCGTGATGGGAGACAACCGCGCCAACTCGCGGGACTCGCGCTACCACCTCGACTTGTCCGAAGGTGCCGTGCCGGAGTCAAACGCTGTGGGTCGCGTCGTTCTGGTTGTCTGGCCGTTCTCTCGCCTATCCCTGGAGTCGATTCCCTCCATCTTCGATAACCCTGCACTCGGATAGTGGCAACACCCCAAGCCCCGACCCTTGACCTCGAACGGTCGCTGCTAGCAGCGCCGGGGGCAGGTGTGGTGATCGGCGTCGACGAGGTCGGNAGGGGAGCGCTCGCCGGTCCCGTGACCATCGGTGCGGTCGCTGTGGATCGAACCTGCGGAACGCCACCGACGGACATTCGTGACTCGAAGGCCCTGAGTCAAAAGCGACGTCAGGACGCGTGCCCGGCCATCCGCGCATGGGCGATAGACGCTGCCGTGGTGCACATACCGGCCGAACGCATANACGAAGTCGGCATCACCCAGGCGCTAGGCGAGGGCGCCGCGCAGGCGGTGGAGTCGATCAGTGATCGAAGGGCCGTGGGCTGCGTCCTGCTCGACGGACGGCACGACTTCATGACGCCCGTGGATGCCCGGTGGTCGGTGCGCACTGTCATCAAGGGCGATGCCACCTGCATCAGCATCGCAGCGGCGTCGATTCTGGCCAAGGAGGAACGTGACGGTCTGATGCGCGACCTTCATGTGTCCTATCCGGCCTATGGATGGGATCGAAACGTTGGATACGGAACCGCCGGTCATCGATCCGCCATCGCCGCCCACGGGGTAACGACGATCCACCGTCGTAGTTGGAATCTGCTCCCCACGTAGCTCCGTCCACACACCCCAGGCGGATCCATCCACAGAGGTCTGCTGCCTTCTGGCGTGCCCGCCGAACGGTGATGAACGCTGTCGGTATGCCCGCTGCGGACCATGTTGATCACCGACGAGCGCTCGACATACGCGGAGAGGAGATCGCAGCTACCCATTTGCGCAACGCGGGGATGCTCATTTTGGATCGCAACTGGCGGCCCCACGACTCCGAAGTGGTCGGAGAAGTCGATCTCATCGCACGCGATGGCGACGCCCTGGTCATCGTCGAAGTGACGACGCGCCAGTCCTTGGCCTTCGGCACTCCGGTCCAGGCCGTGACCCGACGGAAGATCCGACAGTTGCGCTCCCTGGCGCTGGCGTGGCTCGACGCCCGGTCGATCCACGCGCCCTCGCTGCGGTTCGATGTCATTTCGGTGACCATTCCACTGGCGGGTCAGCCGGTCGTCGAACACCTACGGGCGGTGTGAGATGGCGCTCGCCCATATGCACGGAGTGGTGATCGCTGGAATGACCGGCACCGTCGTTACCGGTGATGAGAGTATCCAACCTCGCTGTACGCGCGTGCGCGAAGCGATGGAACGGCACCGACCCCCACTGGAGGAGGGGTCGTGAAATCGACAAGCCCTGAAGCCGATCCCGCGTGCACGGACGCGAACGTTCTTCGCCGTGCCCGCATCGCCTTGGCGGCCGTCTGCGAACCAGGGGAGGCCGGCTTGGCCGACGCCATTGACTCGCGGGGACCGACAGCGACGGTGGCGGCGCTACTCGATGGTGGTCGTCAGCGCCCGAAGATCCCACGAGCCGACGGTTTGCGGCGCCGCCTGGAGGAATTAGATCTGGACGCGCTCATCGATCGAGGTCGAGACTTCGGAGCGCGTGTTGTTGTGCCGGGTGACAGCCAATGGCCGGGACGGATGAATGAACTTCGAGCCCATCGACCACTGGCCTTGTGGTGCTGGGGTGAGGCAGATCCGCGACTCATGACGTTGCGTTCGGTGGCAATCGTGGGGGCGCGCGCATGTACGCGCTACGGAGAGTGGATTGCGCGGGAATGGTCCGCTCAACTGGCGCAGGACCATGTCACGGTGATCTCCGGTGGGGCTTACGGGATTGATGCAGCAGCGCATCGGGGGGCTCTCGCCGTCGAAGGGGTGACGATCTGCGTTCTGGCCGGTGGAGTGGATACGCCCTACCCGCGAGGTAACGAAGGCCTGTTTGCCGAGATCGTTGATCGAGGCCTGCTCGTGAGCGAGGCTCCGCCCGGAGAGACGGTGCGACGACGATTCCTCACGCGTAATCGCCTGATTGCCGCCCTAGCGAGCGCGACCTGCGTGGTCGAGGCAGGACATCGGTCGGGCTCGGTGACTACAGCGTCCAACGCCGCCGAGTTGAATCGTCCCGTGCTCGCGGTCCCCGGACCGGTAACGTCCGAGATGTCTCGCGGCACCCATCGGCTGGTGCACGAGGGCATAGCGATGCTCGCCTCGGATGTCACCGATGTTCGCGCGGTGCTCCCCGAGTTCGAGCGAGCGCACGACGCCGCGCCTCACGATTCGCGCGGCGATTCCCGTAGGCACGCGACCCAATACGAGTCGGCAGCGCAGTTCGGTGAGCAACCGATCAGTCGGGCTCTCCAGGAAGTACTCGATGTCGTGCCGACGCCCCGATGGTCCGCCGAGGGGATGAGTTTGGACGACATCGCGGTGCGCAGCGGTGTCTCCCGTGCTCAGTCGCGAACGCGCCTCGCGCAGGCCGAAGAGATGGGCTTGGTGCAGCGACGAGGACAGGATCGGTGGGTTTACGTACCCGCCGACGGTGCCCATGGGCGAGCCTGACGCGCGTTCGTCTCCGAGGTTGCCACCATGTGTATATGGCCGATCCGATGTCGCTCGCTTGGCAGCTAGCCGTCGACGGCTTCGCCGAGCACTTGCGTGACGAGAGAAATCGCAGCGCGCACACGGTCCGGGCGTACCTGGCCGATGTGAACGATCTTGTCGGCTTCTGTGTGGAGCACGGCATCGAGTCCCCCGCGCGACTTGCTTTGCCGACACTGCGCGCCTGGTTGGCCGACGCGACGCAAGACGGCTTGTCTCGTTCGACGATTGCGCGCCGGGCCGCCTCGGCTCGCGCCTTCACGGCGTGGTGCAGCGCGCAGGACATGTGTGAGAACGACCCCGGGCATCGACTCGTGAGCCCACGCGTGGGCGTGCGGATGCCCACGGTTCTCGACCAGAGTCAGGCCCGCCAAGTCCTGGAATTCGCTGCCCGGCATGACGGATCCCCGAGCGCCATCCGGGATCACGCGATGCTCGAAGTCCTCTACGGTGCGGCAATCCGCGTCTCGGAGTTGTGTGGTCTTGACACCGATGATGTTGACGACGGAAACCGCACCCTGCGAGTCCTCGGCAAAGGAGACAAGGAACGCGTCGTTCCGATCGGATTGCCCGCCGCACGAGCATTGGAGTCGTGGAGCGAAGCACGGCGTCGACTGGCGAAGGAATCCACGCCGGCATTGTTCGTCGGTGATCGGGGTCTACGCATCGATCCGCGCGTGGTGCGAACCATTGTCAGAAGGACCAGCGATGCGGCCGGCGTTCCGACGATCTCTCCCCACGCGATGCGCCACAGCGCGGCCACCCACGTTCTCGAAGGTGGTGCTGATCTGCGGTCGGTTCAAGAGTTGCTCGGTCACGCGAACCTGGCGACCACGCAGAGATACACCCACGTCTCGGTCGAACGATTGCGCAGCACGTTTGAGCAGGCGCACCCACGGTCAGGGAACTAGGGGCTTGAGAACCGGGCGTCGCTCGATCCACGCCCATGGATCCACGTACGGATCGGTCATGGCATCGCGGGCCTCCCAGGCCGGGCGTCGAAGCCCGAGGTGAAGGCAACTGCGGGAGCAGTGGAGGCCGCGTGCGGCGAGGTGGCCGATGATGGTCCCCGTCGCCACCCGATCGCCTTCATCGACGAGGGCCTCGACCGGTTGATACGTCGATGTCCACGGCGGATGGTCGTGCTTGATGCTGACCGTGGGGGTGCGGGCCACATCGCCCACGAACGCCACGCGACCGGGCCCGATCGCGCGCACCTCGGCCCCCGGGGGTGCCACGAAGTCGATGCCCCGATGGCCGGCGGCGAAGAGGTTGTCCGGGCGTTCAAAAGCCCGCAGCACCTGCTCCCAGCCGGTGGTCAGGGGAGGAATCCAGCTGGAGGCCGGTGAGCCAAGCGCCAGGAAGGTGGCCGTAAGGAGCGCCAGCAGCGGTGTCGTCACACCAGAACGCTGCCCGGGCGTGCCGCGCGAAGCCAGATCAACCCGGTGGGCTGGGGATAGTGAAGCCGTGCCCTGGGCATCGGGGTGCAACCCTAGCCCCCTAGACTGATGTGGCTTCCTTCGGGAAGACACATTTCGCGCGATCTACCGCTGCGCCCCGCGCAGCCCGTCGGCTCGACGGTCCCGCTTCGGCGGGCGAGTGGACGGAGATCGCCAGGGGTTCGCCCGCCGGGTGAACCGACAACCGCACGCGGTGGCCTGCCACCGCCGACGGGTGCGCGCGCCCGAAAAAGGAGTACGACCATGGCCGTCGTCACGATGCGCCAGCTACTGGAAAGCGGTGTCCACTTCGGGCACCAAACCCGGCGCTGGAACCCCAAGATGAAGCGCTTCATCTTCACCGAGCGCAACGGCATCTACATCATCGATCTTCAGCAGTCGCTGTCGTACATCGATCGCGCTTACGAATACGTGAAGGAAACCGTGGCTCACGGTGGATCCATCATGTTCGTCGGCACCAAAAAGCAGGGACAAGAAGCGATCGCCGAGCAGGCGAATCGTGTTGGTATGCCCTACGTCAACGAGCGTTGGCTCGGCGGCATGCTCACCAACTTCAACACCGTTCACAAGCGCCTGCAGCGCCTGAAGGAGTTGGAAGAGATCGACTTCGACGATGTTGCCGGCTCCGGGAAGACGAAGAAAGAGCTCCTCATGATGCGTCGTGAGAAGGACAAGCTCGAGCGGACACTTGGCGGTATTCGCGATATGGCCAAGATTCCCAGCGCGATTTGGGTCGTCGACACCAAGAAGGAGCACATCGCCGTCGGTGAGGCTCGCAAACTCGGAATCCCGGTAATCGCTGTTCTCGATACCAACTGCGATCCCGACGAGGTCGATTTCCCGATCCCGGGCAACGACGACGCCATTCGCTCCGTCGCACTTTTGACGCGCGTCATGGCCGATGCAGTGGCCGAAGGCCTGATGGCACGATCCGGCGCCTCGTCTACCGAGGGAGCCACCGAGGAGCCACTGGCCGAGTGGGAGCGTGAACTGCTCGCCGGCCAGGTTGCCGCCGATGAAGCGGCCGCCGCGGAAGCGGTCACCGCCGCCGCATCTCCGGACGCCGCGCCCGCCGACACCGCGCCCGCCGACACCGCGCCCGCCGACACCGCGCCCGCCGACTCAACAAGCGCAGAAGCCGCAACCCCCGACGCCGCAGCCGAGCAGGCGTAGGACGTCAACCTGAATCACACCGCGAAGCCCGAGCCTGGAGACGTGCGAATCGAAACTCCGAACTTCGCGGCCCACCGACACACGAAGGAAGAAGATGGCAACGATTAGCGCCGCTGACGTCAAGCGGCTCCGGGAGATGACCTCCGCGGGAATGATGGAGTGCAAGAAGGCGCTCGAGGAGAGCGACGGCGATTTCGATAAGGCCGTCGAGGCTCTGCGCATCTCCGGAGCAGCCAAGGCCGCCAAGAGAGGCGCCGAGCGCACCGCCTCCAACGGGGTCGTCGCTGCCGTGGACAACACCATGGTGGAGGTTCTGTGCGAGACGGACTTCGTGGCCAAGGGTGAGGAATTCCAAGCGCTCGCAGGCACTCTGGCGCAGGCAGCCTTCGACTCCCAGGTGGCTGACCGGGATGCCCTTCTGGCGATCACCCTCGACACCGGTGCCACCGTCGAGGCGACGGTGGCCGATATGGCCGGTGTCATCGGGGAGAAGATCGAGCTTGGAGGCGTCGCCACGGTGCAGGCGCCGGCCACCACGTACCTGCACCGCCGTGCCTCAGATCTTCCGCCGCAGGTCGGCGTCCTCGTCGCCTACGACGGAGACGAGGAAACGGCAAAGGGAATAGCGATGCAGATCGCGGCAATGCGGCCCTCCTTCCTGAACCGCGACGATGTGCCAGCGGAGACGGTGGAGAATGAGCGTCGGATTGCCGAGACGGCAGCCAAGGAAGAGGGCAAGCCCGAGCAGGCTATCCCCAAGATCGTTGAGGGTCGGGTCAATGCCTTCTTCAAGGACAACGTGCTGCTCGAACAGGCCAGCGTCGTCGAAAACAAGAAGACGGTGGCCGATGTGCTGGCTGAAAACGGAACAACGGTCCGCGCATTCGCTAGGTTCGAACCAGGCCAGGCGTAACTCGGCGGAAGGGAAGTCTCATGGATCGGTCCACGGCAGCGGAGCCGGTTCAGCCTTCCCTCGACGGGACCATCGAGACGTGGCCTGGTGCCCCCGAGGGTGGCTGGGATCGGGTTCTCCTCAAACTCAGCGGCGAAGCCTTTTCCGGCGGTGGCGGGCTCGGGGTCGATCCCGATGTCGTGGCGTCGATCGCACGGCAAATCGCTGATGTCGTTCGTTTGGGCACCGAGGTAGCGGTCGTTATTGGCGGTGGTAACTACTTCCGAGGCGCGCAATTGTCTGAGCGCGGTATGGAACGGGCCCGCGCGGACTACATGGGCATGTTGGGCACGGTGATGAACTGTCTGGCCCTGCAGGACTTCTGCGAGAAGGCGGGTATCGAAACGCGTGTGCAGACAGCGATCGCGATGGGTCAGGTCGCCGAGCCGTACGTTCCTCGACGGGCGATGCGGCACCTCGATAAGGCCCGGGTGGTCATTTTCGGAGCGGGGCTCGGGCAGCCGTACTTCTCCACCGACACCACGGCCGCCCAGCGGGCGCTGGAGATCGGTGCTGAAGTCGTCTTGATGGCGAAGGGCGTCGATGGTGTCTACGACGACGACCCTCGGTCCAACCCTCAGGCCGTGCGCTACGACCGCTTGACCTACGACGACGTCCTTGCCCGCGACCTCAAAGTCGCCGACGCAACGGCCATCAGCCTGTGTCGGGACAACGCGCTGCCGATCGTCGTGTTCAACCTTCTCCAGGAAGGCAACATCGCCCGAGCGTGCCGTGGGGAGCGGATCGGCACGTTAGTCTCGTCTGAAACGTGAGGAGCACCCGTGAGTGAAGAGATCGACATGATCCTGCTCGAGGCCACCGAGAAAATGGACAAGGCCATCGAGGTTGCCCGCGAGGACTTCGGGACGATCAGGACGGGGCGTGCGAACGCCAACATGTTCAACAAGATCGTGGTCGACTACTACGGGACTGCCACTCCTTTGAATCAACTCGCGTCCTTTCAGGTGCCGGAAGCCCGGATGATCGTCATCAGTCCCTACGACAAGGGTGCGATGGCGGAGATCGAAAAGGCGCTTCGTGACAGTGACCTGGGAGTGAATCCGAACACCGATGGGGCGATCATCCGCATTGTTCTTCCTGAGCTCACGGAGGAGCGTCGCAAGGAATACATCAAGATGGCTAGGTCCAAAGCCGAAGACAGCCGTATTTCGGTTCGCAACATTCGACGTCATGCGAAGGAAGCTCTCGACAAGCTCCAAAAGGACGGCGATGCTGGCGAGGACGATGTCCGTCGCGCGGAAAAGCAACTCGACGACGTGACAAGCAAGCACGTCGAGCACATCGACGAAGTTCTCAAGCACAAAGAAGCCGAACTCCTCGAGGTCTGATGTGACCGACTCGTCCGGTCCGGACGGCGATCGCGAGCAGGACCCGCGAGAAGCCGACGACGACCGCAAGAAACCCTCGCGCACCGGTCGAAACCTGCCGGCTGCGGTGGTGTCCGGCGTCGTGCTCGTCGTGGTTGTGCTTGCGAGCCTGTTCACGTACAAGTGGCTGTTCGGTGTCGTCGTCATCCTGGCGCTCGGCGTCGCGATGCGGGAGATGATTCAGGCTTTCGCATCACGAGGTATCAAGATCGCGCGGGTTCCGGCCTATGGGGCGGTCGTGTTGTTGCCGACGGTCGCGTACGTCGCGGGACCGATCTGGCAGTTGGTCGCGACCGGCGCCGTGCTTCTGCTCGCGATGCTGTGGCGAATTCGGCGTGGAGTCGACGGATACGTCCGCGACATCACCGCGTCTTTCTTCGCGATCGCCTACCTGCCCTTCATGGCGGGCTTCTTGATGCTGACGCTGGCAGCAGACGATGGTCCGTGGCGAGTTGTGGTCTTCATCCTGCTGACGATTTCGAACGACATTGGCGGATACTTCGCCGGCATCTTCTACGGACGACACCCGATCGCAGCATCGATCAGCCCCAAGAAATCCTGGGAGGGATTTGTTGGCTCGGTCATCTTGCAGTGCAGCGTCGGCGCGTTGTCCTTCGTCTTCCTGTTGGATGCTGCCTGGTGGCAAGGTGTCATTGCCGGTCTCATTCTGACCATCACCGCCACCGGTGGTGACTTTGCCGAGAGCGCCATCAAACGCGACCTGGGCATCAAGGACATGGGCTCGTTCCTGCCGGGTCATGGCGGAATGATGGATCGCCTCGACTCCCTGATTCCCAACGCGTTCGCATCCTGGGCGATCTTCACCGTCTTCCTCGGTGCCAGTTTCACGGGTGCAGCGCTCTGATGGTGGATTTGGTTCTCCAGGCTCCCGAACGCGGCAAGCCACCACGACACCTGCTGGACCTGTCTCGGCCCGAGCGGCGAGCGGCGATGTCTGATTTGGGGTTGCCGGCCTTTCGAGCCGATCAGGTGTCCACGCATCTGCTGACACACCTGCAGAACGACCCCGATGAGTGGACGGACATTTCGGCATCAGATCGCACCACCTTGCGGGCCGTACTCCCGAATCTTGTGCAGCCCGTGCGGACGCTCACGTGTGACGACGGTGCCACGGTAAAGACGCTGTACCGGTTGCACGACGGATCACTCGTCGAGTCAGTGCTTATGCGTTATCCGGATCGGGTCACGATGTGTATCTCGTCCCAGGCCGGCTGCGGCATGAACTGTCCTTTTTGCGCGACAGGGCAGGCAGGTTTGACACGTAACCTGTCGACAGCTGAAATCGTGGAACAGGTGCTCGCCGGAGCACGGGCATTGGCGAATAACGAGATTCCTGGTGGCCCGGGTCGAATCAGCAACGTCGTGTTCATGGGTATGGGGGAGCCGCTCGCCAATTACCGTACCGTCGTTGCGACACTGCACCGACTCATCGACCCTGCCCCTGAAGGGCTGGGAATGAGTGCTCGTGGCGTCACGGTGTCGACCGTCGGTCTCGCTCCGAGGATTCGGGAGTTGGCCGAGGAGGGGCTGCCCGTCACGCTGGCGGTCTCCCTGCACGCACCGGATGATCATCTTCGAGACACCCTGGTGCCGATTAACAATCGGTGGAAGGTCGCCGAGGTTCTCGATGCGGCCTGGTTCTATGCCGAGCGCACCGGTCGACGCGTCAGTATCGAGTACGCCTTGATCAAGGACGTGAATGATCAGCGGTGGCGGGCGGAACTCCTCGGCGAGATGCTGGCCGGCCACCTCGCCCACGTGAACCTGATCCCGCTGAATCCCACGCCCGGATCCAAATGGACAGCGTCTACACCGAGCAGTCAGCGGGAGTTCGTGGCTGGCTTGTCGGAAGCGGGCGTGCGTGTCACCGTCCGCGATACCCGAGGGCGCGAAATCGACGGAGCCTGCGGCCAGTTGGCAGCCCTGGAATCCTGAGCATCTCGAACACTTCCAGCACCGGCGGACGAACGTGCCTGACTCACCCTCCGTGGGCGCCTACATAGAGTCGTATCGCGGCACCCTGATGATCCCGAGGGGTTCTGGCGCGAAGCAGCGGGCGTGAGCGATTGGGATACCGCCTACGCGTCGGCGCCGTCGGTCGATGCCGTCCTGTTGGCGGCGACCGATCCGCTGTACATCCTGTACACCTCCGGCACGATGGGAAAGCCCAAGGGCATCGTGCGCGATGAGCCCGTGTCGAGCACCATCGAGGATCCCGCGGTCTTGGACTCGCTTCGATAAGTATTGATCGGCAAAGACCGCTCTCAGTGATCGGGTGGAATCATTGACCCTTTGCGATTGGGGTGTCCGGTGCATATGGGCGTGGCCTCATCTTTTTGGTGCGGTGACCGCAGTCCGAGATCACCGGCCAGATGTTAAGACTGCCCGGGCCGCTTCTCGAGCCGCAGCCGCGAAAGCCGTGGCGGCGGGAATAGCGGCGTCATCGTGACGGACCACCAATGAGATGACTCGAGGGTCGATATTGGGGGAGAGTGAGACGGTTGTGATGTCGGCATCCTGCATGTCTATTGCGAGTCGGGGCATGATCGCCGGGCCCACGCCGCTTCGAACCATCGCCTGGACAGCTCCGTTGTCGACGGTGCGAAAGAGGTAACGAGGGGTGATCCCGTTACTGCGGAGAAAGGCGTCGACGTCGTCCTGGTACGTCAGCGCCGGTTGGCCAATGAGATCGACTCCGTCAAGGGCCGTGATCGGCAGCGAGTCCTCGTGAACCAGCTCAAGGAGTTCGCTGTCGGGGCCGAGGAGGAGCAGGTACGGGTCCGTTCCTAGTTTTGTGACGTCGAGACGAGGATCGCTCGAGGTTCCTTCGATGAAGGTTGCGTCGAGTTCGTCGTCGAGGAGGAGGTCGATCAAGCCCTCGGAGCTCGGGCCTTCGAACAAAGAGAAGGTCACCTGCGGAGATTTCACGCGCAGGGCGTGGACTGCGGCGGGCAGCAGGTGGACGGCGACGCTTTGGAAGGTGCCGATTTTGATCCGACCTGCGGCACCGGAGGCGACATCTCGAATATCAAGCTCAACGTTTGTCACGTGCTCGAGAATGTGTTGCGCCTGTGGCAGCAGCACCCGGCCCAGGGGAGTGAGCGAAATCGACTTCGGGCCACCGGGGCGCTCGAAGAGCCGGGCTCCGATGTGCTTTTCCAGCGCAGCCACCTGCTGACTGACAGTGGCTTGGCCGTACCGGAGTTCGTCCGCGGCGGCACTGAAGGACTCTTCACGGGCAACGGCGACGAAAGCGGCGAGCTGCCGAAACGACGCTTCTGCCATGCCCATGTATTGAATTATACGATCAATTTAACCATATTTCATAATTTTTCACGTTGTACAAATTCCTCTAGTTTTTGCTCTTGGAGGGAAAAGGTAATGATCGCGTGGTATTGGTCGTGGATTCTGATGTCGGTGAACCTGACCGCCATGGTCCTGGTGGGGCGACGACTGTGGTGGGCCTGGCTGGTCGCCGTCGTCGCCGAATGCCTGTGGCTGGTCTATGGATATACGACCCAGCAGTGGGGCTTCTCGGTGTTCGCCATGGTCTTCGGTGCCGTCTATTTACGCAATGCCTACGCGTGGCGCGATGAGCCGCGTCGTGCTGCGCAGATCCCAGATGAAAAGAGCCCGGACCACGCGGGCAACAAGCCCGGGCTCGACGTAGCAGCGATCGGCGCGCTCGTGGACTTCGATGCGCTCGCTATGGCGATCGAGAATCGGTCCTGGAGTGACGCCGACCCCCGTGCACACGACATCGTGGCCGCGGCTCGTGCTCGCGGTCTGCATCCGGTGGCGATCGATATCTACGAGGACCACGCGAGTCCCCGTCCGGTTCGAGAGCGAGCCCTTGCGGTGATCGCCGGTGCTGTGCGCCGGCAGGACGGTCATCCGGCAGCCTCGTTCCGTTTGGCCAGTTGACGACTCACGCGGTCGAAGTCTCAAGCGATTTATGACACAAAGAAGGCCCGAGCCGAAGCCCGGGCCCTCTTTGTGCCGTCAGTGATAAACGTCAGGCGTGTGACTCCTACTCGCCACCCTCGTTGAGGGTCACCTCGATCGGGCTGAAGCCGTCACCGGTGGTGTCCAGTCCCATGTTGGTGAGCTCCGCGTTGGCGGTCTCTGCGAACTGGTTGGTGTAGGCCTCTGCTGGTGGAGCGGAGGTGATGACCGTTGCGCCCTCAAGGTTCGGGGAGTTGAGGGAGATTTCGACGGTCTGCTGCCACTCACCGGAATCGACGATGCCGATTCCCGCGGGTGATGGCCATACCAGCTTGTTGACTTCGTTCATCATCCACAGCTGGTGGCTGGCTCCAAGCTGCGACCCGTTGGCGGTCACAATCTCGGCGCACTCCTGCGGATTGTCGCGGCAGTAGATCCAACCTTCGAAGGACGCAGTGACGAAGCGCTGCGCCAGATCGACGTAGTCGGCGTCACCAAGCTTGGCTTCATCCGCCCAAATGGCGTCCTGGAGCATGCCGACTCCGTAGTCCGCGTAGTTGATGACGTTGAAGTCATCGGCGGTGTACAGCTCACCGGTGTCCGGGTTCACAGCTTCGAGGAGCATTGCGTACTCGTTGTACGTCATCGCCTCGGCCGCGTCAATCTCGCGGTTCAGCAGGGCGACCATGTCGAACTGCTGCTGGACGAGCTCCACGTCGGAAGCCGGGTCGAGACCTTCCGTGCCGAGAGCTGCGAAGATCTCGTACTCGTTGCCAAAGCCCCAGTTACCGATCTTCTTGCCCTGGAAGTCCGCGGGGGACTCGATGCCGGAATCCGCCCATGCCACCTGCAAGGTGCCGGAGCGCTGGAAGACCTGGCCGATGTCGACGATGCCGGCTCCCTGCTCACGCGATGCGAGCGCCTTGGGCACCCATGCGAGAGCGAAGTCAGCGCCGCCCTGCGCGAGAACGGTCTGCGGAACGATGTCCACGCCGCCCTCAAGGATGGTGACGTCGATGCAATTGTCCTCGTAGAAGCCGAGGTCCTTGGCTGCGTAGTACCCAGCGAATTGGGCCTGAACGAACCACTGCAGTTGAAGGCTGGCGGGAGTCAGTTCCGCACAACCCTCGTCGGCAGCAGGCTCCTCGACCTCAGCCTCTTCGGTTTCCTCTGATTCGGTGTCCTCTTCGACTGCCGGTTCTTCCACTGCGGTTTCCTCCGCAGCGGTCTCCTCAGAGCTCGAGTCCGAGCTGCTGCAGGCCGACAGTGCGAGCACACCGACTGCGGTGAGACTCACAACTTGAGTCCAGCGACTGCGTGCGATGTTGCGCATACTTCCTCCTTCTTCGTGTCAGGCCGAACGTGTTCTGCCTGTCCAGGGTGTTGTCCATCGCTCGATGGCCACGACGATCAAGTAGAACACCAGGCCGGTGATGATGGCTGCAACTACATATGCCCACGCTCGTCCGTAGGCGGTGTTGGCTGCCGAACCAGCTATTCGAGAGCCAAGTCCTTGTTGTGGGCCGCCGAAGTATTCGGCGACCAGTGCCGCGATGACGGCGAGGGGGGCCGCGACCTTCATCGCGGTGAAGAAGAAGGGAATCGCGTTGGGGATGCGCAGGGCACGCAGCACGGTTCGCGGCTGGGCGTTCATTGAGCGCATCAACTCCAGTTGCACCGGTTGCACCTGAATCANTCCGCGGGTGACGTTCACGAANATCGGGAAGAGCACGATGATCGCGGTCACGAGCACCCGNGGGGTCCGACTCGTGATNCTGAACATGTTGTTCAGTATCGGTGTCAGAGCAATGATGGGCACNGCCGCCAGGCCGGCCGCAAGNGGAGTGACCAAATTGTTAACCACNANGAAGCGCTGGGCGAGNANCGCCATGANCAGGCCNANAATNGTTCCGAACACAAGTCCGAGGAATGCCGTGGTTCCGGTGTAGAGGGCGGTCTCCCACATCAGGGCGATNTCGCCGAAGAAGTTCTCGGCAATCAGGGACGGGGCCGGCAGCAGGTAGGGCTTAATATCCCGTACCACCACGAGGAGTTGCCAGGCGCTCAGGAAGAGCACCGCAATGAGTACGGGTGGCCAGATGAGCTTGAGTCGATCGGCCGTCTGGGTGGACATCAGACTTCGCCCACCTTGGCTCGCGCATCCGAACCTCCGACGCGGCCGCGCAGAGCCTCGCGCACCGCGGTAACGGCGTCGAAGAAGGTGTCGGCTTCGCGGGTGTCCTCGTCGCGCTCGTTTCCGAGGGGCACCTCGATGATGTGGGTGATGCGCCCGGGNCGGGGCGACATGACCACGACACGGTCGGACAGGTAGACGGCCTCGGGGATGGAGTGGGTGACGAATACGATCGACTTACGCGTCTCCTTGCGGATGCGNAGGAGTTCGTTTTGCATNCGCTCGCGCGTCATCTCATCCAGGGCGCCGAATGGCTCGTCCATGAGCAGGATCGNNGGGTCGACTGACAGCGAGCGAGCGATGGCCACGCGCTGCTGCATGCCGCCGGACAGTTCCCAGGGTCGATGTTCCGCGAAGTCCGCAAGTTGCACCATGTCGAGGAGTTCCAGGGCGCGGGCTTTGCGCTTGGCCTTATCCCAGCCCTGCAGNTCCAGTGGNAGTTCGACGTTGCGTCGTACCGACCGCCAGTCGAAGAGCGCCGCTTGCTGGAACGCCATTCCGTAGAGTTGCTGCTGGCGAGCCTCGGGGGGAGTGTGACCGGCGACGCGCATGTCGCCGCGGGTGGCATCGGTGAGATCGGCGATGACCCGCAGCAGGGTGGACTTGCCGCAGCCGGAGGGCCCGATGAGTGAAATGAACTCTCCGGACTCGACGGTCAGGTNCACGTCCTGCAGTGCTGTCACCTCGTTGGGCTGGCCCTCGTTGAAGATCTTCCAGATGCCGTCGGCGTGGACTGCGTGCTCGGTTGTCGCCGTGCTCATGCGCTCTTCTCCTTGGGCAGGTTGCGGGTCAGGTANACGTCAAGGGCGGTCACCAGGGCGGCCACCACCAAACCAAGAGCGATGGCGCCGAAGACGGCGACGTAGACCTTGGCCGGTTGCGAGGTGACCTGGCGCGCGTACTCGATCAGCAAGCGACCGATGCCTCCGCGGACGCCGGTGGATATCTCGGCGACCACGGTGCCGACAACGGAGGCCGCGGCGGAGACCTTCAGTGCCGGGACGATGTACGGAATCGACGATGGGAAGCGGAGCTTGCGCACGGTTTGNTTGGGTGTAGCCGCGTAGGAGCGCATGAGNTCNNGCGANGTCGGTGTCGGTGCCTGAAGACCTCGCAGCGCTCCCACGGACAGCGGGAAGAACGCCAAGTACGCAGCGATGAACATCACCGAGTAGGTGGTTGTCCACTTGATCGGTCCGATCTCGATCTGGTTGCCGATTCCGACAATGAGCGGTGCGAGCGCAATCAGGGGGACTGTTTGAGAAGCGATGACGAACGGGAGCAGGCCTCGTTCGGCGAACAGGAACCGCTGCATGATGACCGCGAGNAGCAATCCGACTGCGACACCGATGAGGAAGCCGCCGAAGGCCAGCAGTAGTGAACGGAACGTCGCAGCGATAACCGCGTCGAGGACGGTGTTTTCGGAGCCACGAACTTCCGGCTCACCCATCGCCGCGAACATGGTCCACACGTGCGGCATGGTCATGTCCGAGGTGTTCAGCGGCAACGGGATGAAGTTTCCCAGCAGCTTGACGAGCTCCCACATCACGATGACGAGGCCGACGCCGGCGAGCGCCCACAGCAACGAGATGCCCCCGTTGCGGGCCCGTCGGGCGAACGACCTCGATCGTGCGGCACCCACCGATGCCCCGTCCGCAGAGGTCTGCGGATCGGCGATCGCAGTGTCGGTCACCGGCGCTCCCCTTCGATGTCGATGTCGCTGCGGATGGGTCGGTGATGTGTGGTCTGGGTCAGGACTTCGCGAGCAGTGTCTCCTGAATGGCCGGGATGACCTTCTCCCCGTATTCGGCCAGCGTGTGGTCCTTGTTGTCATGCTGCAGGTAGACCGCGAACTGATCGACCCCGAGCGCGCGCAGTTCCTCGAGGCGCCGCACATGGTCTTCGGGGGTTCCGATGATGCAGAACCGATCGATGATCTCGTCCGGCACGAAGTCCGTGTGCGTGTTGCCAGCCTGCCCGTGCTGGTTGTAGTCGTATCCCTGGCGGTTCTTGATGTAGTCCGTCAACGCTTGGGGGACTGCACCGCTGTCGCCGTAACGGT
>PBTV01000034.1 GCA_002729215.1 Rubrivirga sp.
CTCCCCTTGCACGGCGCACTTCACCATGACGCACCCGACGTTGTCGGGTTTCACCGAACAAGACGGAATGCAGTTGTACGAGAATCCGTTCGTTCTGTAATCACCGCGTCGCTTCGAACGCCGATCAGTGCGGCGCTCACGAAGATGACACTCGCCAGGACGCCGACCCCGACCGTCACCGGCAGAGGTATCGACAGAAGTCCCGTCCACTCCAGGACCAGGTCGATATCGAAGAGCCCACGCTCATTGCCCGCGGCGTACCGGTGGGCGTGCACCCAGAGCGAGACGCTGGCCGCTGCCGCGACCCCCACTCCGATCACCCACGCGAGCAGTCCTGGTAACGGCAACCCTCCATCCGTCGCCTGTCGGAACGGAACCCGCAGGCTGAGAGTCAGCACCAGCAGCACGATGAGTGGGAGCAGGTAGCGCGCCTGCACTACTTCACCCACACCCAGTCCCTCACGTTGCAAGAACACCAGAGGAACGGCGACGACCGCCCCCAACGAGACCAGTAGCGCAACGCCTTTGGACCGTGGGACGTCCTGCAACCCGCGCGCCGTCAGTGCACCGACGGCAAGCAAGCCGAAGACGGGCACCAGGGGNGGCAGCACGGTGTCGTTCCACCCGAGGGGCATGCCTCCGACGGCGCCAATCCCATACACGGGCANATAGACAACGTTGGTCAAGAACAAGCCCAGCCCAGGTTCGGCACCACCCATACGACCACNGACATCACCGCCCGGGGTTCCGAACGTGGCGAACTGAACAAGGCCAATAGTGGCGANCACCAACAGCACGACGAAGGAAANCCACGACGCTCGTGCCTTTGCCCACCCGGTGAGCACGAACACCACGATCACCGCGAGCGCTACGAATGCGGAGGCGTCGACACGTGAACCGATCGCCAGAAAGGCGGATAGGCAGGTGGCGACCGCAAGCAGCCATGTCCGTCGCGACCGCCACGAGGTTCGCTGCGCCAGGGACAGGCCGAACACCCACAAAAAGATCACACCCGTGACGGTCCAACTGCTTGGGTTGGTGGAGGGGATGATGAACAAGCCCAGCGGAACAAGGACAACGGCCGTGACGACGGTCACCGCAGAGCGAATGGCCGGCGTGAGAACAATCACTGCCAAGGACAGCAAAGCGACGAACACGATGGCGTTGAACAGGCGCATCATCAGGACCGAACGCTGCGGGTCATCGCCGACGAAGACATTCATCACTCGGTAGAAGCTCGACGGATACAAGCCTTGACGGTTGTTCACTCGTTCCGCTGGAACCAACGTTTCCGTCAGGCGTTCAGTGCACGCAGCGGTTACCGCCGGTTGAAACGCAAAGCACTCGTGAGCGACGCCAACGGACTCAGGCACCGCGAGAGCCTGCGGTTCGTCCTCGACCACTTCGCACACCCCGGACCGTTCTCCACCGGCGCACCAGATGGANGACAGGTGGTAATCGTCGTCCGGTGACGAACCCACGGGGCTCGTCACCGCCCAAGACCCGAAGACGACCAGCAGCGCCAACGGGAACATCACCCGCCACCACCGGAGCCACGTTTTTGTCTCTGCTACCTGCCTGTCCGACACGAGGGCATTGTCCATGGGTTGCCCCGGTGTCGATCCCGGGCTGCCCCCGGGGGCAAACGCCGACGCGCAACACCGGGTCAGCAACCACGACCCCGAGTGTGCTTACCATGCCCTGTGACCCGCACTTCCCCATCGAACGGGAGCCNTATGCGCCGCNTGCTCGCCGCAGCGTTGACAGTCGCNCTTGCCGCGACCGNGGCTCCCACCTCTCTCGCCGACGAGGCAGCCTCCCTGGGGCAGCCCGCGAACANTCCGTGGTCGAACGTTCAAGCGTGGGAGACCGCGATCGTGGAACGAGTGGTTGATGGCGACACGGTGATCGTCAACGACGAAGTCACCGGAGCGCAGTCCCGGGTTCGACTCCTNGGCATCAACGCCCCNGAGAANCCNACCANGANGAAGCCCGGGAANTGNGGGGGTGAGCAGGCCAGTCAATGGCTCACCGCNCTNCTACCCGTGGGCACCCGCGTTCGACTTCTGTCGTCGGACCGNGCNTCCACNGGAAANAANANGCGNCCNCAACGCGTCGTNCTCGCCTACAACGACACAACCGGCGACTTCGACCANGACGTCGCNTGGGGAATGGCCGANCGGGGTTGGGGCCTGTGGTTCACCGTTCCNAGCGAAGCGTCGATGAGTTCGCTGTATCGAGCAGCCATCGAGGGCGCCCAAGCCAACCGCCGGGGGATGTGGGAACCGCAGCTGTGCGGAGCGATCGAGCAACCTGATGCGTCCTTGTCGCTGCGAATCTCGCGCGGCAATGGAAACGTCGCCGACGAGACCGTCACCATTCGCAATACCGGCGGAACCACTGTGGACCTGACCGGCTGGATGCTCCGGGATGCAGGCAATGCCGGGTGGTACACGTTCCCCGGCGGCTCGGTTCTTACACCGGGCGACTACCGCACCGTTCACACCGGCAAGGGACGAGACCGTCGTCCCACGGGTCACGATGTGTATCGCGACCGCAAGAAAGAGTTGTACGTCGACCCGGGCACCGAACCGAATCTCGTCGGAGACGGCGCCTACCTTCTCGACCGAGCCGGCAACTATCGATCGTGGCGCGAATACCCATGCACCGAGCGGTGCGCCGCCGATGACGGCGCCGGCACCTTGCTGATTGAGGACCTTTCTCTCGGTAAGAAGAAGGGGGTCACGCGGGCCCAAACGCAGTCCATCCGGTTTGCCAATCGGGGGGCAACGACGCTATGCCTCGACGGCTACCGCATGGACACCCAAGGGTTGACCTACTGGTTCCCGTCCGGCACGTGTCTTGCGCCGGGTGCAACGTTTACCCTGCACGGCGGCGACCGCAAGAGCTGGTCGAAGGTCACCTACCTCGACCGCAAGAAACCGATGTTCTACCTCACTGGTAGCGCCCAGATCGTCTCCGACCGCGACCAGGTACTCGCCGAACGCCTCTGGTGACGCCCCGGATTCACGGGCACTGGCTGATGACTCACGCGCGACTGACATTCTTGGCGCATGGCCACCATGACGCCCGCCGATTCTTCACACCGATTGACCGATCTCGGCGTGGAGTTCCACGCGACGAGCGACAGCGACGTACCCGATCATCTGCTGGCTCTGGCCCTTGAAGAGGGGGAGCGTCATCCTCGCGGCGATGTCGCCGTGGATCCTCCCGCAGCAGGGCACGAGTTCGAGGACTTCGGGGCCTGGCACGTCAATGACGGGAACGAGGCGCACTTTCTACGGTCGGGAACCGGTCAGGTGCAGTTCGTCGACAACGACGGAGTGATCACCATCGACGTCGAGACTGGGGACGTCATGATCATTCGCGGCGCAGAGCACCGCTTTCGAGCGCTGACCCCGGCGGTGTGGGTGTTGCACTTCGCCGGACTAGAAGGAGCGGACCTGGTCGCCACACAAACCGGGAGGCAGGACAACCCATGGGATTAGGTCTCGACGTCAGGCTCTCGCGTCTGTTCTCGCACACCTCCGGCAATCTCTTCGGCATCGCTGTCGACCATTTCGTCGGCTACGGGAACGTCCGCGAAGGAGGCCTGTCGAACCTGCCCGAGGCCGTCGCTCGATGCGTCAGCGCCGGTCCGGACACGATGACGATGACTCCGGGAACGGCGAAGAGTTGCTGGCCACCGCACGTGGGGAAGGCGTCGTTGATCGTGCAAGCGTCCTACTGGACACCCGACGACCGCATCCGCGATCGACTTGCCACCCCCGCCGACGCTGTCCGCCTCGGAGCCGACGCTCTCGCTGTCGCTATCGGGGTTCGGGGAAATACCGAGGGTGATTTCATTCGATGGTTATCCGATGCCGTCCGCGACGCCGCCCCGTACGAACTTCCCGTAGTGGCTCATATCTACCCTCGCGACTACTCCGATGGAGTGCGGATCGTCTTCACCCCGGAGGAGATCGCCTACGCCGTTCGGGCGGGCATCGAGACCGGGGTTGATGTCATCAAGGTCGGCTACCCAGGAGACGAAACCGCCTTCGCCGAGATCATCGCCGGCTGCCCGGTGCCCGTGGTGATGGCCGGAGGCCCGAAGGAGCCGACCGTGGTAGCAGCACTCGAGCAGATGGCCGCGGGTCTGCGGGCTGGCGCCCGGGGGGCCGTGGTCGGCCGCAACATCTGGGGCGAGCAGAACCTGGAGCATGCGGCGCGGGCCTACGCCGCGGTCCTTCATGACGGCGTCTCGCCGAACGAGGCCGTCGCAGGCGCATGATCGTAGGGCTCGGCTGCCTCGCGCACGACCACGTCGCGGTCACCGACACCGCGTGGGCCGCCGGCAAGGGGCACATCATCCATCGTGCGGATCGATTCGGAGGCAACGCGCCCAACGCGCTCGTGACCATCGCCGCTCTCGGATATCCCGCCGGCTACCTGGCCACCGTCGGCACCTCCGACACCGGTGACGCGGGAGTCGCCGATCTAGCTGCCCGCGGCGTCACAACGGACTTTGTTCAGCGCCTGGCAGGAGCCGACCCCGTGGAGGCATATCTGACCATCACCGCTGACGGGGAGCGCTACATCGCTTTCGACAACTCCCCGCTCGCGCGCACCCCACTGCCGGATCAAGCGACCATCAACGCAGCCCTGGCCAAGGCCTCAGCCCTTCTCGTCGACGCCACCACCGCTCCGCACGGGTCGATCGACGTGGTGCGAGCAGCTCGCGACCGGCAGATCCCGGTGGTACTCGATGTCGAGCGCGACCCCACCGATGCGGTGGCGGAATTGATGAACGAAGCAGACCACCTCGTTGTTCCCTTGTCTTTCGGTCGCCGCCTGACGGGGCGCGACGCACCCGAAGAAGTCATCGATTCCCTCTGGGGGTCTCGGCGCAGCGCGGTGGTGCTGACCGACGGGTCTCGGGGTTCGTACGGCTGCGAGTCACCGGGGTCGGTTGTTCACACCCCCGCGTTCGCATCACCGGTGGTCGATACGACCGGGTGCGGCGATGCTTTCCACGGCGCGTACGCGATGACGCTCGCTCTGGGCCGTGACTTCGAAGCGCGACTCACCTTCGCCACCGCAGCAGCGGCGGTTCTCGCCGCACGTCACACCGGAGAACCACGGACACCGACAAGTGAGGAAGCCGAGGCGCTCATCGCAACGCGGACGCCGTCGTGAATTCGCTACTGTCATGAACGCTCCGGCGTGAAGGACGACGCCAACTCAAGAAGCCACCGTCGATACTCGATCGACACTTGATCGACGCCCTTGATGTGGAGTTCTTCACTGAGATCGACGGGTAGTTCTTCGGGACGCTGCGACTCCACGACGAGGCGATCCTGATCAAGAATCACCGTCTGAAAATCAACAAATCCCTGGTCGAGGCTCGCATCGAGGTCGTAGTTGCGCGAGCACCAACTGAACGTTCGCGTCTCCTTGCGCCCGAGCGGCGCCGAGGCCATGAAGAGTTGGAAGTGTCGACCGTCACCGAGTGGCTGATCGAGTTCCACGCTGTACGGCATCGAGACGGTGTACGTACTGGGCAGTCGCTGGATCGCTCCGTCGTCGACGTCGTCGCCTTTGAGCTCGTTCGGGACTTCTTCGACCCCGAGATCGAAGGAAATCGCGTGCGCATCGCGCCGAACGGGGTGGTCCGGGATATCGGGCTTGTTCGGATCACCGAGAACGCCGGCGTGCACGAATGGGAAATGGGAGAAGTCCACGAAGTTCTCCACTCGTCGGGCAGCACTGCTCTTCCAGTCGTATAGCGGAATGCGCACCGTCCGAAACGATGCGTCATCCCACGGGTGATAACTCGGGATCTGAAACTCCGCGGGAGGCTCCAGGCACACCCACACCAGTCCAAGGGACTCCTGCACCGCGTACGACTGCACCTTGGCTTTTCGGGGGATGCTCCCCTCCGGTCGCGAGGGAATCAACACGCACGCTCCGGTCGAATCGAATGTCCAACCGTGATACGCGCACTGCAGTCCCCCGTCAACGACCGTGCCGAGGGACAACGCCGTACCCCGATGAATACACAAGTCCTTGAAAGCAACGACGTCCCCATCGATCCGCGCGATAGCGATCGCCTCGTCGAGAAGACGCACACTCATTGGTTGGTCGTCGAGATCGTCCGCGAACGCCACCGGGTGCCACATGGCTCGAGACCGCTGATACAGCGCCTCTTCGGCTATCTCATCGAGGCTTTGCCCCACGCGGGGAAGGTATCACCGGTCACGGTGGGTAGAGGATCACATACGAATCAACTCGCGAGCAGTTGAGGAAGCGTCGCTCGCTGCGCGTACCCGCATTCGGTGCACAGAGCTACGAAGCCGAAGACGTCGTTTTGAACGATGTCACCCTCATGAGCGTGACAGAAGTCGCACTCGAAGGTGTCCGGGTTTTCCCTTATGAGTCCTCCCTGACTCGTCTGTGTCGAACGTGCCTGTCGGGGAAGCCTCAACGAGCGTCGCGCCGATAGATGACCACGAACCGTCAACTGGGTGAATGTCGCGTGACAGACGGGTGGATGGTTTTGAGCTCCCGCTCGCCTGATGTGGACGGGGGGTGCAGGCGTTCGCCTAGGAGACTGGAGCGAGAGCGCGCCCGGAGAGATTCGAACTCCCAACCTTCTGATCCGTAGTCAGATGCTCTATCCGTTGAGCTACGGGCGCTCGCGCTGCCGAAGCAACGCAGGCGGGAGTCTAGCCCGAGCCACCCTGGTAAAGGCCCGGGGATGCATCGCCGTTCCGACCGGGGCATAGTGTCGTTATGGCGGCAGAGACGACATCGTTTGATCCTTCCCGCCGCGCATTCCTCGTTGGCACCTGTGGGGTAGCGGCGCTGGCTGCTGGTGGCTTCGGCACGGCTCTCCTCGCCGACGACGCGTGGGCTGCAGAGGGAATCAAGCGCCGAAAGAACGGGAAAGTGGTTGTGCGCGTAGACAAGGTTCCGGCTTTGAAGTCGGATCCGTCGCGGGTACTGCTTGGGACGGTCAAGGGCACACCGGTCGCGGTCGTGCGCGAGGGCGACTCTTACACCGCATTGAACCTCCGGTGCACCCACCAGGGAGCCACCGTCGAAGGCACATCCGACGGCTGGAAATGTCCGCTGCATGGTTCCCAGTTCGCCCTCGATGGTGATCTCGAGCGCGGGCCAGCTGATTCGAACCTCGCTGAATTCAAGTCACGCTGGCGCCGAAAGAAGCGCCGCCTCGTCGTCGGCTAGTAGCTAACGCCTCCCGCGCCCAGCCGGTCCGCCCGATTGAACTTCCGGCGTCGGCTGTTTCGTGGCGGAGGTGGAGGGATTTGAACCCTCGAGGGAGCTTCAAACTCCCAACCCGCTTAGCAGGCGGGCGCCATAGGCCACTAGGCGACACCTCCACGCTGCCCACCAACATCGCGATGAGGTCGACCATTGGTTGACAGCCGGGAAAGGCTATCGGGCACACTTGCGCCTATGACAACCACGCTTGCTATTGACTGCGGTGGTGGTGGCATCAAGGCGTCGGTGCTAGATGAGTCGGGGACGATGCGCGCTCAGCCGATCCGGGTCCCGACGCCGTACCCACTGCCTACGGCGCTGTTCGTGAAGACCCTCACCGAGTTGTCGGAGCAACTTCCGAAGGCCGAC
>PBTV01000035.1 GCA_002729215.1 Rubrivirga sp.
GCTGCTTTGTATCCGTAGGCGAATCCGGTGAGAGCGACGCTGGACAGGTAGAGCAACCCGCCGGCGAGTGCGAGCGAGGCCCACACCGGAACCCGCTGGGATGGTGCGTTCAGATACTTGGTCCGACCAAGAAACCAACCCCAGGCAATCGCGACAAGGCAGATAGCCACAAGAAGAACATCACCCGCGCTCCACGTTTCCGGCAGCCTGGCAACGACAGGGATGCGCCCCAAAACGACAAAGTCTCCGAGTTCCGCCATTCCAGAACTCGCAGCGAGACTCAACAGGACGTTGTCCCACGTAAGGACAAAGAATGCGACCGTGGCTGCGGCGAATCCGGCCAGCACAATCCACCCTCGTCGCAGTCCTACCACCGGCAACAGAAGGATCGCCAGAACAAAGGGGTAGTACTTCCACGTCCCTGCCAGCCAGATTCCCAAGGCTGCAATCGACCAGGCCCAATAGGAGTTCCAGCGACGAGTCAGCCAGACCGCGAAAACTGCGATCATCAGGACCACAGCGTCGACATTTGCCCGCTCGAGTAGAAGTTGCCATGGGGCACCTACGGCCGCAGCGAGCAGCACTACGGCGGCCAGACCAAAACTCTGCTTGGCGACCCACGCCAGGGCAATACTGGCGCCGACGATCACCAATAGCCCCAATAGCGTGGTGTTGGATTCCGTCAGCAGACCAAACGTGAATCTCCACCACGTGATGCCGGGGCCGTAGATTGATGGATCAGCCAGGCAACCATTGTTGCTCTCGAACACATTGAAGCCCCATCGAGCGCAATCCACTGTCTCCAGCGTCAATCGAAGATCCCAGAACTGCACCACCCCCTGGGGAAGACGGATGGCTCTGTAAAAGGCCGCCCCCGTAGTTGGCGAAACCACAACCAACAACCAACCCATGAGACCGATCAGGGCTGAGACTCCCCCGACGATGTACGGCCACCCTCGGGTAACTCGCACATCCACCCACGTGAAAGCTGTCGGAATCACGAATGCCAACGCGAGAATCAGCGCAGCCGTGATGCCAAGGGAAGCGATCGCCGGTCCTGGCCCCGCCGGATCCTCCGACGCACGGGAGGCGACACCGATAGTGAATATCGATATCAGGGTGACGGTCACCAGGGCCAGCGCCGCTACCCACCGTGCGTCACGAGCTGATCGGGTACCACTCGTCACGCTCACCGACATGTCGTCAGTCTAGAAGCGCGGTGGCCAGATGGCAGACTGCGCGCATGGCGGAACTGGCATCCATTGTGGTGCCGGTTTTCAACGGCATGCCGTACCTACCGGCCACAGTCCAGTCAGCCCTCGACCAGACCTATACGAGTCTTGAGATCGTTCTCGTTGACGGTGGCTCCACCGATGACTCGTGGGCCTGGATGCAAACTCTCACCGATCCTCGCATCCGGATAGAACGCCTCGCTTCTGGAGCTACAGCTGCAGACAACTGGACGGAAGCCAGTCGCCAGGCGCGGGGGGCATTCGTCAAGCTTTTGTGCCAGGACGACGTTCTGCACCCGCAGGCCGTTGAAAATCAGATTCAGGATCTTCGTCGGAGTCCCAAAGCAGTCATGGCATTGGCTCAACGCGACATCATCGATGCGCAGGGCCACGTGGTGTTCCGAGGATGGGGAACCCACGGGCTGAAAGCTGGACTTAATGACGGCGAAGAGTCTCTGATTCGCTCCTGCATGTGGGGGACCAATATTTTCGGCGAACCCGTAGCCGTCATGTTTCCCCGAAGCGTGCTGGGGGATGCCCTGCCCTGGAAAGACGATCGCCCATTCCTTCTTGACCTTGAGCTCTACACCCGGGTGATGCGCACGGGCGACATCGTCGTCCGCAAGGAGTCAGTCGGGGCTTTCCGAATTAGCGCGAGTTCTTGGTCAACCAGGCTGACCCAATCGCAAACCACTCAACTGCAGTCGTGGCAAAAGGAGATCTTGGAAGCTACCGAGTCTGGGGCTTGGCGCAGAGCAGCGGCGTACCTTGCTGTGAAAACTCAATCGATCGTTCGTCGTTTCGTCTACCGCTACCTCAAATTGCGGGGCGCTTTCCATTAGTTAGTCGTTGCCTCCACAGCGCGATCAACACACCCATACTCGTCATGATCTGGGCTCGGGGAATCTTCGAAGATCCATACACGCGATCGAGAAATTCAATAGGAACCTCCGTCACCGTCAAGTCCGCCTGATAGATGGCTTCGACGACTTCCAGGAAGAACGCGTAACCCTCATCGCGTAGGGAAGCATTCAGCACCAGGTCTAGCGCTGTCGGGCTGAACACGCGGAACGATGTCGTGTACTCACTCAAACCGGTCGGCAAGAGGGCACGAGCGGCGGAGTTCGCCCCCCAACTCAACAGTCGGCGCCCGGTGCCGGCGCGGTGATGACCACCGCGGTACCTCGTTCCGATCACGAAGTCGACATCACGGGCAGCTCGAAGCAGTTCGGGAATCTGCCACGCCTGGTGGGAACCATCAGCGTCCATCGTGACCAAAAGGTCATACGAATTCTCCTGCGCGAACCGCATCGCCATCAAGTGAGCAGAAGCCAGACCCTGCTTTTCCGACCGGTGAATCAGACGCAAATACGGTGCCTCCCGGGCAATATCCTCCAGCAATCTCCCCGTTCCATCCGGGGAGGAATCATCGATGACCAGGAGGTCCGCGTCGGGGCAGGCTCGATGCGAACCCCGGACCCATGCCTCCACATTGCCCCTCTCATTGAAGGTCGCAGTGAAGATGAGCGGGCGCGGCACCAGGAAACTCTAAGCGAACGCCACAAGGGAGTCAGCACAACCTCAACTAGGCTGCACACGTGTCATCAGAAGACGTCCAGGTGCGCAGCAGCCGGGTGCACGACATCAGTGTGGTGATCCCGGTGTATGCCGGGGCTTCAACCCTGAACTCGGTCATCGACGAGCTACTTCCCTNTGCGCAAGATTGCGTCAGTCCGGACGGCAACAAGTATCGGATTTCGGANATCATCTTGGTGTGGGATCACGGGCCCGGCTCCGCCGATGACGTCCTCCGCGACCTNGCTGCCTCCCACGAAATCATTCGCCCGGTCTGGCTTTCCCGAAACTTTGGTCAGCACCCCGCCACNTTGGCCGGGATGACCGCTTCCTCAGGAACCTGGATCNTGACTATNGACGAGGACGGCCAGCACGACCCTCGTTTCNTCGGTGACCTCCTCGATGCTGCACTCAGCCGTCGGGCTCAACTCGTGTACGCCGATCCGCAGGATTCGGTCCCCCACGGCGCCCTGCGCAACTTCTCGTCACGAGTGGCCAAATGGCTCTTCGTTCGAGTTCTTGCAGGTCGTGAGTTCGAAAGCTTCAACTCCTACCGACTCATCCACGGTGAGATCGGAAGAAGCGTCGCTGCCTACACCGGCTCCGGTGTCTACCTCGACGTTGCGTTGACGTGGGTGGTGTCCACTGTGTGTACCGCACCCGTGGTCAACCGCGTCGAAGGTCGACCTGCCAGCAACTACTCCTTCTCGCGCCTGCTCGGCCATTTCGGTCGCCTCGTCGTGTCCACAGGCACGCGCCCCTTGCTTTTCGTCTCCCTGATCGGTGCNGTCTTCGTNGCANTNGGGGCGGTGTTGACNGTCTACGTAATCGCCGGGAGCCTNCTGGGCGATNTCCCCGTCGGGGGCTGGGCGTCAACATTCGTNGCGATCTTGGTCGTCGGCGGNGCGACTCTTCTGTCCTTGGGCNTCATNGCCCAATACGTCGGGGCTTCGACAAACATGTCTCTGGGGAAACCTCTCTACGTCACNGTGCGAGANCCGCACGATAACTTCGACGCGTGATCTCCGGACCANTTNCTCNTTCCTGGACCATCGGGTCTGGCGGNCTCGTCGGCCGATCCATTGATCGCNCATTGCCGNACTCNTTCCANGCATCGNCNATTCCCTGGCGTGANTCTGAGNCGCGANTGAGCGNGCTGTCCNATTCCACGAGCATNTTCTTCGATCACGTTGGCCGCGATTCCTGGTGCATCGTCTGGGCAGCAGGCGCAGGAACGGTCGGGAGTGACGAACGCAGTCTTGAAGAAGAAACCAGCGCTGTCCAAAACTTCGCCTCCACCGTGGCAGACACGCTGTTCGACCGCAGTCACCAGACAGGCCCTGGATTGTGCGTCCTCATTTCATCTGCAGGTGGCGTATACGCGGGGACGCCCGATCCGCCCTATTCAACTCACAGCACACCGTCTCCGATCAGTCCCTACGGGGCTGCAAAATTGGCCCAGGAGCGAGCCTGGGGCAGGACGCTGTCACCGGTATGNCCAACATTGACGATTCGACTCAGCAACGTGTACGGCGAAGGCCAGCGACTCGACAAGCGACAGGGGCTAATTTCCCAACTGGCCTACTCGGCTGCCACTCGGCAACCCCTTCGCATCTACGTTCCCTTAGATACGGTTCGAGACTACATACATGCCGACGACGCAGCGAGACTCGTAACAGGACACATTCGGGACCGTCTCGTCGATTCGGCCGACCCTTCCTTGCACAGCGAGGTCATCGTGGCTAGCGGAGAAGGGACAAGCATCGCCTCTCTGCTTCGAATGATGACGGATGTGAGCCACCGGAGGATTCCCGTTGCCGCTTCCACATCAAGTTCCGCAGCAAGTCAGGCTCAGGACTCACGATTCATTCCCGACCTACCACGTGGATTCATCAGCAGCGGTGCCCGCGCGCTGCCGATTGGACTGCAACAGGTCTATCAAGGAATTGTGCGCCAGTTGCAAGATCATGGTGCGGGAACGCGCGTGGTGGCGCCATGACGCACCGCATCCTGCTCGTAGTTCCGACCCTCGGGACAAGGCACGATCTACTAGAAGCCTGCCTTCGTTCCATTCGCAGCCAGTCGACGCCCGCGGAGGTCGTGATTGTTTCTCCACCNAACCCCGCNATTCGGGCCNTTGCCGACTCCGTCAGNGCACAGTGGGTCGAGGACCCGAAGGAGGGNCTTNCTGCAGCCATCAACGNAGGCGTGCGCANCGCTNAGGGGCNNTTCGATTACCTGTCCTGGNTGGGTGACGANGACCTCCTCACCGCTGANTCTCTGGCTCACNCCTCCCACGCNCTCGATGAGTCGCCAACCGCCGTCCTNGCCTACGGGCCATGCATCTACATCGACGCAGCAGGAACNAANCTNTGGACCAATTCCGCCCNACCGTGGGTCGTTNCCGTTCTNGCGTGGGGACCACANNTNGTGCCACAACCNGGGATGCTTGTCCGGTCGACCACNTGGAACGAGGTAGGTGGCCTCGACGAGTCCTACTCCATGGCATTCGACTTCGACCTGCTGTTGCGACTNAAGAAGCGTGGTCANTTCGTCAGAGTCGATCAGCCNGTTTCNTGCTTTCGCTGGCATNCAGACTCATTNACCGTCGACGATCGGNCTCGCAATTTGCGTGAGTCAGAGCGGGCCAAACGGGCAGCCCTGNCACCAAGCCTGCGTCGGATCNCATGGCTGTGGGAGCCACCNGTGCGATGGGCNACCCGCCTGGCGGCCTCACGCGTCCANGCGCGTGCCCGCCGAGCTGCNACNGNCAANGCCTCGTGANGGTGCTCCTGGTCTCCCACAGCGACGGGGGTGGCGGNGCCGGCCGAGCAGCCCANCGNCTCCTTCGGTCGCTGCGATCAGACGGTGTCGAAGCCACTTTGGCAGGCGATTCTCTGTCTTCTCAGGACCCCGANGTCATCCCACTTGGTGGNGCATTCGACCGTCGCGTCCGGCTCGGCATNGAACAACTAGCCGACAAGATCGTGCGGCCGCGGGATGCGAGCAATTTCTCCGCAGCAGCCTCCGGCGCCTTGACCCCTCGTCTTGTCCGAAGGACTGGCGCGTCTGTCGTCAATGTTCACTGGACTGGCTACGGCGCGGCATCCATTGCGCAAATGGGTCACCTTGACGCGCCGGCCGTATGGACCTTGCACGACATGTGGACGCTGGGTGGCGGCGAGCACTACTACGACCCGGGCCAGGAACGAGCCAACGGATCATGGGTACTCGAGAGAAAAGAACGGCATTGGCGGCAGCCAAGACTTCTCATCACGCCCAGCACTTGGCTCCGAGAGCAAGCCGCGAAATCTCCGATCGTGTCTCATTGGCCAATTCGCGTCATTCCGAACCCACTCGACCTCACGATCTTCACCCCACAGGACTCCTCAGCCGCCAAGCTATCTCTGGGTCTGGATCCACACATACCGGTCGTCTTGTTCGCCCTCACGAATGATCTCAGCGATCCACGCAAAGGAGCTGACCTGCTCGTTGAGGCGCTGCACACACTGCACACCCGGTGGCCCACAGCACACCCGCATCCACACGTCGCGATTCTTGGCCACGAGTGTGCGCCAACGAGTTGGGGTGGACTTCCGTTCGACACTCGATGGCTCGGTAGGACGTTCGACGATGAGCACATTGCGCTGACGTACGCAGCCGCCGATGTAATCGTCGTGCCCTCGCGGATGGACAACCTCCCACAAGTGGCGACCGAGGCCGCCGCGTGCGGTCGTCCCGTGGTGGCGTTCGACGTTGGTGGCTTGTCCGATGCTGTGGAGGATCGCCGGTCGGGCTACCTTGCGCGCCCAGAGGATGCAGAGGACCTAGCGAGCGGCCTGCTCTGGGTTCTCTCCACTCCCGACAAGGCGCAACAACTCGGAGATCAGGCACGCCAGAAGGCAGAGCGGGAATGGTCGTTCTCTCGAATCAGTGGTCTCTACCAGGTGGCATTACTCGAGGTCATCGAAAACTCTCGTTCTTAGGATGTTCCCGTGTCGTCCCTCCTCATCCAGTTCATGGACTCCCCTCAGGAGGGCGCGACGACGCCCATCACAACCGCTAGCACTTTTCGACGAGATCTACGCAACTGGGTAGCGCATAGGCAGGCAGATCACCCGTGGATGGTGACGATCATCGAGACAGATGAGCAGCGGCTCCATTCCATCGCCAACCTGTGGTCTGACGGAAACAAGGTCGAAATCATCAATGGTCAATTCAGTACTCGACTCGATGTCGATTCATCACTGATGACCTGGTGGCTGGCCGACAACACTGACGCGGGCGTGCGCATCATCGTTGAGGACCGACGAGAAGCGGAACGCTTCTCTCCAAATGTTGCTCCGGAAGCCATCACCCTGAAAGCATTGACCTACACAGACATCGAGCAGGCCCGCACTGATTACTCGGACTTGGTGCTCTCCTTTCATG
>PBTV01000036.1 GCA_002729215.1 Rubrivirga sp.
GGTCACCTCGGTCGTTCCGGTCACCTCGGTCGTTCCGGTCACCTCGGTCGTTCCGGTCACCTCGGTCGTTCCGGTCGTTTCCAGACGACCTCTCGGAGGACTCAGACGAATCCGCACCATCAGCCTTGGAGGCCTTGCTTGCGGAGTCTTGGGTGTCGGCGGCCGAACCTGCACCGTTGGGGGACCCGGCGTCGCGCGTCGCAGAACGCGAACCGCGCCGCGGGGCACCGCCTTGCTGCTGCCGCTCACTGATGGCGGCGATGAGCTCCTGCTTGCGCATGCCACTCGAGCCGGTGATACCCAGCTGCTGAGCCAGTTGCTTGAGCTCGGGCAGAAGCATCGAGGCGAGACTGCTGCCTCGATCGGCAGTGCTCGTTGTTGTGTCGGTCATATTTTCCTTCGACTGTGCTGACGTTCTCTCGGTCAGCGGAAGCGGGAGCTGCCGGCAGCAGTGACGTCACCGACAAAGGGGATGCCTCGCAAGTCTGGGCTCGAACCCCGAGGAAAATATCCCGGGCGGGAAAGAAACCGTGGGTTCACCCGCTGCACGCTCGGTGCAGGAAGTCCAACATCGAACCTTTGAGGCGTTATGACTGTAGCACCGACCTCTTACGGGGAGTCAATAGGGCGCTCCCGCGCGCCAACCTCGCTCACCGCGAGATCGTGCACACGCCAGCGGCCCTCATCTCCCTGCGCAGGACCACCCAGGCTCGTCACCATGTCCTGCATTCGCTGGAAATCCTCCGCACGGTCGGTGACGGCGATGACCGAGGGACCAGCGCCGGAGATCGCGGCAGGTACCCCCGCCTCACGCAATGACGCCACCAGCGCGGAGGCCTCCGGATATGCATCTGAACGCGCAGGCTGGTGCAGCCGATCGGACATCGCCTCCCACAGCAGATCCGGTTGTCGAGTCATGGCGTGTACGAGTAGCGCCGCGCGGCTCACGTTGTGAACGGCGTCCGCATAAGACACAGATGCGGGAAGGACACGGCGCGCATCCAATGTCGGGAGCGTCTCGGTCGGGATGGCGAGCACCGCGCGCAGGTCTTGGTGCGCATTCATGCGAACACATCCCGGGGAACCGGCGTCGTCGAGCCAAGCAATCGTGAAGCCGCCGTGCAACGCCGCTGACAAGTTGTCCGGGTGACTTTCCATCGTCGTCGCGAGTGACAACACTTCCTCGTCGGACATAGCGGCGCCCGATTCCTCCAACACCATGGCTCGCGCAAGAACCATTCCACCGATGATCGCGGCCGCTGATGAGCCCAACCCCCGTCCGTGGGGAATCGCGTTACGGCAGCGAAGTACGAAACCGGTCGGTTGCTGGCCCATGGCCGCGAAGGCCGTGCGCATGGCCGCGACGACCAGGTGCTGCTCATCGCGCGGAACCTCGTCGGCCCCTTCGCCCGCTACCTCGACCAAGACTCCCTCGTCGTCGGTCACCATCGCAATCAACTCGTCGTACACCGCGAGTGCCAGGCCGGCGGAATCAAACCCCGGTCCGACGTTCGCGCTGCTCGCGGGAACGAGTACCCGTACCGCTTCCGATCGAAAGGCGGTCACTATTCCGCCAAACCCAACGCACGGGCCGCAGCCGTGGGATCGACGGGAACCACGACCGGATCCGGCGCCGACTCCAGAGCCCACTGCGGGTCCTTCAGTCCGTTGCCCGTCAATGTCACAACGATCATCTGACCGGAATCAAGACGACCCTGGCTCTTGACCTTCAACAGACCCGCGACACCGGCAGCACTTGACGGTTCGCAGAACAGACCTTCGGTCGAAGCCAGCAATCGATAAGCACTGAGAATCTCGTCGTCGGTCACCGAATCGATCAGCCCGTCGGATTCTTCGCGTGCGGCAATGGCCGCATCCCACGACGCCGGGTTGCCGATGCGGATAGCCGTAGCGATGGTTTCCGGCGAGGTCACCGGTGAGCCCTGCACCAGCGGTGCCGCGCCCGCCGCCTGGAACCCCCACATGCGCGGGCAGGAATCACTCACACCGTCGGCCTTGTACTCGGTGTAGCCACGCCAGTACGCGGTGATGTTGCCCGCGTTGCCTACCGGGAGTGCGTGGATATCGGGCGCACGCCCCAACAGGTCAACGATTTCAAAGCTGGCCGTCTTCTGGCCCTCGATACGAACCGGATTCACGCTGTTGACGAGCGCGACGGGATAGGAGTCCGACACTTCCCGGGCGACCGTCAGGCAGTCGTCGAAGTTTCCATCAACCTGCAACAACGTTGCTCCGTGCACGATCGCCTGCGCCAACTTGCCCATAGCGATCTTGCCCTGAGGCACCAGCACCGCACTCACCATGCCGGCCTTGACGGCGTACGCCGATGCACTCGCCGAGGTGTTGCCGGTCGACGCGCAGATCACCGCCCGGGCGCCATCTTCTGCGGCCTTGCTGATGGCCATCGTCATCCCGCGATCCTTGAACGATCCGGTCGGGTTGGCACCCTCGAACTTCAGCCACACTTCACACTCGAGCGTTTCACTGAGCGAGCACGCGTGCACCAGGGGCGTGCCACCTTCCCGCAGTGACACCACGGGCGTCTTCTTGCTCACCGGCAGTCGGTCGCGGTACTCCTCGATCACCCCGCGCCACTGATGTGCACCATTCACGGCTGCTCGTCTCCCTCGACGCGCATCACACCGACAACGCGGCGCACAGTGTCCAGTCCGCGCAATTGCTCGACGGTCGCCTCGAGTGCCGCGTCAGTGGCCAGATGCGTCCGAACGACAAGCCCGGCATCGTCACCGTGACCCTCCTGGTGAACCACCTGGATGCTCACGCCGTTTTCGGCGAAGGCAGCCGCGATACTTGCAAGGACACCGGGACGGTCGGCGACGTCGAGGTTCACGTAGTACTCGGTGTAAGCGCGCCCGATGGGCAGCACGGGCAGCGCCGTGTACGTGCTCTCCCCCGGCCCCCGACTGCCGCTCACCCGGTTCCGCGCCGCAGCTACGAGGTCCCCGAGCACGGCACTCGCGGTGGGGTGGCCGCCAGCACCACGCCCGTAGAACATCAGCTGACCGGCCGCGTCTGCTTCGACGAAAACCGCGTTGAACGATTCACGGACCGCGGCCAGTGGATGAGTGCGCGGCAGCATGGTCGGGTGCACCCGCACGATCACACCTGAGTCCCCGAAGTCATCGATTTTCTCGGCGATGGCGAGCAACTTGATCACAAAACCCATATCCCGCGCGGCAGCCATATCGTCGGCCGTCACATCGGCGATTCCCTCGACGTACACATCGGCCAAGGTCACCCGCGTATGAAAGGCCAACTCGGCCAGGATCGCGGCCTTCGCCGCGGCATCATGGCCATCCACATCCAGCGACGGATCGGATTCCAAATATCCGAGGGCGCCGGCCTCGGCGAAAACGTCGGCATACTCCACGCCCTCCTCGTCCATCTTGGTGAGCATGAAGTTGGTGGTGCCGTTGACGATGCCCATCACTTTGCGGACACGATCGCCAGCCAGTGACTCTCGCAAGGGGCGCAACAGCGGAATAGCTCCCGCAACGGAGGCTTCGAAGGACAAGTCCACCTCGTGTTGCTCGGCCGCTTCGAACAGTCGAGCCCCGTCTTCGGCGAGCAGTGCCTTATTCGCGGTCACGACGCTCGAGCCCGCCGCCATGGCTGCCAGGATGCATTCGCGCGCAGGTTCTATTCCACCCATGAGCTCCACGACGATGTCGACGCCGGACGAGGCGACGGCGACGGCGTCGTCGGTGATCAGATCAGCCGGAATACCCGGCCGAGCCTTGCTGGCGTCTCGAACAGCAACTGCCGTGAGCCGCACAGGAACTCCGATACGTTCGCGAAAATCCTCGGCGTGCTCGGTGAGCAGCTCCACGACCGAGGTGCCGACGGTTCCGCCCCCGAGGAGGGCAACCGTTACCTCTTCACGTGCCATGACCGCTCCCTGTCTTCCTCGTGCTCGTATTCGTCGTCTGCGTTCGTCTCGCCGTCGACCCGTTCAGGCGTGCGTGTCGAGACTAAGCAGATCGTCCATCGTTTCACGACGGATGATCGTCGATGATGTGCCGTCGCGAACCCCGACCACCCCCGGGCGGGCGAGGTAGTTGTAGTTGGACGCCATGGACCGGCAGTACGCACCCGTGGCCGCGACAGCCAGCAGATCGCCGGGAGCTAAGTCTTCGGGCAGCCACGCATCACGCACGACCACATCGCCTGATTCGCAATGCTTGCCCACGACTCGGCACAACACCGGCGGAGCCGAGGATGAGCGAGAGGCGAGTCGGACGCTGTATTCGGCGCCGTAGAGGGCGGTTCTGATGTTGTCGCTCATGCCGCCGTCGACAGATACGTAGGTTCGGACGACACCGCTATCGAGTTCTACCGGCTTGATGGTCCCGACTTCGTAGAGGGTTATTCCCGCCGGTCCGACGATCGCCCGGCCGGGTTCGAAAGCCAACGTCGGTTCGTCGATTCCCGCATCGGCGCATGCTCGCGAAATTATCCGCCCGATCTGCGCTGCCATGTCCGAGACGTTGATTGGATCGTCGCTGTCCACATAGGCGATACCCATGCCGCCCCCGAGGTTGAGTTCGGCGATGTCGATTCCTTGTTCGTCGTGCAGTCGCTGGGCGAGTCCGACAATCCGACCCGCGGCCACCTCGAAACCGGACGAGTCGAAAATCTGGGAGCCGATGTGCGAGTGCAGACCAACCAGCGAAAGGCTTGGCAACTTCGCGATTCTGCGAACGGCCTCTTCTGCAGCGCCCGTTTCCGCCGACAGACCGAACTTCTGATCTTCGTGAGCAGTGGCGATGAATTCGTGCGTGTGTGCTTCGACGCCCACCGTCGCGCGCACCATCACCGGTTGGACGACTCCCGCATCGGCGGCGGCGCTGGCGACCCGTGCGATCTCCTCGAAAGAGTCCACGACGATGCGGCCGACGCCGTACTCGATGGCCGCTGTGATCTCCGCCATTGACTTGTTGTTGCCATGCATCAGCAGGGCATCGCCCGGAACGCCTGCGCGGACCGCAACGGCGAGTTCTCCCCCACTGGCCACGTCTATGCCGAGACCTTCCTCGAACACCCACCGGGCCACGGCCACCGACAAGAAGGCCTTGGCCGCGTAATAGACCCGCGACGCTCCCGCCTGGCGGTAAGCCGACGCGTATTCGCGGGCCCGTGACCGCAGGTCCTCTTCGTCGAGGACGTACACCGGAGAGCCGTGATCGGAGGCGATGTCCCGGACATCGACTCCACCGATCATCATGGCGCCATCGACGCCACGAGAACAGTGACGGGGCCACACAGAGTCGGCCAGCGCGTCGACCGACTCGGCCGTGGGGGCCGAGACCATCGCCCCGGGATCGGTGACGAGGTCACCGTGCCGAGGTCCTGCCGGATGCGCGCGCACGGGTCAAGGCTAGGGCAGCGCGCCCTGCACGCTCCGACGCCTGCGCTACATGCGCTCGGGGGCGCTGACTCCCAGCAGATCCAGCCCATTGGCCAGCACTTGACGAGCCGCCGCACACAACCACAGTCGAGATATGTGAAGCGGCTGGACGTCTTCCTCTCCGCGAGGCAGCACCCAGCACACGTCGTAGAACCGGTGATAGTCGGTGGCCATTTCTTCCAGATAGCGCGCCACCCGGTGGGGTTCGCGCAGTTCAGCGGCGCTGGCCACGATCCGTGGGTATTCCGCGAGACTGCCGAGGAGCTCGCTCTCCCGTTCGTGCGCCAGGGATCCAGGGTCGAATTCCGCTCCACGCCAGTCGATGCCGAGTTCTTGAGCATTCCGCAGAACGGAGGAAATCCGCGCATGTGCGTATTGAACGTAGAAGACCGGGTTGTCGTTGGTTTGTCGGGTGATCGTTTCTAAATCGAGGGTCAACGGGGAATCTGCCGGGTAGCGGATGAGCGTATAGCGGGCAGCGTCAACACCTACTTCCTCGACCAACTCCTCGAGCGTGACGATGTTTCCGGCGCGCTTGGACAATCTGACCTCGAGTCCGCCACGTGTGATTTTGACGAGCTGACCGATGAGGATTTCGATGTTGACATCCATGTCGTCTCCTGCGCATGCGGCCACCGCGCGCAACCGGTTGACGTATCCGTGGTGATCGGCACCGAGGAGGTAGATGTTCACGTCGAAACCGCGGGCGCGCTTGTCGACGTAATAGGCGGTATCCGAGGCGAAATATGTGTATTCGCCGTCGGCCTTGACGAGCACACGATCCTTATCGTCGCCGAAGTCGGTCGTGCGCAACCAGACGGCGCCGTCCTCCTCGAAGACATGGCCTTGTTCTCGTAGTCGCTCCAGCCCTCGCTCTACGGCCGCGGAGCCGTGCAGTTCCCGTTCCGAGGCCCACACATCGAAGTGCGTGCAGAAGAGATCGAGAACCTGCTGTTGCTGTCGCAACTGTCGTGCATAGCCAGCTTCACGAAAAGCGACGAGTTGATCATCGCGCGGCAGGGAAAGGATGTCCGGATCCTCCGCGACGATCGCCGCGGCAAGATCGACCACGTACCCACCGTGGTACCCATCTTCCGGTACGGGTTCCCCATGGGCGCTGGCCATCACCGACGCGCCAAACATGTCCATCTGCACGCCGCGATCGTTGATGTAAAACTCGCGAGCGACGTCCGCACCGGCCGCGCGAAGGACCCGAGCGATCGCGTCACCCACCGCGGCCCACCGCGTGTGCCCGAGGTGAAGCGGTCCTGTCGGGTTCGCGGAAATGAATTCGACGTTGACCCTCGTGCCAGCGAGGGCGTCTCCCACCCCGTAGTTGGATCCCGCCTCGACGATCTTGCGGGCAACTTCCGCGTGGGAAGCGGCCTCGAGAGTGATGTTCACGAAGCCGGGCCCAGCCACGTCCACCTGAGCGATTCCCGCATAACAACCGAGCTCAGACGCCAACGCCTCAGCTATCTCCCGCGGTGGACGTTGCGCCCGCTTGGCCAGCACCATCGCCACGTTCGTGGCGTAGTCGCCATGCTCACGACTCTTGGGGCGCTCGATCACGATGTCGACGTCGGAGGCATCCACATCCCCTGTGCCAAGACCGTCCAGGGCGAAATTCAGTGACCCGGCTATTGCTACCCGCAACTCGTCGATGGTCACCGCGCGAGCGTATCGACGCAACAGTGCGGTTATGCTCGCGGTAGGCAAGGCTCGATCAGCACCATTGTTCACGCCGCGCCGCCAGCCAGGCAGCGTTGCAGTTTCTGAGCATGCGCACAGATTGCGGACGAAGGTTTGAACGGCTAGCCCGCGGCGGGCGAGGTGTCCGGCGCGAAACTTCGTGCAAGGAGAATGTGCAACATGGCTCAAGGAACCGTGAAGTGGTTCAACTCAGAAAAGGGCTACGGCTTCATCGCCCAGGCCGACGGTGGACCGGATGTGTTCGTCCACTACTCGGCGATCGACGGTGACGGCTATCGCTCGCTCGAGGAGAACCAGGTCGTCGAATACGACATCACCCAAGGACCCAAGGGTCCGCAGGCAGACAAGGTTCGCCCCTCGTAGCGACATCACGTCGACTTCTCATCGGGGGCCCCACCGATCATGGTGGGGCCCTCGGTGCTTGACAGGGTCTCGTCCGGCACACTTCCAACATGGCCGACGACGATATCGAGCGCCTCCTACGAGAGGTAAACACGGTCAATTCCGGAGACACTTCCCGCGGATCCTCGGACGTCAAGCCGGCACAGTCGGGGGCGGTTGACTCGTCGGGACGGTCCTCCACCGGCGGCCGGGTGGCTTTCGCTATCGGTGCCAGCCTCGTCTTCGGCGCCGCCGGGTGGTTCTTCGGACTCCTTATGCCCTTCGTCGGCTCGTTCTCCTGCGGGGTCGGGGCCGCACTCGGGTCGCTGGTTACCGGCCTGGTCGCCGGGCCCCCACGCTGGTTCTCCTCCTGACGGGCACTTCGACGCCAACAGCGACACCAGGACACTCCTCGCGGCGAAGCAGCGGGGTTCGCCTTACGCCATGTCCGAGGTCTTGACGCCATCGCTCGATGCGGCGCCGAACGTCGACGCAACGGGTGCGAAGACTCCCGCGAGCCACGACGGCATCGAGACCGGAGCCGGACGCGGCGGCTCGTCGACACCCATTCGTTGAGCTTCGATCGCAGCCCCGATCAAAATTCCCATGAAGACGAGATAGAACCAGAGCATCAGCACGATCGGCGTACCGAAAGCAACAACGGCAGCGCCCACCGTGTTAGACAGCGACGTGTACAGGCCGAAGACCGCACTCGAGCCCAGCATCCACACCGTCGCGAACAGCACCCCCCACGAGCGAATCCGAATTCGTGTCGGCACGTCCGGCAGAAGAGCGATGATCAAGCCACACACCACGTAGGCCACGACTGCGAGCGCCATCCAATTCACCACCCGCACGCTCACCAAGCCCAGGAATTCCGATAGTCCGAGTTCGGCCAGGACTCGTGGGAGCAACTGAAGAACGAGCAAGAGAACAACGACGACGATCATTCCCCCGAGCGCCACGATGGCGGAGATACCACGATCGACGAATCCGTGGATGCGTTCGGGCTGACCGAACAGTCGCGTCAATGTTGCTCGCAGCCCATAGACCACCCGCGACGAGACGTACACCGCGACGATGATGGGCACGACCGTGGTGATGGTGAAGGCACTCGAGGAGCCCTTATCGGCTAGTTCCACCAGGGCCGCCGTCGTCGGTTCCAGGGCCTGCAGGGTTTCCGGGCTTCTGTCGAAAACGCCTTCAATGGCGGATTGCACCTGATCGGTCGTCAAGAAGGCACCGGCGATGGCACCGATCGCCAGCGCGGTTGGTGCGAGAGCAAAGAAGGTGAAGAACGACAGGCCCCCCGCCACGATGCTTCCGCCCACGGCCGCATAGCGCATGAGGACGATACGACCGAACTCGATGAGCGCCTTCAGTCGTGACACCAGCACATCATGGCGCACTCGTTCGCTGATAACCTGTCGCTGCCCCAGCCCCCGTAGCTCAGGGGATAGAGCGCCGGTTTCCGGTACCGAAGGCCGCAGGTTCGAATCCTGCCGGGGGCGCATGTCGACCCAAACATCTCCGCGTTTCGCGCGGGTCGAGTCGGGTCTCTACCCCACCATCGTGGCGGTTTTCGTCGCACTGCTGCTTATCTCCAACATCGGCGCGGTCAAGCTCATCGCCTTCGGGCCACTCATCACCGACGGAGGGGCCTTCCTGTTCCCGCTCGTGTACGTGGTCGGCGATGTACTCGCGGAGGTGTACGGGTGGAAGGCGGCTCGTCGCGCCGTCATCATCGCCTTCGTCATGGGTGCGCTGGCCGCATTGACCTTCTATCTGGTTCAGATCTCACCTCCGGCCGACGGCTGGGAAAATCAGGAAGCCTTTGAGGCAGTCCTCGGCTTCGTTCCGCGAATCGTGCTGGCCAGCGTTCTGGGCTTCCTCGTCGGTCAGCTTCTCAACGCGTACGTGCTGGTGTGGATCAAGCGCAAGACGCAAGAACGGAAACTCTGGGCTCGCCTGATGGGCTCTACCGTGGTGGGCGAGTTCGCGGACACCGTGGTCTTCTGCACCATCGCCTTCTACGGGGTCATCACCGGCGGCGATTTCGCGACATACGTGATCGTTGGCTTCGTCTACAAGACCACGGTGGAAATCTTGCTCCTGCCGATTACCTACCGCATCATCGCTTTCGTCAAGAAGCGGGAACCCACTTACGAGTTGGAGTCCGCGGCCTAGCCTCCGGCTTGGCTGCCGGCTTGACCGTCGTTCGCATAACCCCCTACGAACGCTTCGCGGTAGGCGTGGAAATCTCCCGCCTCAATGGCGACGCGAATATTGTCGACGAGGTTGACGATGAAGTGCTGGTTGTGAATGGTGGCGAGCGTTGCCGCGATCGACTCCTTAGCCTTGAAGGCGTGATGGAGATAGGCGCGCGTGTAGTTCTTACAGGTGTAACAGGTGCAGCCCTCCTCGATAGGCGCGAAGGTTCGCCGATTGATGCTGGCAGTCACGTTGAAGCGCCCGCGCGAGGTATACAGAGCAGAGTTTCGCGCGACTCGCGCCGGCGATACGCAATCGAAGGTATCGGCACCCGAGGCAATAGCCGTGAAGAAGTCCTGCGGCTCACCGATGCCGAGAAGGTGACGCGGTTTGTCTTCGGGCAATTCCTCGCACACCCAACGCACGATGTCTGCCATCCGCTCCTTCTCTATGGCACCGCCTATGCCGAACCCGTCGAACGGCAATGCCGCGATGTCAGAAGCGGCCTGACGGCGCAGGTCCTCGTACTGCGCGCCCTGAATGACGCCGAAGAGAGCCTGATACGCCCGCCCGGGTCGATCGGTGGTGATGCGTCGATGCTCCGCGATGCACCGCTTAGCCCATTCGAGAGTTCTGCGCATCGCAACCTGTTGATAGTCGCGAGAGTTCATCAACGTGGTGCACTCGTCGAACGCGAAGATGATGTCGGCCCCTAGAGCATGCTGCACCTGCATCGAGACTTCCGCGGTGAAGCGGTGGCGAGACCCATCGAGGTGAGAGGTGAAGGTCACTCCGTCGTCATCCACATGAGCGAGTCGGTCCTTACCCGGCGCGACAACATCGTCGACCGTACGGTCGCTGACGTCCATGGCGAGAACTTTCTTAAATCCGACGCCCAGTGAGAGCACCTGAAACCCGCCACTGTCGGTGAACGTCGGACCCGGCCAGTTCATGAAGGCGCCCAAGCCCCCTGCCGCCTCCACGATGTCCGCACCGGGCTGCAGGTACAGGTGGTAGGCGTTGGCGAGCACCGCTTGAGCTCCGAGGTCGCGCATGGATTCCGGTAGCACGGTCTTCACCGTGGCTTTGGTGCCGACAGGAATGAACGCCGGAGTTCGAATCTGACCGTGAGGTGTGGTGATGACACCGCTGCGACCAAGCTGGCTTCCCGGGAGCGAGCGATCTTCACCCATCCGGGCCACCACATCGAACCCGAAATTAGTCACACAGGAACGGTATCGGGAATGCCTACCCGGCCCGATTTCGCGAACCAGAGTGGATGAAGTTGCAGAGAAGAATCAATGTGACGAGAGTGTTTACATTGACGAAAAATTTTTTGGTGAACCGCTTGTGTCGCCTTGCCAACGCCTGTTAAACATCTCTTAACGCACCGCAAGGTGCGGGACGGTCCGAAAACTAGTGGCCTACCGGGCTAGACCCGGAAGTCTCCGAGTGCTGGCGGGGATGGCGGCAGGGAGCGGGTCGGGAAAGGAAACGAGCTGAAGGCGCTGCGGAAACGTAGGGCGAGCCACGCGGACTGCACGCACCGCGAAGGCCCCGGGAAACCGGGCGGCAGCCGGGAACTTTCATGGCAAGGCCCCTCGAACTCATACTTCGAGGGGCCTTGCTCTTTGTGCTGGTAGCACTTGTCTACCGGCCCGTGGGCATTCGTCGGCTTAGGCGCGCCGAAGCGACACAGCCAACCGCGCGATTCCCTCATCGAAGCAGACCCGGGGCCTCCACTGGAACGCTTCCCATGTCTGACGAGGGTCGAACCAATGCGCCGTGGACAGCTGTTCCACCAGAAATCGGGTGGTCACCGGCTCTCGTCCGGAAACCGAGGCCGCAGCCTCGCCCACGGTGCCGGCCACCCACGCCGGGCCTCGGGGAACGGATCTCACGGATGCCTCGATTCCGGCCGCGTCGACGATGGCCTTGATGACGTCGCGCACCGGTCGGGGCTCACCGTTGCTGACAACGAAGGCGCGGCCTCGGACCGACGGATCCTCCGCTCTGTCCAGCGCCCGCACGATCGCCTCCCCCGCGTTATCGACATAGGTCGTGTCGATGAGGGCGCGGCCGCCGTCGATCAGGAATAGGCGACCACTCGCCGCTCGATCAATGATGCGTCCGATAAGTTGCTTATCACCCGGGCCCCACACCAAGTGCGGTCGCACCGCGACGACCGGCACGCCGACGCGCGGATCCAACACGATGCGCTCGGCCATCGCCTTCGATCGCGAGTAGTGACCGCGGGTTCGAGCCGGATCGGCAGTATCGGCTGCAGCCGCGATGAGCGGCTCTCCCACATGCGCGACCGAGGGCGAGGACACGTAGACGAACGCCTGGACACCCGCGTCGGCTGCACACTCGAGAACCAGGCGAGTTCCTTCAACGTTGACAGTCTCAAATTGCGACCACGACCCGTCGATTCCTACCCGCGCCGCCAAATGAACGACCGCGTCCACGCCCTCGAGAGCCTTTCTCACATCGGCGGCCTTGACGATGGATCCCAGAAAGTCGCCGACGCGTGCACCGCCCGTCGATTGCTCACCGGCCATCCCCGAGGCGTGCCGCTGAAAGCACACGACGTCCCAGCCGTCGGCAAGCGCCGCCCGCACAACCGCATTCCCCAGCAAACCCCGCCCACCCGTGACCAGCAATCGACCTTTCGATCCCGGTGACGAAACACTCCCACTCATCCGTGCCCCGCAAGAAGCCGCTCCGCGTCTGCCGCAAGATACGCACGGTCGATCTTGGCGCCGTGTCGGATATCCACCGGCATCCGATCGATCCACAGCACCGCCGCCACATCGGGCACCTGCGCATCACGCGCGATGGCGCGCACACGCGTCGCCAGACCCATCTCTGCGAGATCGACGTGCCGTTGTCGCATCCGTGACGCACCTGCGCCGACGACGGCAGACGCACAGACAACCACGAGCACTTGGGCACCGGCTGGCCCGACACCGACCGCTGCAGTCACGATCCGGTCGGCGCCGACTCCGCCCAGACCCTCCTCGATGCGCTGTTCGATCGACACCGGACCAACGGGCCCGTTCACCGTGGTGATCACGTGGCCGAGACGACCCTCGAGCCATAGCCGGCCCTGCTCATCGAGAACTCCGATATCTCCCGTCCGGTGCCATCCGAGATTGCGTGAGGTGCGTTGCTCCACGAACGCTTGTGCGTCGTACCGGTCCTTCGTGTGGGGAGCTCGCACGGCTACTTCCCCGAGTACTCCCGCCTCGGTGCTCAGCTCGCTCGCCGGCGTGCCATCAGAATCCACCACCGCGACGGCAACCTCCACCAACGGCAACGGCCGACCGACGAGCACCCCTGCCCCCGGCGACTCCGCGAGAACCTCGCGGGCGGTGACGTCTGTTGCCGGAAGAACCTCGGTCATGCCGTACGGCGTGCGAACGTCACACTCCGGCCACAGGTCCATGACGTCCCGCAGCAACGAGCGGGCGATCGGAGCACCCGCGAGTAGCAGCAGCCGAAGGGACAATCCGGCGCGCGCGAGTCGGGTGCGGGCATGCGAGCCCGGTCGAGCCCCGGAGAGCACCGAACTCAGCGCCGCCGGCGACATCCACATGACCGTTCCCCCGGCATGCTCCATCGCCGCCGACAACGACTCCGCCGTCAACGAACCCGGACGCGAGGCATCCATAGCCGGAATGACCGAGGCGATGCCCAACAGGGGGCCCAGCACCGCCCACGGTGCGAAAGCCGCAACGAGGACGTCGTCGTCGGTGAACTCATAGTGACCGAGCAGGGTGTCCCGAGTGGCGGCGATTCCGGCTCGGGAGTGGGTGACCGCTTTGGCCGGACCCGTCGCTCCCGACGTGAACACGATCGCAGCATCTGAATGGGCAACGTGGGCCGCCGGTGTGCCTCGAGGCTCGGCTTCAGCATCCAACAACCCAGCCAAACGGTGTTGCCAGAAAACTTNTCCTGGCGTGTTCAGGAGACGAACCACCGGCGCCGCGCGGCGTACGGCCACGACGTGATCGACCCGGGCGCCCTTGAGCGAGCGAAGCAGGGATCGCGCACCATGAGCAGCGTCGATTACCACGATGCTGGCTCCGATCCGCCACACCGCGTAGACCACAGCGAGCAAGTCGGCTCCCGGTGGAATCAAGACCGCGACCCGATCGCCCGCGCTGACTCCCCGGCGCGCGAAGGCGTCGGCAAGCCCGGCAACACGACCCTCGAGTGCCCCCCACGACACGTCTCGGAAGAGATCAGACGCCGGCGTTACACCCGGCGCTGGCTCGGACATTGCCACTGCTGCACAAGCCGAACCTCCACCTCGTCGCCGAAGGTTGTTCCCGAGGTCATCCGGGGTAGCTTCGTGGGCTTGCACGACGCCCCTATCAGTGTCTTCCTCGCGACCATCGAGAGACGCGGGAACGCGCGCTATCCAGGACCAAATATCGGCGATGGCNTCTGCGCGATCCTCCAACACCAGATGCCCCGCATCCGGATACTGCTGCACGAGCGCATGCGGCAGCCGTCGGCGGAGGTCGTCCAGATATCTCACCGAGAAGACGGGGTCGCGCATTCCCCAGACCAGCAAGGTCGGAACGTGCGCGAGTGTGTCGAGTCGCGAAGCGATTCCCTCAAGAACCGCCGAGGTCGGGTGGTCGGGTCCGGTCGGAATATCCGCCACAAATTCATCGATCGCGTCACGGTCCTGAGCTGTGGGATACGGAGCTCGGAACGCACGCGCAGTCTCGGCGTCGACTCGGGAGATTCGGGTTGTCGCTCGAACAAACCCCTTCGTCCGGCGGGTCATCACTCCACGGATGACCGGTAGGCGCGTCGCGGCGATGACCCACGGAATGCCCCGATGCTCGGGTTGGTGCACAGCGGTATTCGTCAGTACAACGCCGGCTATCCAGAACGGCGAGTCTTCGTCGTCCATGACGTTCTCACTCCAGCCGAGCGCGACGGGGCCNCCCCAGTCATGGGCGAGAACGACGATCGGCCCGCGAACGTCCAGGCTGCCCACGATTGCTGAAAGGTCCCGAACACGCTGATCGAGTCGGCGGATACCGCCGCTTCGCGCCGAGAAACCCATGCCGACGTGATCGGGGGCGATGACGCGCACCGTTGGCGGTNCCTGTTGAGCGACGTTGCGCCACAGATACGACCATGTTGGATTTCCATGAACACACACAACGGTGAGTTCGACGTGTTCGGGATTCGTATCGAGAACGTGGATCCCTAGCATCTCGTCAACCAGTTGCGACGCCTCAGCCCGCCGGTGCGCACCTTCGTCGTCGATGCGGTCGCTGTTGATGCGCTCGTCGTCGATGAAGACAATCCGGGACCACGTTGGGTCGAACCCCTTCACGGGAGGTGCGGTGCGAGCGGGAATCCGCGCCGACTTCACCACTCGATGTCGATGACAGCGGCGTTCAAACCCGAGCCGATGCCCATGCAAGCGACCCTGTCCCCCGACACCAGATGTTCGGAGTTCGTCGCCAACGTGAAGGGGACCGACGCCGGTCCGATGTTGCCTCGCGTCGGGAAGGTCTGCGGCACACGTCCGGGATCGATGTTCAGGGCACGAGCGATCGCTTCGGTGTGGATCTTCGACACCTGATGGATCACATACATTCTGAGATCGCTCCAGTCGAAGTGCTCGGCGGCGTCGGCCCAGGTGAGCACGGCAAGGTCCACCGCTGCTTCGAGCAGCGCACGGCTGTCGGTGCACATTCCCGTCAGATCCCCCGTGCATAGAAGGTGATGCTCGGTGGCAGCCCGCGACACACCGCCGAGGAACCTGTGGCCTTCCCGATGCTGAGACGCCCGCCCGAGGACCATGGCCGCACCCCCGGAGCCCAACGTGAACGTGGCGAAGTTCTCCACAATGTCCTCTCGGGTCGCTCCCTGAGAGTTGAGACGGTCGATGGTCGCCTGCTGAGGCTGACGACTGCCTTCACCATCAACGATCAGTGCGTAGTCGATCTGCCCGCTGTCGATCATGTTGGCCGCGAGTTGCATTCCGCTCATGAACCCCAAGCACGCGTTCGACAGATCGAAGTTCACGCACGCCGATGAGAGACCGAGTTGACGGTGCACGTCGACGGATGCGGGCGGCTCCAGCCGCTCACGACACACGGATGTATCCACCAGCAAACCGATTGCCCGGGGATCGACGCCAGCTTCTGCGATGGCCTTCGCGCCTGCCATCGCGGCCGCATCAGCGAATGTCACATCTGAAGGCCACCAACGACGCTCGGAGATTCCTGCCAGCTGCTCGAGCATTCCTCCNTGCAAGCCAGCACTCGCATACGCCGGAGCAAGCCATCCGTCGATGTCAGAGGACGTGATCACCTCGGGAGCATCGACCGCAGACACCGCGAGCACGGCCGTATCCGTGAAGGTGAANACCGAACTGCCCGTCGAGGGAGTTGGAAGGTCATCGACCGCGCTGACGCCCTGGCTCACCCGAGTGGCCNCCTTCTGAGACGGATCCGGAGTAGGTCCTGTNAGCCCCTAGCCTGCCATGACCGGCGCCGTACCGCCGTCGGGCGTCTTCCCCGACCGGTAGCCGCACGCACCTCTTCGCCAAAAAGCGGTCGTAACCATGGCTAGGCGCATGCCATGACATACCGTCTCAGCCATGAGGCGTTCNCCGGCAGCCACCAGGCGGCGGGCACGCAGGTGGCTCGGTGGCTTCGCTGGCGCGGCCCTCCTTGGCTCCACGGTCATCGTCTCCCCGATCATCGTTTCCCCCGCTGCAGCGGACGAGGCAGATGCCGATCTGGCGCGCTTCTACGGCCAGACGGTCACGTGGGGTCCCTGTGACGATGCTGCAGGTGGCTCCGAATGCGGGACGGTCGCCGTGCCGATGGACTACCGAAATCCCTCAGGCCGAACCCTGGATCTCGCTGTCCTTCGCATTCTCGCCAGTGGCAATGCGCGCGGGAGTCTGCTGGTCAATCCCGGTGGCCCCGGGGCGGGCGGCGTGGACTTCGCCGAATACCTCAGTACGGCCATCGACTCAGATGTTCGAGCGGTCTACGACATCGTCGGATTCGATCCACGTGGAGTCGGACAGTCCGCACCCGTCACTTGCCTGACCGACAAGCAGATACTGCGCTGGAATCGGACCGACATCACCCCCGACACCGGCCGTGAGCGCAGAACACTGTTCTCCCGAGCCGATCGCATCTCCCAAGGGTGCCTCGATCGCGATCCTGCTCTCGCGCGATCCGTCGGCACGGCGAACACCGTGCGCGACATGGACATCCTTCGCCGCGTCCTCGGTGATGACGAGTTGAACTGGTTCGGCTTTTCCTACGGAACCGAACTCGGCGCTCTGTATGCACAACGCTTCCCGGACCGCGTTGGACGCATGGTTCTCGACGGAGCGGTCGACCCATCCTTGAACGCGATGGAAGTGTCCGAAGATCAATCAGCAGGGTTCCAACGAGCCCTAGCCCGCTTCGCCTCGGATTGCGCGCAACGCTCGAACTGCATAGCGACAACGCAGGCAGGAGTGCTCTCGGCCATCAACCGACTACTCGTGCAACTCGACCAGGCACCACTGTCATCGGATGGCAGCCGACGCCTCGTGCAATCCGAGGCCCTCACCGCTGTGTTCTTCTCGATGTATTCGACCGATCTGTGGCCGACGCTGCGTTCGGGACTGAGCCAAGCGCTCGACGGCGACGGTTCNACTCTGCAGTTGCTCGCACAATTGGCGAATGATCAAACCGGCCCTGACACCTTCGGCAGCAAAATCACGTCGGCCTTCTACGCCATTGGGTGCTGGGACTATCCGCCGACGCCGGGCATCAAAGGCCTGCGCCGTGCGGCATCCGATTGGTCGACCGATGCCCGTGTGCCGGAGATGGCCGTCGCGATGTCCTGGGGCAACGCCCCCTGCAGCACATGGTTTGGACATTCGGACACACCACCAGCACCGGTGACTTCGACCACGAACGCGCCGATCTTGATCATCGGGACGACCTACGATCCGGCAACTCCCTACGCATGGTCGCAAGCGCTTCGTGGCCAACTACCGACCAGTCGACTCCTGACCCACCGGGGTGACGGTCACACGGTGTANGGNGATAGCAACCTGTGCATCGACAATTTCGCGGACATCTACCTGCTCACCGGCGATCTGCCNGAGCCGGGGACCGTGTGCTCGAGTTGATCGCCGATACGAATCCTGACGGCCTATCCACTNAACTCTAAGGCGCGTCGTCGTTGCCCGACTTCTCTTCCTTATCGGTCAAGCCTTCGAGGCCTGCGAGGAATTCCTCAACCTGGGCGGCGATCTCGTCACCACTGGGCACCTCACCCTGCGGGGCACTGCTGGGCTTGGTCAACGCGCTGCGAGCTTCGATCATTTGGTCGTACTGCGTCTCCAGAACGCTGACGACCGCGGCGAATTCTTCGTTGCCTGTCAACTGCTCTGCGACCTCGCCGTCGGCTTTCTCGGCTTGGGACTCCAGGCCCATGCCCGTCAAGCGCAGTCCGGTCACCTCGGTAAGCCCCTCGATCAGCACCATCGCGCACCGCGGATAGTCGAATTGCACGAGGTAGTGGGGCACCTGCGCCGTCACCCCGATCGATGACAGGCTGCGCTGGCCGAGGTGGAATTCGAGCAACGCACCCATGTGCCCCGGAACTTCGATATCGCCCAGAACAGCGCTGCGGCCCGCCGTCAATGCGGCGTCGTTTCCGTGCACCGTGATGCCGATCGGACGCGTGTGCGGCGCCGGCCAAGGAATAGCTGTNAGTCCCACCGCGTGGGANAGGCCAAACTCATCGACGAGAAGATCGACCGCGGCCAGAAAGCGATTCCACTGGTAATCGGGCTCGGGACCGTCCAANAGGAAGAAGTCGCGACCTTCGGCATCGACAACTCGATTCAATTCGAGTCGAGACGACTCCACCGCGGAGAAATGGTCCGAGGAGAAGGTCATCCGTGGGCGGCGAGCGCGATAGTCGAGCAACTCATCGGAGTCGAACGTCGCCACAAGCTCGGTGGTGCAGGTCTCGCGGATGTGAGCAGCTGCCTGCCGAACACCACCGCCGGCATCCACGAACCCCTGGAAGGCGTGCACCAGCGTCGGCACGCGCGGAGGAGCGATCGTGCCGGGATCGATGTGAAACGTCAGCAACTTCCTCGGCGATCTCATAATTCCTCCCACCCTCAGGCTACGTGCACTCACCTCAAAATGCGATCGGGAACTCACGGCGTTCGCAGAGTGCGAACGGGTGGTGGGGATATTCCCCCTGGGGACGGGGATCGGCTATGACTGCAGATCCGTGCTTCTCGCGCCGAGGACTAGGAGTTCGCGGACTCACTGGGAGCGCTCGACGGCGGCGACGAGTTCGAGTCTGCAGCCGGCTTCTTCACCGCTGCCTCGGATGCGCCTGTCTTCTTCGCCGTAGATTTCTTCGCGGTCGATTTCTTCGCGGTCGATTTCTTCGCGGTCGTCTTTTTCGCCGTCGACTTCTTGGCGCCTGTCTTCTTCGCGGTCGACGCGGGAACTGTGGATGGCGTCGCGTCCGCTGACGTCGCGGGTGGAGTGGTGGGCGCGGGGGTCTGCATCATCGGCGAATCCATCGCCTGCCATTCCGGCGATGCAGCGGGCTCGGTCATTCGGCGCCACAGGTACCAGCCACCAACGACCGCACCGCCGAGCATTGCCATACCCAAGAGTCGCCGCATGGCCCGCACGCTAACAGCCGCTCGTTACCCGCGTCATCGGATTCCCAAGCCTCAGCCCGCGCTGAGTGCCGAACGGAACTTCTCCAGCCCGGCGCCGCTGCTCCAAAAAGCCTGCTGCTGACCTTCGGGCAAGGTCAAGGCGTATTCGCAAACCTTCGCCCAGGCGATTCCTACGGCGCGGGTCAAGGACGCGGCGACCGTGGCCGAGATTGCGGATCCGGCGATCGCGCCCCCCGGGATGAACTTGAGCAGATTGGTGACGACGTAACGCCCCACCATGGTTGCCCCGCCCGTCAGAATAAGCGAACCCGCCACCGCCATTGCCCTCGAGCGCTGCGGCGGAAGTCCGTAGGCGGCGGAGATCCGCGCGATCATCGTNACCTGATTGGGGACGAGAAGCGCCGCATCAGTGAAGGGGATCGGGACGGCGCCGATTCCAGATGCGACGGTGATCGACTGGTTGATCACCGCCTTTACCGCTTTTTTTTTGCGCTCCATGTCCAACTGCTGAGCAGCGGTGAGAGCCGCTTGAGCGGCTTCGGGGACTACCTCGTACGTCGCGTCCAGCAACCGATCGAGTCCGAACTCCGGTGCATGCGTGAAGTCGTCCGCAAGCGCGTTCGTCAAGACCGGTGCCTCACCGGCGCGAATCGGTAATCCGAGACCGGTGATGAAGTCCGATAGTTCCACCGCATGTGGATGCGCCTGACCGTCCTTGCTGGGCACCTGGGTCAACACCACGATCACCGGGAGCCCCAGCTCGGCGAGGCGTCGGACGAACGCTGCCTGCGCCTCCTCGAAGCGTCGATCCGACCAACGCACCACGTACCAGGCGGCATGGATTTGCTGATCGATGGCAGACCTCCGCCGTGCTTCGACGACGTCGCGAAGGCCTTCCAGGATCTGGTCGCCGGCGGACCCGGTCTCGAACCCCTCGGAATCGAAGATTCCCAAGAAGCCATCGTCGCGACGGTGATAGTCGACGCCACGCGTCACCGGCTCCCCCACCCCGGTATCGGCGACATCTCGACCAAAGACAGCGTTGACCAGAGTGGATTTGCCTGCCCCCGTGGCTCCAAAGATCGCCAGGTTGAAGCAACCTAGGGCTGCGAAAGCGGTGGACAACTCCTTGGTGAACATGCCCTCGAGAGCAGGAACGTCGATGTNCTGGACGCCTTCGTTCTCAGGCGACGATTCCGGAGCCATGCTCTGAGAGTACGCGGGATGCTCACGAGCCTGGGTTACCGTTGAGACGTCATGGCTCCCCTCCGCTCCCCCGAACAATCCGGGATTTCCCGTTCGATCGTGACCTGGATCGTCGGACTTTCGCTGATCGCNGTTGTTGGTCTCGGAGTTGGGCTGGGCCTGCTTCATGCATTCGGCCTAGCCGATTGGAACAAGATTCAGCAGGCCCGCGACGTGGGGAAACTCGGAGGCACTCCGACCATTCCCGAGGCCTACCAAGAACTCATCGACAAGGCAGCCGAACGCTGCCCGGAGGTGCCTTCTCGAGTTCTCGCCGCGCAGATCGCCGTGGAAAGTGGATGGCAGGCGGACGCACAGAGCCCCGCGGGAGCTCAAGGCATCGCGCAGTTCATGCCCAGTACGTGGAGTCAATACGGTCTGGACGCCAACGGCGATGGCGTCCGCGACGTGTGGGATCCACGCGACGCGATTCCGTCAGCAGCGGAGTTGAATTGCCTGAACAGACGACTGGTGTCTTCCGTTTCGGGAACCCCGCTGCACAACATCCTCGCCGCCTACAACGCCGGCCACGGCGCGGTTCGCAAGTACGACGGCGTACCGCCGTTTCCCGAGACCGAGCAATACGTGGAGAAAGTGATCGAGCTTGCGCAGCGCTACCCGTCGCCGTAGCGCAAGATCGCCGAAGCATCGGCTTTGAGTGTGCTACTTGATCACGACTATCGATTGGTGATTCTCCACGACCAGTCGACCGTCCGGTGACCACAGTCGCCGAGTTTCCGAGGTGAACCCCTCCTCCATCGACGACACCCACGCTTCGAATCCCAGGGGCTGCTGCGGATCAAGTGCCTCCGGCGGAAAAAGCAGATGTGCACTGAAAGACACAGTGGCCATCGGACGCAAGTCGGTCATGGCGACGTAACTGGCCGGCCACCACGCATCAACCAGCCCCAGAGTGATTCCGGCTGTCCATGGCTCGGCATTGTCTTCAGGGTCGGGAACGGGCGACACCCATCCGAGAGCCTGAGGACTATCTCCCGAGCCGGGTACGCCGACCGCGGGTCGGTAGCCGATGTGCAATCCGAACTCCGGACCCATAGGAGGACCCACCGGGANGCTCGGGACCGCACGCCATTCGGGGAAGTCAGGCATCGACGCCGTGCCCCACGGCTGAGCAATGTCCCCAGCACGCGGAGTTCCCGTGATGATCACCGTGTGCGCGGCAAGAGCGCCGTCGGATCCGGTGACGCTTGCCTTCCACGTAGTCATCGCCGATCCGACGCGAAGGGGCACCACATCGATGCGTGCCGTACCGGCAGGCAANGGTCCGAACATATGGGCGGTCACACTGCGCACGCGCCGATCGGCGCTTTGCTGCTGCGTTACCTCGACGGCGTTGACGGATGCAGCGATGACAAGACCCCCCCACGCCCCGCGGCCCTGAAGCCAACCAGCGGGAACATCCCACGAAAACGCGCCGGGCTCTGTCTCGTCGATGCGGCAGGCGTCAGTGAATCGGTCCGTCATGCGCCGTCGGGGCGCACATCATCGACAGAGCCGTCGTCGCTCGTCGTGTCTGCCTTGCCGCTGGCATTGGATAGCGCAGACTTCTTCATCCAACGATTCCACGGAATATTCCACAGTCCACCGGGGCCATTCCACGGTTCCATCATGTCGCCGCCGGTCTTGATGTAGTTGACGACATCACCGGGNATCGTGTTGTCGAAGATCCACTTGGCGTCATCTTCGAACATGTTGGTGCAGCCGTGCGACCCGTTGTAGCGGCCGAGTCGGCCGTATGCCCACGACGCGGTGTGCAGGAACTCACCCGACGGTGTCAAGCGGGTGTTCCACTTTGACGGCAGCTCGTAGAACTCGACCTCCGGGTCCAACCCCAAGCTTTCACTTCGGTAGACCTTGTAGTCCTCTTTGTCGGTGCTGATGACCTTCGCGCCGTTGCGTGTCTCCCAACCCCACTTCCCGAGCGACACCTTGAAATTCTCCCGCTTCTTGCCATTGACATGCACGGTCATCGTCTTCTTCGCACCATCGACGGTCGCGATGAGCGAACGGTCGGTCCGGAAGACATACGTCTTACGCAGCGCCTTCGAGCCGACGAGGTACTTCTTGCCGGACTTGCCCAACACGGTGTCGTTCACCGTCGACGTGATCCGAATGGTGGAGTTCCCCGGCCAGTAGTTCTTCGGTCGNAACACCACCGTTTCGTCGCTGATCCACCCCCAGGCTCCAGGGACATTCACGGTGCGCCCACTCGGCGTCGTCGCAGCCACCTGCAGGTGACGCTCAACAGCGGCCTTGTTCGTGATGTTCTCGCTGAATCGCANGCGCGGCAGGGTGCCGACTCCCAACTTGACCCGGCTTCCGGAAACTCCGAGGCCGTTGCCCGCTGCCTCGAACGTCGCCGTTACCCGCTTGCGCGGTTTGGGCAGGACTTTCGGCTTGGCCCAGTCGGAGGCGGTGGGAATCGTGGCGATTGGACCGGACGGGGCGGACTGACCTGTCGGGCCCGTTGATCGCAGCGACACTCGGTATTCCCGACCGTTGGTCAGAGACGAGAGCCCGCAGGTGCCGCTGAGGTCTGGACAGTCGAACCACAAATAGCCATCCGGCGAGATCTGATAACCGGTCACCGAGGGGTCGTCGACAGGCAGGTAAGTCGATATCGCGCTGGCATCTGCGGGCGTCACTGCGATCAGCACGGGCCGAAGCGGCAGCGCTGCGTCAGGTGGAGGAACCGACGGATCGGGCACGGCCTCGGGCGTCGGCTCCACATTGGTCTCTGAGCCAGGATCAGCGCTCGGATCGACGCTCGGATCGACGCTCGGATCGACGGTCGGACTCGCACTCGGCGACGAGGTCGATTCCACCGAGTCCGTGTCAGCAGACTCATCGGCAACCACGGCACCGGGCGATGCCGCAGCGAGCACGCCGAAAACCACGGCCACAGCGGCCGCTGAGCGCAGGCGTCGCGAGATGGGGCCCCCCAAGGAAGTCACGGGAGCAATGTACGTTGCCGACCCCCCGTCGAGATACAGCCGGCGTGCGTGTTCTCCACTTTTGCGGCCACCAACATGGATGCATAGGGGACACCGTCGCCTACAGTCGTTCCCTGGGTCTGTTCTCTCGCTTCACTTTGCCGTCGGTCAAGCCGTCAGAAGCAATGGACATGTTGAGTGCGGGAGCGACCATGCTGGATGTCCGGGACAACTCTGAATGGAACGCCGGACGGGTCCCCGGTGCCGTGCACGTCCCGGCCGCCAACGTCGCCGCCCAGGCACCCAAACGACTTCCGAAAGGCCGACCCGTCGTCGTCGCTTGTCGAACAGGCTCGCGCTCCAAGTCCGCTACTCGGCTTCTTCGCGAGCAGGGCATCGAGGCTTACAGCCTGTCCGGTGGATTGGCCGCGTGGGAATCGGCCGGTGGTCGCGTTGCGGGCAAGGGCAACAAGCCGGGGATGATCGCCTGACAGGGCATTGCGCCTAGCGTTGATCCATCACCACGGAACGATCTGCCTGTCCTCCCACAGCACGCCGGTCGGAACGACGTTGCCTTCATCATCCGTTGCGTCTCGATCGGCCAGCCACACGATCGTTTCGGCGCCCTCCTCGGCGGATCGCGGGGCGTCGGGTCCACCCATGTCGGTCCGGCAATGCCCCGGGCATACGGCGTCTACCAGGACGCCGCGTTGCCCCCATTGCATCTCGGCGGCGAAATTGCGAACCAACGCGTTCACCCCCGCCTTCGAGATTCGATACGGAGCCAACCCACCACTCGTTCCGGGCCCGGTGAACCGACCCAGGCACGCAGACAAAGCGATCACCCTGCCGGAGCGGTTCTTCACAAGATCCTGCGCGAACGTCTCGATGCTGTAGAAGGCGCCGTCGAGGTTGATGCTCATGACGCGTTGCCATTCATCGGGGCTGGTGCGCATGGTGCGTGTCATCTTGGCTGACATCACTCCGGCGGAGAGCACCAGAACATCCGGTGGTCCGACATGGGCGACTGCGTCTGCAGCCTGAGCGAGCGATGCCGGGTCTGCTACGTCCGCCGCCACGGGGATTGCCTCCACACCGTCGTCGACGAGCTCTGCTGCGGCAGCCGTGACGCGCGAGTTTTCTCGACCGAGCACGATGACGCGGGCGCCCCGGCGGCCGATCCCTCGCGCCGCCGCCAGTCCGAGACCTCGACTGCCTCCGGTCACCAGCGCCACTGTGTTTGACCCGATGAACCCCATGGCGCAACTGTGGTGCCTGTCGGCGGGACCTGCATCCGGACGCGTTCGTGCCGGCGCCGAGGGCTACTGTTGGAACTACACCCATCTGCACGTGAGAGGAACGCCTCCGTGGCGAGCGAGCCCCCCAATTCCGTTGTCAGTCGCTTCGGCCCCAACGAGTGGTTGGTGGACGAGATCTACGAGCAGTACCTGAGGGACAAGAACTCCGTCAATCCGGCGTGGTGGGACTTCTTCGAAGACTACGCTCCGGTGGAATACTCACCCGCGGCCGTGCCGCACGCCGCCGCCGCTGCTGCCCCGGCCCCCACTGCACCCGAGCAGAGCACATCGACACAGACGACTTCCCCAGCCCCGTCGACGCCTGCCTCAACGCCCGCGTCAACACCCCCGCCGGACGCCGCCACGCCACCGTCAGACGACAGCACCGATGCGTCCGTGGTTGAACCAGAGGTGCTTCGCGGAGCAGCCGGTCGCGTGGTGACGAACATGGAGGCCAGCCTCTCGGTGCCCACCGCCACCAGCGTGCGATCGGTGCCGGTGAAGTTGCTGATGGATAACAGGGTGGTGATCAACAACCACCTATCGCGCGGGCGAGGCGGCAAAGTGTCGCTCACCCACGTCATCGGCTTCGCGGTGGTGCGAGCGATGGCAACGATGCCCGAGATGGGTTACGGCTTCACCCAGGTGGATGGCAAGCCCGCCGTACTCCGCAACGAGGACATGAACCTCGGTTTGGCAATCGACCTCGCGAAAGACGATGGCACGCGGCACTTGCTTGTTCCGAACATCAAGGGTGCACAGCGGATGGACTTCGCCGCTTTTTGGGCCGCCTACGAAGACGTGGTCCGGCGCGCCCGCAGCGGCAAACTCGAGGTGACGGACTTCGCTGGCACCACGGTCTCGTTGACGAACCCGGGAACGATCGGCACCAACCATTCGATCCCCCGCCTGATGGAAGGACAGGGGTGCATCGTTGGGGTCGGAGCGATGGAGTACCCGGCGGACTGGCAGGGCGCATCGACGGAGACGATCGTCCGGAACGCCGTGTCGAAGATCATGACTCTCACGAGCACCTACGACCACCGCATCATCCAGGGTGCGCAATCCGGTGAGTTCCTGCGCCGCATTCATCAACTTCTTCTCGGCGAAGAGGACTTCTACGGCGAGATCTTCCGTTCCCTGCGCATCCCCTACGAGCCTGTTCGCTGGGCCAACGACATCTCAGCCAGTCACGAGACGGACCTGGACAAGACGGTCCGGGTGCAAGAGATCATCCACGCCTACCGTGTCCGAGGACACTTAATGGCCGACACCGATCCGCTGGAATACGAGCAACGTTCTCATCCCGACCTCGACGTGCTCAGCCACGGGTTGACACTGTGGGATCTCGACCGGGAGTTCCCCACCGGAGGCTTCGGCGGTCGCGCCCTGATGAAACTTCGGGAGATTCTCGGCGTGCTGCGCGACGCGTACACCCGCACGGTCGGCATCGAATACATGCACCTGCAAGATCCTGAGCAGCGTCGGTGGATCCAAGAGCGTGTCGAGATTCCGCATGTGAAGCCTGACCGCGACGAGCAGCTGCGCATGCTGAACAAGTTGAATGAGGCCGAAGCTCTCGAGACCTTCTTGCACACCAAATACGTCGGACAGAAGCGATTCTCACTCGAAGGCGCGGAGTCCCTCGTCCCATTGCTCGATGAAATCCTCACCGACGCTGCGCACGATGACATCCTCGAAGTTGCAATCGGTATGCCCCATCGCGGTCGTTTGAACGTTCTGACGAACATCGCCGGCAAGTCCTACGCGCAGGTCTTCCGCGAATTCGAGGGCGATTACGGCGACGACTCGGTCCAAGGCTCCGGCGACGTGAAGTACCACCTCGGCACCACCGGGTCGTTCTTGACGCCCGACGGCGCCTACACGTCCGTGTACCTCGCAGCCAACCCATCGCACCTCGAGGCGGTCAATCCGGTGCTCGAGGGAATTGTGCGAGCCAAGCAGGATCTGCTTCCGAAGGAACGCAGGAACGACATTCTCCCGGTGCTCATTCACGGGGATGCCGCGTTCGCCGGCCAGGGTGTCGTCGCCGAAACGCTCGAACTTTCGCAACTGCAGGGCTACCGGACCGGCGGCACGGTCCATATCGTCGTGAACAATCAGGTGGGCTTTACGACGTCACCCAAGTACGGGCGCTCCAGCGTGTACTCCACCGACGTTGCCCGCATGGTGCAGGCGCCGATCTTCCACGTCAACGGCGACGATCCCGAGGCCGTTGCTCGCGTGGCCAGCCTCGCCTTCGCCTTCCGGCAGGAGTTCCACAAAGACGTGGTCGTCGACATGGTGTGTTATCGCAAGCGCGGCCACAACGAGGCGGACGATCCGTCGCTGACTCAACCTCGGATGTACAAGATCATCGACGCCAAGCGTTCGGTGCGAAAGCACTACACGGAATCGCTCATCGGTCGCGGCGACATCACAGTCGACGAAGCCGAGCAAGCTCTCAAGCACTTCCAGGAGCAACTCGAACGGGTCTTCCAAGAAACCAGAGACACCCCGGAGGACGACGCCGAGGATTTCGCCGACCGCGCGAAGGACATCATCGAGACCGGTCAACTCGACTTGACCCCACAGACACCCTTCACCGAAGTAGACACGGCCATCAGCCACGAGCAGATCGAAACAGTTATCGATTCACAGATCACACTGCCGGACAATTTCCACGTGCATCCTCGCTTGGCGCCTCAACTGCAGCGTCGCGAGCAGATGGTCTCCGACGACACGATCGACTGGGGAATGGCCGAGGCTCTGGCCGTCGGTTCCCTGCTCATGGAAGGTCGCACCGTTCGCCTCGCCGGCCAGGACTCTCGACGCGGAACATTCGGTCATCGCCACATGGTCATCGTGGATAGCGAAACAGGGTGGCAATACAAGCCGCTGAAGTCGTGTTATCGCGACGGGGCGAGGCTCTACGTCCACGACTCACTCCTCAGCGAGTTCGCTGCCCTGGGCTTCGAGTACGGATACTCCGTCGCCCGCCCTGATGCTCTGGTGATGTGGGAGGCGCAGTTCGGTGACTTCGTCAATGGTGCCCAGACAATCACCGACGAGTTCATCTCCTCTGGTGAGCAGAAGTGGGCGCAGCGGTCAGCCGTGACTCTCCTGCTGCCGCACGGGCAAGAAGGGCAAGGGCCGGACCACTCGAGTGCGCGCGTCGAGCGTTTCTTGCAGATGTGCGCTCAAGACAACATGACGGTGGCGATGCCGAGCACCCCAGCGTCGTACTTCCACCTTCTGCGTTGGCAGGTGTTCAGCCGTCTGACCCGACCGCTCATCATCTTCACTCCGAAGTCACTCCTGCGCGCCAAGCAGGCCGTCTCCACCAAGGACGAGTTCACGTCCGGGACCTTCCAGCCGATCCTGCTCGACCCGGAGCACGCGGGTGCGGAGGTCACTCGGGTTCTTCTGTGTAGCGGGAAGATCTACTACGACCTCGCGGCGCACCGCGACGAACATGGATTGCACAACACCGCGATTCTGCGCTTCGAACGGCTCTACCCGCTCCCCTTCCGTCTCGCGGAAGTTCTCAACCGGTACCCCAATGCCGAGATCCGGTGGGTTCAAGAGGAGCCCGCCAACCAGGGGGCGTGGAGTTTCGTGGCGATGAACGCTCCACCCATGGTGAATCGCCCGATAGAAGGCGTCACGAGGCCTTCGTCATCGTCCCCGGCCGTTGGCACACACCAACGTCATGTGGCCGAGCAGCAGGCCGTGGTCGAGCAGGCATTCGCTTAGGGCACGGACATGTACTTCACCGACCGAGGGATCGAGGAACTGCAACGCCGACGAGGCGACGAAGAAGTCACCTTCGACTGGCTCGGAGATCGCATGCAGGAGTTCGTCAACCTGCACCCCGATTTCGAGGTTCCGGTCGAACGACTCGCCACCTGGCTCGCGCGCTTAGGCGACGACGACTAAGAGCGGCTTCCCGTCCTACCCACAACACGAGCGTTCACCGATATCGGAAAACTAAGCGCCCGATGATCAAGTTCTCCGGAACCGCCCCGAAGTGCCGACTGTCATCACTCACGTGTGGGTTATCACCGAGCACCCACCACCCATTGCCTTCTCGATGACTCAAGCGCTTCACCACGCTTAGGTCCCGTCGCTCCGGGTGCTGCAAGAGAACAACGTCCCCGTTCCGAAGTTTCGCGCTCCTGCGCACGACCCACCATTGCCCGTTTCGCACCGCTGGCTCCATAGACGGACCGACAACACGGACGGTGGTGAATGAGCGCACCTTGCCATCCTGCCGCGTGCCGAGTCCGTTCTCGGGCGCTAGGGTCAGATCAGGCATTCATTCATCACCTCGAAGGAGTCTCATGCTCAACAGCATCTTTCGGGCCCTCCAGCCCCGCACCACCGCCTATGCGCACTGCGATCTGCCGTGCGGCGTCTACGACCCCTCCCAGGCTCGCCTGGAGGCCGAATCCGTGAAGGCCTGCATGGAGAAGTACCACGCCTCCGATGACGCTGAGTTCCGTGCGCGCTCTGTGTCCATCAAGGAAGAGCGCTCACACATGGTCAAGGAGCACCTGTGGGTGCTGTGGACCGACTACTTCAAGCCCCCGCACTTCGAGAAGTACCCGCAGTTGAACGAACTGTTCAACCAAGCGACCAAGCTCGCCGGGGCCGGAGGCACCAAGGGCTCCCTGGATCCGGCTGTCGCTGATGATCTTCTTGGAAAGATCGACGAGATCGCAGGAATTTTTTGGGAGACTAAGAAGGCGGCCTAGCGTCAAACTCAGCAGCACAGATCCCCGTTCCCGCCTGGGAGCGGGGGTCTGTCAGTGCGTCAGACATTAAATGTGAAGTGACACTGCTCGATGGGACCAGGTTTGACGTCGCCGTCACCGTGAACGGCAGATACGTCAGAAAAGTCCCCCATCAGTCGTAGCCAAGCGCCGGCGCTGACATGAGCACTTTGCTGACGCGACTCCAAGGAGACCAAAAACGCAGGATGACGTTGCGCGCTGCTCCAAAAGCCCCCGATTCACTCCGAAGATCGGTGGTTTTTACTCTTGCGATCAGACACGGCGTGCGACAAGTCGCCGGCGCCTAATTCACGCTGCATATCTCAACGGTGAGCCAGACCCTGCGCACCGACAAGGTGCCTATCAGGCTCCTTCAGCCGCCAAGATGGCCCGATCCGATCACTCGGGTACGGTGATGCGATTCGCCACGGCGCAGAGGCGCCGCCGAGCGCTACTCGCCTCGTCGCATGAGGTTATGTGTTTCGAAGACCTCAGGCTCGCCCGGGTCGATGCTCATGTCCTCGAGAATGGGAGTCAGTCCCTTGGCGTGACGCTCCATGGCTTCCATGGACTCGTAGACCACGGTGACCTTCATTTGATCCCCAGACCCGAAGCACACTTCGAGCTCGAGACCGTCAACGGGGTGAACACCCAACTCCCGCTCTCGAGCCAAGATGGCGTCGTACTGCTCAGCAGTGAGCGAGGGGGGCGAAAAATGTACGACAACAGCCATGGGGTCTCCTCCAACGGTCGAGGACGGTCTTACGCCCGCTAGCAATGTCTATTCCGTTCTAACAGCTCAAGCCTAGGAGACTGCTCACTGATCGCATCTTGACACTTGCTCTGCTCGCATCCGGCGTCTCGCGACGCGCCAAGCCGACAGTGGGTACTGCTGCTAGCGTCAAATAGTGACGAATCTGCTCTCCGTAGCTCCGCTGCTCCCGGCCTACCGGTATTCCCAGGGCGAGATCACGCAACCCCTCGTTGACAGCTTGAGCCGCAACGAGAAAACCTCGGCTGTTATTCGTCGGATTCACGGTGCCACAGGAGTCGATTACCGCTCCTTGGTTATGCACCTTGACGCGTACCGGAAAATCAATGACTTCACTCACGCGAATCAACTTTTCCGGGAGCACGGACTGCCGCTTGCGCTCGCTGCCACTCGACAAGCACTAGACGATGCTGGCGTGGAGCCCACAGACATCGATTACCTTTTCTTCACGACGGTGACCGGAGTCGGCGCGCCATCACTGGATGTCGAACTCGCGCAGGCATTGGGATTTCGATCGGATGTGAAACGAATTCCCAGCTTCGGTTTGGGATGTGCAGCAGGTGCCGCTGGGATTGCGCGAGTCAACGATCTACTTCGCGGTGATCCTGGTGCATTGGCCGCCCTTGTCTCCTTGGAACTGTGCTCCCTCACGATCCAATGGGACAACGCTTCCATGGCGAACATCGTGGGTACCGGACTGTTCGGAGACGGTGCGTCGGCACTCATTTTTGCCGGTGCGGACCGGGCGGAGCAACCGATCGCCAGCGTCTTGGGGTCGCGTAGTGCGCTCTACCCCGAATCACTGGAAACGATCGGCTGGAACATCGGCACGTTCGGCCTCCGACTGATGCTGACCCCAGCGGTGCCGGAACTGATCCACCGCCACCTCGCCGATGACATTGACGCCCTCTTGTCGGAGCATGGACTCGCACGGAGCGATGTGAACGAGTGGATTGCTCATCCGGGAGGTCCACGGGTGTTACAGGCCTTTACGGACTCCCTAGAACTCGCCCCCGGCGACCTAGCCACGAGCTGGGATGTGCTCGCAGATTCCGGGAACCTGTCTTCCAGTGCCGTGCTACACGTGCTGGCGCGTCACTCGACGAAGCCGGCTGGCCATCTCGGAGTGCTCTTCGCCCTCGGACCTGGAGTAAGTGTCGAAATGGTGTTATTGGAGTGGCGGTGATTCTGTACACACTGTTCGTTTTAGCCACCGGTCTCGAACGGCTCTACGAACTCCGCATCTCAAGGACCAACGCACGAATCGCCACTGAGCAAGGCGGTAAGGAAGTCGGTCGCGATCACTTCCCGTGGATGGTCGCGCTGCATACCGGCCTTTTGGTGGGGGCGATCGCGGAAGTGTGGATTTTTGACAGGCCCTTCATCGTTTGGCTAGGCGTCCCGATGCTCATCATCACCCTCGCCTGTCAGTTCGGACGTTACTGGATCATCTCAACATTGGGCTGGCAGTGGAATACACGCGTCATCGTGGTGCCCGGAGCGCCGCGCAACCGGAGAGGTCCTTATCGATTCCAGTGGCTTCGTCATCCTAATTACTGGATCGTCGTGGTTGAGGGCATTGCCCTTCCGATGATTCACACCGCCTGGATCACTGCACTCGCTTTCACGGTTCTCAATGCAGTCCTGCTCCTGGGCTTTCGAATCCCGACCGAGAACGAAGCACTCCGGGAATTGGCGTGACGGGCACCCGGGTGGCCATCGTCGGCGGAGGCCCGGTGGGGCTGGCGGCTGCTCTGTTTGCCAAGCGCGCAGGCATGACTCCGATCGTCATCGAGGCCAGGGACTACGACGGAGACAAAGCCTGCGGCGAGGGGCTCATGCCCGGGGTGATGCCCCTCTTGAAGGAACTTGACCTTGACCCGCCGGGACGTGATTTGCTCGGGGTGTCCTACCGCCAAGGGGCAAGGCAAGTCGATCATCTCTTCCCAGGCGCCCCTGGGCGGGGCGTCCGACGAACAGTTCTCGTCGACGCGATGCGCGCGGAAACCGAACGGCAGGGCATCGAACGAATGCACGCCCGAGTCACCGGACTGACCCAAGATTCGTCGCGCGTGCTCTTGCGGTGCGCTAACGGCGATGACGTGGAATCAGATTACGTGCTCGGCTGCGACGGGCTGCACTCCACCGTTGCTCGCCAATTGGGCCTCGTCGCGCGACCTTCACGACGCGCACGTCGATACGGACTACGGCAGCACTTCCAGCGCACCCCCTGGAATTCGATGATCGAGGTCTACTACGCCGGCGATGCAGAGCTCTACATCACACCGGTAGATGAGGAGACCGTGGGCGTCGCGGTGCTAGGTCCGAAAGGAATAAACCTGAGCACAACGATCGCCCGGGTGCCGGGGATCAGCGCAAAACTCGATGGAGTCCCAGCTGCATCCAGCCTGCGTGGCGCCGGTCCGTTTCCCTACCGCGTGCACCATGCCCAGTCCGGCCGAGTGCTGCTGGCCGGCGACGCCGCTGGCTACGTCGATGCAATCACTGGTGAGGGCTTACGGGTTGGATTCGCCCAAGGGCGAGAGGCCATCGCCGCCCTGCAGGCCGGACAACCCGCTTCGTATCCACAGCGTTGGCGAAAGGTCACACGCGAGTTTCGACTTCTTACTCGCGGGATGGTGGCGCTGGCCTCTTCCCCACTACGCGACTCGATTGTCCCACTAGCCAGTGCAGCGCCTCGGGTGTTCGGAGCCGTCGTCAATCGATTGGCCCAATAGTCGTGATGGGCGCCGTCCTGCGGTCAAGCCACCCAGTCCCTACCTTTGCGGTGACGCTGCTGTCATTGCTGCTGGCAATCGCGTTCGGCGTGGCACCCGCACAAGCGGTCGTGGTGGTGGTCGCAGTCTTCCTGAATCAGATTGCTATCGGCTTGAGCAACGACATCGTCGACGTCGAGCGCGACCGGCGGGCCGGCCGGACCGACAAGCCGCTCGTTGCCGGGGCGATACCTCGAACAACTGCATGGGCGGTTGTGATCACGGCTACGACGCTGTCGATTGCGTTATCTGTGAGCATCAACCCGCGGGTGGGGCTCTGGCAGGTGGTGTTCTTGATCTCAGGATTCGCGTACAACGCTGGACTCAAGGCGACCGTCTTCTCGGCCGTCCCGTACGCCACCGGCTTTGCAGCCCTTCCCGCTCTGGTGAGCTTGAGCGCGAAGCCGCCCGAGTTGCCCGCCTGGTGGGTGATGCTGGTCGGTGCAATCTTGGGGGTCTCCGCTCACTTCGCCAACGTTCTTCCGGATGGAGAAAGCGATAAAGCCGAGGGCATCCGCGGGCTTCCACAGCGCCTTCCCCGAGTGGTTACTGCCGCTGCTTTGGTCGGATTGACCGGTGTCGCCTCAGCCCTGTTGATCTGGCAGGGCGGTTTTGCTTCCATTTGGGTGACAATCCCCGTTGGTGTTGCCGCCGTGTTCGTTTCCATCGTTGCCGCTGTGCTCACGCTTCGAACGCCCCTCACTCTGTGGCCGTTTCGATTGTCGATAGTGGCCGCCGGCTTGATTGCTGTGGGCTTGTTGGGCGTCCTGCGGCTTACCTAACGGCCGGTCCCGGCAAGACCCAAGGGGGCGCGCTCCGGTCCGCTGGGCGCGTGTCTCCCATGCATAGTCGCGTTCCGCAAGACTCTCAGATGGCTCCCCGTGGACGAGAAGACACACCTAGAGTCGATAGGCGATTGGTACGGTCATGGCCTACTCGCAGGTAAGGAACATCATGGCAAGAGTGCAGGTGGCTTTGAACGTCTCCAACATCGATGCCGCAGTGGACTTCTACTCCCGAGCCTTCCGGGCAACCGTGCATAAGCGGCGCCCCGGTTATGCGAACTTCGAGATTGCTGATCCACCCATGAAGTTGGTGCTTTTCGAAGTCAACGATCGCGGCGAGGGCTCGGGAAATGCTCTGAACCACATCGGCATTGAGGTGCCTACGACCGAGGACGTTGGTGAGCAGGACGTCGCCTTAAGTAACGCTGGTCTCGAGGTTAGGCGTGAGGACGGCATTGTGTGCTGCCATGCGCAGCAGGACAAGCTCTACGTCGTCGACCCCGATGGTTTGGAGTGGGAGACCTACGCAGTAACCGATGAATCCCCCGACGGTCTGGCTTTGTTGGGCACCGACAATTGCTGCGCCTAGGCAAGCCGGTCGCCGTCGCATAATCGCGGGGCTTTACCTCGGATAGCGTGGCCTCGTGATCCGAGAAGCAACGCCGGACGACGTGGCTGCTATCCACAACATGATCGTCGGCCTAGCGGAGTTCGAGATGGAGCCCGATGCGGTTACGGCGACCCCAGCTGATCTGCACGAGGCGCTCTTCGGGCAGCGGCCAGCGCTGTTCGCGCACGTCGCTGATGATGCCGAGCACGGCGTGGTCGGTTTCAGCCTATGGTTCTTGAACTATTCAACGTGGCTTGGCACGCACGGCATCTACCTCGAGGATCTGTTCGTTCAACCCGAGCATCGGGGATCCGGGTACGGCAAGGCACTGCTGGCGAACCTCGCACGTATCTGCGTCGAGCGCGGGTACCAACGCCTGGAATGGTGGGTGCTGGACGAACCGAATATGCAGTCCTCATGGCGCTTCTACGAATCGCAGGGAGCCCGGGCGCTCCGAGAATGGGTACCCCACCGCGTAACGGGTGACGCCCTGATCGACCTGGGCGGTGGAACTACGTCCCAAAAATGATCTGAGAAAGACCCCAGATCACAAGCCCGACACCCAACGCCATTCCGATCCAGCCTCGCGTGGTCATGTCGCAAGTGTTGCAAAGCGCTGTGCGCGATCACCCATCCGCGTACCTAGCGTTGCCGAAGGCGGGCGAGGTTGCTGATTCCGCTTGCGTCCAACGACCCGCAACCGCGATCACATCAGGGGTAGCGCACCTCGCCGGGAACCTCTCGGTAGCCGACGGAGATCACCGTCTCGACCACACGCTTGGACCTGGCGGACACGTTGACCCGGTACTCCCCCGGTATCGCGTCGGATTCCACACGTGAGAGATACAAGTAGTCGGTACCGCCGTACGGCTCGTAGAACTCCGTACGTTCGTTAATGATCATCCGCGTCTTTCGGCCCTGGGGGTCGGTGATCGTCACCCGAGGAAGACGGGCGTTGCGAATCTCGTTGCTCGGCGGCCTATCCAAAATCAGTAGCTGCACAGCCATCCGGTCGCCTTCTTCCAAACGAAAGCGGAAGCCCCGGCGATCGCCCCGCTTGATATCGGCAAAGAGTGCGAAAGAGATAGTGCCGTCCACCAGGAGTGGGCCCTTCGCCGGAGACGACTCTGCTGGGCCGAGCCCAACCGGCTGGTGAGCCGCCGCTGGTGGCGCCACTACCAGCGCCGCCGCAGCGATAGCGGCTGCAACGACAACCCGAGAAATGAGCCTCACGTTTCCTATTGTGCCAAGAATTCGCCACGCGAGCATCTTGGATGCGCGCCTACAGCCTTTGACGGCCGAGGGTGCAACACTTCGGCCATGGATGGAACAGACCTCAAAGCCAAGTCAGAGACCGGCATTTCGTTCGCGGGCCTTCGCAAACTCAACCTGGTTGCGGGATTCGCCCATCTGGCGCAGATGGTGCTGGTTCTCGTGCTGGCGAGCGACTTTTCCCTGCCCATCACGGCGGCCTACGTATTTGGCCCGCCTGGAACTCCGCCGAACGACCCGGTCACCATCTTCGAATCCCGCATCGCATGGGGCGTGGCTCTGTTCTTCGCGCTGTCGGCCTTCTTCCACTTTGTCGTTGCAAGCCGATGGTTCTACCCGCGCTATGTCGGCGGGCTGCAGTCCGGACACAACTACTTCCGTTGGGTGGAGTACTCGCTGTCGTCATCCATCATGATCGTGCTGATTGCTCAGATCACAGGAATTTCCGACGTCGCCGCGCTCATGGCGATCTTCGGCGTGAATGCATCGATGATCTTGTTCGGTTGGCTGCAAGAGAAATACGAGCAGCCGGGTGGCGGAATGCTGCCCTTCATTTTCGGGTGCATGACCGGAATCGTCCCGTGGCTCATCATCGTGGTCTGGGTGCTCGCCCCCGGCTCATCGAGCAAGCCGGAGATTCCAGGCTTCGTCATCGGGATCATCATCACCCTGTTCGTGTTCTTCAACACCTTTGCTCTCGTCCAGTGGCTGCAATACAAGCAAGTCGGCAAGTGGCGGGACTACCTGCGCGGTGAGCGCAGTTACATCCTGCTGAGCTTGATTGCCAAGACGGCTCTCGCGTGGCAGATCTTCTCGGGAACCCTCGTGCCTCCGGCCTAGGTCGTCGGCAGGATCGAATCACCGGTGGGAGCCATGACCGGCCCTTCGGACTGAAAGATTCACGCAAACCCGCCGTCATTCAGTGATTGAATGAAGAGGTGAGCACCGTTCCGGACTGCATTCGGGTAGAGATCCCCGCAGCGACGATCAATATGGCCATTGCTCGTACGGTGGCTGCGGCCATGGCCGCACGGGCCGACTTGACGCTGGACCAAATCGAAGATGTTCGTCTCGCCATGGACGAAGGCCTCGCGTACATCATCGAAGTGGCCTCGGACGGAGCGATGGTCACCTGCGAGCTGTGCGTCGCCGATGGTGTTGTGTCCGCGACACTCGCCAGCACCGTCGTTTCATCGACTGTTGCCGAGCCCAATCCCTTCGCCTGGACCGTGCTCACCGCACTAGTCGGCGACGTGGACCTGCGCGTGGACGATGGCTCCATTCGGCTTCAGTGGAAAGTCGCTCGCGACGCCTCCGTCCAGGTCTAACGACCCATGTCGCAGACACGACAGTCCGCCGACGATCAGCGGTTGGCGGCTGAACGGGAGCTCTTCGAACGACTTCGCGACGCGGACGCCTCCGATGCCGAGCAGGCCGGAGTGCGCGATGAGCTCATCGAGACACACATGCCGCTCGTCCACCACCTCGCGCGTCGATACGCCGATCGCGGAGAGCCCATCGAGGACGTCACGCAGGTCGCGACCATTGGACTGATCCAAGCCATCGACAAGTTCGACCCCGATCGTGGTTCTGCATTCTCCACATATGCCGTTCCCACGATCTTGGGTGCAATACGACGCCACTTCCGCGACGCCACGTGGTCGGTGAAGGTTCCGCGACGTGTGCAGGAACTTCGAGGAAAGATCGACGCTGCTCACGACGCACTGGCTCAAGAGTTGGGGCGTTCCCCCACCGTCGCGGAGATCGCCGCTCGCGCCGATGTCGATCCGGCCGATGTGCTCGATTCCCTGGAGCTCAGTCGTGCCCGAAGCACAGCACCGATCGATGCGACCTCCGACGGCGAGGTTCCCCTCGCCGACACTCTCGGAGATCTGGATGCCTCGTTGACCGACATCGAGAACGCCGAAACTATCAAGCGACTCCTCACGACACTCAGCGAGGATGAGCGCACCGTCGTGACGTTGAGATTCTTCGACGGCCTGACCCAAACCCAGATTGCCGAACGCGTCGGCGTCTCTCAGATGCAGGTCTCGCGGATTCTCACTCGATCGTTGGAGAAGTTGCGGGCTGGCCTGTCCGCCGGCTAACTACGCTTCCCCCGTGACCAACGACGACCCCCACGCGGTGACCGGCGACCTCGCCCGACTGCGCGACTGGTGGGCTGAGCGCCGCGGTGACCGAGAGCGATCCATCGCCTGGATTCACGACCTCGAGAACGAAGATGAGGCGCGCAACGCCGTGAACCGCGCGATCGACAGCGGCGCCACGCTGATCGCCCTGCACATTGACGGCGACGATTCCGCGTCGCGGGCCACGATCGCCTTCGTGGCGAACGTGCCGACGACGGACGTCGTCGAACAGCAGCCAGGGACCAGTGATCACGCATGGATGGAGGCCGTCGCCGAGATTCGCGACCTCCTCGAGCCCTACCGGGTCGTGCCACCCGACGACAGCAGCGTCGATTCAGCAGCACACGCTTTCCCCGCCCCCGGAGTCCCTGCTCCCAACCTCCCCGCTCCCCGAGTTCACTCCGCTCAGGCGGCGATCACGTCCGCTGCCCAGCGCGAGACCGCGATCATCTTCGATGGTCTTATCGCCCACGCGGGCGCTGCGCTGGTGAGCACAAATGATTCACGCGCCCGAGAGTGGATGTTGCCGGCCACGTCCTCCACCGACCCGGCTATCCGCGCCGCCCAAAGTTTTCTCGATATCGAGCCGGCGACCCATTTCGGCACCAACGGTGACGACGCGACGTCGCTACGCGCCGTTCTGTCGCTGCTCGACGTCGTCGATCCTGCGTGATCCCCGCTGATCGACGATTCCTCGCTGATCAACCAGGCTTCGTCAGCCGTCCGCCCGCACGTTGCTCGCGACGAACGGCGCCTTCACCACAGCGAACGGCACGTGTCGGCCACGAACATCGACCACTACCTCGTAATCGATGCTCACCGACGCGTCCACCAGGGCTAACGCGATCCCCTCCTTCAAGGTCGGAGAGAAGGTGCCGCTGGTGACCTCCCCCACCGTCGCGCCGTCGGAACTCAGAACATCCATGTGTGACCGGGGGACGGCCCTTTGCGTGGCACGCAACGCTCGTAGTCGGCGCTCAGGACCGCTCTCCCGCTGACGCACCAGAGCCTCGCGGCCACCGAACGCGGGCTTGTCCCAGCCGACAGCCCAGGCCATACCGGCCTCCACCGGAGTGATCAACGGTGAAATGTCCTGCCCGTGCAGCGGGTATCCCATCTCGGTTCGCAAGGTGTCGCGAGCGCCGAGGCCCGCCAATCCTCCGCCGACACCCTCGGCCGCTCCCGCGAGCTCATCCCATAGCTGCCCCAGCACGCTGTTCGGAGCGATCAACTCGAAGCCGAGTTCTCCGGTGTAGCCGGAGCGGCACACCGTGATTGGCTCGTCACGCCACGACGCAACCGCAAACGCCATGTAGTCCATATCCGTCGGCAGGTCCACGGCTGCAAGCACGTCCGCAGATTTCGGTCCCTGGACCGCGATGATGCCGTGCGTCAACTGCTGATCATCGACCGTGATCGTTTCCACAGCCGCAGCCTCGAAGATCCCCGTAACGGTTGCCGCGTTCGCAGCGTTCGGGACGATGTAGACGCCATCGTCGCCCCACTTGTAGACAATCAAGTCGTCGACGACGCCTCCGGCGTCGTTGCACACCATCGAGTACTGCGCCTGACCGGCGCCGATGCGATCAAGATCATTAGCCACGATGGAGTTCACGAAGTCGGAGGCCCCGGTGCCGAAGATCGCCACCTTGCCCATGTGGGAGACGTCGAATATCCCGACCGCCTCGCGCACGCTCGCGTGCTCCGCGACTGTTCCGTTGTATTCGATGGGCATATCCCAGCCACCGAAATCGGCCATCTTCGCGCCGGCATCGACGTGTCGGCTGTGCAAGGGAGTCCGAGAGAGCACCGTCCGACCGTAGTCCTCGGCCACCGACCGGCGCCGCAGATTAGGGTTCCTCGCATGTCTCTTCTCAGTCTGGCCAGCACCAAACCGGCCACTACCTCTGCCGACTCCCTCCTCGTCACCATCACCCCCGGTCGCGGGAAAAAGGTGGTGGTTCACGGGGCGGGCATCACCGCGAGCCAGGGCACGAAGATCGCCGAGGCCCTGCAGGCCGTGTCGGCCACGGGCAAGGCCGGCGAGATCACCCGCGTGCCGTCGCCCGCTGCGATCAAGGCATCGACCATCATCGCCGTCGGACTCGGTGATCGAGACGCGGACACCGACGGCGAAAAACTCCGCCGCGCGATCGGCTCGGCCGTTCGCGGGTCAACGGGACAGCGCAAGATCGCGATCGTTCCTCCCGACACCGACGACTCCACGATCACCGATGTTGCGATGGCCGCCCGACTCGGTGCCTATGCGTTCACCGCCTTCAAGTCCAGCGACCCAGCGACCGCCCGTCCCGTGCGCAGCGTCACGATCCTCGTCCCGGCTCCCGCGGGGGCCGCGCGAGAGATCATCGACAAAACCGAGACGGTCGGCGAGGCCGTGTGCTTCACCCGCGATCTCGTCAATACCCCGCCGAACGCCCTCGCGCCGGCCGACCTCGCGCAGGCGGCGAAGGACTCCGTGGCAGGTCTACCGGTCACGGTGAAAATCTGGGACGAGAAGGCCCTCGAGAAAGACAATTGCGGCGGAATCCTAGGAGTCGGTAAGGGCTCGTCACGGCCCCCGCGCCTGGTGCGCATGACGTACGCGCCCCGCGGTGCCACATCGCACGTGGCCCTCGTCGGCAAAGGCATCACTTTCGACACCGGCGGCATCTCCATCAAGCCGGCGGCCAACATGGACGAAATGAAGGCCGACATGTCCGGTGCAGCTGCCGTGATCGGCGCCATGCGTGCGATCGCGTCGCTCGGGCTCAGCGTGAAGGTCACCGGTTGGGTGCCGGCCGCGGAGAACATGCCGAGCGGCACCGCGCAACGCCCCGGTGACGTGCTCAGGACCTACAGCGGTACCACCGTCGAGGTTCTCAACACCGACGCCGAAGGTCGACTTGTTCTCGCCGACGCACTCGGGATGGCCGTCGAGGACGCCCCCGATCTCATCGTGGACGTCGCCACCTTGACCGGTGCGCAACGCATCGCACTCGGCTCGCGAACCGCGGGAGTGATGGCCAACAACGACGATGCGCGCACGCAGGTGATCGACGCGGCGAACGCGGCCGGTGAGGCTATGTGGCCAATGCCGCTGCCTGAGGATCTACGCCCATCGCTGGATTCTGCGACCGCGGACATCGCGAACATCGGCGACCGTCTCGGCGGCATGCTCTCGGCGGGCATCTTCCTGTCAGAGTTCATCCCCGCCGACCAGCCCTGGGTCCATATCGACATCGCCGGACCAGCCTTCAACGAGAAGTCCGCCTACGGCTACATCCCCAAGGGCGGTACCGGTGCAGCCGTTCGAACCTTCGTCGAACTCGTCGAGGACTTCACCCGGGACTGATGTTCACCCCCGGGAGACTCGGTGGAAGAATGGGAACACCAAAACCCGAACAGGAGTGAGCCCTGTGCCCCAGGCAGACATCGTTATTCTCGGTGGAGGCAGCGGCGGATACGCCTGCGCTCTCCGAGCAGCAGAACTCGGCAAGTCCGTCATTCTCATTGACGCCGACAAACTCGGAGGCACATGCCTGCACCGGGGGTGCATACCGACCAAGGCGCTCCTGCACGCCGCAGAGGTGGCCGACTCCGCACGAGAATCCGACGAGTTCGGCGTCAAGGCGACGTTCGAAGGCATCGATATGCCACAGGTCAACAAGTACCGCGACGGCGTTGTTGGTCGCCTGTACAAGGGACTGCAAGGACTTATCAAGTCCCGAGGGGTCACCCTCGTCGAGGGCTACGGGAAAATGGTGGGGTCGACGACGGTTGAGGTGAACGGCGAGCAGTACACCGGCGAGAACCTCGTGCTAGCGACCGGCTCCTACGCCAAGTCCCTACCCGGCCTCGAGATCAGCGGCCGGATCATGACCTCCGATCAAGCACTCACGCTGGATTACGTGCCCGAGGGGGTCATCGTCCTCGGCGGCGGCGTGATCGGCGTGGAATTCGCCAGCGTCTGGAAGTCCTTCGGCTCCGACGTGACCATCGTCGAGGCACTACCGCACCTCGTTCCCAACGAGGACGAAGCCTGCTCCAAAGCCCTCGAACGGGCATACAAGAAGCGAGGCATCAACCTCTCCCTCGGTGTCCGCTTCGCCGGGGCAACCCAGGATGAATCCAGCGTGCAGGTGTCGTTGGAAAACGGCACGACCATCGACGCCGACCTCCTTCTTGTTGCCGTGGGTCGAGGCCCCAGCACCGAAGGGATGGGCTATGACGAGCAGGGCGTGGCAATGGACCGGGGGTGGGTGCTCGTCGATGAGCGCCTACGCACGAATCTTCCGGGAGTCTTCGCCGTCGGCGACATCACCCCCGGCCTGCAACTCGCGCACCGCGGCTTCCAGCACGGCATCTTCGTCGCCGAGGAGATCGCCGGCGAGGCACCGATGCCCATCCCGGACATCAACATTCCCCGCGTCACCTACTGCGAGCCGGAAGTTGCCAGCGTCGGACTCACCGAAGTCGAAGCGATCGAAGCGCACGGCGCAGACAACATCACCACCTACGAGTACAACCTCGGCGGCAACGGCAAGAGCCAGATCCTCGCAACGGCCGGATTCATCAAGCTCGTCCAACTCACCGACGGTCCGGTGATCGGCATTCACATGGTTGGATCACGTCTCGGCGAGCAGGTCGGTGAAGCACAACTGATCGTCAACTGGGAAGCCCACCCCACCGATGTCGCGTCCCTCATCCACGCGCACCCCACGCAAAACGAAGCAATGGGCGAGGCGCACCTCGCTCTCGCAGGAAAACCTCTGCACGCACACGCCTGATCGCACTTCACGCACCCACAAGGAGCTCGCATGCCGGTCACCGTGACCATGCCGCAACTCGGCGAAAGCGTCACCGAAGGAACGATTACCCGGTGGTTGAAGGCCGTCGGCGACACCGTCGCCGCAGACGAACCGCTCCTGGAGGTTTCCACGGACAAAGTGGACACGGAAATTCCCGCGCCGGCGTCCGGTGTGCTGCTGAGCATCGACGCCACTGAAGACGACACCGTCGAGGTGGGTGGAGTGCTAGCCGTCATCGGCGAACCCGACGACGCTGCCGCCGCACCCTCGAGTGAGCCGTCCGAGCCGTCCGAGCCCGTCGTCGCGGACACACCTGCAGAGCCCACCACACAGGCAGAAGCTGCACCTTCCGAGCCGGCCATACCCGAGCCGGTATCCAGCGGTTCGGAAGTCTCCGTCATCCTCCCTGCACTTGGGGAGAGCGTCACCGAAGGTGTCATCCCCCGCTGGTTGAAGTCCGTCGGCGACGCAGTCGACGCGGACGAGCCACTCGTGGAGATTTCCACTGACAAGGTTGACACCGAGATTCCCGCGCCCGTGTCGGGAACACTCGCGGCGATCGCCGCCGACACCGACGCGACCGTGGAGGTGGGTGCGGAGATCGCTCGGATCTCCATCGGGGCCAGTACGCCGGCGCCCACGGCCGCACCTGCACCAGCGGCACCCGCAGCCCCGGAGGCGAGTACTCCCGCACCGAGTGCCGCCGAGGCAGGTACCCCGGGCGCGGGTTCCTCCGATTTGAACGCCGGTGCGTACGTCACCCCCCTCGTCCGTCGACTTGCCGCCCAACACGACATCGATCTCTCGACCGTCACCGGTAGCGGAGTTGGCGGCCGCATTCGCAAAGCCGATGTTCTCGCCGCCGTAGAGGCACGGGGCGGCACCACAGCGCAACCGGCACAACCATCACTACAACAGCCAGCAGCACCGGCGGCGCCAGCAGCGACTCCGGCTCCGGCGGCGACCGCCGAACCATCCGCTCTGCGCGGACGCACCGAGAAGATCAGCAGGCTGCGCCGAGTCATCGCCGAACGCATGGTCGAGTCGTTGCAGACGTCCGCCCAACTGACCACCGTGGTCGAGGTGGATGTCACCCGCATCGCTGCCTTGCGGGGCCGAATCAAGGCGGACTTCGAGTCACGCGAAGGCGTCAAACTCTCTTTTCTACCCTTCTTCTGCAAGGCAGCCGTCGAGGCGTTAAAGGTGTACCCGCAAATCAACAGTTCCATCGACATGGACGCCGGCATCATCACGTATCACGACTCCGAGAACCTCGGCATCGCCGTCGACACCGACCGAGGCCTCCTGGTTCCCGTCGTCCGCGACGCCGGTGATTTAAACATCGCCGGCATCGCACGACGGATCGCCGACCTCGCCGAACGCACCCGCACCAACAAAGTCGGGCCCGACGAGGTCTCCGGCGGCACGTTCACCGTCACGAACACCGGAAGCCGTGGCGCGCTGTTCGACACTCCCATCATCAACATGCCGCAGGTTGCAATCCTGGGTAGCGGCTCGGTCGTCAAACGGCCGGTCGTCATCAGTGACGACGGGCAAGACGTCATCGCGATTCGATCGATGGTCTACCTGTCACTATCCTACGACCACCGCATCGTCGATGGTGCCGACGCCGCTCGATTTCTCAGTACCGTGAAGTCTCGCCTGGAGGAAGGCGCGTTCGACGCCGAGCTCGGCGCGTAGCACTCCCTGATGTTCGTCACCGGGATCTGGTTCGTCGGGTCGATGGTGGGGATCATTCTCGTCGCACGCTTCGCTCTCTACATTCCCGCGCGCAAGTTGGCGCACGCCGGTGGGCTCTCGCAATCGTCAACCGGACAGCTACTGGGTTACCTCACCAGCGCACCCGAACTTGTCGCCACGGTCTTCGTCGCCTCCACCGGACTGTTCACCGTCGTCACCACGAACATTCTCGGCAGCAACATCATCAACACGCTGCTCGCCACGGTCGCTGCGGTGCTGTTCGGTCAATTGCGCCGGATCACCGGCTCGAGATTCCGGTTCGAGCAGGCGGTGGTCGCCGGCAGCATCGTCGTGCCCGTACTGCTGCTCGTCACCGGCCAAGACAGCGCGCTATGGAGCGGCATTGCACTGGGCGCCGGGTACATTGCATATCTGCGCGTCATGCGGTCACGACGCGAAGTATCGGGGCCGTCGCAGTCCGAGAGTGCACAGAAACCGTGGAGCGGACGACGCTCGCACATCGTGGTGCAAGTCTTCATCGTGATCGCTGGGCTCGTCGGTCTGTACTTCCTCGGGGATCTCCTCGGTGATTCGGTGTACGAACTCGGCGTTGCTTTCGCGGTTCCCGCCGTCATCCTCGGTGTGCTGACAGCGGTTGCAACGAGCCTGCCCGAGCTCACGACGTTCTTCTCCTCCTTCGCCGCGCACCGCAAAGCCGGTACCGACGGAAACTCCGAAGTGGTGCACAACCTGATGGCGAGCAACGTCGTCAATCTCCTCGTCGTCCAGGCGGTAGGCGTTGTGGCCTTCACCGTTTTCGCTTAGGCCGAACAAGCCGCACGCCGACAAGCCCACGGGGCCGTTATGCGACATGCTTAGGTCATGAAAATCGCCATCACCGGAGCGTCGGGGCTCATTGGATCAGCTCTGGTGCCTCGCCTGAGGGCCCGCGGAGACGACGTCCTCCGCCTCGTTCGACGCCCTGCCACCGCGCCCGATGAGGCGTCGTGGGACCCCAACGCCGGGACCGTTGATCTCGATGCCCTCGCCGGAGTCGAAGCCGTCATTCATCTCGCCGGTGCCGGCGTTGGCGACCATCGCTGGAGCGATGACTACAAGAAACTCATCCTGGACTCGCGGGTGAGCGGCACCCACACCATCGTGCGCGCGATGACCGAACTAGATCCCGCACCCCGCGCGTTGATCGCCGGATCGGCCATCGGGTGGTACGGCGACACAGGCGATCACGCCGTCGACGAGTCAGCGCCCGCCGGGACCGGCTTCCTCGCCGACGTAGTGCGCGCCTGGGAAGCCGCCGCCGAACCCGCAGTCAATGCAGGCATCCGCGTGGTCCACGCCCGCACCGGACTCGTCGTCACCGCGCCCGACAGCACGCTGGGACCCCTGGCGTCGGTTCTGAAAGTCGCGGTCGGCGGGACGTCGGGTGGCTCCGGGGGTGCGTTCGGCCCGCTCATCCCGTCCGTCAGATTGAACATCGCTGGCCGTCTCGGTCCGGGAACTCAGTACTGGTCGTGGATCTCGCTGCGTGACGAGGTCGACGCCCTGACATTCCTGCTTGACAACGACGACATCAGCGGGCCCGTCAACCTGACCGGCCCCACCCCGGTCACGAACGCCGAGGTAGCCGAGGCCTTGAAGCAGGAGATCGGTCGCGCCTGGCTGCCGCCGATACCAACGTTCGCCATCAAGGCGCTGCTCGGCGACTTCTCGATCGAGGCGCTCGGCTCCGCCCGGGTTCTGCCGTCGGTCCTAACCGAGGCCGGTTTCTCTTTCCAGGACCCCACCGTCGAGTCAGCGATACGCACCGCCCTCGAGGGCTCCTAGCCGATGACGCACCATGACGCCGTCGTCGTCGGTGCCGGGCTCGCGGGTTTGGCCGCGGCCCGGGAACTGGCGATTCACGGCGTCGACGTTCACGTATTCGAAGCGGCCGATGCTGCGGGCGGGCGCGTTCGCAGCGACATCGTCGATGGCTTCACCCTGGATCGTGGCTTCCAACTGTACAACCCGGCGTATCCCGAAGCGGCTCGCGTCCTCGATCACCAAGCCCTAAACCTGCATCCGCTGATCCGGGGAATGGACATCGTTCGGTCCACGTCCACCGGCCGCGCAGTGCTGCGGCTCGCTGACCCTCGATCACCGGGCAATTGGCATACCTCTGCCCTGTCCCGCGCGGCGGGCACCCTAACCGGCAAGGCGCGGTTCGCGGCGTACGCGCGTGTCGCCGCCAAGTTGTCCGGCCACCAGTTCGACGAGCGGGCCGACGAGCCGGCGCAGGTAGCACTCGCTCGGGCCGGCATCGACGCGACGATGATCGACCACGTCATCCGCCCCTTCCTGACCGGTGTGTTTCTCGAACCGCACTTGATGACGTCGCGTCGCTTCATGGACGTGGTGCTCGCCAGTTTCGTGAAAGGAGCGCCATCACTGCCGCAGCCGGGCATGCAGGCGATCCCCGATCAATTGCACGACGCGCTGCCCGACGGGACCGTTCACTGTGAGTCACCAGTTCGCCGACTCACGCCCGCGAGCGTTGAGACGGACTCAGGCACCATCACGGCGTCGGTTGTCATCGTGGCAACGGACGCCACGCATGCTTCGGCTCTGCTGGAGGACGCGGGGCTGACCACCGAACTAAACACGGCGACCAACTCCGTCACCACCTGGTATCACGCGGTCGCGACGACGGCGTTGCCCGAGCCACTCGCCCGCGGGCGAAGTGTGATCACCGTTCCCGACAAACGATCCGGGCCGGTGATCAACACGGTGCCGCTGACATACGCCGTGCCGAGCTACTCCCCCGACGGCCAGATCCTGGTCTCGTCCTCCAGCCTCGGCGTCGACGACTCCGCCGAGGTCGAGCAAGCCGTGCGAGGCCATCTGCAGTTTCTCTACGGCGCCGACACTTCCGGATGGGAACTCGTGGCCCGCTACCCGATCCACGGCGCGCTGCCGTCCATGCGAGGTCCGCTCACCGTCGCCGATTCCGGCGAGCACGGACCAGTGATTCTCGCCGGTGATCACTGCACCACCGCCAGCATTCAAGGAGCCATGATCAGTGGGCGCCACGCCGCCGACGCGGCATTTCGCCGACTGGGCATCGTGCGGCCCGACGACCGTAGAATCGCCGTATGAGCGTGACTGAGGCGACCGTTGTCGTCGACCGCGTCGGCTTCGGACCCGACGCGGTCGCGTACCAGGACGGGTGGGACCTGCAGCGGACGACGCATGAGCGTGTGCTCGTCGGTGGACCCGACACAGTCCTGCTCCTCGAGCACCAGGCGGTCTACACCGCCGGACGCCGGACAGAGGACGCCGAACGCCCCCTCGATGCCACTGAGGTGGTCGACGTCGACCGCGGCGGGAAGATCACCTGGCACGGACCCGGACAGTTAGTGGGCTACCCGATCCTCCGACTGCCCGATCCCATCGACGTTGTCGCCTATGTGCGCCGGATCGAGACCTTGCTGATCGACGTCTGCGCGGATTTCGGCATCACCGGCACCCAGGTGGAGGGGCGAAGCGGCGTCTGGGTTCGGGCCGACGCGCACGGACCTGATCGCAAGATCGCAGCGATCGGCATCCGTGTGGCCAAAGGCGTCACCATGCATGGATTCGCACTGAACTGCGATTGCGATCTCACGGCGTTCGATCGGATCATCCCGTGCGGCATCGCCGATGCTTCCGTCACGTCCCTCTCGCGCGAGCTCGGCCGCGAGGTGAGCGTTCGGGAGGTTCTGCCCTTCGTCATCGATCGCCTCGGCAGCCTGCGGGGGGTCACGCCATGACCGTGTATTCGGGAACCAACGCCGACGGCCGCAAGCTTCTGCGAATCGAGGCGCGCAACGCCGAGACGCCCATCGAGCGCAAGCCGCCGTGGATCAAGACGCGCATGCGCACGGGGCCGGAATACCAGCGCATCAAGGAACTCGTCGGTAACGAAGGCCTGCACACCGTCTGCCAGGAGGCCGGGTGCCCGAACATCTTCGAGTGCTGGGAGGACCGCGAAGCCACGTTCCTCATCGGTGGAGAGCAGTGCACCCGGCGCTGCGACTTCTGTCAGATCGACACCGGCAAACCTGAACCCCTCGATGTGGACGAGCCGCGTCGAGTGGCGGAATCGGTCGAGAAGATGGAGTTGCGGTACGCGACGGTTACCGGCGTCGCCCGAGACGACCTCGAGGATGAGGGTTCGTGGTTGTATGCGGAGACCGTTCGACAGATTCACGGCCTCGGCCTTGACACGAAGGTCGAACTCCTGATTCCGGACTTCTCCGCCAACCCCGCCCTCCTTGGAGAAGTCTTCGGCGCGCGTCCGGAGGTCCTCGCGCACAACGTCGAAACGGTTCCGCGCATTTTCAAGAGGATTCGCCCCGCGTTCCGGTACGAGCGCAGCCTGGATGTCCTGACCCAGGCGCGCAATGTCGGACTGGTCGCCAAGAGCAACCTCATCCTGGGTATGGGCGAGACCCGCGACGAGGTGGAGCAGGCACTCGGCGACCTGGTCGAGGCCGGCTGCGAACTCATCACGATCACCCAGTACCTGCGGCCCTCTCCCCGTCACCATCCGGTCGAGCGTTGGGTGCACCCGGAGGAGTTCGTCGAACTTGCCGATGTGGCCACCGAACTGGGCTTCTCCGGAGTGATGAGCGGCCCGCTCGTTCGCTCGAGTTACCGAGCTGGCAAGTTGTACGAGCAGGCTCTCTCGGCCCGTGAGTCAGGTGCGGTGGCGCGTATCACCGTCACATGAGCGCCCGCGTCGTCGCTACCCACGTGTGGCCTTCCGACGTCGACGAGCCGGTCTCGGTTGATGTCCTGGAACTGGATTGGGGTGGTCCCGTCGGAGATCGCCACCACGGTGAGCGAATGGCCTCTGATACTCGACAGTCGTCGATGTTCACCCGCGGAACCTCCATTCGCAACCACCGGCAGGTGTCGATCGTGGACACCGGAGAGCTCGCGCAGATAGCCATCGCGATGGGCATTCCCCGCATCGACCCCGGGGTCATCGCCGACAACATCTGCACCGAGGGCATCGATGCACTCACTTCCCTGCCTCGAATGACGCGCCTGGTATTTCCCTCCGGCGCGGTCATCATGCTGGGTGGACCCAACGCTCCGTGCACCATCGCCGGCGGAATGCTCGAGCGCGTGTACGGCTCTCGACCCGAGTCCTTCCCCAAGGCCGCGTGGGGCCTTCGTGGGGTCACCGGCTGGATCGAGCATCCCGGAATGGTGCGACCCGGTGACGCCGTGACCGTGCACGAGCCGGACTAGACTCCCTGCCCATGGGCAAGATCAAATCCAGCCTCGCAGCGATCGGCCAGAACTGGTCGATGACCCAGAAGGTCTACAGGTTCTTGTGGGCCGAGATCCTCGGCATCGTGCTCGCCACGATCATCGTGATCGCGGTCCCGGTCTCGGTTTTCATCAACTGGTTGACCGCCGTGCTCATCGCCATCCCGATGGGTCTGCTCGCCGGGACGTTCTGGTTCAGTCGTCGCGCGATGCGCGCCGCGTACTCGCGCATCGAGGGCCAACCCGGAGCAGCGGCCGCGGTGATCGAATCCTTGCGCGGGAAGTGGGCCGTCACACCCGCGGTCGCCGTCAACCGCAACCAGGACATGGTCTCCCGAGTGATCGGCAAGCCAGGGGTGATCTTGGTGTCCGAAGGTGCACCGACGCGGGTTGGCCACATGCTGACCAGTGAGCGCAAGAAGACCGCTCGGTGGGTTCCCGACATCCCGATCTACGAGATCCAAATCGGAGACGAAGAAGGCCAGATCGCGCTTCGGCAGATCCAAAAGACCCTCGGCAAACTGCCCAAGAACCTGCGCGGAAGCGAAGTGACCGAGGTCCGTCGTCGGCTGGAAGCGATCGGGAACGCCCAACAATCAATGCCCATCCCCAAGGGCCCGATGCCGACCAGTCCGCGCCAGGTGCGACGGCAGCGCCGTTAGACAGAGCGCCGTTAGCTAACCCCCACCCGAACGACCCGGGTGTGCGCGAGTCGGTCGTGCACCCCCCGTCCATCGTCGTCGTAGACCACGGCCGGGATGACCAGGCAGATCAACAGGGTCCGCACGAGCACCCGCCACAGCGGCACCCGCCCACCGTCGATGGACACCACCCGCAGCCTCACTAGCCGCTGCCCGAAGGACGCCCCCGTCAGCCAGGTGAGGACCGTTATCTCCACGACAAACACCGCCAGTGTGGCGAGCATGGAGCCGTTCGAGCCGTACGGGAATTGGGGGAAGGCCAGGAGAGCCACCAGAACGCTGGCAAACCAGTCGACGAGGAAGGCGACGACACGTCGCCCGAACCACGCCCGCTGCTCCTCCACGGCCCCAGCGTAGGAGGCCGGACGGTTAACACTCCCGAAACAGTTGAGACACCGTCCGGACACGCCCTGTCCCTAACTTATGACTTAATCCGGCGGTGCAGGGCCGCCGAGCGAGGCGATGCACGCGAGTGCAGGAGGTAGAAATGTTCAGCAACGCTGACGAGGTTCTGAAGTTCGTCCAGGACAACGGGGTGGAATTCATCGACGTGCGATTCGTCGATCTGCCCGGAGTCATGCAGCACTTCAACGTCCCGGCGAGTTCGTTCGGAACCGCTGCTTTCGAGGACGGCTTGATGTTCGACGGCTCGTCGATCCGCGGCTTCCAGTCGATTCACGAATCCGACATGAAATTGATGCCGGACCCAGCCACGGCGTATCTCGATCCCTTCCGTTCGGCCAAGACGCTGGTCATGAACTTCACGATCCGCGATCCCTTCACCAACGAGCCGTACAGTCGCGATCCACGCAACGTCGCAGCGAAGGCTGAGGCGTACATCGCCTCCACCGGCATCGCAGACACGGCGTACTTTGGCCCAGAGGCCGAGTTCTACGTCTTCGACGATGTTCGCTTCGAGACCAATCAGCATTCCGGTTACTACTTCATTGACTCCATCGAAGGCGCCTGGAACACCGGTCGCGTCGAAGAGGGCGGAAACCGCGGGTACAAGACTCGCTACAAGGGTGGCTACTTCCCCGTTCCCCCGGTCGATCACTACGCCGACCTTCGCGACCAGATGGTCTCGACGCTGCTACAGGTGGGACTGCAGGTCGAGCGCTCTCACCACGAGGTCGGCACCGCCGGCCAGGGCGAGATCAACTACCAGTTCAACTCGCTACTGCACGCAGCCGACGACGTCATGCTCTTCAAGTACATCGTCAAGAATGTCGCCTGGGCGAACGGCAAGACCGCCACATTCATGCCGAAGCCACTATTCAACGACAACGGCTCCGGTATGCACTGCCACCAATCACTGTGGAAGGGCGGCGAGCCGCTGTTCTACGACGAGATGGGCTACGGCGGCTTGTCCGACACCGCCCGCTGGTACATCGGCGGTCTCCTGGCCCACGCACCCTCGGTACTCGCGTTCACCAACCCAACGGTCAACAGCTACCACCGACTCGTGCCGGGCTTCGAAGCTCCCGTCAACCTCGTCTACTCCGCACGCAACCGCTCCGCGGCGGTACGTATTCCGGTCACGGGTAACTCGCCGAAGGCCAAGCGCGTGGAGTTCCGTGTGCCGGACCCCTCCAGTAACCCCTACCTCGCCTTCTCCGCCCTGGTTATGGCCGGTCTCGATGGCATTAAGAACAAGATCGAGCCGATCGCTCCGGTGGATAAGGACCTGTACGAGTTGCCGCCGGACGAGTTGGCCAACATCCCGACCGTTCCGGACTCCCTCACGGGATCTCTCGATGCTCTCGAGGAGGACAACGAGTTCCTGCAGGCCGGTGGAGTGTTCCCCGCAGATCTCATCGAGACATGGATCGACTACAAGCGGACCAACGAGGTGGACCCGATCCGTCTGCGTCCGCACCCGCACGAGTTCGAGATGTACTACGACATCTGATCTCAATCGACTCCCTCCGCGTCGATTCGCCTCGCGCGCCTGGGAAACGCAGAAGCCCCGGATTCGTCCGGGGCTTCTGTCGTGTTCGCCTACTGCCCGCCGTAGAAGACTCGCTCGGTGACCGAGCGTGCCCGTCGCGTCGTTCGTAGGTACTCGTCCTTGAGTTGACTTCCATCGCTTCCGTGGTGACGAAGAACAGCCGCGAGGGCCGAGAGTTCAGTCATGTCACTCGGCAATGAGTCACTCGGTCGCGCCTTCACCAGCATGATCGCGTTTCGGATCGCTGTCGCAAGTAGCCACGCTTCCCGAAGCGTTCGGGCATCCGCGCCGTTCAGCAGCCCTGCGTCTACGCAAGCCTGCAGCCCATCGAGGGTGCCCGTTGTCCGCAACGTGGGATGTTGCCCTGAGTTCTCCATCTGCAGTAACTGCACCGTCCATTCGACATCGGACAGGCCACCGCGACCGAGCTTGGTGTGAACGGTCGGGTCGGCGCCCCGCGGCAATCGCTCCGCCTCCATGCGGGCCTTGAGCCGTCGGGCCTCGCGCACGGCCCCGAGATCGAGTCCGTCCGCCGGCCAACGCAGTGGATCGATGAGTTCAGTGAATGCCTGCCTGAGTTCCTGCGGTCCGGCGATGGGCAACGCGCGCAGCAGCGCTTGCGCCTCCCACGGTGACGACCACCGCTCGTAGTAGGCCGCATAGGACGCCAGTGAGCGCACGAGCGGTCCCGCTTTACCTTCCGGCCGTAGGTCCGCATCGAGGTCTAGGGGAGGGTCGCTCGAGGCGGACATCAGAAGGGATCGCAGTTCTTCCGCGATCAAGGTGGCTTGCCGTCCTGCGTCGGTTTCGTCCGCTTCTTGCCGGGGTTTGTGGACGAACATCACATCTAGGTCGCTGCTGAAGCCGAGTTCGCAACCACCGAAGCGCCCCATGGCGATCACGCAGACATCGGTGAGTTGCTGCCCATCACCCACAACGGATCGTGTCGCCACGGTCAGCGCGCTGTCCACGGTGACGCGGGCGATGGCCGACAGTGCATCCCCGACCTCACGGACATCGATGCTGTCTGTCAAGTCGGCAACGGCAATGCGGAAAAGCTCTCGACGACGCAGGCTGCGAATGGCGGCCACCGCGGTGATCGGCGCCTCTTGCCGTTGTACGAGCGCCGCCGCCTCGGTGGCGAGCGAGGCTTCGCTTCGCGGCCAAAGTTCCTCATCGTCGGCGAGCATCCGCACCGACTCTGGTGCCTGCAAGAGCAGGTCGGTTGCGTATCGACTCGCCGACATCATGAACGCGAGACGTTCGGCCGCAGCGGACTCGTCGCGTAGCAGCCGCAGGTACCACGGTGTGGCGCCGAGTGCGTCGCTTACTTGCCTAAAGCCCAGCAGCCCCGCATCGGGGTCGGGGCCGTCCGCAAACCAGCCCAGCATGACCGGTAGCAGTGTTCGTTGAATGGCTGCCCGTCGCGACACCCCGCTGGTCAGCGCCTGCAGGTGGCGAATCGCCCCGGCCGGGTCGGAGTATCCGAGGGCCTCGAGACGCTCCTGAGCTGCCTGGAGGGACAGTCGTGCTTCCCCGGCTTCCAGGCGCGCAACGGAGGCCAGCAACGGCCGGTAGAAGAGTTTCTCGTGTAGGCGACGAACTTGACGCTGGTGTGATTTCCATTGGTCGATGAGTTCGCGGACCGGTTCGCTTCGCAACCCGATGGAGCGCGCGAGAACCCGTAGCTCCGCGTCGTCTTCGGGCAGCGTATGTGTTCGCCGCAATCGACGCAGTTGCAAGCGGTGCTCGAGTGTGCGCAGGAATCGATAGGCATCAGCGAGTGCTGACGCATCCCCCCTGCCGACGTACCCCCACGTGGCGAGAGCCTCTAAAGCGACGAGGGTCGTGGCGCTGCGCAGCATCACGTCACTGCGTCCATGCACGAGTTGCAGCAACTGGACCGAGAATTCGACGTCGCGAAGACCGCCGGGGCCTAGCTTGATCTCCCGTCCGGCGATGTCGGCTGGGATGTGATCCTCCACCCTCTTACGCATGGCTTGCACATCCGCAACGAAATCGGGGCGATCGGCCGCTTTCCACACCAGCGGAGATATCGCGTCCATGTATCGGGTGCCGAGGTCCACGTCACCCGCGCAGAATCGCGCCTTCAACAGAGCTTGGAATTCCCAGGTGCTGGCCCAGCGTTCGTAGTAGCCAAGGTGCGACGGGAGGGTGCGGACCAGCGCACCTTGCTTTCCTTCCGGACGCAAGGCGGCATCGACTTCCCAGATCGATCCCTCCGCGGTCACCTCTGAGCAGGCCCGCATCAACCCTGCCGCGAGGAGCGATGCTGCGCGAAGGGCATCGGATTCGTCACAGCCGCCTGCTGCTTCGGCGACGAAGATGACATCGACATCGCTGATGTAGTTCAGTTCCCGCCCGCCGCACTTGCCCATACCGATGACGGCGAGCCGGCACGTAAAAGCCGATTTGCCGACCTCGTGGCGGGCGATGGCCAGAGCCGCTTCTAACGTCGCATCGGCGAGATCACTCAGCCACGCCGCCACGGACTCCATTCCGGCCAAGCCGCTTAGGTCCCGAACAGCAATGCCCAATAGCCACCGCCGGTACGCGACCCGCAGCGCATCGGCCACCGATCCACCCTCAGCGGGCGCCTCGGCGACGGGTTCTTGCGACTGCGGTATCGCACCGACGGCTCTCAGCAACGAGGCTCGGGCTTCCACTGGGGATGGGGGTTGCGCCAATCGGTCCGCATCCGCGAGCAAGTCCAGGCTCGCGTAATCGCGCACCAGGAAGTCACCCAACGCCTCCGATGCACCCAACACGTCGATCACGCGACCGCGAAAAGCCTCATCAGCGCCGAGACCAGCCCGGAGGCGGCCTTCGCATCCTTCGACGATGCGCAGGAGCTGACGAAGGGCCAGATCGGGGTCGGCCGCGGAGCCGAATTGGTCGGCGACGCCTGTGAGTACCTCGTCGTCGTCGAAGGGTTGGAGTGTCCGCAACGAGTCCAGCAGTGCTCGAGCCTTCTCCGGCTCGACGAAACCGCCACGTGCGAGACCGCCTGCAGCCGATGAGTGACGATAGCTCATGAAGCCCGACCCTAAGTGTCCAAGTTGCCCTAGAGCTTCGGCAGGTAGCGGTCCAATTCCCAGGACGTCACTTGCTTGCGGTACTCCTCCCACTCCGCGCGCTTGTTACGCAGGAAGAAGTCGAAGACGTGCTCACCGAGGGTTTCGGCGATCAATTCGGATTTCTCCATCGTCGTGATGGCCTGATTCAGCGATCCCGGGAGCGGATCCATGCCCAGTGCGCGCCTTTCCGCGGAAGTCAGGCCCCACACGTCGTCCTCCGAGCCGGGCGGCAACTCGTAACCCTCGTCGATTCCCTTAAGCCCGGCGGCCAGCAGGACCGAGTACGCCAGATACGGATTCACCCCGCTGTCCATCGCTCGGTATTCGACTCGCGTGCTGTTGCCCTTCGATGGTTTGTACATCGGCACCCGAATCAGCGCGGAGCGGTTGTTGTGACCCCAGCAGATCCACGCGGGTGCTTCTCCCCCACCGGCGAGCCGCTTATAGGAGTTCACCCACTGGTTGGTGACCGCGGTGATCTCCGGAGCGTGCGTGAGCAGTCCGGCGATGAAGGAACGCGCGACTTTCGAGAGTTGGAAATCAGCTCCGGCCTCGTGGAACGCGTTGCGATCACCCTCGAACAAGGACAGGTGCGTGTGCATGCCGCTGCCGGGTTCGTCGCGGAAGGGCTTCGGCATGAACGTGGCGAACAGCCCCTGCTCCATCGCGACTTCTTGAACAACGAGCCGGAAAGTCATGAGGTTGTCGGCGGTGGTCAGGGCGTCCGCGTACCGCAGGTCGATCTCTTGTTGCCCAGGTCCGCCTTCGTGATGACTGAACTCGACCGAGATCCCCATCGCTTCCAAGGTGGTGATCGCCTGTCGACGGAAGTCGTGGGCGACGCCGTGCGGAGCGTTGTCGAAGTAGCCGTATTGGTCGATCGGTTCGGGGACAGTTCCCGGGCTCGGGCGTTCCTTGAACAGGTAGAACTCAACCTCGGGATGGGTGTAGAAGCTGAAACCTTGATCTGCGGCTTTCGTCAACGTCCGCTTGAGAACGTAACGAGGATCGGCGTACGAGGGTGAGCCGTCCGGCATCAAGATGTCGCAGAACAGTCGAGCCACTCCCGGCCCCTCACTGCGCCACGGCAGGATCGCAAATGTGCTCGGGTCGGGTTTGGCGAGCATGTCGGACTCGTGCACCCGGGCGAAGCCCTGGATCGCGGATCCGTCGAAGCCGATGCCCTCTTCGAATGCGCCCTCGAGTTCCGCGGGTGCGATCGACACTGACTTCAAGGTTCCGAGAACATCGGTGAACCACAGTCGAACAAATCGGATGTCGCGCTCTTCGATCGTGCGCAGCACGAACTCTGCTTGCTTTTCCACGAGACCATAGTGCGCCGTGTCGTGTTACAGCCGCGTAACAGACTCCCTGGGGTAGGTACTCTCCATAGGTGAACGTCCTGCGCATCGCCCTAGGCCAGGTGAATCCGACCGTGGGCGACTTGGAAGGCAATGCCCGCCTGATTCGCCAGGCGGCCGCCGACGCTGCCGCAGGACAGGCGGATCTGCTGATTTTTCCCGAGATGGTGCTCACCGGATATCCCGTCGAGGATCTGTTACTACGCCCGTCCTTCCAGCAGGCATCCCGGCTCGCGATGAGCGCCCTCGCCCGCGACATTGCCGACGATGGGTTCGGGGACCTCACCTGCCTGATCGGCTACCTCGACCACAGCGATGACGATGACCATGCCGATACGGTCGGGCGACCCCGTGGGGGTCCGGTGAATAGCGCCGCACTCGTTCATCGTGGCGCCGTTCTGGCCCGATACGACAAACACTTCCTGCCCAATTACGGCGTCTTTGACGAGGCTCGGTATTTCGTGCCCGGCGAGGAACCCTTGGTGTTCGAGATGCACGGCCACCGTGTGTGCGTCGGCATCTGCGAGGACTTGTGGAGGCAGGGAGGCCCGGTCCAATGGGCCCGGGAGTTCGATGCAGACTTGTTGGCGGTGTTGAACGCATCCCCCTACGAGCGGATGAAGGACGATCGACGGCTAGAACTGTGCGTCGAGCAGGCCCAGGCCAGTGGATCGGCCGTCGCCTACACCAACATGACCGGAGGGCAGGACGAACTCGTCTTCGACGGTGACTCGCTCGTCGTAGATGCTGCGGGGCAGCTTCTGCAGCGAGCGTCTCAGTTCGATTCCCAGATCGTCTTCGCTGACCTCACGGCAACACGCGTCACACCGTCGTCGCGTGATGACGTACACGTGTCGATTCCTGCGTCGAGCACGTCGACACGCGAGCGTGCGCCACTGACTCCCGCCCACACCTCGCGATTCGATGATTCCGCTGAGTTGTACGCCGCGCTGCGCCTGGGACTGGCCGACTATGTGAACAAGAACGGTTTCACAAGTGTCCTGCTCGGACTCAGTGGTGGGATCGACTCGGCGTTCGTCGCCGCACTCGCGGTCGATGCTCTGGGTGCTGATCGAGTGTTCGGGGTCGCGATGCCGAGTCGCTATTCCTCGTCCCACTCGGTGCAGGACGCGTACGACCTGGCGGAACGAACTAGTCTGACGCTGCGCGACGTGCCTATCGGCCCGATGTTCGACGCCTTCCAGCCGAGCTTGCACCTCACCGGGCTCGCCGAGGAGAACCTGCAGGCCCGCATTCGGGGCATGGTGTTAATGAGCCTGTCCAACGCCGAGGGGCACTTGGTGTTGGCGACCGGTAACAAGAGCGAGCTGTCCGTCGGCTACTCCACCATCTACGGCGACGCGGTCGGTGGCTTCGCACCCATTAAGGACGTTCCGAAGACGCTGGTGTGGGAGTTGGCGCGGTGGCGCAACGAGCAGGCTGAGTCCGCTGGGTCCAGCGGGCCGATTCCGCCACGATCGATCACCAAGGAACCATCCGCGGAGCTCAGCCCGGACCAGAAGGACTCCGACTCGCTTCCCGACTACCAGGATCTCGACAGCGTGCTCGAGGCGTACGTCGGCGAGGACACAGGCGCGTCGGAACTCGTGGCCGCCGGCTTTGACGCTGCGCTGGTCGAGCGCATCGTGCGCCTGACGGATGGCGCTGAGTACAAAAGGCGCCAATACCCCCCGGGAACCAAGATCGGGGTTCGTGCCTTCGGGCGCGACCGTCGACTACCGATCACCAATCGGTGGCGCGAACGCCCCGAGTTGGACTCCTAGGCCTCTGACTCGCGCGGCTTGTCTGCCGGGGGTTCGCTCTTAGTCGGGACAGGTATGTGGGGTAGGCCGAAGCCGACGATGAGTGCGGCGATGACGACGACGGACGCCGAGATGATCGAGGTCACGTGGCTAGCAGCGAGGAAGTCGGCATAGGCAATGGCTGTCAACGAGTCGATGACCGCCTCGGGGACACCGGACTCGGCCGCCGAGGTCAGCACCTGCTGGGTCGCCACGATGGACTCGCTCGCTGCGGCGAACGCTCCCTCAGGCAGCGCCTGAGAGGCGTCGTCGGATAGTTCGGTATTGCTCGCCGCCAGGTTCGCCGCGTACTGGGTAGCGAGCACGGTGCCCACGATCGCTACCCCCAGAGCGCCACCGACTTGCCGCACCGTGTTCTGCACAGCCGAGCCCGCCCCGGCCCGGGCCAATGGCAGAACGTTTTGCATCACCGTGGAGGCCGGAGCGATGACCAGGCCGATGCCAAGCCCGAAGAGGAAGAAGCCCCCCAGGAGCAGCCACAAGGGCGTGTCGATCTGAACGAAGACCAGCGCGGTCAGAGCGAAAGCAACGATCACGAGGCCACTGGTCATCACCGCTCGATAGCCGAATCGTGCGACCGTCGTCGCACTTCGGGGTGCGGCAAGGAGTTGTCCGACGGCGAAGGGGATGAAGCACAGTCCCGCTGTCAGGGTGTCGAATCCGCGCAGAATCTGCAGGTAGAACGGGAGCGTGAAGGTGATGCCCGTGAGGGCGAAGAAGGCCAGCGACACGGCCGCGATACTGATGGCGTACCCACGGTTGCGGAACAAGCTCACATCGAAACTCGGATGGTCGCTTCGATACTCCAGATACAGGAACAGCGCGATGACGGCGATGCCCGCGACCATCGGACCGAGAACCATCGCATCGATCCACGTGCGGGTTTCGGATGCGTGGATGATTCCGTACACCAACAGGACCAGCCCGACGATCGACAGCACGAGCCCGAGCACGTCCAACTTTCGCCCGTCGGGGTTCCGCGTTTCCGGAACAACCCTCCAGATAGCGAACAGTCCGACGGTCACGATCGGCACGTTGATCAAGAAGACCGATCCCCATGCGTTTCCGGTCAGTGGCGCGAACCATTGGGGGTTCTGCAGCAATGCTCCACCCAGAACAGGCCCGAGGGCCACGGCCGCTCCCACGGCGCCCGCCCAGGTGCCGATCGCTCGTCCTCGCTCGTGAGGGGGAAAGACGACCGTGATGATCGCCAGCGTTGTCGGCAACACAGCAGCGCCGCCGATGCCCATCACCGCTCGAAACCCGATCAACATCTGCGGCGTCGAGGCGAAGGCGCAGGCTGCGGAGGACAGACCGAACACGATCAAACCCACGACGAGGATGCGCTTGCGTCCATACCGATCGCCGAGCACTCCCCAGGTGAACAGCAGAGCTGCAAACACCAGGATGTAGGAATCCACCGCCCACACCAGCTCGCCCTGGGTCGCTTCCAGTTCGCTCTGGATGGTTGGCAGCGCGATGTTCAGAATCGTGTTGTCGAGAACGACGACGAGCAGGCTGACGATGAGAACGCTGAGGATCGCCCAACGCCGGGGGTGTCCCTCGCCTGAGACCATCCAGCGATCGGCGTCTTCGGACGCGGGCTGCATGCATCCTCCGAACGGGCCCGGTGGGCTCCGCCGCAGGGGATCCACGAATGAAAGCCACATGCTACTCGCGGGTCGTTTGGGTCAGGTTGTCGATACGTGGCATGCTCTTCTCGTCCGGGGACTCCACACGGGAGCCTCGAGATGGGAGATTCACCATGTCTCGTCATTCTTCTGTTCGGCGCGTGACGATGCGCGACCTTCAGGTGCGCACCGATAAGGGTCAGCCTTGGACCATGGTCACCGCGTACGACGCGCTCACCGCGGGTGTCATCGAGCAGGCTGGTGTCCCTACGTTGTTGGTCGGCGACTCAGCCGCGATGGTGGTTCACGGCCACGACTCGACCATTCCGATCACGGTCGACGAGATGCTCCCGTTGGTGTCCGCTGTGGTTCGCGGCACCGAGCAGGCTCTCGTCGTCGCCGATCTACCGTTCGGCTCCTACCAAGAGGGCCCGGCGCAAGCCCTGGCAACCTCGGCTCGCTTCATGAAGGAGGCTGGCGCGCACGCGGTAAAGTTGGAGGGTGGCCACAGCGTTCTGCCCCAGATCGAAGCACTCGCAGGGGCCGGGGTTCCGGTCATCGGTCACCTCGGACTCACCCCCCAGTCGGTGAATCTCCTCGGGGGTTACCGGGTGCAAGGTCGGGGCGAGAGCGGCCAACGATTGCTCCAGGACGCGAAGGCATTGGAGTCAGCCGGTGCGGCGGCGGTTGTTCTCGAAGTGGTCCCGGCGGACCTCGCGGCCTCAGTGACCGAGGTCTTGAGTATTCCCACCATCGGTATCGGGGCCGGGGCGGCCACGGATGCGCAGGTGATCGTGTGGCAGGACCTCCTCGGTCTCACCCCGGATCCTGCGCCGCGTTTTGTTCGCCGCTACGCGAACCTGAGAGAGGTCATGGCAGGAGCTGTGTCGTCATGGGTGCACGACGTCGAGACACGCAGCTACCCGGCTGAGGAACACACGTACGCCTGACCATCGGGCTAGCTGTCCGCTGGGATTCGGCTGACTACCAACCGTCTAGACGTCGGTGACTCGTACTCCGGCGTGCACTTTGTAGCGGCGATTCATCGAGATCAGGTTCGCGGTGAACGCCTCGACCTGACCGGCGTTGCGCAGACGCCCGCCGTAGATGCCGCGTATTCCACCGATACGACCTGCAAGGGCCTGCACAGCGTCCGTTGCGTCGCGGTCGTCACCGAGAACAAGAACGTCCGTTTCGATCGAGCTCACGCTGTCGTCAAGCAACAGGACTGCGGAGATGTGATGGAAGGTGGCAACAACGGAGGAGTCCGGCAGAACCGATGCCGCCTGTTGCGCGGCGGATCCTTCTTCGACGGATAGCGCGAACGCCCCCTGCTTGTCGAAGCCCAGCGGGTTGACGCAATCCACAACGATCTTGCCTGCGAGATCGGCGGCAAGCGATTCGAGGAGTTCTCGGTGGCCATCCCACGGCACCGCCACGATGACGATGTCGCCAAACCGTGCCGCGTCTTCGTTGCTGCCACCAGCAACCCCTGAGCCGATCTCCGCTGCGATCGACTGTGCACGATCTGCTGATCGAGAACCGATCATCACCGACTGCCCGGCCCGCGCGAGACGTTGCGCAAGGCCGCGTCCTTGTTCACCTGTGCCACCGAGAACGCTGACGTTCATAGCGTCGATGTTCGGTAGTTCTCGTGGATCACGTGTTCCTGATGTGGTCGTCATGAGGATGAATAGTGCCAGAACAACGTCACATGCACACCATCAGTAACGCGTCAGCGCACAAAGACACGTTCGCGCATAAAGAATTGTGTGCTTGACAACGCGACACGACGACGCGAAACAACCCGTAAGTCTTTGCGTTTGCCCCCTACCTCTGTCAGTGTTTCACTAGTGGACTCTGCAATAAGTGCAGAGCCAACGACACGGGAGGCAACGTGGCGGTCGCAAAGAAGACTGCGCGCAAGGCGTCAAAGAAGAAAGCGGCGCCTCGCAAAGCAGCCAAGAAGGCAACCAAGCGCACGGCCAAGAAGGCAACCAAGCGCACGGCCAAGAAGGCAGCCAAGAAGCGCCCAGCAAAGCGCACCGCAAAGAAGGCAGCCAAGAAGCGCCCAGCAAAGCGCACCGCAAAGAAGGCAGCCA